>NZ_SOGH01000020.1:0-705935 GCF_004402305.1 Cryobacterium sp. TMB3-10 | reverse complement strand
CCCCCCCCCCCCCCGACGAGGAGCACCACCATGGCCGGACCAGTCGAGATCCGCGGCGGCATCGACCTGCCCGCAACCCGCGAGCAGATCGAGCTGCACACCGACGACGGCCTCACCCTGGTGGGCGAGCTGGCCACGCCGGCGAGTCGGCCCGCCGTCGCCACCCTGGTCACCCTGCATCCGCTGCCCACGCACGGCGGCTTCATGGACTCGCACATCCTGCGGAAGGCCGCCGGACGGCTGCCGGCGCTGGCCGACCTCGCCGTGCTGCGCTTCAACACCCGTGGTACCAGTTCACCGCGGGGGACCAGCGGGGGCAGCTTCGGACACGGCGACGCCGAACGTGCCGATGTGGCCGCGGCCATGGCCTTCGTCACGGAGCGTGGCCTGCCTGACCCCTGGTTCGTCGGTTGGTCGTTCGGCACGGAACTGGCGATCAAGTACGGCCTCGACCACCCGATCCACGGCGCGATCCTGCTGTCGCCACCGCTGCATCGGGCAACGGATGCCGAACTGGCGGCCTGGGCGGACGACGAGCGCGAGCTCGTGGTGCTGGTGCCCGAACACGACGACTACCTCCGGCCCGAGGAGGCCCGCACCCGGTTCGCGAGCGTTCCGAACGCCCGACTGATCAATGTGGACGGCGCGAAGCATCTCTGGGTGGGGGAGAGCCAGACCCGCCGGGTGCTCAACGAGATCGTCGCCGCGGTGAACCCGGCAGCCGGCCCACTGCCGGAGACCTGGGCCGGCGAACGCTGAGCCGCCCGGCTCTGAGCGGCCGAGCTCTGAGCCGCCGCGTAAGCAACCGGCGGGCGTCCGGCGCTCAGGAGCACCGCGCCGCTTGACAGGGCGCTCCTGAGGCTTTACAGCTCGTTCTGGCGGGGGATCACGACCTGCTTGATGATCATGATGACCGATGCCGCGACCGGGATCGCGATCAGGGCGCCGAGGATGCCCAGCAGCGACCCGCCGGCGAGGGCTGCCACCACCACGACGGCGCCGGGCACGGCGACGGCGCGGTTCATGATGTTCGGGCTGAGAACGTAGGCCTCGAGCTGCATGTAGACCAGGTAGTAGATGCCCGCGACGAGCACGGTGAGCCAGGAGCTGCCGATACCGGGAATCGCGCAGGTGGCGACGATGATGACGGATCCGGTGATGGTGCCGACCAGCGGGATGAGCGAGAACAGGAACGCGATCACCGACAGCAGGGCGGGGAAGGGGGCGCCGATGATCGACAGGAAGATGAAGCTGAAAACACCGTTGCAGGCGGCCAGGGCGCCCTGTCCCACGATGAACCGGCCGACGGCCGTGGTGATCTGCTCGCTCAGGTCCGCGAAGCGTTCCCGCTTGGAGGCGGGGACCAGCTGGTAGGTGGCTCGCTTCATGGTGTTCAGTGACGCCGTGAAGTACAGGGTCAGGATCAGGATGATCAGGCCGCCGAACAAGCCGCTGACGATGGCGAAACCGGATTGGACGATGGTGGACGTGATCTCCGTGAGGTTGCCGCCGAGGTATTTCGTGACCGCCTCGACGATCTCCTGCACATCGAGGGCCGGGAACTGCTTCTGCAGGTCGACGAGGAAAGTCGCTGAATTCACCGACTTCACCAGGGCCGGAATGCGTTCAGACAGGTTGGAGATCTGGTCGGCGATGATCGGGACGATGGCGAAGATCACCCCGGTCAGCGCGCCCAGCACGGCGACGAGCACCGTGAGGATGGCGGCCCACCGCGGGAACTTCTTCTTCTCGAGCCACGAGACCGCCGGGTCGAGTCCCAGGGCCAGGAACAGAGCCGCCCCGATGTAGGTGATGATCGTGGACAGCGAGACGATCGAGCTCAGGATCAGCACCCCGAGGCCGACACCCAGGGTTCCCACCAGGCCGAGCCGGAAGGCGTTTTGGATCTTCACTGTTGTCTCCACTTGCTCGGCGTTGTGACTAGTCCTGGTCAGCGTTCACTTTCTCCGCCTGGGTCAGGACGCTGCGCAGGCTTTCGAAGTAGCCGGCGACCGACTCGCGCTCAATCCTAATCTGCGCCAGACGGTCTTCAGCGTCGTTGACGAGTTCACGCGTGCGTGTCTCCGCATCGGCGACGAGGGCCGCCGCGCAATCCTCGGCATTCCGCACGATGCGTTCGGCCTCATCGTCGGCCTTCGCCTTCGCCGTCTTCGCGTCGGCGCGGGCACCGGCATCCAGTTGTTCGTTGAGAGTGCGCAGTTCCACGGTGCGGGCGTTGGTGACGGCGAGCTGAGCCGAGGAGTCGTCCAGGTAACGCTGCGTCTGAGCGACGGCCGCCTGGTGACGGGCCAGGTGGTCCTGCTCGGCTTCGTCCCTGCGCGCCTTGAGCTCCACCTCGAGGTCGGCTCGGATCTGGTCGATTTCGCGTCGCAGCTTGGCCGCCTCGTGCTCGCCGCGCTTGCGGGTGGCGGTGAGATGGTTGTCCAGATCGATTCTGGCCTGCTCGCTGTCGGCGTCGAAGTCCGCCTTGGTCTGCTCGAGTTCCCGGGCGAGGTCGGCCCTGGCCTGCTCGATCTCGGCGGCGAGGTCGGCGTGCGCCTTGTCGAGGTCGCGGTTCACTGCCGCCCGATCTCGGTCCAGCTCCCGGTCGAGGTCGGTGTGCGCCTGCTCACCCTCGATGGTGAGATCCGCGCGAGCCTGTTCGATCTCCCGGGCGAGGTCGGTGCGACCCTGCTCGATCTCCACGGACAGGTCTGAGCGGGCTTGTTCGGTCTCGTGGGCCAGATCGATGCGGGCCTGTTCGGTCTCCCGGGCCAGGTCGATGCGGTCCTGTTCGGTCTCGGTGGCGAGGTCGATGCGGGCCTGTTCGGTCTCGCGGGCGAGGTCGGCACGCTGCTGGTCCAGTTCATGGGCCACTTCCGCGCGCGTCAATTCGGTTTCCCGGGTGAGACCAGCGGCGATTTCCCTCGCTTCGGTGGCCTCGCGCTGAGCGACGACCCGCACCTCAGCGGCCTCCCGTTCGGCCTCGGAGCGAATGGCGGCGACCTCACGCTTGACCGTGGCCCGGAGCTCCGCCGCCTCGGTGGCGACGGCGCCGCGGATCGCCGCGGCCTCCTGGAGGGCATCCTGGGTGAGCTGTTCGTGGGTCTGCCCAGCGCGGGTGAGCAGATCGTCTGCCTCGACCTGGGCATCGGTGAGCAGTCGGTGGGCCTTGACGGTGGCGTCGGACACCGTTCGTTCGGCGTGTTCGGAGGCTTGGCGCTTCAGCGCGTCGATCTCGGCGGATGCGGAGGCGCGCAGCTTCTCGGCGTCGATATCGGCCTGGGCGATGACCCGGGTTGACTGCTCCTCGGCGACCCGCAGGGTGTTCTCGAGCTTGGTGCCCAGCCCGGAGAAGGTGGGACTGCCGACCTCTTCGATCTCGGCATTGAGGTCGTCGATTCTGGCCCCCAGTCGTTTGACTTCCTTGGCCGACTCGGTGCTCTGGGCGTTGGCCTGGATCAGGTCGCGCCGAAGTCCCTGGATGGCCTTGTCGACCTCGTCCTTGTCGTACCCCCGGAATACCTGGGTGAAGTCAGCCTCGTCGGTCGCCACGTTGTCTCCTCATAAATGGGCCTGACCCCGAGTCAGATACGGACGGAGCAGACCGTGCAATTTTAGTGCCCGGACACTCTGCTCCCCATCCCGCCTTCGGGGAAAAGGAGGCTGTGGAGGGAGGGGAATCACGCGAAAAGCCGCTATTAGGCACCTCTCAGGAGCGTCCACTATCGTAAGACGTCCGTGTCTGTTGCTTCCCGGCCCCGACAAGCGGTGGCAGTCGTTGTGATTCGCAGCCATCGGCAGGCAACACAGGAGGGTTTTACGTGCGTTTCGTCTTTGCCATTTTGGCATTCGTCCTCGCCGCGCTGATGATCGCATTCGGCATCGCGCAGCGGACAGTCTTTCTCGAACCTGCTTCCACGAGCCTGAGCGCGACGGTCGACGACGGTGCGCCGTACGCGGTGATCGACGGCGCGGCCCTGGGCACGTTCCCCGGCAGCCAGACCATCACGGTTTCCGGCTCCGACAGCGTCTTCGTCGCCTACGCGCGTACCGCGGACATCCAGGCCTGGATCGGCGCTGACGAGTACTCGGCGGTGGGCCTCGATGCCGACACCGGGAAATTGACTGTTACCCCGGCGACGGGAACCGCCGTCACGCCGGCGGCGGAAACCGAAGCGGCCCCGCTGGCCACCGACCCTGCCGGCTCCGACCTGTGGTTGGAGGAGTACACCGGTGACCGGTCGCTGACCACCACGATCAGCGCGCCGGCCGGGATCTCGGTGCTTGTCGCCTCCGACGGGACCGCCCCGGCGCCGACGGATATCACCGTGGCCTGGCCGACGGACAACGCGACACCGTGGGCCGGTCCGCTGATCGTCGGGGGAGCTCTCATCGGTCTGCTCGGCTTCGTGATCTACCTGCTGGGCCTGTTGCACTTCCGCCGGTCCCGCCGTCCGCGGCGCAACGTGCCGCGCGGGCCGCGCATGCCCAGGCTGCCCCGGGCGCCGCGCCCCAAGACCATCAAGGCGAGCGAGATCACCGGTCCACGCCGGTCGATCGGCCGGTCCATGATCGCCGTTCCCCTCGTGCTGGTCTCCGGCCTGGTGCTCAGCGGATGTTCGCCGGAGTTCTGGCCGACCGCCGCTCCGGAGGCCGCCGCCACCGCAACGGCGACGCCCTCGTCCAGCGCCGAGGATATCGAGGCTCCCGTGGCCGACGAGGCTCCGGAGCCCGCTGTGACGGTGCCGCAACTCGAGCGCATCGTTGGCGACATTGTCGCGCTCACGGCGGAGGCCGACGCGAACCTGGATGCCGACAGCCTGGCCACCCGGTTCACCGGCCCCGCGCTCGAGCAGCGTCTGGCCAACTACAAGGTCCGCGCCGCCGATGCGTCGTACGCGGCGACCGTGGCGCTGCCGGATTCCCCGCTGACGCTGACGCTTCCCCAACAGACCGATGCCTGGCCGCGCGTGGTCATGACGGTGCTGCAGTCGGCTGATGAGGCCTCGGTGCCCACCATGGCGCTTATTCTCAAGCAGGAATCTCCGCGGGAGAACTACCTGGTCGAGTACGCCGTGCAGCTCGAGGCATCCGCCAAGGTTCCGAGTGTGGCCCCGGCTACCATCGGAGCACCGCTGATCGCCCCCGACAACAAGTTCATGTCGATGGCGCCCAACGCTGTTGGCCCGGCCTACGCCGACATCCTGCTGAAAGGCGAGGCGAGCCCGTCGTTCCCGCTCTTCGAAGCCAAGGGCGACACCGCCCGCACCCAGCTGGGCTTGGAGTACAAGGAGAAGCAGCTGTTGGAGCTTGAGGACACCGGCACGATGGAGTTCACCAATGCCGTTGGGAGTGGCGAGATCATTGCCCTTGCCACGAACGACTCCGGCAGTATCGTGGCCGTGAGTGTGAACGAGATCACCACGGTGACTCCCGTCGCGGGCAAGGCGACCATCACCCCGAAGGAAGGCCCGAGCAAGGCGCTCTCCGGTATCGAGGAGACCACCAAGGGCATCCAGAGCACCTATAGCGAGCAGCTCCTGTTCCACGTGCCTGCCGCCAATTCAACCGACAAAATCGTTCTCCTTGGCTTTAGTCAGGGACTGATCAATTCCGTGGAGCTTCCATGACCGTTGTCCCCCCAGCCGGCGCCAACCTGCGCGGCGCCGTCGACCTGTCCTCGCTCGTGAACCGCCCACCGGCGGCCGCGGCCGGCGTGAGCACCGGGACCGCGCCGGATGGCGCCGTCGCCGGTGTCGTTCCGGTACCGAATTTGGTGCTCGAGGGTACCGACACCAACTTCGCGGAGCTGCTGGAACTGTCGAAGATCGTGCCGGTGATTGTGGACCTGTGGGCCACCTGGAGCGAGCCGGCCACCCAGCTCACCCCGGTGATCGAGAACCTGATCAGGGAGTACAACGGCCGCTTCGTGCTCGCCACCGTCGACATCGACACGAACCCGCAGCTCGCCCAGGCGTTCCAGGCCACGTCGGTGCCGACCCTCGCCGCGGTGATCAACGGTCAGCCGGTGCAGCTTTTCGACGGGGTACTCCCCGTGGTGCAGATCCGCGAGGTTTTCGAGCGGGTGCTTGAGCTGGCTGCTCAGCACGGTGTGACCGGGGTGGCCGAGGCCGCCGAGACGCCCGCCGGCCCGCCGGCCGAGCCCGTCGAACCCGAACTGCCACCGCATCACCGCGAGGCCTACGAGGCCATCGAGCGCGGCGACTACGCCGCCGCCATCGACATCTACAAGCTCGCCCTGGCCCGCGACCCCCGCGACACCATGGCCACCGCCGGTCTCGCCCAGGTCAGCCTGCTCGCCCGGCTGCAGGGCAAGACCATCGCCGAGGTGCGTTCGGCTGCCGCTGACGACCCGGCGAACCTGGACGCTCAACTCCTCGTGGCCGACCTGGACCTGTCCGGCGGACACATCGAGGACGCCTTCGACAGGCTGCTGGGCCTGTTCCCCGGCCAGGATGCTGCGGGCAAGAACGTCATCCGGCAGCGCATGCTCGAATTGTTCGAGGTCGTCGGCACCGATGACCCGCGCGTGCCGCCGGCCCGCAAACGCCTCACCGCGCTGCTCTACTAAACGCGGGAACGCGAAAGCGCCCGTGTGGCTGCCTCAGGCGACTGAGGCGACCAGGCGGGCGCTTTCGCGTGGCCTGAGCGATGTCAGCGGCGCAGGCGCAGCCAGAGGGCGCCGAGCGGCGGCAGGGTGAGGGTGGCGGATGCCGGCCGGCCGGCCCACGGCTCGGCGAACGCGGTCACCTCACCGAGGTTGCCGACCCCGGAGCCGCCGAAGTTCTCGGCATCGGTGTTGAGGATCTCCTCCCAGGCGCCGGGCAGGGGCAGCCCCACCCTGTAGCCGGTGTGCGGGGCTCCGGAGAAGTTGTATAGGCAGACCACCGGCGTGCCGTCGTGGTCCCAGCGCACGAAGCTGACCACGTTCTCCGCAGCGGCGCCGCCGTCGAGCAGCTCGAACCCGCCGGGTTCGTTGTCACGCTCCCAGAGGCTGGGCGTGTCCCGGTACACCCGGTTGAGCTGGCCGACGAGGTTGAACAGGCCACGGTGACCGGGCTGGTCGAGCATCCACCAGTCCAGTCCGCGCTCTTCACTCCACTCGGACCGCTGGCCGAACTCCTGCCCCATGAACAGGAGCTGCTTGCCCGGGTGCGCCCACATGAATGCGAGGTAGACCCGCACGTTGGCGAGCTGCTGCCACGGATCTCCGGGCATCTTGCCGATCAGGGAGCCCTTGCCGTGCACAACCTCGTCGTGGCTGATCGGCAGCAGGAAGTTCTCGCTGAACGCATAGACGAACGAGAAGGTGATCTCGTTGTGGTGGTACGCGCGGTGCATCGGGTCTTCGCTCATGTACTCGAGCGAGTCGTGCATCCAGCCCATGTTCCACTTCAGCCCGAAGCCCAGGCCGCCGCCGGAGGTGGCCGCGGTGACACCGGGCCAGTTGGTGGATTCCTCGGCGATCATGATGGTGCCGGGGTTGCGCTTGTATGCCGTCGCGGTGATCTCCTGCAGCAGGCTGATCGCCTCGAGGTTTTCCCGGCCGCCGAACTTGTTGGGTTCCCACTCGCCGTCCTTGCGGGAGTAGTCCAGGTACAGCATCGAGGCGACCGCGTCCACCCGGAGGGCGTCGATGTGGAACTCCTCGAGCCAGTACAGCGCATTGGCGACGAGGAAGTTGCGCACCTGCATCTGGCCGAAGTCGAAGACGTAGGTGCCCCAGTCCATCTGCTCACCGCGGCGCGGGTCCGGGTGCTCGTACAGGGCCTGCCCGTCGAAGCGGGCCAGGGCGAACTCATCCTTGGGGAAGTGTCCCGGAACCCAGTCCATGATCACGCCGATGCCGGCCTGGTGCAGCCGGTCGATCAGGTAGCGCAGGTCGTCGGGGTGGCCGAACCGGCTCGTCGGAGCGTAGTAGCCGGTGACCTGGTAGCCCCAGGAGCCCCCGAACGGGTGCTCGGACAGCGGCATGAACTCCACGTGCGTATACGCGAGTTCTTCGAGGTAGCTGATCAACTCGTCGGCCAGGGCCCGGTAGCCCAGCCCGGGCCGCCAGGAGCCCACGTGCATCTCGTACACGCTCATGGCCCGGTTGTGCGGGTCGGTGGCGCTGCGTTCGGCCAGCCAGGCGGCATCCTGCCAGGTGTAGGCGGTCTCGCCCACCACCGACGCGGTCAGCGGCGGCACCTCGGTGTAACGGGCCATCGGGTCGGCCTTCTGCACCCACTCGCCGGCCTGGGTGAGGATCTCGAACTTGTAGTTGGAGCCAGCGGTCAGGCCGGGCACGAAGAGTTCCCAGACGCCGGTGCTGCCCATGTTGCGCATCGAGTGCAGCACGCCGTACCAGCTGTTGAAGTCACCGATCACGCGCACGGCACGGGCGTGTGGCGCCCAGACCGAGAACGAGGTGCCGCTGACAGGCTTGGTCACGCCGGTGAAGGTGCGCACGTGGGCGCCCAGTACGTCCCAGAGACGTTCGTGCCGGCCCTCGCCGATCAGGTGCAGGTCGAGCTCGCCGAGCGTGGGCCGGTAACGGTAGGGATCGTCGCTGATCCAGGCCGGTCCGCCCTCGTAGTGCGCTTCGATCTCGTAGTCCTGCGGGCCGATGGTGCTGACACCCTGCCAGATGCCGTAGCCCAGATGGGACAGTTCGACGCGGGCGCCGGTGGACAGCACCGCGACGACCTCGATGGCCAGGGGACGCAGGACCCGGATGACCGTGATCGGGTCGGTGATGTTCGGCAGGTCCAGCAGGTGCTGGCCGAGCACCTCGTGCGGGTTGTAGTACGAGCCGACCGAGACCGTCTCGAGGATGTGCGCTGAGAAGGTGGGCAGTTCGTCGGCGGGTCGGCCGGTGGCGTGTTTCATTCGGCCAGTCCGTTCTGGTTCGGTGCCTGTGGGATCCGCACGTGCAGGATGTGCACGGGTTCGGTGAAGGCGTCCAGGCGCACGAAGTTGTCCGCGGACCAGGTCCACACGGCGCCGGTGATGAGGTCCTCGACCTCGAAGTGGGAGCCGAGGGGGAGACCGAACCTGGTCACATCCAGGTGCACCACGGTCTCACGCACCGAATGTGGGTCGACGTTGGCGACGATGATGAGCGCGTCGGTGCGACCGTCGTCGGTGAACTCACCGGACAGGTACTTGCTGTAGACGAGGATCGAGTCGTCGTCGCTGGAGTGGATGTCGAGGTTGCGCAGCTGACGCAGGGCCGGGTGGGCGGCACGGATGCGTCCCAGCTGGGCCAGGAACGGCGCCAGCGACCTGCCGAGCGCTTCAGCCTTCGCGAAGTCGCGGGGCCGAAGCTCGTACTTCTCGTTGTCGATGTTCTCTTCGGCACCGGGACGGGCGACGCTCTCGTACAGTTCGAAGCCCGCGTACAGGCCCCAGGTGGGCGCCGCCGTCGCGGCCAGGGCCGCACGGATCTTGAACGCCGCCGGTCCGCCGAACTGGAGGTACTCGGAGAGGATATCGGGAGTGTTCACGAACAGGTTCGGGCGCAGGAAGTCCGCGGTGTCGTGGGCCAAGTCGTCGAAGAACTCCTCGAGCTCCTCCTTGGTGTTGCGCCAGGTGAAGTAGGTGTACGACTGCTGGAAACCGACCTTGGCCAGGCCCTGCAGCAGCGCCGGACGGGTGAACGCCTCGGCCAGGAACACCACGTCGGGCGATTCCCGGTTGATGGTGCCGATCAGCCACTCCCAGAAGTCCAACGGCTTGGTGTGCGGATTGTCGACCCTGAAGATGTTCACGCCAACGCCGACCCAGTAGCGCACCAAGCGCAGCACCTCGGCACGGATGCCGGCGGGATCGTTGTCGAAGTTGATCGGGTAGATGTCCTGGTACTTCTTCGGCGGGTTCTCGGCGTAGGCGATGGTGCCGTCCGGCAGCGTGGTGAACCACTCCGGGTGCTCGGTGACCCAGGGGTGGTCCGGCGAGGCCTGCAGGGCCAGGTCGATGGCGACCTCGATGCCCTCCGTGCGGGCGGCGTCGAGGAAGAAGCTGAAGTCGTCAATGGTGCCGAGCTCCGGGTGGATGGCGTCGTGTCCGCCGGCAGCCGAGCCGATCGCCCACGGCGAACCCGGGTCGTTCTCGCCGGCGTCGAGGGTGTTGTTCGGGCCCTTGCGGAAGGACCGGCCGATCGGGTGGATCGGCGGCAGGTACAACACGTCGAAGCCCATCGCGGCGACGCCGGGCAGGCGGGCGGCCGCGGTGCGGAAGGTTCCGCTCTGCCAGCTGCCGTCTTCTCGCCGCACGGCGCCCTCCGAGCGGGGGAAGAACTCGTACCAGGAGCCGACGCCGGCGCGGGTGCGTTCGACCCGCACGGTGCGCTCGGCGGAGAACGAGTCGAGACTGGCGAGGGGGCGCACGACTGCTGCCGCGGCCAGGGCCGGATCGGTGACGACGGCCAGCCGGACCGCGAGGGGGAGCTTCGTATTGGCCAGGGTCTTGGCGGCGGCGGCGAACAGCCGACGTTCCACGGTGGGACGCTTGAGGTCCTTGCCGGCGGAGGCCAGCAGTGTCGAACCGATCAGGAACATCAGCTCGACGTCGATGCCGGCGGGGATCTTGATGGCGGCGTTGTGCACCCAGGTGGTGAAGTCATCCGCGTAGGCACGCACCCTGTAGGTGTACGAGCCCTGCAGGTCCAGGCGCACCTGGGCCTCGTACCTGTCGGTGCCCGGGGCGCCGGGGCGCATCGGATGCTGGGTCTGGGTGCCGTCCGGCGCCGTGAGATGCAGCATCACGCCGATGGCGTCATGCCCTTCCCTGAAGGCGGTCGCACCGAACGGCACGACCTCGCCGGCGAAAGCCTTCGCCGGCCAGAGATTGTCGTTCAGCTGCGGGGACAGGTCGAGGACGGGGATTCGACCGACTTTGGTCGGAACATCCGCGATGCTCGGAGTTGAGAGGGCGGTACCGGTTCGTTTTGGTGTCTTAGCCACAAGACGACCGTAGCGCGAACGGGGGCCGAATCGGTGGTCACACGCGCGCACACCTGTTACCCGGTGGACACGTTGCGCCCCTAAAGTAAGGTTCGTGAAGGCGATCCGTAAATTTACCGTCCGTGCAGTCCTGCCAGAGTCGCTTGCCGCGCTCGATGAGCTGGCCGGCAACTTGCGCTGGTCCTGGCACGAGCCCACCCGGCAGCTCTTCGAGCACATCGCCCCGGAGCTGTGGCGCAGCATCGGCACCGACCCCGTCGCCCTGCTCGGCGCCGTCGACCCGGCCCGGCTGGCGGAACTCGCCCTGGACCACGACTACGTCGCCGGCGTCAACCTGGTGCGCGACGACCTGCGCGCCTATCTCAACGAACCGCGCTGGTATCAGGGCCTCGAGGGGGCGAAGCCGGCGTCGATCGCGTACTTCTCGCCCGAGTTCGGCATCGCGGCGGCGCTGCCGCAGTACTCCGGCGGCCTGGGTATCCTGGCCGGGGACCACCTCAAGAGCGCCTCGGACCTCGGTGTTCCACTCGTCGGCGTTGGCCTGTTCTACAAGGCCGGCTACTTCAGCCAGGCGATCTCGAGCGACGGTTGGCAGCTGGAGAGCTACCCGCTGCTGGACCCCGACGGTCTGCCCCTGTCGGTGCTGCGCCGGGCGGACGGTTCGCCGGTGCAGGTGTCCCTCGCCCTGCCGGACGACCGAACCCTGCACGCTCGCGTGTGGGAGGCCAGGGTCGGCCGCATCCGGCTGCTGATGCTGGACACCGATATCCCGGAGAACACCGACGAACTGCGCCAGGTGACCGACAGGCTCTATGGCGGCGGCGGCGAACACCGGCTGCTGCAGGAACTGCTGCTCGGCATCGGCGGGGCCCGTGCCGTGCGCCTGTGGAGCCACCTCAACGGCCGCGACGAGCCCGAGGTGTTCCACACCAACGAGGGACACGCCGGATTCCTCGGCTTGGAACGCATCTCCAGCCTCATCGGTGAGGGTCTGAGCTTCGCCGAGGCGTTACAGGTAGCCCGTGCCGGCACCGTTTTCACCACGCACACCCCGGTGGCTGCCGGAATCGACAGGTTCGAAACCTCCCTCGTGCGCCGCTACTTCGAGACCGACCTGCTGCCCGGTGTGGCCGTGGACGACCTGCTGGGTCTGGGCGCCGAGAGCTACCCGGGCGGGGCGCCGGATGTCTTCAACATGGCCATCATGGGCCTGCGGCTCGGACAGCACGCCAACGGCGTCTCGAAGCTGCACGGCGAGGTGAGCCGGCGCATGTTCAGCGGCCTCTGGCCGGGCTTCGACGCCAGCGAGGTGCCGATCACCTCGATCACCAACGGGGTGCACGCCCCCACCTGGACGGACCCGGCGCTGAAGGCCCTCGCCGCGAATCGGCTCGGTACCACCGACACCTCCACGGCCGACTGGGCATCGCCCGCGGTGAGCGACCAGGACCTCTGGGAGGTGCGCGGCGATATGCGCCGCCAGTTCGTCGAGGACGCCCGTCGCCGCATCGGCGCGGCCTGGCTGGTGCAGAACCCCGGCGGTCTGGTGCCGGCGTGGATCAACCAGGTCTTCGACCCCAACGTGCTCACCATCGGCTTCGCCCGTCGGGTGCCCACCTACAAGCGGCTCACCCTGATGCTGCACGATCCCGAGCGGCTGCGCGCCCTGCTGCTGCACCCCGAGCACCCCGTGCAGATCGTCATCGCCGGCAAGTCGCACCCCGCCGACGAGGAGGGCAAGCGGCTGATCCAGCGGATCGTGCAGTTTGCCGCCGATCCTGAGCTGCGCACCCGCATCGCGTTCCTGCCCGACTACAACATCGGTATGGCTCAGCTGATGTACCCGGGCACCGACGTGTGGCTGAACAATCCGCTGCGCCCGCTCGAGGCCTGCGGCACCTCCGGCATGAAGGCGGCCCTGAACGGCGCCCTCAACCTGTCCATCCTCGACGGCTGGTGGCCGGAGTACTTCGACGGTCAGAACGGCTGGGCCATTCCCTCTGCCGACGCGAGCACCAACTCCGCCGAGCGCGACCGCCTCGAGGCCGACGCCCTGTACGAGCTCATCGAACACCAGGTGGCGCCGCCGTTCTACGAGCGCAACGCCGATGGCGTGCCCGAACGCTGGGTCGCCAACATCCGCCAGACCCTGGCCGGGCTCTCGCCCGAGTTGAACGCCGGCCGGATGGTGCGCGAATACGTGGAGAAGCTCTACCGCCCCGCCGGTGTCTCCGAGGCGCGGCTCTCGGCCAACAACTTCCGGGCGGCCCGCGAACTCGCGGAATGGAAGGCCCGCATCGGGGGAGCCTGGCCCGGCGTGGCCGTCGAGCACGTGGAGTCCGGTGGCGTCGCCCCGGTGCCGCAGGTGGGCGATGAACTGCGCCTGCGCGCGCACGTGCAGTTGAACGGCCTCGCACCCGAGGACGTGACGGTGCAGGTCGTCTACGGCAGGAGCACCGGCGGTGACGACCTCACCGACGTCAGCACCCAGGCCCTCGAGCCGATCAACGACGTGCTGGGGCAGGACGCGACCGAAATCGTGACGCCCGGCGCGCCCACCCTGTTCACCGGAACCGTCGAACTCGACAGGTCCGGCGGCTTCGGCTACACCGTCAGGGTCGTGCCGCGGAACGACCTGCTGATCAGCGCGGCCGAGATGGGGCTGGTGGCCGTCGCCGGCTGACCTCGCCCGCGGGCCGGCGTCGTCAGCGGTCCCGGCCGATCGCGGCCACGACGGCGGCGGTGACGGAGACGAGGTCGGCGGGGGAGAGCTCGAGGTCGAAGCCGCGGCGGCCGCCGGAGACGAAGACCGAGTCGAAGAGCTCGGCCGTCTCGTCGAGCACCGTCGTCAGCCGGGTCTTCTGTCCGATCGGGCTGATGCCGCCCACGACGTAGCCCGTTTTGCGCTCGGCCACCTTGGGGTCGGCCATGACGGCTTTCTTCGCGCCGACCGCCGCGGCGAGGGCCTTGAGGTCCAGCTGACCGGAGACGGGCACGATCGCCACGACGAGGGCACCGTCGGCGTCCGCCAAGAGGGTCTTGAACACCTGGTCGGGATCCAGCCCGAGCTTGTCCGCCGCCTCGAGGCCGTAGCCGGCCACCGCCGCATCATGCGGGTAGTGGTGGGCGGTGAACCGGATGCCGGCGTGCAGCAGCGCCACAGTGGCGGGTGTGCCGCGGCATCCGGCTTGGTCATGCCCGGGCTTCCTCGGCCCGCAACAGCAGCATCGAGGTACCCCCCATGGTGAGGCGGGCGCCCGGCATGTGCGAACTCTGCACCTCGCGGATGTCGTCGTGACTGGAGTCCCAGAGCACCGTGTAGCTGGAGACCCCGGAGTGGATGGGCAGGGTCACCTCGGTGGGCGACTCCAGGCCGTGAACGATCAGGAGGATGCGGTTGAACGCCTCGTGCTCGGGGGTGCTGGCCGCGAGGTACTGCAGGGTGCGTTCCTGGGGGGAGTTCCAATCGGCCTCCGACATCGAGGCTCCGGCGGCGTTGTACCAGTCCATCTGGCTGGCGCTGGGGGTGGTCTGGCCCGGCCGGCCGAACCTCACGGGGCGCAGGGCCGGGTTCTCCCGGCGCAGGGCAAGCAACTGCCGGGTGATCCGGTGCAGGTCCTGCTGCCAGTCGTCGAAGTTCCAGTCCAGCCAGGTGAGCTCGCTGTCGTGGCAGTAGGCGTTGTTGTTTCCGCGTTGGCTGCGACCGAACTCGTCCCCGGCGGTGAGCATCGGCACACCCGCGGAGAGCAACAGGGTGCCGAGCAGGTTGCGCATCGCCCGCCGACGGGTACGCAACACCGTGACATCGCGAGTGGGCCCCTCGACACCGTGGTTGAACGAGTTGTTCCCGTCGGTGCCGTCCCGGTTCGCCTCACCGTTGCCGACGTTGTGCTTCACGTTGTACGCGGTGAGGTCCGCCATGGTGAAACCGTCGTGGGCGGTGATGAAGTTCAGCGAGGCGACCGGGCCGCGCTCCAGCGAGAAGGTGTTGGCCGACCCGGCCAGACGGGAGGCGAACCGGCCGATGCCGCTGTCTGAGGTCGAGTGGTTGCGCACGGCGGCGACGTCGGTGAGCCAGAAGGACCGCATCCGGTCGCGGTACCGGTCGTTCCACTCCGACCAGCCGGTCGGGAAGTTGCCGGTCTGCCAGCCGCCCATGCCCACGTCCCACGGTTCCGCGATGAGCTTCACCCCGGCCAGTTCCGGGTCGTCGCGGATGGCGGTGAGCAGAGGGTGGTCCGGCGTGTAGTGCACGTTCTCGTCGCGTGCGAGGGTCGCGGCCAGGTCGAACCTGAACCCGTCGATCTGCACCTCGTTGGCCCAGTACCGCAGAGAGTCCAGCACCAGTCGCATCGGCACGTCGTGGCCGAAGTTGACCGTGTTGCCGCAGCCGGTGACGTCGATGTAATGACCCTTGGCGTTCTGCCGGTAGTAGGTGGCGTTGTCGATGCCCCGCAGGCTCGTGACCGGTCCGGCCGGGCCCTCCTCGGCGGTGTGGTTGTACACGACGTCGAGGATGACCTCGAGGCCGGCCTCGTGCAGCAGTTTGACCATGCCCTTGAACTCGCGCAGCACCGCCTCCGGCCCCTCGGACTGGGAGGCCTGCGTGGCGTAGTCGGCGTGAGGGGTGAAGAAGTTGAGGGTGTTGTAGCCCCAGTAGTTCGACAGGCCCTGCTTGATCAGGCGCTGTTCGGAGACGAACGACTGCACCGGCAGCAGTTCAACGGCGGTCACCCCGAGGTTCTTGAGGTACGCGATGGTGCTCTCGTGTGCCAGTCCGGCGTAGGTGCCGCGGAGTTCAACGGGCATGGCCGGGCTGAGCTTGCTCAGGCCCCGGACGTGCGCCTCGTAGACCACGGTGTGATCCATCGGCGTGTTGGGCTTGACGGCTCCGGCCCAGTCGAAGGCGTCGTCGACCATGGTGGACTGCCATTGGTCGGGTCCCACCCGGGCCAGACCCCGGGCGTACGGGTCGATCAGGGTCTTCTCGGGGTGGAACGAGTGCGTGGGACCGGCTGGACCGGAGACCCGGATGCCGTAGCGGCGGCCCGCGGTGAGGGTGCGGCTACGGCCGACCCAGACGTTGTGGGCGTCGCGCACCATGGGTACGGTGCGCACGATCCAGTTGGGGTCGGTGTGGTCGAAGATGCACAGTTCGATGGCCTCGGCGTGTTCGGACCAGACGCGGAGTTCCCCGCCATTGCTCGTAGCGCGGACGCCCAGATTGCGGAGGGTGTCTGCTGAAGTCATGAGATCTAGAGTAATCAGTGCGGACGGTGTATAAAGACCAGCCCGCACCGGCCCATCCACGGGACCCGAACCAGCCAGGAGGCGAGCACATGTCGGTGCATTTTGACCACGCGTATCTCGACCACGCCGCGACGGCACCGATGCTGCCGGCCGCCATCACCGCGTACGCGGAGGCGATGGCTGTCGTCGGCAATCCGGCGTCCATCCACAGCCAGGGCCAGAACGCCAAACGGATGCTCGAGGAGGCCCGCGAACGGGTCGCCGCGAGCGTGCACTCCGACCCCATCGAGATCGTCTTCACCGGCAGCGGCACCGAATCGGTGAACCTGGCCATCAAGGGCCTGTACTGGGCCCGGGCGCCCCGCACCCGGATCCTCGTGCCCGGCGGAGAGCACCACGCCACCGTCGACACCGTGGAATGGCTCGCCCAGCAGGAGGGTGCGACGGTCCAGTGGATCCCGCTGGACACGCTGGGCCGCATCGACCTCGCCGCCCTCGCCGCGGCCATCGCTGAGGACCCCGAGGATGTGGCCCTGGTGACCCTGCTGGCCGCCAACAACGAGGTGGGCACCCTGCAGCCCGTCGAAGACGTCGCGGCGCTCGCCGCGGCACACGGCATCCCGGTGCACGTGGACGCCATCTCCGCCTACGGTCACGTGCCCATCGACTTCGCTGCCCTGCACGCCACCGGAGTGTCGGCGCTGAGCGTCTCGGCGCACAAGATCGGCGGCCCCGTCGGCATCGGCGCCCTGGTGCTGTCCCGCACGATCACCGTGGTGCCGCTGATCCACGGCGGCGGCCAACAGCGCCAGGTACGCAGCGGCACCCAGGACGTGGCGGCGGCGGTGTCGTTCGCGGTCGCGGCGACAGCCATGACCGCCGACCTCGACGCCGAGAACCGGCGCCTGCGAGTGCTGCGCGACAGTGTGATCGCCGGCGTTCGCGCCGCGGTGCCCTCCGCCGTCTACAACGGCGACCCCGACTCCGCAGATTCGGGCACAGCCGGGCGTCTGCCCGGCAACGCCCACTTCACCTTCCCCGGCTGCGAAGGCGACTCGCTCCTGTTCCTGCTCGACGTCGCCGGGGTGTCGGTCTCCACGGGATCCGCCTGCCAGGCCGGCATCCCGGAGCCATCGCACGTGCTGCGTGCCATGGGCCGTAGCGAGGCCGAGGCCCGCAGCGCCCTGCGGATCACGCTGGGCCGCACCTCGACCCAGGCCGACGTCGACGCCTTGCTGACGGCGCTGCCGGTGGCCTGGGCGCAGGCGATCGGCGCGGGAATGGCCGACTCGGCGCCGCGTGCGTACACTTAACCAGTGAAGATTCTGGCAGCAATGAGCGGTGGGGTGGATTCCGCCGTGGCCGCAGCCCGCGCGGTCGAGGCAGGGCACGAGGTGGTCGGGGTGCACCTGGCCCTGTCGCGCATGCCCGGCACGCTCCGCACCGGCAGCCGCGGCTGCTGCACCGTCGAGGACTCGATGGACGCCCAACGGGCCGCGAACATCATCGGCATCCCGTATTACGTGTGGGACTTCTCCGAGCGGTTCAAGCTCGACGTCGTCGACGACTTCATCGCCGAGTACGCCGCCGGACGCACCCCCAACCCGTGCATGCGCTGCAACGAGAAGATCAAGTTCGCCGCCCTCCTCGAGAAGGCCCTGGCACTCGGGTTCGACGCCGTCTGCACCGGCCACTACGCCTCGATCGTGACGGATGCCGACGGCAACCGGGAACTGCACCGGGCCAGCGCCTGGGCCAAGGACCAGTCCTACGTGCTGGGCGTGCTCACCAAGGAGCAGCTCGCGCACTCGATGTTCCCTCTGGGCGACACGCCGTCCAAGGCCGAGGTGCGCGCAGAGGCCGCCGAACGCGGATTCTCGGTGGCGAACAAGCCCGACTCCTACGACATCTGCTTCATCCCCGACGGTGACACCCGCGGTTGGCTCGGCGAGCGGGTCGCCCCGGAAACCGGCGACATCCTGGACCGCGAGGGCAACAAGCTCGGGCAGCACGAGGGCGCCGTGGCGTTCACCGTGGGACAGCGCAAGGGCCTCTCGATCGGCACCCCCGCCGCCGACGGCAAGCCCCGCTTCGTGCTCGAGGTACGCCCGGTGTCCAACACCGTGGTCGTGGGCCCCAAGGAGGCCCTGGCGATCAAGGAGATCGCCGGCACCCAGTACACCTGGGCCGGACTGCCCCCGGAGCACCCCGAGATCGAATTCGCCTGCGACGTGCAGATCCGTGCGCACGCCGACCCGGAGCCCGCCGTGGCCCAGGTCATCTGCGTGCCCGCCGACCCCTCCGCGACGCCGCCGGTCGAGGCGCACACCGAGCTGCGCATCCTGCCGACCGAGCCGCTGACCGGCGTGGCGCCGGGCCAGACCGCTGTGGTCTATGTGGGTACCCGGGTGCTCGGGCAGTGCACGATCGACCGCACGATCAGTGCCGTTCCGGTCAAAAGCGACAACGTTGCAGGCCCGGTTCCCGCCGACTCCGCGACGATCAATGCCTGACGCGACGGGAGCGTCACCGGCGGCCGCGCTGGCCGCCGCCGGCGAGGAGGCCGCCAGCCTGACCACGCGCATCCTCGAGGCCCGCGACGCCTACTACGAGCGCAACCAGGTCATCGTCTCCGACGCCGACTACGACGGCCTGATCCATCGCCTCGAAGAACTCGAACGGCTCTTCCCCGAACTCGCCAGCCAGGACAGCCCCACCCAGACCGTCGGCGGCCGCGCCGAGACCACCCTGTTCGACCCGGTGCAGCACGCCGAGCGGATGCTCAGCCTCGACAACGTGTTCTCCATCGAGGAGTTCGAGGCCTGGGCGGCCAAGGTGCAGGTGAGCGCCAACCGGGCCGTGCACTACCTCTGCGAACTCAAGATCGACGGCCTGGCCATCAACCTCCGCTACGAGAGGGGGGTGCTCGTCAGCGCCGCCACCCGCGGCGACGGCGTGGTCGGCGAAGACGTCACCGAGAATATCGCCCTGGTGCCCGGAATTCCCGCCCGGCTGAGCGGCACCGGGCATCCGCCGCTGATGGAGGTACGCGGAGAGGTCTTCTTCCCCGTCGAAGCGTTCCGGGAGCTCAATGCCGCGCAGAGCGCCGCGGGCGAGCGGGTGTTCGCCAATCCCCGCAACGCGGCCAGCGGGTCGCTCCGGCAGAAGGCCGAGAGCAAGAACGCCGACCAGCTTGCCCTGATGAAGGCCAGGCTCGGCCGGCTGCGGATGCTCGTGCACGGCATCGGCGCGTGGGCCCAGCCCGGCGCCGAGTCGCAGTCCGCCGTGTACGACCTGCTCGCCGGCTGGGGTCTGCCCACCAGCACCCACTACAGGGTCGTCGCGACGCCGGCAGAGGCATCCGCGTTCATCGAGTACTTCGGCGAGCACCGCGGCAGCGTGGAACACGAGATCGACGGCATCGTCATCAAGGTGGACGAGCTCGCCCTGCACGACGAACTCGGTGCCACCAACCGCGCGCCGCGCTGGGCGATCGCCTACAAGTACCCGCCGGAGCAGGTGAACACGAAGCTGCTCGACATCGTCGTGAGCGTGGGCCGCACCGGCCGGGCCACCCCGTTCGCCGTGATGGAACCCGTCAGGGTCGCCGGTTCCGTCGTGCGCCAGGCCACCCTGCACAACCAGGATGTCGTGAGGGCCAAGGGCGTGCTGATCGGCGACACCGTCGTGCTGCGGAAGGCCGGCGACGTGATCCCCGAGGTCCTCGGGCCGGTCGTGGAGCTGCGCGACGGCACCGAACGCGAATTCGTGATGCCAGCAGACTGCCCGGTCTGCGGCACTGGGCTGAAGGCCGCCAAGGACGGCGACATCGACCTGCGCTGCCCGAACGCGCGGAGCTGCCCGGCCCAGGTCTGCGGCCGGGTCGAGCACATCGGCTCGCGGGGTGCCCTCGACATCGAGGTGCTCGGCGAGGTGACCGCGGCGGCGCTGACCCAGCCCACGGTTCCCGAAACGCCGCCGTTGGACACCGAGGCCGGCCTTTTCGATCTCACCATCGAGGATCTGTTGCCGATCAGCGTGGTCGTGCGGGACCCCGAGACCGGCCTGCCCCGCGAGGACGAGGACGGCACCGTGCGTCAGCGCACCCCGTTCCGGCGGAACCCGTCCGCAGCCGAGAAGAAGGCGGGTCTGGACGGCCCGCAACCGTCGTCCAACGCCGTGAAGCTCATCGCCGAGATCGAACTGGCCAAGACCAAGCCGCTCTGGCGCATCCTGGTCTCACTCAACATCCGTCACGTCGGGCCGGTGGCCGCACGGGCCCTGGCGAACCACTTCGGCTCTCTCGACGCCATCCGTTCGGCGTCGCGCGACGAGCTGGCCGAGGTCGACGGAGTGGGCGGCATCATCGCCGACGCCGTGATCGACTGGTTCGAGGTGGACTGGCACCGCGACATCGTGGAGCGATGGGCAGCGGCCGGGGTGCAGTTCGCCACGCCGGGGCACCCGGGCCCCGGTGCCGCTGCGGCGGCCGGTGGAGTGCTCACCGGGCTGACCGTCGTGGCGACGGGCTCGCTGGAGGGCTTCACCCGCGAGGGCGCGTCGGAGGCGATCATCGCCGCCGGCGGCAAGAACGCCTCCAGCGTGTCGAAGAAGACCGACTACGTGGCCGCCGGCCCCGGCGCCGGCTCCAAACTGGCCAAGGCCGAAGCCCTGGGCGTGCGCATCATCGACGCCGACCAGTTCCGGCTGCTGCTCGAACACGGCCCGGCCGGCCTGCCAGACGCCGCCCCGGCGGATGCCCCGGCCGAGAGCGGTGCCGAACCGGAGTCGGTCGCCGCGGCCGAGCCCGGCCGCGACACCGACTAGGCTCCCGCCGGCGGTCGCTCGTCGTTCCGCTGTGCCCAGAGCGAAACTCTCTTGCCGGGGGGAGCGCTGGTTGGGTTAGCTGGCCGCATGCGATTCCTCATTCTCGGCGGAACGGCCTGGCTCGGCAGCACCATCGCGACGGCCGCGATGCACCACGGTCACAAGGTCACCTGCCTGGCCAGGGGCGAATCCGGGAACGCCCCGGCCGGCATCCGCTTCGTGCGGGGCGACCGCGACCAGGCCGGGGCGTACGCGGAGGTGGCGGCCGAAGACTGGGATGTGGTCGTGGATGTGTCGCGGCAGCCCGGGCAGGTCGCCTCGGCCGTGGCGGCGCTGGGCGACCGGGCCGCCGCGTACACCTTCGTATCGTCGGGAAACGTCTACGCCGACACCGCCGTGCCGGGCCAGGACGAGAGCGCTGAGCGTGTCGGTGCGCAGAGCGGTGACGTGATGGAGTCGATGGAGACCTACGGCGAGGCGAAGGTCGCCTGCGAGGACCGGCTCCTTGCGGGGTTCGGCGCCGACAGGTTGCTCATCGTGCGGTCGGGTCTGATCGGCGGACCCGGCGACGTCTCCGACCGCAGCGGGTACTGGCCACTGCGGTTCAGGGAGCCCGCCGGTGCCGACGGGAGTGTGCTCGTGCCCGACGTTCCGGGGCTGCTGGTTCAGGTGATCGACGTGCGCGACCTGGCGGAATGGATCGTCGACGCCGCCGAGGACCGCACAGCCGGGGTGTTCAACGCGACGGGGGAGACCGTGGCGCTGGCCGAACACCTGGCCGTGGCGAGGAGCGTGGCCGGACACACCGGCCCGGTCGTGGGCGCGGATGCCCGATGGCTACTGGATCACGAGGTCGGGCCGTGGTCGGGGCCACGGTCCCTGCCGCTGTGGTTGCCCCTGCCGGACTACGCCGGGTTCAATGCCCGAGACAGCGGTGCCGCCCGCGCCGCCGGACTGGTCACCCGCCCGCTCGCCGAGACCCTCGCTGACACGCTGCGCTGGGAGCGCCTCAGGGTGCCGCAGGGCCCGCGCCGGGCGGGACTGTCCGACGCCGACGAGGTGGCCCTGCTCGCCGCCCGCGCCGCCGGCTGATGCCCCCGCGCCCGCCCGGCCGCCCGCACCAGGCGGCCGGAACCGGCGCCGGCACTAAGCTGCGGCCATGACCCCCATCAAGGATGATGACCGTCCGACCGAGGAACCCACGGTGCCTGAGCTCCTCCAGCCCGGCGAGCCACCGTTCCAGGCGCTGTTCCCGAACCTGGACCGGGTGTCCCGATCATCCTGGCGCAAGGGAACCGTCAGCCGCCGACGGATCGGCCGCGCGACGGGGCTGCTGATCGGTGTGATCGTGGTCATCGGGACGTTGGTGGTGGGCAGCGTCATCCTCTGAGCCCCTCCAGTCTGCTGCGCCGCCGAGGCGCTCTGAGCCCCGAAAATTCACCTCACCGTGGCCGGATGTTCCCCCGCCGGAAACCCGCCCGAAACGCAGCCGCCGAATTGCGCCAAAAAGTGTCCGATCGCCCTGAACGAGGGGCAGTGGCAGCGCCCGCGGCTCGGTAAGCTGAGAGCGCATGACTTGCCAGGGGCGTCGAGTCTGTTTGCTGTTCATTCGTTCGGGAGGGGACGGGACGCGTCGTGCTATTCGAGGCCGCTGCACTGCTGACTGCCTCGCTCGCCCTCGTCGGGGTGGGCGGGCCCGTCCTGATGCCCGAATCCTCGCAGGTCAGCGTCTACGAGACCGTTTCGGCCCGGGTCGCGGACCGTCAGAGCGATGCGGGCGCCTCGCAGGCCTCGGCTGAGCTCGAGGTGCAGTCGGCCGCTGCCATCGACATCGACGTGGCCTCCCTCCGCACCATGACGGGGTCGAATCTGCTCGTCGGTATGTCCCAGCTCGCCGTCGCGGAGTTGAGGAGCTTCGTGGCCGATTACCCCACCCGCGTCGACTCGGTGCTGGCGACTCCGCCCGAAGCCACGGTGGTGTCGGCCTGGTGGACGCTGCTCGACTCCACCCAGCGGGCCACCCTCACCACGGCGACCCCGCGGCTGGTCGGCAACCTCGACGGCGTGCCGCTGGCGCAGCGCAGTCGCGCGAACGAGCGATACCTCAGTGAATCCCTCGCCGAGGCCAAGCGGGTCCTCGCCGGCCACTCGTCAGATGCCGAACGCTCCCTGGCCAGCGGCCGGGTTGCCGTGCTCAGCCAGGTCCAACTGGCCCTGAAACCCAGCGACGGCGGGCCCAAACGCAGCCTGATCCTGCTCGACCCCAACGGGTCGGGGCGGGCGGCGATCGCCCTGGGCAACCCGGACACCGCCGACTACATCGGCTACCTGGTACCGGGAATGAACTACCGGGTCGAGCCCGCGATGGTCAACTGGACCACCGTGGCCGACGACGTCTACCGCGAGCAGCGTGCGGTCCTGGCCGCACGCAAGAAGGCGCCGGCCGCCACCACAACCGCACCCGGCACAGCGTCCGTCACCCCGGCATCCGCCACCGGCAGCCGGCTTGTCTCGGGGTACCCGGATGCCGCGGCGACCACAGCGAAGACCGTGGCCACGATCGCCTGGATCGGCTACGAGGCGCCCGACGTGTTCTCCGTCGGCTGGCGTGACCGTGCGGTGGCCGGCGCCGCCTTCCTCGAGACCTCGTGGGCCGGCGTGCGCGCCAGCAGGGGAGCGGACCAGCCCTTCATCTCGGTGTTCGCGCATTCCTATGGTTCGACCGTCTCGCTCATGGCGCTGGCCAACGGCTCCGTGCAGGTGGACGCCCTCGTCGTGGTCGGTTCACCGGGTAGCGAAATCCAGTCCGCCGACAAGCTCGAGGTCGCCAACGGGAACGTCTTCGTCGGCAAGGCGGACTGGGACCCGGCGGTCAGCTCGGCGTTCTTCGGTAGCGATCCCGGCGCCTCCTCGTACGGTGCCAGGGCACTCGGCGTGGACGGGGCGACCGACACCGTCACCGGCGCCTGGCTCGGCGGATCCCTCGGCCACAACGACTATTTCAGGCCCGGAAGCGAGTCCCTGCACAACATGGCGCTGATCGGCACCGACAACGCGGACCTGGCAACCGACGACGACGAATAGAATTGGAGCTTCCGCTTCGATTTTCTTGGGAGTTTCATGTCTGAAATCACGGCCGAGCAGGTTGCGCATCTGGCCAACCTCGCCCGGATCGACCTCAGCTCGGCAGAAATCGATCGCCTCACGGTCGAACTCGGCCAGATCGTCGACTCTGTCGCCAGGGTCGCCGAGGTCGCGACGCCCGACGTCCCGGCGACCAGCCACCCGATGCCGCTGACGAATGTGTTCCGTGACGACGTCGTCGTGCCGTCGCTCACCGTCGACCAGGCCCTGTCCGGCGCCCCCGACCGTGCCGGCGACAAATTCCGCGTGCCCGCCATCCTGGACGAGGAGTAACAACGTGACCAGTCTTATCAACCAGACCGCCGCCGCCCTGGCCGGTCTGCTCGCCGACGGCTCGGTCAGCTCCGTCGACGTCACGCGCGCCCACCTCGACCACATCGACGCCGTCGAGCCCGATGTGCACGCGTTCCTGCACGTGGCCCGCGACGCCGCCCTGGCCACCGCCGCGAGGGTCGACGCCCGTCGCGCCGCCGGCGAGAAGCTCGGCCCGCTGGCCGGCGTTCCGATCGCCATCAAGGACGTGCTCGCCACGCACGACATGCCCACCACCTCCGGGTCGAAGATCCTTCAGGGGTGGATCCCGCCGTACGACGCCACCGTGGTTCGGCGCATCCGCGACGCCGACCTCATCCCGCTGGGCAAGACCAACATGGACGAGTTCGCGATGGGCTCCTCCACCGAACACTCCGCCTACGGCCCCACCCACAACCCGTGGGACCTTGACCGCATCCCCGGCGGCTCCGGCGGTGGCTCCGCGGCCGCCGTCGCCGCGTTCGAGGCACCGTTGGCGCTCGGCAGCGACACCGGCGGATCCATCCGTCAGCCCGCCGCCGTCACCGGTTCCGTCGGCGTCAAGCCCACCTACGGCGGCGTGTCCCGCTACGGCGCGATCGCGCTGGCCTCCTCGCTCGACCAGGTCGGCCCGGTCACCCGCACGGTGCTCGACGCCGCGCTGCTGCACGATGTGATCGGCGGGCACGACCCGCTCGACTCGACATCGCTGACGGATGCGTGGCCGTCGATGGCCGCCGCGGCCCAGGCCGGGCTGGCCGACGGTGCCCTCAAGGGGGTGCGGATCGGCGTGATCAAGGAACTCAACGGTGCGGGTTTCCAGGCCGGTGTCAAGCAGCGTTTCGAGGAGACCCTGGCCCTGCTGTCCGCGGCCGGCGCCATCGTCAGCGAGGTGAGCGCCCCGAACTTCGAGTACGCGGTCTCCGCCTACTACCTGATCCTGCCCGCCGAAGCCTCCAGCAACCTGGCCCGCTTCGACTCGGTGCGCTTCGGCATCCGGGTCAACCCGGAGGACGGCCCGCTCACCAGCGAGCGCGTCATGGCCGCCACCCGCGACGCCGGCTTCGGCGACGAGGTCAAACGCCGCATCATCCTGGGCACCTACGCCCTCAGCGCCGGCTACTACGACGCTTACTACGGCAGCGCCCAGAAGGTGCGCACGCTGATCCAGCGCGACTTCGCCGCCGCGTTCGACAAGGTCGACCTGCTCGTCTCTCCCACGGCGCCGACCACGGCGTTCAAGTTCGGCGAGAAGACCGAAGACCCGATGGCGATGTACCTCAACGACATCACCACCATCCCGGCCAACCTCGCCGGCATCCCCGGCATGAGCCTGCCGATGGGCCTCGCGCCCGAAGACGGCCTCCCGGTGGGTCTGCAGGTGATGGCGCCCGCCCGGGCGGATGCCCGTCTGTACACCTTCGGCGCCGCCGTCGAGCAGCTGCTCGAGGCACACTGGGGGCACACCCTGCTCAGCCAGGCACCCGCTCTGGCCAACATCGAAATGTTCGCAACCGAAGGGGGAGCCGTCTGATGGCGAAAGCCGAATTGATGGACTACGACAAGGCCCTCGAGCTGTTCGAGCCGGTGCTCGGCTTCGAGGTGCACGTCGAACTCAACACCAAGACCAAGATGTTCTGCGGCTGCGCCAACGAATTCGGTTCCGGTGCCAACACCAACACCTGCCCCACCTGCCTGGGCCTGCCCGGCGGGCTGCCGCAGGTGAACCGCCAGGCCATCGAGTCCTCCATCCGCCTGGGCCTGGCCCTGGGCTGCGAGATCGCCGAAACCAGCCGGTTCGCCCGCAAGAACTACTTCTACCCCGACACCGCCAAGAACTTCCAGACCTCCCAGTACGACGAGCCGATCGCCTTCAACGGCCAGCTCACCATCGAGCTGGAGAGCGGCCGCCAGGTGACCGTGGACATCGAGCGCGCGCACATGGAGGACGACGCAGGCAAGCTCACCCACATGGGTGGCGCGGCAGGACGCATCCAGGGCGCCGACTATTCACTGGTCGACTACAACCGCGGCGGCGTGCCACTGGTGGAGATCGTCACCCAGATGATCGAGGGTGGCGAAGCCGACTCGCCCGAGATCGGCAAGACCTACGTCGCCGCCATCCGCGAGATCGTCAAGGCGCTCGGCGTCTCGAACGCCCGGATGGAAGAGGGTAACGTGCGCTGCGACGCGAATGTGTCCCTGCGCCCGCGCGGCTCGAACATCCTGGGCACCCGCACCGAGACCAAGAACGTCAACTCACTGCGCAGCGTCGAACGCGCCGTGCGCTACGAGATCCAGCGCCAGGCCGCGCTGCTGCACGCCGGCGGCACCATCACCCAGGAGACCCGGCACTGGCACGAGGACACCGGGGTGACCTCCGCCGGCCGGCCCAAGAGCGACGCGGACGACTACAGGTACTTCCCCGAGCCCGACCTGGTGCCCGTCGCCCCGTCGCGTGCCTGGGTCGAAGAGTTGCGCGCCACGCTGCCCGAGCCCCCCGCGGCCCGCCGCAAGCGGCTGCAGGCGGACTGGGGTTTTGTGAACCTCGAGTTCCAGGATGTGGTCAACTCCGACCTCCTCGACGTTCTGGAGGCCACCATCGCCGCCGGCGCGCCCGCTCAGTCCGCCCGCAAGTGGTGGACCGGCGAGATTGCCCGTCTGGCCAACGCCGCCGGCGTGACTGCCGAGAGCCTCGTGACCCCGGCCCAGGTGGCCGCGCTGATCGAGCTGATCACCGACGGCACCCTCACCGACCGCCTGGCCCGCCAGGTGCTCGAGGGCGTCATCGCCGGCGAGGGCACCCCCAGCGAGGTCGTCGCCAGCCGTGGACTGGCCGTCGTCAGCGACGACGGGCCGCTGATTGCGGCCATCGACGAGGCCCTCGCCGGGCAGCCCGACGTGCTCGCGAAGATCCGCGACGGCAAGGTGCAGGCCGCCGGCGCCGTCATCGGCGCGGTCATGAAGGCCATGCGCGGCCAGGCGGATGCCGCCAGGGTGCGCGAACTGGTGCTCGAACGCGCCGGCAGCGCTCCGGTGGAGTCTGCACCTTCGGAGTCGGTGGAGTAATGGCGCTCTGGAGCCGCCGGCCCGCGGACGCCCCGTCAGCCGACGGGGCGGCCGCGGTGTTCGGCGTCGGCATGCAGGTGGTGGTGCGGCTTGACCGCAGCCGCTACCCCGACTCGATGGTGGAGGACCCGATCGGGGTCATCACCGCGCCAGGCGAGCTCGTCGGCTCGGCGCTTTATGCACCCGTCGTGGGCAAGGAAGCGGTGTGGGTGGTGCACTTCGAGGAACCGTTCTACGGTCTCGACGGCACCGGCCCGCACGAGTCGGCCCGGGTGTCGCAGGGTTCGCTCGAGGCAGCTCCGGAGTCGTGATCGCCGTGGCCGACCTCAACCAGCCCGCCGAGGCCGACATCCGTCGGTGGCGGCGGTATCTGGCCGATGAACAGGCCGAGGCCGCCGTCTACCGTGATCTGGCCGGTCGGCGTTCCGGCGAGGAACGCGACATCCTCCTGGCCCTCGCCGAGGCAGAGGGCCGGCACGAAGCGCACTGGCGCCACCTGCTCGGCGAGCGGGTCGGAGCGCCCCGGAAGGGTGCGCTGCGCACCCGGGTGCTTGGCCTGCTGGCCCGCAGGTTCGGTTCCGTCTTCGTGCTCGCGCTCGCCCAACGCGCCGAGGCACGGTCGCCCTACGACGGGGACGCCGATGCCACCAGCGCCATGGCCGCAGACGAGCGTATCCACGAGGAAGTCGTTCGAGGCCTGGCCGCCCGCGGCCGCCAGCGGCTGTCCGGCACCTTCAGGGCCGCGGTCTTCGGCGTCAACGACGGTCTGGTGAGCAACCTCGCCCTGGTGCTGGGCATCGGGGCGACCGGGGTGCCCACCGCCACCATCCTCTTCACCGGCATCGCCGGCCTGCTGGCCGGAGCCCTGTCGATGGGTGCGGGGGAGTACGTGTCGGTGCGTTCCCAACGCGAGCTTCTCGAGGCATCCACCCCGAACCCGGCCACGCGCAGCGTGCTCTCACACCTGGACGAGGCCGCCAACGAACTGACCCTCGTGTACCGTGCCCAGGGCATGACGCCCGAAGACGCCGAGGTACACGCCCGTGAGGTGCTGCGCACCGTGGCGGTCGCCACCGGTGCGCTCGACGTGAGCCGGCTCGACGGCTCCACCGCCGCACTTGTCGACGAGCACGAAGCCATCGGCACCGGCATGGGCGCCGCGATCTCCAGCTTCTGCTTCTTCGCCTCCGGGGCCCTGCTGCCGGTGCTGCCCTACCTGTTCGGCATGCAGGGCGTCGCTGCGATCATCGTCGCCGCGGTCCTCGTGGGCCTCGCGCTGCTGGCCACCGGCGCAGTCGTCGGACTGCTCTCCGGCGGTCCGCCGCTGAAGCGTGCGCTGCGTCAGCTTGTGATCGGCTTCGGAGCCGCCGGGGTCACCTACCTGCTCGGACTGCTCTTCGGCACCACCGTCGCCTAGCGCCCGGCCTAGCGCCGCAACTGTTGCCGGTGCGGACAAATGGTCCCGGTGTGCCGGGCGCACTTGTCCGAACGAGCAACAGTTGATCGGCGCGGGCGGACGCGGCGGCGGCGGTCAGCGGCGGTCGTCGCGGCCGGTGAGGGCCAGCAGCCGGGACTGCAGCGGAGCGTCCTCGGGCATCGGCACCGGGGAATCGAACAGGCCACTGGCCTCCAGCGCATCCCGCTGCGGCTCGAACACCGTCCAGACCGCCTCGATCAGAGCCGGGTCCAGGGTCTCGTCGGCCGCCGTCGCCCTGGCCAGGTCCCAGGAGTGAATCGTCACGTCGGAGACCTGCTCGCGCAGGTAGTCCAGCACCGTGACGGTGTCGTAGGAGAGTTGCACCGACGCATCCGCAGACGCCGCCTGCCACGCCGCGGTGGCCAGTGAGGAGTGCGTGTGCCATTCGGCAACGAGGTCGTCCCCGAGCGGGTCGACGCGGCGCCGGGCCTGGTCCAGGGTCAGCCCGGCCAGCAGCGGCGGGATCCACTGCTGCTCCCGAACGACGTGGCGCACCAGATCACCGACGGTCCACTCCTTGTCGGGCGTCGGAGCGTTCCAATCGTCCACGGCTGCGATGCGCCGGCCGAATTCACGGTGCGCCTGTTTCTGCAGGGTGTACCAGTCGATCGACGGAGCTGCGCTGGCGGAGGTGGTGTCAAGCACAGTTTTTTCGGACAGAGTCTTTTCAAGCACAGTGGGCTCACTTCGTTGATTGTCGTGCGGCATCCGCCCAGAGGGGAAAGTCCGTGCTGGGTGCAACGACGCTCGGCCCGCGGGCATTCCGGGTCCGCCGGAAATCTCCCCGTCAGTGCGAGAAGTTCCGCCGTAGAAGCTAGGTTCGACAGAGAACACCGCCGGGCTCTGTCCTCGGCCCTACCGCGACGAGGTCCACATGCCAGCTTCCAGTGCCCCGGGTTCCATCGCCGTCATGCTGCCGCGAGACCTGCCCGCAGCGCAGTTCGTGGCTTACGCGCGCCGCGCCGAGGAACTGGGTTTCACCGAGATCTGGGTGGTGGAGGACTGCTTCTTCCGCGGGGGCATCGCCCAGGCCGCCGTGGTGCTCGCCGCCACCACGACCATAGTTGTGGGAATCGGGATCCTGCCCGCCGCAGCCCGGAACCCCGGCTTCGCGACCCTCGAGATCGCCACCCTCGCCGAACTTTTCCCGGGTCGACTGCAGGTGGGCGTCGGGCATGGCATGCCCGTCTGGATGCGGCAGACCGGCAGCTGGCCGACCAGCCCCCTGGCCATGCTCGCCGAGAACATCGACCTCATGCGTGCCCTGCTGCGCGGGGCCTCCATCACGACAGCCGGCCGCTACGTCCAGGCGGATGCCGTGGCCTTGGCCGGTCCGCCGTCCACGGTGCCGCCGATCCTGGCGGGCGTGCGCGGACCGAAGTCCTTGCACCTGGCCGGCGCCTGCGCCGACGGGGTGGTGCTGGCCGAGCCCGTCACCCCCGAATACCTCGCTGCCGCGATCGGTGCCCTCGATGCCGGCCGCGACGCTCCGCCGGAGGGCTTCGGGTTCCCCGGCCTCCGCCCCCCGTCGGCTGCCCGTCACGTGGTGGCCTACAACGCGGCCGCCGTCGACGAGGACCCCGCCGTGGCCCGCAACCTGGTGCGCCCGGCTCTTGAGTGGATCGGCGACCCCGATTGGGCCCCGCACATCACGGTGCTGCCCTTCGCGAAGGAGTTCGCCGCCCTGCGCTCGGCCAGCGCCAGCCGGGCTGACTTCGCGGCAGCGATGCCCGAGAGCTGGGTCGATCAGCTCGCGGTGGTCGGCACCGCCGCATCCGCTCGCCGCCGCATCGATGAGCTGCACACCGCCGGAGCCACGAGCGTTGTCCTCATCCCGGCCGGTCCCGACCCTGTGAAAGCGCTGGAGTCGCTGGCCACGGTCCTGTCGGTCCGGGCTGGTGCCGCCTAGGCTGACACCAAAGCGAAGGAGCAGACTCATGGGATTCCTCGATCGCCTCCTGGGCCGACCCGAACAACCGGAGCCGACCCGCACCGCGCCGGCCCCGCAGCGCACCGACGACGAGATCGCCGTGGAACGCTACAGGTACCTCTTGCGCACCGCACCGCCGGAGACCATTGAACAAGTGCACACCGAAGCGTTCAGCAAGCTCACCGACGAGCAGCGCGACCTGCTCTTCCAGCAGCTGACCGAGAACGCGATGGAGGGTGAGCGCCCGGCGAACGCCGAACCGGCCACCCTGGCCAAGTCCGCCACCCGGGCCGAACTCCGCCAGCCGGGCACCCTGGACCGGGTCTTCGGCGGCGACCAGGCCGGCGGCCGGCAGGGCCCCGGCTTCGGCAGCATGCTCGGCGCTTCCCTGCTCGGTACCGTGGCCGGCTACGTTGTCGGCTCGGCGCTGGTGGGCGCGTTCCTGCCCGATATGGGCGGCGAGGCGGATGCGGCCGGTGACGCCGGCACCGACTCGGGCGCCGAGACCACGGCGGACTCAGGCGATTCCGGCGGCGATTTCGGTGGTGACTCCGGCGGCGGTTTCGGTGGCGACTCCGGCGGATTCGGCGATTTCGGCGGCGGTGGAGATTTCGGCGGTTTCTAGCTCGATGCCGACCCCTCCTGCCTGTACTCTCGAAGGTAGCTTCGAGTTGGTTCCGGCCGGAGCGGCAGAAGGGTGTGGTGCGGCGTGAGCAGGCAGGATGGCAGCGACCGGCAGACCACCGGCGCCGATGTCGACGACACGACCGCCACCATGCTGCACATAGACATGGATGCGTTCTTCGCGTCCGTCGAGTTGCTCGACCACCCCGAACTCGTGCACCTCCCCGTCGTCATCGGCCACCGCTCCGGTCGGTCCGTGGTGACAGCGGCCAATTACGTCGCCCGCAAGTACGGGGTCAACTCGGCTATGCCGATGGCTATCGCCCTGCGCCGCTGCCCGGCCGCCATCGTGCTCGAGCCGCACATGGGCCGGTACGTGGAGGTGTCCCGCCAGGTGATGGGCATTTTCACCGACATGACGCCGATGGTCGAGCCGCTCAGCATCGACGAGGCGTTCCTGGATGTCGCGGGCGCCCGGCGTGTGCACGGTTCACCCGCCGAGATCGGGCGGAAGATCCGCGCCCGTGTGTTCGCCGAGACCGGACTCACCTGCTCGGTCGGCGCCGCGTCGACTAAATTCGTGGCCAAGCTGGCCTCCGGACGGGCCAAGCCCGACGGGCTGCTGGTGATCCCCGCGGAGGACACAATCGCTTTCCTGCATCCGCTGCCCGTCGGCGCCCTCTGGGGGGTGGGCGCCAGCACCGAACAGGTGCTGCTCGGGCTCGGGCTGCGGCACGTGAGCGATATCGCGCACGCCCCCCTCGAGATGCTGCAGCGTGCCGTCGGCGTCGCCAGCGCGCACAAACTGCACGATCTGTCCTGGGGCATCGACCCGCGCACGATCAACCTCGAACGCGAGGAGAAAAGCGTCGGCCACGAGGTGACCTTCGAACATGACGTCACCGATGTCGCCCGGTTGCGCAGCGAACTCCTGCGCCAAGCGGATGCGGTGGCCGCCAAGCTGCGCGGCAACGGCCTCGTCGCACGGACTGTGGTGCTCAAGCTCCGCTACGCCGACTTCAGCACGGTGACCCGGTCGCGCACCCTGGCCGAGCCCACCAACGTGGGCCGGCGGATATACGAGGAGGTCACCGCGAGCTTCGACGTGCTCGCGGCCCGCGGCATCCGGGTGCGCCTGATCGGAGTGCGGGCCGAGCAACTCGGCTCCGGCGATGGTGCCGGCATGGGCCTGTGGGACGATGACGACGACTGGCGGGAAGCCGAACTGGCCGTGGACACCGTCACCGCCCGGTTCGGCCGGGGGATCGTGCGGCCGGCCTCGCAGCTGGGCGGCGGAAGTGCTCCGAAGCGTGATGTCCATCCGTTCGGAACACCGAACGCCGGGACGCCGCAGGGAGAGGGGGAGTAGCCTCTCACCATGACTAATCTCGCCTTGAAGCTCGCAGAAAACGCTCGATCCATCGGCGTCAGGTCGGCCTACGGAGACCCCGTGCAGATCGAGGGCGTCACGATCGTTCCGGTGGCCCTGGTGCAGTACGGCTTTGGCGGTGGCGGCGAAGGTGACGAGTCCGCGGCGGCCGGCGGTGGCGGCGGTGGCATGGCCATCCCGATCGGCGCTTACGTTAAGTCCGGCGGAGCGGCCCGCTTCGAACCGAATGTGATTTCGCTGCTGGCCGTCGGCATCCCCTTCGTCTGGGTCGCCGGCAAGGCCATCGCGCGCATCATCCGCGCGCTCAAGCGCTAGCACTAGCAGCGAGATCCTCGCGCGCAGAAATTGTCGCGCGACGCCTTGCATTGCCCGGATGCGCCCGGGGAGTTCTATACTCGAAGCTGAACACGGGAGTCCGGTGAACCGGGCTGAGAGGAAGCTACTTCAGCTTCGACCGTCGAACCTGATCTGGATCATGCCAGCGCAGGGAGGCTTCTCAATCCCGTGCCCAGTATTCCTCTACGGAAAGGGCACGTACAGTGCACGCGTCAATCAACACCCAGCCTTCCAGGACTTCGTCCGCCACCTCTCCCTCCACGTCGCGGAAACCGCGGGTGCTGAAATGGCGGGTCGTCGACATCGTCGTGGCCAGCGTCATCGGCGTCGCCAGCGGCGTGATCTTCTGGGCATGGGGCCTGGCCTGGTCGCCGCTGAGCGCCCTCCTGGCCTTCACCCCCGGGCTCGAAGGACTCCTGGCCGGCGGCTGGCTGTTCGCCGGGGTGCTCGGCGGACTCATCATCCGCAAGCCCGGTGCGGCCGTCTACACCGAGGTCGTCGCCGCCGTCGTCTCGATGCTCATCGGCACCCAGTGGGGCTTCTCCACCCTGATCTGGGGTGTCGTCGAGGGGCTGGGCGCGGAGATCGTGCTGGCCCTGTTCTTGTACGCCAACTGGCGCCTGGGCGTGGCCCTCCTGGCCGGCGCCGGCGCGGGCATCGCCGTTGGTCTGCTCGACACCACCTTCACCAGCTACGCGGCCCTCGACATCGGCCCCAAGATCGTCTACCTGGTTTCCGCCGTCGTCTCCGGTACCGTGCTCGCCGGGCTGCTGTCCTGGCTGGCGGTGCGCGGACTCGCCCGCACCGGCGCGCTGAGCCGGTTCGCCGCCGGCCGCGAATCGGGCCCGACCGACCGGGTCGACACCCAGCCTGCCCGGTGACCCGCACCGGATGCCCGCTCCGCGTCGCCGAGGCCCGGCCGTGACCGGCGCCAGGGTCACGGCCTCCGGCTGGGGCTGGCGGCACGCCGGCCGGTCCCGCCCCGCGGTCTCCGGGCTCGATCTCGACATCCGCCCGGGGGAGCGGGTGCTCGTGCTCGGACCCAGCGGAGCCGGCAAGAGCACGCTGATGCACGCCCTCGCCGGTGTGCTCGGCGATGACGAGGACGGCGACGAGACCGGCGAACTCCTCATCGACGGCCGCCGCCCCAGCGCGTCCCGCGGCCGGGTGGGCCTCGTGCTGCAGGACCCGGACTCGCAGGTCGTGCTTGCGAGGGTGGGCGACGACGTCGCCTTCGGCTGTGAGAACCGCGCCGTTCCGCGCGCCGAAATCTGGCCCCGGGTCGGTCGGGCCCTCGCGGACGTGGGCCTGGACCTGCCTCTGCGGCACCCGACCAGCGCGCTCAGCGGCGGCCAGAAGCAGCGCCTGGCCCTGGCCGGGGTGCTCGCCATGCGCCCGGGCCTGGTGCTGCTGGACGAACCCACCGCCAACCTCGACCCTGACGGTGTCGTCGAGGTGCGCGACGCCGTGCTGCGCTCCGTGGAGGCGTCGGGTGCGACCCTCATCGTGATCGAGCACCGCGTCGCGGTCTGGCAGCACGTCGTGGACCGCATCGTGGTGCTCGACCCGGCCGGCGGCATCCTCGCCGACGGACCCACCGACAGCGTGCTCAGCGCCGAAGGGGAGCGGCTCGCCGCCGCCGGAGTGTGGATACCCAGGTTCCCACCCGCGACGCCCGACCGGCGCCCCCGCTCCGACGGTCCCGGCGCGGAAGTCCTGCTCAGCGCCGATGACCTCGCCGTCGGACGGGTGCCGTTCGCCCGCAAACAGGCCGTCGTCGTCGCACACGGCCTCGACCTCGCCCTGCGCGCCGGCACGGCCACGGCTCTCACCGGACCCAACGGCACCGGCAAGTCGACTTTCGCGCTCACCCTGGCCGGGCTTCTGGCCCCCGCGGGCGGGCGGTTGACCGCAACGGATGCCCTCGCCGGGGGACTCGGGCCGGCCCCGCACCGATGGCGCTCCCGCGACCTGCTGGCGCGCATCGGCACCGTCTTCCAGGACCCCGAGCACCAGTTCCTCGCCGGGACCGTGCGTGCCGAGCTCACCATCGGCCCCCGCGCCCTCGGCCTGGGCGGGGCCGAGCAAACTGAGCGAGTGGACGCGCTGCTGCACAGACTGCGGCTGGACCGTCTCGCCGACGCCAACCCGTTCACCCTGTCCGGCGGCGAGAAGCGCCGACTGTCCGTGGCGACGGTGCTGGCGACCCGGCCCCGGCTGCTCGTCCTCGACGAACCCACCTTCGGGCAGGACTCCCGCACCTGGGCCGAGCTGGTGCGCCTCCTCGCCGAACTGCTGGACACCGGCACCGCCGTCCTGGCGGTCACGCACGATGAGCAGTTCGTGGCCGCGCTGGCGGATGCGCGCCTCACCCTGGTGCCTGGAACCGGGCCGGCGAGTGGCCGCAGCGTGACCGCCGGGCTGCGCGCGCCCGCCGGAAGGGAGGCGTCGTGAGCCTGATGACGCCGGAGATCCGGCCCAGTGCGATCGCTGGAGTGAACCCGGTCGCCAAGCTCGCCGTGGCGCTGGTGATCAGCTGCGCCCTGATGCTGTCCATCGATTGGGTCTCGGCCGCGGTCGCCCTCGCACTCGAGGCTGTGCTGCTGGCCTGGTGCGGGCTGAGCGCCCGCCAGTTCTGGCTGCGCACCGCACCGGTGTGGATCGCGGTTCCCTTCGCCGTGCTCACCACGGTGCTCTACGGACAGGACTCCGGCGCCGTGCTGTTCAGCGCCGGCTTCGTATCGGTGACCGAGGGGTCCGTGGCCCTGGCCCTCGCGATTGGGTTGCGGATCTTGGCCATCGGCATCCCCGGGATCGTGCTGTTGGCCACCACCGATCCCACCGACCTCGGTGACGGCCTCGCGCAGGTGCTGCGCCTGCCGGCCCGGTTCGTGCTCGGCGCCCTAGCCGGGCTGCGCCTGGTGGGCATGTTCATCGACGACTGGCATTCCCTGGCCCTGGCCAGGCGGGCCCGCGGGGTGGGCGACGGCGGCGGCCTGCGCGGCCGCGCCCGCCGGTTCGGCGGACTCGCCTTCGCTCTGCTGGTTCTTTCGGTGCGACGGGGCAGCAAACTCGCCACGGCCATGGAGGCCCGGGGTTTCGGCAGCGACGAACCGCGCACCTGGGCCAGGGAATCGGTCTTCGGAGCGCGTGACACACTGGTCGTCCTGATCGGGGCTGCCATCGCCGCCGCGGCGATCTCGGCAGCCGTTCTGGCGGGGACGTGGCATTTTGTGCTCGCCTGACCTGGTCGCACCGGTGCTCGCCGCCGTCAGGGCGCTGAACCGCAATCCGGTCGGCGACCGGGCCGTGATCCTCATCGACGGTCCCAGCGGCGCGGGCAAGAGCACCCTCGCCGACGCCGTGCTGGCCGCCTGGCCGGGACCGGTGGCGCCGACACTGGTGCGCCTCGATGACATCTACCCGGGCTGGGGCGGCCTGGACGCCGCCGTCGACCAGGTCGGCCGGCTGGTGCTCGGCGCCCGGCATGCCGGCCGGCCAGCCGCCTGGCAGCGGTACGACTGGGCGGGGGCCGTCCCGGCCGAATGGCATAGCGTCGACCCCGACCGGCCGCTCGTGATCGAGGGCTGCGGTGCCCTGGCCCGGGCGCATGCGTCCCTGAGCGACGTCAGGGTGTGGCTGGATGCCGACGACGGCATCCGCAAGCGGCGGGCGTTGGCCCGTGACGGCGGCGGGTTCGAGGCGCACTGGGACCAGTGGCAGCACGACTGGGAGGCCTACCGAGCCCGGGAGCAGCCCCAACTATCGGCCGGCGTCAGTCTCACGGGCACCCCGCCTGGGCTTGGGCGCTCCGGCGGCGCCTGAGGCGAAAACCGGGCCTGAGCAGTAAGTTGGGGTCATGACTACCCCGCAGAGTGAGAACACCGAGTACACCGTGGAATTCGTGGACGGTCCCCTCGAGGGCCAGACCGACAGCCGCGTGCTCCTGCACGGCAAGCACGACGCCCGGATCAGCATGGTCGCCGCCGTCGACAGCATGGAATCGCTGTTCTGGTACGACGAGGTCGACAGTCGAGAGGTGCAGGGCAAGCTGCACGTGCGCTACGCCTTCGACTCGTCGGACAGCGATCCCGTCGAATCTGACGACGCTCCGGTCTGAACCGGTTACGCCCACCCGCTGACTACCAGCTGGCGACGAGGGCGCTGACCACGGGGACCGGGTGCAGCAGGCGCCAGCCCGGACCCGGGTCGGTCAGACTGCTGTCGAGCTCCAACGTCGACGAGACGCTCTCCCCGAACGCATCCACCGTGACCCGGCCGATCTTGGCTCCCGCACGCCCCGTCGTGACGTCGTCGAGCGTCACGACAGGGTCGGTGCCGGCGGCGGCCTGCCAGCCGAAGCGGGTCTTGGGGGTGGCGACGACGGCATCGGCCGAATCGCCCCACGCCGTCGTGAGGGTCGCGTATCCGTCACCCTCCGCCAGGATCGGAAGCTCCGTGACCCCCGCCCGCGCCGAGGCCATCAGGGCCGTCAGGTCGGCCGTGAGGGTGTCGTAGTCCGGTTCGCCCAGGAAGGCACCCGCGAAGGTGAAGGCCTTCTCGCCGGCGACGACGGTGCCGGTGAACAGGAAGCAGACCCCGCCGGATTCGGTGTAGCTGCGCGAGATACCGGTGATCCCCTCTTCGGGCAGATACTCCGTGGTGTTCCTGACGCCGCGCTGGCCGACCAGAGCGGATGCCGGCTGCGCGATGATGTCCGCGACCACGGGGTTCGTCGCGGCCAGGCCCGCGACGCGCGCCAAGTCGGTGCCGGTCCCGGCGCTGCCGTCGAGGAGGCCGTTGGCGTCGACCACCGTGGTGTTCGGCATGCCGTTGGCGGCCAGCCAGGCGTTGGCGGCGATGAGGTAGGCGTCGACGGAGCCGAACGCCCAGCGGGCCAGGGTGTCGGCGTGGTTATTGCTGGAGCCGAGGATCATGGCCTGCAGCATCTCGCGCTCGGTCCAGCTCTCGCCGGGAAACACGATGACGGTGCGGGCATCCTGGGCCGTGTAGTCGAGGTAATCCTGGTAGTCGGCGGTGACCAAGGAGTAGGCCGGTCCGGGTTCGCCGGCCGCGAGGGGCTTGGCGTCCAGCACGACGAGGGCCGTGATGATCTTGGCGGCGGATGCCATCGGCACCGGGTCGCTGCCGCCGCCGATGGCAATGGTGTCCACGCCGAGCGTCGCGGGTGCGGGCTCGACGGGGTCGCCGCCGGTCGCGGTGTCGTTCGTAGCGGTGTCGTCCGTAGCGGTGTCGTCCACCGCGGTGACGGCGAGCAGCCCACTGGAGCCGGCGGCGGGCAGCACCGGGGTGGACGCCGGCACGGCACTGTTCGGAGCGGTGACGGTGACCGTGGCGCTGGGCAGCGGGCCGAGCAACGTGGCCGGCCCATACACCCCGATCATCAAGATCACGAGAGTTCCTACCGAGATACCGAGGACACGGCCAGGTCGAAATCTACTCATGGTTCAGGGTAGCCGACCGCGCTCAGGCTGCGGCTCACGCCCAACCCAGCTCGTGCAGCCTGTCGTCGTCGATGCCGTAGAAATGCGCGATCTCGTGAACGAGGGTCACGTGAACCTCGTCGCGCAGCTCGTCCAGATCCTCGACGATGGCCAGCAGCGGTTCGCGGAACAGAATGATGCGGTCGGGCATCTCACCGAAACCGTACTGGCCGCGTTCGGTGAGGGCGACGCCGTCGTAGAGGCCCAGGGTGTCCAGGGTGCCGTCCTCTGGACGGTCCTCGACGACGAAGATCACGTTCTCGAGGCCGTCGACCATGTCGTCGGGGAGCAGATCGAGCTGATCGATGACGAGTCGTTCGAAGTCGTCGTGGCTGAGCGTGAGCATCCACTCAGCATGCCATGTGGCGCACGCAAAAAGTCCCGGCCTGTTGGGCCGGGACTTCTTGTTTCATTGGGGTGAGTAACGGGGCTTGAACCCGCGACCTCCTGGACCACAACCAGGCGCTCTACCAGCTGAGCTATACCCACCAAGTGCCGCTCCGCTTTCTCAAGCGAAGGCAACTCAAGAATTCTATTACACGTTTTGGGTGAAGATGTTCACAACGGCCGTTGCGTGCGATTTTGCTTCCGCACTCGTGGGTCCGGGGTCGGCCACGAACACGCTCTTGCGGTAGTAGGCGAGCTCACGGATGGACTCGAGGATGTCGGCGAGGGCGCGGTGGCCGCCGTCCTTGGCGGGTGCGTTGAAGTAAGCCCGCGGGAACCAGCGGTGGGCGAGTTCCTTGATCGAGGACACGTCGACGTTGCGGTAGTGCAACTGCTTGTCCAGGCGCGGCATGTACCGGGTCAGGAACGCCCGGTCGGTGCCGATCGAGTTTCCGGCCAGGGGCGCGCGCTGGTCTTCGGGGACGAAACGCAGGACGTACTCGAGCACCTGGTACTCAGCCTCGGCCACACTCACGCCGTTGGGGATCTCCTCGATCAGGCCGGAGGAGGTGTGCATGTTGCGCACGAAGTCGCCCATGTTCGCCAGGGCGGAGGCGTCGGGCTTGATCACGATGTCGAGGCCGGGGTCGAGAATGTTGAGGTCGAAGTCGGTGACGACCACCGCAATCTCCACCAATTCGTCATTGTTGATGTCGAGCCCGGTCATTTCACAATCGATCCATACCAACCGGTCACTGCTGTTTGTCATGGGGCGAGTCTAGCGGTGGGCCCCGACGCGGCTCCCTGATCGGCTCGCCGCCCGGCGCTCGTAGACTGATGACGATGCTTACAACACTCGCCATCCTGCTTCTGCTCAACGCCGTCTGGAACGTCGTGGTCTGGCCGCGCTTCTACAAGAGGGTCAGTCAGGACGGCAGGGCGCGGGATGAGTCCGGCAAGCCGACGTCGTTCCTGATCGTGCACGCGGTGCTGGTCGGGGTGTCGCTGCTGCTGGCCGCGGTTTCCGCGGTTGTGGCCGTTCTCGCCTTGGTCAACGGTTAGGAGCCCTCATGGAACTCATTTTCTTCTCCTCGGCATTCTGTGAGCCGTGCCTGCAGACCCGCGCCGTTCTGGCCGAGGTCGAACGGCTGGTGCCGGCCGCCACGGTGCGCGAGCTCGATGTGGCGCACGACAATGCCGAGGCCGAGGCCGCCGGAATCCGCAACACCCCCACTATCATCGTGCAGAACACCGCCGGCGACGAGGTGTTCCGCGCCACGGGCGTTCCGACCCTCGCTCAGGTGCTCGTCGCAACGGCCAAGGCGCTCTGAACGCGCCGCCGCGAGGGCAGCGGTCCGGACTGCGGTATCGTTGAAGCGCTATGCGCCCCCGTAGCTCAGGGGATAGAGCAGGAGCCTTCTAATCTCTTTGTCGCAGGTTCGAATCCTGCCGGGGGCACAGCACAACCCCGCCGGTCCTGCCGGCGGGGTTGGTTTTTTCTGGGCGGCGGGACTCAGGCCTTCTGCACCGTGATGGTCCATGCCGCGCTGCCGACCCTGTCGAAGTTCGTCACGGGGTAGCCGGCCTCCGCCGCCCACCGCGGCAGTGCATCCGTCGCCTGGGTGCAGTCGAAGTTGATCACCAGCTCGTCGCCGATCGCCAGCAGGGCGATGGCTTCCTTGGCCTCCACGAGGGGGAACGGGCAGACCTGGCCGTTGGTTTCGAGAACGTGCTGAGCCATGATGGTTGTCTCCTTGCTGATCGGAACGGGGTGCTGCTAGGAAGTGGAGCGATCACCGGACCGTCACGAGCGCACCGATGCAGGTGCGGGCGCGGCGGGCGCGGATGCCTGGCCGGCGGCCGCCAGCCGGGCCTTGGACGGTCCCGTGATGAACAGCCGGGTCGCAGCGCCCACTCCCACGATCATGAACCCGAACGCCACCCAGCCCTGCAGCTGGAAGGTGGCGGTGTTGACCATCGCGTTACCGATGGTGCAGCCGCCGGCCAGGCTGGCGCCGATGCCCATCAGCGCACCGCCGCCGATGCTGCGCACAGTGGTGAGCGCATCGGGAATCCGCACCCGGAATTCGCCGCTGGCCTTCGCGGCGATGAAGGAGCCCAGCAGGATGCCGATGACGAGGTAGACGCCCCAGTCGATCACTTCGGCGTCGCCGGCGACGAGGTAGTTGACGATGTTCGACGAGGGGCCCGTGATGCCCAGGCCCGCCTCGCGGCCGGTTGCCCAGCTGAGCGGCCACGCCACAATGGCGAGGACTCCGATGACCAGGGCGGTGCTGAAGGCGCCCCACTGCTTCTCGAAGAGTAGGTGGGCGATGCCCGTCCTGCGAGCGGGCAGGGTGGCCATCGGTGCGGCCGGACGGCGACGCAGGTGGTGGCGGGCCAGTGCGGCCACGGCCACGGCGAGAACCGCCACGAGGAGCCATGGTGACACGCCGAGGAGGCCGTGCACCGTGGACGCCTCGACGGTGACGCCGCGGGCGGCCGTAACGGCGGGGGCGAGCGCACCGGTCTTGGACACGGCGGAGAACAGAGCGTAGAAGATCAGGGCCAGCCAGCTGCCCACCAGGCCCTCACCGGCGCGGTAGTACGTTCCCGTCGCGCAACCGCCGGCCAGAACGATGGCAAAGCCGAAGATGAAGGCTCCGCCGATGGTGGAGAGCCATGGGAACGGGCTGGAAGACAGCGAGATGACGCCCAGGGCGTCGAGGGTGAAAACCCCCACGCTCTGCACGGCGATGACGATGAGGAACGCGGTGAGCCATCTCGTGTTGCCCGTGACCCACAGGTCCCGGAACGCCCCCGTGACACAGAACCGCCCCCGCTGCATGACAAATCCGAGGGCTATCCCCACGAGCAATCCGGTGACCAGCATGCAGCTTCCCCATTCGTTTCACCTCCGACGTGATGTCGGAAGCACCTCCGACGCTACGAGTTCGGCCGAGCGGCTCGGTCCAATGAGTCGCCGTGTGACCGGGCGGATGTGCAGGCGTCCTTCAGACATCCGCCCGCCGCGACTTGATAGATTCGTCAGATGCGAGAACAACAGGTGCGAATCATCAAGGAACTGCACGTGACCCCGGTCATCGACCCGGCCGCCGAGATTCGGCGGCGCATCGACTTCCTTAAGGACTACCTGCTTGCCAGCGGGGCGAAGGGGCTGATCCTCGGGATCAGCGGGGGACAGGACTCGTCCCTGGCCGGGCGTCTGTGCCAGCTGGCGATCGAAGAGCTCACCGTCGAGGGGCATGCCCTCCGGTTCGTGCCGGTGCGCCTGCCGTACGCGGTGCAGCGCGACGAGGACGACGCCCAACTCGCCCTGGAGTTCATTAATCCTGACTCGAACCTCACGTTCAACATCCAGCGTGCGGTGGATGGCTTCGAAGCCGAATTCGCCGTCAGCACCGGTACCCCGATGCCGGACTTCGACAAGGGCAACGTCAAGGCGCGCGCCCGGATGATCGCGCAGTACGCTCTCGCCGGCGCCCAGGGCCTGCTCGTGGTCGGCACCGACCATGCGGCGGAGGCGGTCACCGGGTTCTTCACCAAGTTCGGTGACGGCGGCGCGGATCTGCTGCCGCTGACCGGTCTGACCAAGCGCCAGGGCCGGCAGTTGCTGATGGCGCTCGGCGCCCCGGAGCAGCTCTACCTGAAGGCCCCGACCGCTGACCTGCTCGACGACAACCCCGGACAGACCGACGAGGCGAACCTGGGAATGCAATACGAGCACATCGACGACTTCCTCGAGGGCAAGCCCGTAGCGGACCACGTCGCCGAGGCCATTGAGCGGCGCTACCTGCGCACCGAGCACAAGCGCCAGGTGCCGGCATCCCTGTTCGACGACTGGTGGAAGTAGTCCGATCCGGCCCGCCGGTCCGCCGCTCTGTGAGCCGCAGCCTGGCAGCGAAAAACGCCGGTCCGCGTGAGCGGACCGGCGTTTTTCTGGATAGCGGGAACTAGGGGTGCGGCAGCGGCGCTGGACGCACTTCGAGGGCCTGAACGTCGTCCAGGAGGCGCTGGGTCTCCGTAGACGGAGACGCGGCCGGCGACGACACGGCCCCGGGGGGAGCCGCAGCGGGGACATAGCCGAGCGGCTGCGCGGTCGGAGCCTGTGCCGGTGCGGCGGGGGTCGCGAACTGGTCGTGGTGCTGCTTCGCCACCCAGGCATCCTGCTCGGCCAGGAGGCTCTTCTCGGTGGAGGTGTTCTGCGACTTCCAACGCTCGAGGTCGCCCTGGAAGATCTTGCGGGCCCGGGACGGCTTGTTCTGCCAGTCGATGAGGCGGTCGCGGAACTCCACGAGGGCCGGCTCGAGCTGGTAGCCGAAGGTAGCCGAGGTGCGCTTGAGCTCGGCGAGCTGGTGCGCTGCCCAGTCCGCCGCGACGCTCGATCCCTTGATCGGCAGCAGCCGGATCTGGATGTCGGCCATGCCAACGGCACGGTCGTTCATCACCTGCTCCTGCGGGGTGAGCGAGTTCCACACGGATGCCTCGGTCGCGGCATCCACGATCGATCCGATGGCCGCGGCCCGCAGCTCGCGATCGTGCTGGGCGAGCAGGCGCTTGATGGCCCCGCGTGCGATCCAGGCCGCCAGAAGGCTGGCCACGATAATGGCGACGATCAGCACGATTGCGCTGAAAATCATGGGCTGGTTCCTGGTCGCTGTGAGCCAGGTTACGAAATCATTCCACCACTGCATGTGCGGAACGCTACCTCGTGGGCCGGCGCATCCTAGGGAACCGTGGCGGCGTGGCCGATACGCGGTGTCAAACCGAGACTCCGGCGCGGTCAGGCCGTCCGGCCGGCCGGCGCGCTGGTCGACCGCTCGAGGGCGTCGCGACTGAGCATTGCGGCACCCGCCACGGCGGAGGGCATGGCCACGATTGCGAAGAACGGCACGAGGAACAGCAGGTAGGACGCCGCTCCGAAGCCCAGCGCGATGCCGCGTCGCGTGCGCAGGGCGCGACGACGTTCGCGCACAGTGAACCCCCGAGCGTCGAAGGCGAATCCGGTGAGCTCGACCGCCAGCAACCAGCCGCCCAACAGGGCGCCGAGCACCGCCACCATGATCGGCCCCACCAACGGAATGAAGCCACAGGCCAACAGGAGCAGGCCCACACCGACGGCGGGGATCAGGAGCCGGAGGCCGTCGCCGATGGCACGGCCCAGGGATCCCCAGAAGCCGCGCTCCGGTGCGGTGGGTGGGTTGCCGAGGTCGGTCTCGACGGCGCGCCAGATGCGTTCGTAGAACGGGTCGCCGACGATCAGGGTCACGGCAGTGAACGTGTAGACCACGAAGAGGGCGGCCACGAGCACGAAGACCAGCGCCGCAGCCACCCGCGTCGTGAGGATGACGGGCTCGGCCCAGCCGTCGGCGAACGGGGTCGCCCACGTGACGATCGAGGTGAGGTTGACGAGCAGAAGCACGATGCCGACGAGGTACACGGCACCGACCGCCACCGCCGGCAGCGCGCCGAGCAGCATCAGCTTCGGGGAGGTGATCCACATGCCGAAACCACGACCCAGGTACCCCACCCCCGCCAGGAGGTCGGGAACCAGCCCCTGCCGGGCCGGAACTGGGGGGACGGGAGTGGGCTGGGGCAACATCGTTTCAGCGTACCGGGGTGGGTACGGCGGAGTCAGCGAAAGCAGTCAGCCGCGTCATCGATGCGCCAGAAGGCACCGAGCTCGATGCGCCTGGTGGGCATCACCAGGCGCCGGGCGAGGTACCGCTCGCCGTCGGCGTGCGTCTCACGCTCGATGTGCCCCAGTACCGCGCCGGACCGGTCGACGACCCGCCACAGCCCGTCGCGCACGGCGACCAGGCTGGGACCGCTCGACCGGGCGGAGTTGCTCGGCCGGGCCGGGCCGGCGGCGTGGGCGATGGTCGTGCGTCGTGCGGTCGCGGGGAGAACAGTCCGGGGTTGGACAGCTCTGGCTGCAGTGCTCATGGTGGCAGTGCTCATGGCGGAAGTGCTCATGGTGGCAGTGCTCATGGTCCCAGTGCTCATGGTGTGCTCCAATGCGAGGGCGGATGCCGTTGGCCTTACCGTAGAACCGGCCACCGACATCCACCCCTCGCCCCTGCCTGGGACCGGCGTGGGTTAGTTCATGCCGGTGCCGTGTACCGCGTACGGCTCGATGGCGGCGATCTCATCGGCGTCCAGCGCCGGCGCCTCGAGCGCCGCCACGGTCTGCTCGAGCTGGCCGATGCTGCTGGCCCCCACGAGCACGCTGGTGACCTGCGGTTGGCGCAGGATCCAGGTGACCGCGAGCTGGGCCAGGGTCTGGCCGCGGTCGGCCGCAATGGTGTTCAGGGCGCGGGCGCGCTCGAGGTAGGTCGCGTTGAGGGAGCTCTCGTTCAGGAACCGGCTCGTGGCCACCCGGGAGTCCGACGGCACCGCACCGTCGAGGTAGCGGTCGGTGAGCAGGCCCTGGGCGAGGGGGGAGAACACGATGCTGCCCATGCCGAGGTCGTCGAGCACCGGGAAGAGTCCCTCTTCGATGTGCCGGTCGAACATCGAGTAGCGCGGCTGGTGGATCAGCAGCGGGATCTTGTGCTCGGCCAGGGCGGCGTAGGCCGCTACGGTCTGCTCCGGGCTGTAGTTCGAGATGCCCGCGTAGAGGGCCTTGCCCGACTGCACCGCGGTGGCCAGGGCGCCCATGGTCTCCTCGATAGGGGTCTCGGGATCGGGGCGGTGGGAGTAGAAGATGTCGACGTAGTCCATTCCCAGCCGGCCGAGGCTGGCATCCAGCGACGACAGCAGGTATTTTCGCGAGCCGAAGTCGCCGTAGGGGCCTGCCCACATGTCGTAACCGGCCTTGCTGGAGATGATCATCTCGTCGCGATACCCACGGAAGTCCTCGGCGAAGATGCGCCCGAAGTTGGTTTCGGCGGAACCGGGAGGCGGGCCGTAGTTGTTGGCCAGGTCGAAGTGCGTCACGCCGAGGTCGAATGCCCGGCGCAGGATGCCGCGCTGGGTGTCGATCGGGCGTTCGTGGCCGAAGTTGTGCCACAACCCCAGCGACAGGGCGGGCAGCTTCAGGCCGCTGCGCCCGGTTCGGCGGTAGGGCATCTCGGAATAACGGTTCTCTGCAGCATCGAAGGTCATGGTCTCACTCTAGATCCGCGCTTCCTCCCCAGGCGGCTGCGGCTCGGGTTCTGCACACCCTGGACAGCCGGCCCCAGAGGAGGTGCCGGAACGGGGAGGGTGAATGCAGCGCGGCCCGGGAACACGAACCCGGCACGAGGACTGCTCCCGGGTCGCGTTCGATACCTCCATCAGCCTCGTGCCGCCCAGGAGACTCCCGTGACCGACACCATAGCCCTGACCGGAATCGTGGCCACCACCCCGCGGCACCTCGTCACCAGTTCCGGCCTGGCCATCACCTCATTCCGGCTGGCCTGCCGGCAACGCCGTTACGACAGGGTGAAGAACGCCTGGGTGGACGCCGACACCAATTGGTACACCGTCTCCAGCTTTCGGCAGCTCGCCCACAACGTGGAGCGGTCGGTGCACAAGGGCGAGCCGGTGCTCGTGACCGGGCGCCTGCGCATCCGGGACTGGGAGAACGAGGACCGTACGGGCACCTCGGTGGAGGTGGAGGCCGACGCCGTGGGCCACAACCTGGCCTGGGGAACGACGGCGCTGATGCGAACCACCGCCCCGTCCGCCGCCGAGCAGCGGGATGCCGACCCAGCGGGCGGCGCAACGGGCGGCGCCACGGGCGGCACAGCGGGCGGCACTGCGGGCGAGGCCACGGCCGCGCCGGCCGAACCGGATGCCGCGCCGGCCGAACCGGATGCCGCGCCGGCCGAACCTGACACCGGGCAGGGGGAATCGGAAACACGGTCCGCTTAGACTCGACTTCTCGGTCGCAGCGTGCGGCGGTGGGGGAGGACTACGCGTGGCCTGGATTTTGGACGCACCCGTGCGGCACAGCCGCAGAGCGACGATCTGGGCAACATGTCTTGTCCTCGGCCTGGGCCTGGCCGGATGCTCCGCCGCCCCCGTCGACCGCCCGACGCCGACAGCGACAGCGCCCGCGACCGCAAGCCCAACCCCGACGGAGGTTGCTCCGCCGGCGCTCATGCCTGAGGGCACCGCCGCCGAGAACCTGCCCTACTTCGACTCGGTCATCACCGCGGCGCTCGCCGCCGACCCCAACGTCGCCGGCCGCAGCTACATCGACGCCCTGGTCGCCGCCGGCTTCGACAAGACAACGATGGAGGTCACCGCCGACACCACCACCAAGGGTGAACCGGCGGACTCCATCCAGTTCTCCGTGAACATCGCCGGAGAGTGCCTGATCGGCCAGAACGGTCCCTCCACCGGCGGCTACCACAGCGTCGTCGCCCCCCTGCTCGCAACCGGAACGTGTCTCGTGGGAGCCACGCGCCAAATAGACTGGTAAACACTATGGCTGAATTCATTTACTCGATGGTGCGTGCGCGCAAGGCAATCGGCGACAAACTCATCCTCGACGACGTCACAATGTCGTTCTTCCCCGGAGCCAAGATCGGTGTGGTGGGCCCCAACGGTGCCGGTAAGTCCACGATCCTGAAGATCATGGCCGGGCTCGATACCCCGAGCAACGGTGAGGCCAGGCTTTCGCCGGGCTACTCCGTCGGCATCCTCATGCAGGAGCCGGAGCTCGACGAGACCAAGACCGTGCTGGAGAACGTGCAGGAAGGCGTTGGCCCGATCAAGGCCAAGGTTGACAGGTTCAACGAGATCAGCGCCGCGCTGGCCGAACCCGACGCGGACTTCGACACCCTGCTCGCCGAAATGGGAACCCTGCAGGAAGAGATCGACGCCGCCGACGCCTGGGACCTCGATTCCCAGCTCGAGCAGGCCATGGATGCGCTGCGCACCCCGCCGGGCGACTACCCCGTCGTCGACCTCTCCGGTGGTGAGAAGCGCCGCGTGGCGCTCTGCAAGCTCCTGCTGCAGAAGCCCGATCTGCTCCTCCTGGACGAACCGACTAACCACCTCGACGCCGAAAGCGTGCTGTGGCTCGAGCAGCACCTCGCCAAGTACCCCGGCGCCGTGCTCGCCGTCACCCACGACCGGTACTTCCTCGACCACGTGGCCGAGTGGATCGCCGAGATCGACCGCGGCCACCTGTACCCCTACGAGGGCAACTACTCCACCTACCTGGAGAAGAAGCAGGAGCGCCTGCAGGTGCAGGGCAAGAAGGACGCCAAGCTTTCCAAGCGTCTCGCCGAGGAACTCGAATGGGTGCGCTCCAACGCAAAGGGCCGTCAGGCCAAGTCGAAGGCCCGCCTGGCCCGCTACGAGGAGATGGTGAACGAGGCCGAGCGCGGACGCAAGCTCGACTTCGAAGACATCCAGATCCCCGTCGGCCCCCGCCTGGGCGCCCAGGTCATCGACGCCAAGAAGCTCAAGAAGGGCTTCGGCGACCGGGTGCTGGTCGAAGATCTCTCCTTCACCCTGCCGCGTAACGGCATCGTCGGCGTGATCGGCCCGAACGGTGTCGGTAAGACGACATTGTTCAAGACCATCGTGGGCCTCGAGCCGCTGGATGCCGGTGACCTCAAGATCGGCGAGACCGTCGACATCTCCTACGTCGACCAGAGCCGTGGCGGCATCGACCCGAACAAGTCGCTGTGGGAGGTCGTCTCCGACGGCCAGGACTACATCCAGGTCGGCAAGACCGAGGTGCCGTCTCGCGCCTACGTGTCCACGTTCGGCTTCAAGGGCCCCGACCAGCAGAAGAAGGCCGGTGTGCTCTCCGGTGGTGAGCGCAACCGCCTGAACCTGGCGCTGACGCTCAAGCAGGGCGGCAACCTGTTGCTGCTCGACGAACCGACTAACGACCTCGACGTCGAAACCCTCGGTTCGCTCGAGAACGCGCTGCTCGAGTTCCCCGGCTGCGCCGTGGTCATCACTCACGACCGGTGGTTCCTCGACCGCATCGCCACGCACATCCTCTCGTATGAGGGCACCGCTGAGGCGCCGGGGAACTGGTACTGGTTCGAGGGCAACTTCGAGTCCTACGAGCAGAACAAGATCGAGCGACTAGGCCCGGACGCGGCCAAGCCGCACCGGTCCGCATACCGCAAACTGACGCGCGACTAGGAACCCCATGCGGCTGCACGTTCCCATCCGGCTGCGCTGGTCGGACCTCGACGCCTACGCCCACGTGAACAACGCCGAGATGCTGCGCCTCCTCGAGGAGGCGCGCATCCAGGCGTTCTGGGTCAACGACGAGGCGGCCGGTGCATCGGGTGCGCGGGGAACCGCGGTGCTGGACGGGCGGCCGGGGGCGGCGACGCTGACCCTGATCGCCCGGATGGAGATCGAGTACCTCGCGCCGATCCCGTATCTGCGGGAGCCCATCGACGTGCAGCTGTGGATCGGCAAGCTCGGCGGCGCAAGCCTTGACGTGTGTTACGAGGTATACGGACCGGCCGGGCAGGAGTCCGCGCGGCTGTACGCCCGCGCGACCACCACGATCGTGCTGGTGGACGCGGCGACGGAGCGCCCCCGCAAGATCAACGACGTCGAACGAGCCGCCTGGACCCCATACCTGGAGCCCGCGGTCCCCTTCACCCGCAAGTAGCCCCGTTCACGAGCGTGAACGGGTCAGCCGGCGAGGACCTTGTCGCCGTCGAGGGTGACCGTGACCGCCGGGAGGGGCTCGGTGGCTGGTCCCTGGAGGACCGCGCCGGTGGCGGTGTCGAAGAGAGACATGTGGCAGGGGCAGTTCAGGCCCTTCTTCTCCGGAACCACGATGCAGCCCTGATGGGTGCAGATGGCGCTGAACGCCACGACCTCGCCGGCGGTGGGCTGCGACACGATGATCTGCGCACCGTCGAACATGACAGCGATGGCGCCGCCAACGGGGATGTCGGAGAGTACCGCGACCTCGGCGGGTGAGGCCGTGCCGGCGTCGGTATCCGTGTTCGGGTCGCCGGATGCGCAGGCGGCCAGGGCCAGGGCGGTACCGGCGCCTCCGGCGACGAGCAGGGTGCGGCGGGTGAGGTCAGCGTCGTGGGTCATGATGCTCCTACTGGCTCGGACAGGTTGGGCTGCAGCCTAGTCACGGGGCTTGGGAACCCGCACCATGCCCTCCTGGGCCACCGTGGCCAGCAGCAGGCCTTCGCGGCTGTAGATGCTGGCGGTGGACAGTCCCCGGCCGCCCTGGGCGGAGGGGGAGTCCTGCACGTACAGCATCCACTCGTCGACCCGGCCGAAGCGGTGCCACCACATGGCGTGGTCGAGGCTGGCGACCTTGAGGCCCGGGGTGGCCCAGGGCAGGCCGTGCCGGCGCATAACGGGTTCCATGATCGAATAGTCGCTGACGTAGGCGAGTGCGGCGCGGTGCAGGTCGGGGTCGTCGGGGATGGGCTCGAAGGTCTTCATCCAGATCATCTGCTTGCTGGTGTGCTCGCCGTCCACGGTGAGGTAGATCGACGAGGGCACGTGGCGCATGTCGAACGGGCGGTCGTTGGCCCAGGCCCGCGCGAAGTCGTGGTCGATGTGACCGAGGGTGTCTGCCGTGGTCGGCAGGGATTCGGGGTCGGGCAGGTCGGTCGGCATCTCGATGTGATGCTCGAGACCCTCGTCGGTGTCCTGGAACGACGCGATCATCGACAGGATCGGCACGCCGTTCTGGTACGCCTGGGTGCGTCGAGTGGAGAACGAACGGCCGTCGTGGATGCGGTCGACCGAGAAGGTGATCGGGTGGTTGACGTCGCCGGGGCGCAGGAAGTAACCGTGCATGGAGTGCACGTTTCGTTCGTCGGGCACTGTGCGCATGGCGGCGACGAGGGACTGCGCGAGCACCTGGCCGCCGAAGACGCGACCTTGTGGCATCCACTGCGAGGGGCCGGTGAAGATGTCCTCACTGGTGCGGGCACCGGTGTCGGTCAGGTCGAGAGCGGCCAGAAGACCCTCCAGCGGTGCGTGCATGCTGCCTCCTTGTTCGAGCTCGGGTCCCCGGGACACCGACGTACCTTGGTAGTTTAGACAGCAGATGAGCCAGTCATTTTCCCTCTCAGATTCCCTGTCCCTCGGCGACCTCCGGGTCTACCTTTCGCGCGCCAGCCGGGTGGAGGACGGATCGGTGCGGCTCGTCTCCGCGGCGGGCGTGCTCGCCGTGTACACGGCGATCCTGTACCCGCGTGGTCTGCTGGACTCGAGCCCCACGGTGTTGGGCCTGCGCACCTTCGCGCTCACCGAACCTGTTGACCTCGACGTCGTCGTTCCGGTGCGGTCGCTGTTGGATCGGCTGCTGCGCCTCGAGGCCGCCGTCACCGACGCGGATGCTCCGGTCACCGTCACCGTGCCGCTGCAGGTATCCTCGGTCACCTGGGCGGGCATCACGCCGCCGAAGGGAGGCTGGACATCCCATGGCAGCGCCTCACCGGCTGTGCTGGAGGGCGCCGCCCGCGAGGGCATCGCCGAAGTCGCGTCCGTCATCCCGACCGGCACCGGTGAGCAGATCGTCCAACGGGTACGGTCCGAGGTCTGGGGCCGCCCGATCGAGGCCCTGGACTTCGTACCCGCCGGTGCCGGGTTCGCCGCGGTGAGCCTGGGCTTCCTCGCGGCGGATGAGCCGGTGCAGCTCTTCGAGACCGGCCCCTGGACGCGTCTGAGCACAGCCCGCGGCCACATTCTGGTACGCCGCAAGCCCTGGTCCTTGCGCGCCTGACGCTCCACCCGGGTGCGGGACGGGTTAGAGCGCGGCGGCGACGGCTCGACCGGCGGTGCGGCCGGAGAACAGGCAGCCGCCGAGGAAGGTGCCCTCCAGCGAGCGGTAGCCGTGCACGCCGCCGCCGCCGAAGCCGGCGGCCTCGCCTGCCGCGTAGAGTCCGGGGACCGGTTGCCCGTCGGCTCGGAGAGCCCGGGCGGAGAGGTCGGTTTCGATGCCGCCCAGGCTCTTCCTTGTGAGCAGGTGCAGCTTCACCGCGATCAGCGGCCCGTTGGCGCGGTCGAGCAGCTTGTGCGGGCTCGCCACCCGAATGAGCCTGTCGCCGCGATAGTGCCTGGCCTGGCGAATCGCGTTGATCTGGGCATCCTTGCTGAAGTCGTTGTCGAGCTCCCTGTCGCGGGCCAGAATCTCCCGTTCCACCTGCGCGGCATTGATGCGCACCTCGGGGGAATGCTGCTGCATGCCCTTGATCAGCTGGTGCAGGGTATCGGCCACCACGAAGTCCTCACCCTTGCTCTTGAACGCTTCCACCGGGCCGGGCGCGCCCGATCCGAGCCGCTGGGCGAGCAGGCGCAGGTCCTTGCCGGTGAGGTCGGGGTTCTGTTCGCTGCCCGAGAGGGCGAACTCTTTCTCGATGATCTTCTGGGTCAGCACAAACCAACTGTGCTCGTGGCCGGTCTTGAGCAGGTATTCCATCGTGCCGAGGGTGTCGAAACCGGGAAACAGCGGGGCCGGCAGGCGTTTTCCGGTGGCGTCCAGCCACAGGGATGACGGGCCGGGCAGAATGCGGATGCCGTGGGCCGGCCAGACCGGGTCGTGGTTGACGATGCCCTCGGTGTAGTGCCACATACGGTCGCCGTTGATCAGTCGGGCGCCGGCCTTCTCGGTGATCCCGAGCATCCGGCCGTCGACATGGGCGGGCACACCGGAGAGCAGCTTCGCGGGTGCCGGTCCCAGCCGGGCCGGCCACTGGGCGCGCACCAGGTCGTGGTTGCCGCCGATCCCACCGCTGGTGACGATCACCGCGGACGCCCGCAGCTCGAACTCGCCGACGATCTCCCGGCTGCTGGCCTGACCGCGCGCCGCAGCGCTCGGGATGAGCAGGCTGCCCCGCACTCCCGCCACGGCGCCTCCCTCGACGATCAACTCGTCGACGCGATGCCGGTGCAGGGTGGTGACCAGGCCGGCGCGCACCCCTTCACGGACCCTGGTGATGAACGGCTCCAGGATCGCGGGCCCGGTTCCCCAGACGATGTGGAAGCGTGGTACCGAGTTGCCGTGTTCCAGGGCGGTGTAACCGCCACGTTCGGCCCAGCCGACGACCGGGAAGAACGTCACGCCGCGTTCCTTGAGCCAGGCCCGCTTCTCGCCGGCGGCGAAGTTGAGGTACGCCTCGGCCCACCGGGTCGGCCAGTAGTCCTCACCGCGATCGAACCCGGCGCTGGCGAACCAGTCCTGCCGGGCCAGAGCCAGGGAGTCCGTGACTCCCATTCGGCGTTGTTCGGGGGAGTCGACCAGGAACAGCCCGCCGAACGACCACCAGGCCTGACCGCCGAGCGAGGCGGCGTTCTCCTGGTCGACGAGCAGCACCCGTTTCCCCGCCTCCACGAGTTCGGCCGTGGCCACCAGGCCGGCCAGGCCAGCCCCCACCACGATCACGTCGGCGGAGGTGTTCGGATGCGTGGGCAGGCCGGGGCGGGCTGGGCTCATGGTGACTCCATTGTCAGTGAGGGTGCTGCGGGGCGGATGGTGCGGTTCGAGTGTTACGCGTCGAAGGTGTTGACCATAGCGTGTGCGGCTCGCTCGAGGTAGTCCCACAGGGTGGCGCGTTGCAGCGGGGGCAGGTCGCAGGAGTCGACGGCGTTCCGCATGTGCAGCAACCAGCGGTCCCGGGAATCCGGGTTCACCTTGAAAGGCTGGTGACGCTGGCGGAGCCGCGGGTGTCCGCGTTGCTCGCTGTAGGTGCCCGGCCCGCCCCAGTACTGCTCGAGGAAACCGGTCAGCCGCTCCGCAGCGGGGCCAAGGTCCTCCTCAGGGTACATCGGTTTGAGGACCGGGTCGCCGGCGACGCCCCGGTAGAACTCGGCGACGAGCTTCTCGAAGAACGGCCGGCCGCCGACCTCCTGGTAGAACGACGGGCTCACGGCGGCGGCGTTCTCGCTCGACCGAAGGTGTACTCCGAGCGGGATGTTGTCACTTGTCATCGGGCTTCTCCTGTTCGGTGGCCGCTGCGCCGCCTGGCGTGCCGGTCGATCCGGAATCGGGCTGCTGGTCCGTCGCGGGCTTCTTCGGCCGGCGCGGGGCACGAACCCGGCGGGCGGGCACGGGCTGTTCGAAGGGCGCCGTGTCGGTGCTCGGGAGCGCGGCGGCGGCCTGGGCCGCTGCATCCACCGGGGCGCCGTCTGCCGCGCCGTCACCGTTGTTGCTTCCGGCGGACACCGATCCGTCGGCCGCGGCCATCACCACGCTGTTGAGCGGGGTGAGTCCTGAGCCCATCCCGTCGAGGGCTTTCTTGAGATGGAGCCGCAGGTCACGGGCGAAGTCCCAGCGGGCGCCCACCCGGGTGCGCACGACCAGGCGCACAACGAGGGCCTCCGCCGAGATGGATTCGAGGCCCCAGATCTCGGGCTTGCCGAGCATCGCCCCGCGCCACTTGCGGCTGGACGCCAAGGCTCGGGCGACCTTGAGCAGTTCGGCCTGCACGGCCTCGACATCCGACGAGTAGGGGATGGCAAGGTCGACGATGACGCGGGCCCAGCCCTGGGACATGTTTCCGGTGCGCAGGATCTCGCCGTTCCGGACGAACCAGAGGGTGCCCTCGATGTCGCGCACCTGGGTGATGCGGATGCCGACGGACTCGACGACTCCGGTGGCCAGGCCGAGGTCCACCACGTCGCCCACGCCGAGCTGGTCTTCCATCACCATGAAGAGACCGTTGAGCACGTCCTTCACGATGTTCTGGGCGCCGAAACCCAGGCCGGCGCCGAGAGCGGCGGTGAGCAGGGCGAATGACCCGAGGATGTTCTCGTTGATCGTCGTGACGATCAGCAGGGTGGTCACGATGACGACCAGGACGTTGACGATATTGGTCAATACCGACCCGAGTGTGCGGGTGCGCTGCACGACACGCACGGCGGTGACCGGTGACACGTCCAGCGACTGGGTGTCGTCGACGTTCTGGCCCTTCTTCACCCCGGACACGATCTGCGTGACGACCCGCCTGATCACGAAGAGCAACACCCAGCGGGCGACCAGCGCGAAGATGATGATGACGACGACCTGCACGATGGTCAGGTTCCAGATGTAGTCGGCCGTAGCCCAAAAAGTGTCCCAGTTCATAGATCGACCAGTCTACCGAGCGCCGACTCGGCGCTTCCTGAAGGTGCCATACGACAACGGCGCCGCCACGATGAAAATCATCGAAGGCGGCGCCGTTGTCCGGTGGTGCCGGCGGACTACTCCTGGTCGCGGGCCTGCACGCGCAGGCTGCGTTCGACGCCGGCGAGGTTCTCCACCACGAGACGGCGAAGCGCCGCGGGCTCCGGGTTGGCGTCCAACCACGCCCGGGTCGCGTCGACCAGGGCCTGGTTCGACAGCGGCGACGGGTAGAGGCCCACGATCAGCTTCTCGGCGATGGAGTAGCTGCGCTCGGCCCACACCTTCTGCAGCACATCGAAGTACTGGCCGACGAACGGCTCGAGCAGGCTCGTGTCGTGTGCGCGCAGGAATCCGGCGGCGGTGACCCGCACGATGGTGTTCGGTGCGGTGTCCACGTCGATCAGCGAGGCCCAGGCTGCCTGCTTGCCTTCGATGGTGGGGATCGCGGCGCGCGCGTTGGCGGCGGACTGGGCACCGGTGGCGGTGTTGTCCGCGGCCAGGGCGGAGGCGATCTCCGCCTCACCGGCTTCGCCGCCGGCGACCAGCGCCGCGAGCAGCTCCCAGCTGAGGTCGGTGTCGATGTCCAGGCCCGGCAGCTTGAACGAACCGGTGCGAAGGCCCGCAACGGCGGCCAGCTGGGCCGGCGTCTCGGCGACGGAGGCGAAGAACTTCACAAACTGGAACTGAGCATCACTGCCGGCCTCTGCGCCCTGGGCCAAGGCCCAGAGTGCGTCGCCGACCGAGGCGACGGTGGCGTCGCGGTGCTCCGGGGCCACGTAATACTGCGCGGCGAGGGACACCTGGCCGAGAACCGTGCGGAGCGTCGTCGACTCGGTCTCGGTGGCGACGTTGCCCAGCACCAGCTTCACGAAGTCGCGCGGCGAGGTCTCGGCGTCGCGGGTGGCGTCCCAGACGGAGCCCCAGACCAGCGAGCGGGCCAGCGGGCTCTCGATCGCTGCGAGGTGCTCGAGCGCCACGGCGTGCGAGGCGGGGTCGAGGCGCACCTTTGCGTAGGCGAGGTCGTCGTCGTTGAGCAGGATCAGATCGGCACGGGTACGACCGACGAGTTCCGGCACATCCGTCTGCACGCCGTCGACGTCGAGTTCGACGCGGTGGGTGCGCACCAGGGCGCCGTCGACCAGGTCGTAGAACCCGATCGCGAGGCGGTGCGGGCGGATGGTGGGGTAATCCTCGGTTGCGGTCTGCAGCACGGCGAACGCGGTGATGACCCCGGCATCGTCGACCTCGATCTGCGGGCGCAGGGTATTGACGCCGGCGGTTTCGAGCCAGAGGGCGGCCCAGCCGGAGAGGTCACGGCCGCTGGCGGCCTCGAGCTCGACGAGCAGGTCGGAGAGCTCGGTGTTGCCCCAGGCGTGCTTCTTGAAGTAGGAGGCGACGCCGGTGAAGAACGCGTCGATGCCGACCCAGGCGACGAGCTGCTTGAGAACGGATCCGCCCTTGGCGTAGGTGATGCCGTCGAAGTTGACCTGCACGTCTTCGAGGTCGGTGATGGTGGCCACGACCGGGTGGGTGGAGGGCAGCTGGTCCTGACGGTACGCCCAGCTCTTCTCCATTGCCGCAAAGGTGGTCCAGGCTTCGGTCCACTCGGTGGCCTCGGCGGTGGCGATGGTGGATGCCCACTCGGCGAACGATTCGTTCAGCCACAGGTCGTTCCACCACTTCATGGTGACCAGGTCGCCGAACCACATGTGCGCCAGCTCGTGCAGGATCGTGACGACCCGGCGTTCCTTGATCGCGTCGGTGACCTTGGAACGGAAGACGTAGGTCTCGGTGAAGGTGACCGCGCCGGCGTTCTCCATCGCGCCGGCGTTGAACTCCGGCACGAACATCTGGTCGTACTTGTCGAACGGGTACGGGAAGTCGAACTTCTCCTCGAAGTAGGCGAAGCCCTGGCGGGTCTTCTCGAAGATGTAGTCGGCATCCAGGTACTCGAACAGGCTCTTGCGGCTGAACAGGCCCAGCGGAATGATGCGGCCGTCGCTGGAGGTGAGCTCGCTGCGCACCACGGCGTACGGACCGGCCACGAGGGCGGTGATGTAGCTGGAGATTGTGTGGGTGGGTTCGAACGCCCAGGTCTTGTTGCCGTTGCCGGCATCCGTGGGCTCTGGCGTGGCCGAGTTGGAGATGACCTCCCAGGCGCCGGGCGCGGTGACGGTGAAGGTGAAGGCGGCCTTGAGGTCGGGCTGCTCGAACACCGCGAAGACGCGGCGGGAGTCTGGCACCTCGAACTGGCTGTACAGGTACACCTCGTTGTCGACGGGGTCGACGAAACGGTGCAGGCCCTCGCCGGTGTTCGTGTACGCGGCGTCGGCGACGACGGTGAGCACGTTCTCGGCCGCGAGGTCGTCAAGCTGAATGCGGACGCCGTCGCTGACGACAGCCGGGTCAAGCGAGGCGCCGTTGAGGGTGACGCTGTGCACACTCTCGGTGATCGCGTCGATGAAGGTCGAGCTACCGGCCACGGCGCTGAAGGCGACCGTGGTGGTGCTGGCGAAGGTCGTGGGACCCGTCGTCAGGTCAAGGGTGACGTCGTAACTGGTCACGCTGACGAGCGCTTTGCGCTCCTGGGCTTCGATCCTGGTGAGGTTTTCTCCGGGCAACGGTTTCTCCATCTTCGTTTCGCGAGAGCGCTCTGGCGCATCCGCATAGAGAACAAGCCTAGCCACGGTCGCGCTGGTGGCGCGCCTGATTAGGCTGCCGGCATGAGAACCAGCACGGATGCCGGCGCCGATACCGCGCTGCGCTATCGAGCCTTCGCCGAGGTGGAGGCCCGGGGGCTGAGCGCCTGCTACGAGGCCTGGGCGGCGGGGGTGGCGTGCGATGCGGCGACGATCGGATTGATCGACCGGCTGCCGCCGACCAAACGGCAACCCAACCTGGTGTTCAGCGCGGCCAGGTTCCACGGCGCCGAGGCCGGCGGTTATCTGGGTTTCCGGGCCTGGCTGGCCGAGAACTGGGCGGTGGTCGAGCAGACGTGCCGCAGCCACGCGACCCAGACCAACGAGCCGGGCCGATGCGCGGTGCTGCTCCCGACGCTCGGGAGTCTGCCGGGGCCGCTCGCCCTGATCGAGGTGGGGGCGTCGGCCGGGCTCTGCCTGCTGCCGGACTTATACAGCTATCGGTATCGGCCGGGCGGTCGCAGTGCTGACGGCCCGGGTGACGGCGCGGCCCTGCTCGACCCGCCCGCGGGGACCAGCCCAGTGCTGCTGGAGTGCGCGGTGACCGGATCTGTTCCCGTGCCGAGCCGGCTGCCTCGCGTGGTGTGGCGGGCCGGCATCGACCTCAACCCGCTCGACGTGACCGATCCCGCCGACGTGGCCTGGCTGGAGGCTCTGATCTGGCCGGAGCACGATGACCGGCGGGCCCGGCTGCGGGCGGCCGTGCAGGTCGCCCGCACAGCCCCGCCCCGGCTAGTGCGCGGCGACCTCAACGAGCAGGTCGAGGCTCTCGTGGCCGAGGCCCCGCCGGATGCGACCGTCGTGGTGTTCCACACGGCGGTGCTGGCCTATCTCGACGAGGCCGGCCGGGACCGGTTCGTGGCGACCATGGCCCGGTTGAGGGCCGAGCGTGGGGTGCGCTGGCTGGCCAATGAGGGGCGCACCGTGGTGCCAGGGGTGGCCGGGACGCTGCCGTCGACGCTGCCTGCGGCATCCGGTTCGGCTGACTTCGTGCTGTCGTTGGACGGCCGGGCGGTCGCGCTAGCCCAGCCGCACGGTCGCGCGGTGCATTGGCTCGGCTGAGGGCAGGCTAGATCGCCGGTGTGGCCAGCATGGGCGCAGCCGCGGCACGGTCGGCGCCGGCCCGGATCGGCCAGGCACCGTCGATGACGATCAGGTCGTCGCCCTTGGACTTGCGCAGGTAGGTCTGGAAGCTCTCTGCCTGCTCCCTGGCCCAACCGACCTGGCGGTCGTGCAGGGTGTACAGGTCGGTCTCCTCGGTCTTGGCCAACAGGGCCCAGGCGACCCGACCGGTGGCCACGGCATCCGCTTCGGCGTCGTGGGCCCCCTCGAGCAGCACGCCGTAGTACTCGGCGGTGGCCACCAGGGTGCGCTTGCCCTTGCGGTAGCGGTCCACAGCCTTGTCGATCACGTAGGGGTCGAGCACCGGGCCGAAGTCCTCGATGGGCGCCAGCCCGTAGCGGCGGGCCTCGGCGTTGAGCATCGACAGGTCGAAGCTGGCGTTGTAGGCCACGATCGGGCGGCCTCCGTCGATGCTGCGGCGCAGTACCGTGAGCATCTCGGCGATGGCGGTGGCCGGGTCGACGCCGTCACGCTGGGCGACCTCGTCGGTGATGCCGTGGATGGCGGACGCTCCCTCCGGAATGGGGATGCCGGGATTGAGCAGCCAGCTGTACGAGCCGTTCACCGTGCCGTCGCGCATGACGCGGCCGATGAAGCACGTGACGATGCGGTCCTCATCGGTGTTCACACCCGTGGTCTCCAGGTCGAACACGCACAGCGAGGGGATGTCGGCGATCGCGGTCTTGGCGGTTGATGTCTGCACGTTCCGACCCTATCGGCGCCCACCGACACTCCCGGTGAGGCGGCCGGGAGTGCCGCGCATCCTCTCCACAACTCATCGCGAAAGCGGTGAATCGGTTGCTTCAGCGCCGCGGAGGCAGCCGTGAACCCGCTTTCGCGAGATGAACCTTTCGCTAAGAGGGGGTGGTGCGGTCCCCTACCAGGTACCGGGGCGGTAGTCCTTGAGGAAGACCCCGTGCACGTCTTCGCCGGCCTCGCCGCGCACGATGGGGTCGTACACCCGGGCGGCGCCGTCAACCAGGTCGAGTGGGGCATGGAAACCCTCCTCGGCCAGGCGGATCTTGGTGGGGTGCGGGCGCTCGTCGGTGATCCAGCCGGTGTCGACGCTGGTCATCAGGATGCCGTCGGAGAGCATCTCCTTGGCGCTGGTGCGAGTGAGCATGTTCAGGGCGGCCTTGGCCATGTTGGTGTGCGGGTGCCCCGGACCCTTGTAACCGCGGCCGAAGACACCCTCCATCGCTGACACGTTCACGATGTAGGTGCGCCGAGCCTCGGATGCCGCCATCGAGGCCCGCAGACGGCTCACCAGCAGGAACGGGGCCGTGGTGTTGCACAGCTGCACCTCGAGCATCTCGAGTGGGTCGACGTCTTCGACGTTGGCCGTCCAGCTGTTCTCCTCGTGCAGGTCGGGCACCAGTCCGCCCGCGTCGATGGCGGTGCCAGCGGCCAGCCGTGCCAGCGACGAGGAGCCGGGGGCCAGGGCCAACGCGGTGAGGTCGTCGGCGGTGAGGGCGGCGCCGGTGGCCGCGGCGGCGAGGATCGGGTGGCTGGCCACGGACGCGGCCAGCGCGGTGGGGTGCGCATCGTTGGTGTGCCCGAACGAGACGATCTCGGGCAGTTCGCCGTCCGGCAGCGGCGAGGACTCGGCCTCCACCAGCGGGGAGTACGACCCGGGGGAGCGGCGCACGGTCTGCGCGGCGTTGTTGATCAGGATGTCCAGCGGACCCTGCGCGGCGACGGAGTCGGCCAGGCCGATCACCTGGGCGGGGTCGCGCAGGTCGATGCCGACAACGCGGAGGCGGTGCAGCCAGTCCTTCGAGTCGGGCATGGCGCTGAACCGGCGCACCGCGTCGCGGGGGAACCGGGTGGTGATGGTGGTGTGGGCGCCGTCGCGCAGCAGCCGCAGGGCGATGTACATGCCGATCTTGGCGCGGCCGCCGGTGAGCAGGGCGCGTTTGCCGGTGAGGTCGGTACGGGCGTCGCGCTTGGTGTGGCTCATCGCCGCGCAGCTCGGGCAGAGCTGGTGGTAGAACGCGTCGACGAGGGTGTACTTCTGCTTGCAGATGTAGCAGGCGCGCGGCACGAGCAGTTCGCCGGCCGAGGGCCGGTCGGTGCCCAGACGCAGCTGGGCGCCGATGGTCTCGTCGTCGATGCGGGTGGGAGCCCCGGTGGCGGTGGCGGCGATGACCTCCCGGTCCGCGTCCGCGATCAGCTGGCGCTTCTCGTGGCGGCGCACGGTCTTCACCGACTTGAACATCTTGGCGGTGGCCTGGCGCACGGTGACGAAGTCGGGGTCGTCCGGGTCGATGGTGGCCAGGGAGGCGAGCACGCGCAGGGCCACCTCGAGGTCGTGGGGGTCGATCGCGGGTGTCGCGGATGCGTCGCCGGTGGGAGCATCATCGACGGACGCGACGGATGCGGGCTCTACGGGTGTGCTCTGCGGGTGTTGCTCGGTGGTCATCAGAGAATTCTACGACGGCGCATCCGCCCCTCACACAGCCGGGCGAACAGACAACTGTGGCCGGTGCGGACAATTGCGCCCGGTGTGCGGGTAACAATTGTCCGCACCGGCCACAGTTGCTTGTGTAAAGCAGTCCTCCGAAGTGGACGGGGCGGTGCGAGGTGGAGCTAGACCTTGGCCGGCTCCGAGTCGGTCTCGGTCTTGAGCGCGCTCAGGTCCATCGACGAGGTCGGCGGCTCGAAGGTGGCGTCGAACGGCATCTCGTCGTGGTCGAGCAGGGGGTTCTCGAACTGGCCGGCAACGAGCTCGTGTGCCTCTTCGACCGATTCCACGCTCGGCATGGAGCCGGGCAGCGGGCGGTTGGCGGATTCCTTGAGCCAGAAGATGCTGATTCCACCGATGAACGAGGTGGCCATCAGGTAGTAGGCCGGCATCATGTCGTCACCGGTGGCGGCGATGAGCGCCGCGATGATGAACGGCGTGGTGCCACCGAAGATGGCGACGGCGAAGTTGTACGCGATGCCCATCGCGCCGTAGCGGCTGGCCGTGGGGAACAGGGCCGGCAGCGCCGAGGCGAGGTTGGCGACGTAGAACGTCACCGGGAGGGCGATCAGGGCCAGACCGGCGAGGGTCGTGAAGACGGAGCCCATACCGATGAGCAGGAACGCGGGGATGGCGAAGACCACGGCGCTGATCGAACCCATCCAGAGCACTGGGCGACGGCCGATCTTGTCGCTCAGGCGACCGGTGAGCGGGATGCAGCAGGCCATGATCACGAGGATCGGGATGGTCAGCAGCGTGCCGTGCAGCTCGTCATACCCCATGGTGCTGGTGAGGTAGGTCGGCATGTACGAGGTGAGAGCGTATCCGACGGTGTTCGCGGCGGCGACGAGGATCATCGCGAGGACGATGCCGCGCCAGTAGTTCTTGAAGATGGCGACAGGTCCCTTGGGGATGCTGTCGTCCTCCACGAAGTCGGGGTTCCTGGCGTTGACTTCCTGAGCGTCCAGGCTGGCCTGGAAGGCCGGGGATTCCTCGATCTTCATCCGGAAGTAGATGGCGATCAGGCCCAGCGGTCCGGCGAGCAGGAACGGCAGACGCCAACCCCACTCTTCCATGGCCGCCTGACCGAGAGTCACCTGCAGGATCGACACGAGAGCGGCACCCATCGCGAAGCCGAGGTAACTACCCATGTCGAGGAAGCTGGCGAGGAAGCCGCGGTTCTTGTCCGGAGCGTGCTCGCTGACGAAGGTGGTGGCACCGGCGTACTCGCCGCCGGTGGAGAAGCCCTGCACGAGCTTGGTCAGCACGAGCAGCACCGCTGCCCAGATGCCGAGCTGGGCGTAGCCGGGCAGGATGCCGACCACGAAGGTGGAGGCGGCCATGAGCATCAGCGTCATGGCGAGCACCCTCTGGCGGCCCAGCTTGTCGCCGAGCCAACCGAAGAACACGCCACCGAGGGGGCGGGCAATGAAGGTGGCGGCGAAGGTGCCGAGCAGGAACAGCGTCTGCACGGTCGGGTCGGCTTCGGGGAGGAAGACGGGACCCATTGTGGTGATCAGGTAGCCGAAGACTCCGACGTCGTACCATTCCATGGTGTTTCCGACGATCGTGCCGCCGAGCGCCTTCTTCAGCATCGGGCGGTCGACGACGTTCACGTCGGAGACCTTGAGCTTCCGGCGCAACAGCGGCTTCTTGATCTTCTTCACGGTGCGATCAGCACCGTTAATAGCGTTTGACATGTGTCACTTTCTGACAGTAGAGATGCCTCTTGTGGAGGTCATGACATGACTCTTGCGCAGGCACGTCGAGCCTCGAATGGAGGTCGTGAGATGCCTCAGATGGAGGTCATGTGCCCCGGATGCGGGGCCGCCCCTCGATGGGCATAAGCATCAATTTTAGCGCAATTTGCCTCAGAATCAGGCATTTCTCTTTCGATAGCCGCTCTGGACAGGGCTTTAGCCGGGTTCGGTGCGCGCCGCTTCGGCGGCATTTCGGGACCTGTGACTCGCTTAGGCTGGGTCGATGAGCGACTCTGTGACCTTCTGGTTCGACCCCTCCTGCCCCTGGGCCTGGATGACTTCTCGTTGGGTGGACGAGGTGAGTGATCTGCGCGGCTTCGAGGTGAGTTGGCGGGTGATGAGCCTCGCGGTGCTGAACGAAAACACCGACGTTTCCGAGGAGTACCGCGCGTTCTTCCCCCGGGCCCTCAAATACACCCGTCTGGTGCAGGCCGCTCAGGAGCTGCACGGCCAGGAGACCGTCAAGGCTCTCTACGACGCGCTGGGCACCCGAATCCACCACGAGGGCAACTCGGATGCCGATTCCGTGATTCCCGCGGCGCTCGCCGAGGTGGGCCTGCCGGCCGACTTCGCCCGCTACGCCGAGAGCGACGAGTTCGACGTGCAGATGCGCGCCAGCCACTTCGACGGCATCAACCGGGTGGGCCAGGACGTCGGCACCCCGGTGATCGCCGTGAACGACGTTGCCTTCTTCGGCCCGGTCATCTCGCCGGCACCGACCGGGGATCAAGCGCTGGCCCTGTGGGACGGCGTGGTCGCGGTGGCCGGCTACGACGGCTTCTTCGAGATCAAGCGCAGCCGCACCCGCGACCCGATCTTCGCGCCCGCCCTCGTTGCGGCAGCCGAGTAGCAGCGCCGCAGCATCCCGCCCGACTAAATAGACTGCTCATCATGCGCATCCACATCGCCACCGACCACGCCGGCCTCGACTTCAGCACCCTCCTGATCAGCCACCTCGGTACGGCCGGGCACGAGGTCATCGACCACGGGCCCACCAGCTACGAACCGCTCGACGACTACCCGGCGTTCTGCATCAGCGCGGCGGCGGCCGTGGTCGCCGACCAAGCGGCCGGCGTCGAGGCACTCGGCGTGGTGTTCGGCGGCTCCGGCAACGGTGAGCAGATCGCGGCCAACAAGGTGCACGGCGCACGCGCCGCGCTGGTCTGGAACGCGGCCACCGCCACCCTCGCCCGCGAACACAACAACGCCAACGTCATCGCGATCGGCGCCCGCCAGCACCCCATCGAGGACGTCATCGCGTTCATCGACGCCTTCATCGCCACCCCGTTCCCCGGCGAGGAACGCCACCAGCGCCGCATCGACCAGCTGGCCGAATACGAGACCACCGGCACCATCGCCGGCACCGTCCTGAGCAACTGAGCTGTACCTCACCTGATCCACCGAGTCGGAAAGGCATCGCCGTGCCAGAGGGTCATTCCGTCCATCGCATCACCCGGCAATTCGCGCGCAACTTCGTGGGCCGCCCGGTGCAGCTCTCGTCGCCGCAGGGCCGGTTCGCCGCCGGTGCGGCACAACTGAGCGGTCACGTCATGACGGATGCCCGCGCCGTGGGCAAACAGATGTTCCTGGAGTTCGACAACGGGCTCTGGCTACGGGTGCACCTGGGCATGTACGGCGCCTGGGACTTCGCGGGCGACATCATCATGGACGCCACGATCGCCTCGAGCAACGGCCGGATGGGACAGACCAACCAGCGCGGCACCGACCTCGCGCCGGTGCTCGATTCAGCGGGCGAGAACTCCATGCACAGCATCGGTGCGCCCCGCCGCACCCGGGTGCGCATGGCCGAGCAAGAAAAGGAGATCGACCAGCTCGACACGTTCCCGCCCGAACCCGTCGGCCAGGTGCGGGTGCGCCTGCTCACCGACACGGTCTCGGCCGACCTCCGCGGCCCGACCGCCTGTGAGGTGCTCGACCCCGCCCAGGTCGACGCTGTGCTGGCCAGGCTCGGCCCCGACCCGCAGCTCGACGACAGACCGGAGGCCGAACAGCGCTTCGTGGACACCGTGCGCAAGAAGCCCACCCGTATCGGCCTGCTGCTGATGGACCAGTCAGTCGTCAGCGGTATCGGCAACGTCTACCGCGCCGAGCTGCTGTTCCGGGCGAAGATCAACCCGCACGCCCCGGGCAAGTCGCTGACCGAGGAGAGCCTGCGGGCCCTCTGGCGGGACTGGGCGCATCTGCTGGCCATCGGTGTGAACACCGGCCAGATGATGACCATGGACGACCTGACCGGCGAGGATTACCGACTCGCGATGAAGAACCGCGCCGACCGGCACTGGGTCTACAAGCGCGAGGGCCTGCCCTGCCGGATCTGCGGCACCCACATCACCCTCGAGGAAATGGGCGCCCGCAAGCTCTACTACTGCCCGTCCTGCCAGGCCTGACCCGTCCCATCCGCCGCACCTGCGTCTGTCATCGCTGACCCCGCCCGCACCCCAGGAGCCCGCCCGTGAGAACCAACCCCAGCTTCGCGCTCGACCAGGTCGACGAGGTACGCCGTCTGATTCAGGAGTACCCCTGGGTCACCCTGGTGAGCTCCACGGAGGCGGGCGAGCTCGTCGCCTCGCACTACCCGGTGATCCTCGACACGGCGGCCGCCGACGGCGAGATCGTGCTGCTCAGCCACGTCGGTCGGCCCGATGAGCAGCTGCACGAGCTGGGCGCGCACGAGATCCTCGTGATCGTGCAGGGCCCGCACGGCTACATCTCGCCCGGCTGGTACGACGCCCGCCCCGCCGTGCCCACCTGGAACTTCGTCACCGCGCACCTGCACGGCACTCCCGAGATACTCTCCGACGCCGAGAACCTGCGGGTACTCGCGGCCCTGGTCGACCACTTCGAGGACCGCATGGACGAGCCCCGGCGCATGAACGGCACCCCGGAGAACGCCGACTACGCTGCCCGCATCGTCGCCGGTACCGTGGGTTTCCGCCTGCGGGTGACGCGCTTCACGGCGAAGGACAAAATGAGCCAGAACAAGCCGGCCGCCACAGTCGACCGTATCCTCGCCGAGCTCGACGGTGACGGTCCGTACGCGAGCCCGGCGCTGGCCGCCCGGATGCGCCGGGCCCGCGACAGCGCCGCCGAACCCAGCGCCGCCGAATGAGCCTGGTACTGCGCAACGGCCGCCTGCCCGGCAGCGACGACCTCGTCGACGTGCGCGTTGACGACGGCCTGATCACCTCGATCGGCTACCTCGCACCCGCGAGCGGCCACTCGCCGGCGACCCGGACCGTTGATCTGGACGGGCGCTGGATCACGCCGGGGCTCTGGGACAATCACGTGCACTTCAGCCAGTGGTCCCAGACCGCCAGGCGCCTCGACGTGTCCGACGCGACGAGCGCCCGGGCGGCCGCCGATCTGGTCGTCGACCGGCTGGCCGCGGTGCCGGCCGCCGGCAAGCACGACAGACTCGTCGGCTTCGGCTTTCGGGACGCCCTGTGGTCGGATGCCCCGAGCCGCACTCTGCTCGACGCCGCGTCAGGGCCGGTGCCGGTGGTCCTGGTCAGCGGCGACCTGCACAGCTGCTGGCTGAATTCCGCCGCCCTCGCGGTCTACGGTTTCGCGGGCCACCAGACCGGGCTGCTGCGCGAGGACGACGCCTTCGCGGTGGAACACGCCATCGACAACGTGCCGGACGCCGACCTCGACGCCTGGGCCGACGAGGCCGCCCGTGCTGCGGCCGCCCGCGGTGTGGTCGGCATCGTCGACCTGGAGATGACCTGGAACCTCGACGTCTGGCGGCGCCGCATCGATGCGGGCACCGACAGCCTGCGGGTCGATTTCGGCCTGTACACGCACCACCTCGACGACGCGATCGCGCAGGGTCTCACCAGCGGCCAGGTGATCGACGGCACCGGCGGGCTGCTCACCGTCGGCCCGTACAAGGTGATCACCGACGGCTCGTTGAACACCCGCACCGCGTACTGCTTCGACGCCTACCCAGGACTCTCCGGCGACCACGACCGTGGCATGCTCACCGTGCCCGCCGACGAGCTCGAGGCCCTGATGCGGCGGGCCGCCGCCGCCGGCATCCGCCCCGCCGTGCACGCCATCGGCGACAACGCCAACAGTCTCGCCCTCGACGCCTTCGAGGCCGTGGGCTGCACCGGCAGCATCGAGCACGCCCAACTGCTCACCGCGGCCGATGTGGCCCGGTTCGCCCGCCTGGGGATCACAGCCAGCGTTCAACCCGAACACGCCCTCGACGACCGCGACGTGGCCGACCGGTACTGGGCCGGCCGCACCGAACGGGCGTTCCCGCTGGCCGACCTGCTGTCCGCCGGGGTGCAGCTGGCGCTCGGCTCCGACGCACCCGTCGCGCCACTCGACCCGTGGGTGGCCATCTCGGCCGCCGTGGGGCGCAGCCGGGGCGAGCGCGCCGCCTGGCACCCCGACCAGGCGATCTCCCGGCAGGCCGCGCTGGCGGCATCCGCCCGAGGCCGGCACGGCATCGGTGTGGGCCAGATCGCCGACCTCGCGATCTGCGAGATCGACCCGTTTGTGGCGTCGGTGGCCGATCTGCGACGGATGCCCGTGGCCGCGACACTGCTCGGTGGCCGGTTCACGCACAGCACACTCTGAGGTGCGGGGGATAACCCCCACACAGATCCGGCGGCTGAGGGGATGGGCGCAGGCCGCCGCCGAGAGCACGCTGGAACCATGACCAACGACACCCTCAATTCCGCCACGGGCGCCGGTGACACCACCGGGAGCCCGAACTCTGCCACGCTGGGCTTCGTGCAGCCCGCCATCAAGCCCGCCGAGAGCGGCCAGAGCCCGACCGGCTATCTCAGCCTGTGGGCGCGCACGCCCAGGGAGCTCGGCTTCCTGCTGCCGACCCTGCCCATCGTCATCGTGTCCCTGACCGTCCTGGTGACCCTGTTCGCCACGGGAGTGAGCCTGGTGGCCCTGTTCGTGGGCCTGTTCATCGTCGTGGCCGCCCTGTACGCCGCCCGCGGCTTCGGCGTCGTCGAGCTCACCCGGCTGCGCTGGGCCGGCCAGCCGGCAATCACCCCGCCGCAGTGGACACCGCGCGGCGAACCCGCGACGCCGCTGCGCGCCATCCTCGGCCCGCTGGTGTCCGGTCATTACTGGCTGTACCTGCTGCACGGCATGATCGTGAATTTCATCGTGGGCGTGGTGTCCTGGTCGATCGTCATCGTGTGGCTGTCCGGCGCGCTTGGCGGGCTCACCTACTGGATCTGGAGCTGGTCGCTGCCCAACGACAGCGAGTCCGTGGGGCTCTTCGATCTGATTACCGGTTCGTTCGGCCCCGACAGCGGCCAGAACCTGGCCGCCGAGAACGTGCTGAACGCCGCCCTGGGCCTGGCCTTCCTGCTCACCCTGCCGTTCGTCACCCGCGGCATGGTCTTGATGCACCAGGGCATCGCCAGCGTGATGCTCGGCGCCTGGTCGTCCGAGGCCCTGCAGCGCGAGGTCGCCGACCTCAGCGCCTCCCGCGGCGCGGCCGTGTCGGCTGAAGACCAGTCGCTGCGGCGGCTCGAACGCGACATCCACGACGGGCCCCAGCAGCGCCTGGTGCGCCTGCAGATGGATCTCGCCAGCGCCGAACGCCGGCTCGACGACGACCCGGATGCCGCGCGCCGGCTTCTCGTCGAGGCCCGCGAACAGGCGCGCGACACGCTCGAGGAACTGCGGGCACTCTCCCGCGGACTGGTGCCGCCGATCCTGCAGGACCGCGGCCTGATCGTGGCCCTGGAGTCGCTGGCCGCTCGCAGCACCGTGCCCGTTCAGCTGGAACTGCAGGTGGACCACGACCTGCGGCTGCCCTCGGAGATCGAGCGCAGCAGCTACTTCATCGCCGCCGAACTGCTCACCAACGTGGCCAAGCATGCCGGGGCCACTGGAATCCGGCTGCACCTGGAACTCCGCCGGGTCCCGGAGGACGACTCCACCTGGCTGGACCTCTGGGTGATCGACAACGGCCGCGGCGGCGCGGTGCTGCAGGACGGCCACGGTCTGGCCGGCCTGGACGAACGCCTCAAGGGCCTGCGCGGCATCCTGTCGGTGCGGAGCCCGCACGGCGGCCCCACCGCGGTGGGCGCGCACATCCCTGTGGTGCACGACCTGGGCAGCTCCGTCGTTCGGTGATGAGTGCGCCCTATCCTGAACGGGTGAGCACACTCCAGCGTCCCACCCCGACCGCACCGCTACGCCTGGTCCTGGCAGAGGACTCCGTGCTGCTGCGTGAGGGTCTGGTGCGGCTGTTCGCCGAGGCAGGTTTCGACACCGTGGCCGCCTACGGCGACGCCGACGCCCTGCTCGCCGAGATAGAAGCCCTGCGACCCGACCTGGCGGTGCTCGACGTTCGGATGCCGCCCACCTTCCGCGACGAGGGGGTGCGCGCCGCGATCGAGCTGCGGCGCCGGCTGCCGGGCATCGGCATCCTGCTGCTCAGCCAGTACGTCGAGGGCACCTACGTGCAGGAGCTGCTGGCGTCGGGGGAGGGTGGCCTGGGCTACCTGCTCAAGGACCGGGTCGCGTCGCTCGACGAGCTGCAGGATGCCGTCGCCAGGGTGAGCGCCGGCGGCACGGTGCTCGACCCGCAGGTGGTGCGCGAACTGCTGGCCCGCCGCACCAGTCCGCTGGCGGCGCTGACCCCGCGGGAGCGTGACGTGCTCGGCCTGATGGCGGAAGGGCGCACCAACGTGGGCATCGCCGAGCGCCTCGTGATCGGGGTCGGCGCGGTGGAGAAGAACGTCACCGCGATCTTCGTCAAGCTCGGCCTCGACGACACCGGGTCCGATCACCGCCGGGTGCTCGCGGTGCTGGCCTTCCTGCAGGGCTAGCAACTGCAGGGCGCCCCTGACTTGCGGCACCGTGCCCCGTCAACGCCCGCACACGGTGCTTCGTTCGCACGTCGGCGCAGAGCAGGGATCACTCGGCAGGGGGAGACGGGAACAACGGCGTGTACCGCCGCCAGAAGCCGAGATAGCGGGTGCCGCCCACCACGATCGAGCCGGCCAGGAAGCCCACGCCGCCCACTACGGAGATCGCGAGGCAGACGAGCAGCGGCAGGCCAAGCCCCAGAGTGATCCCGGCCAGCAACAGGCCGAGCAGGGTGGAGTTCACCGCGATGATGAACATCATGCTGCTGCCCAGCACCTGGCTGAAATTCCGCGGCTTGCCGCCCAGGAAGTAGTAGGTGGTCTGGGTGCCGGGCAGGTCGTCGAACCGGGACGCCATCAGGTACGGCGCGACCCCGGGGTCAAGCTCCACGTACGCCGCCCGCAACCTGTTCATCGCCAGCACGTAGGCCAGGTCCTCCATGCTCACATTCGTCACCCGTACCTGGGTGAGGATACCCACGAGCAGGATGATGCCGAGCACCGTGAGTGCGAAGCCGGGGAAGCCCTCGTCGAACTGGGTGGCCTGCCCGGCCAGGGCCAGGCTCACCAGCCCGGCCGAGACCAGGTACAGGAACATGCTGATGCGGGTCAGCACCTCACCTTGGGTGGTGCTGCGCGAGGCCAGCAGGCTCCAGTGCTCGGTGGCGAGCAGCTGGGCGCGCACCGCGGGCGGTACTTCCGGGTTCGGGCCGGCCGGCGCCGGGTCCTCGTCGGGCATGCAGCCATAGTGGCCCGCATCCGCCAAGCCGCACAGGGCACCCGGCGTGACAGGGCACGGCGTGAGGGAGCGGACCCACGATAGAGGACACTGGGACCATGAGCGTGATTGAGAACTCCAAACTGGCCATCGTCGGCGCCGGCGCCGTCGGCACATCCCTGGCCTACGCGGCCCTGATCCGCGAGTCCGCCCGTGAGGTGGCTCTGTACGACATCAACTCGGCCAAGGTGGCCGCCGAGGTGCTCGACCTCGCACACGGCACCCAGTTCACCGGGGCATCCAGGGTCACCGGCGGCGATGACCTCGACGTGGTGAGTGGCGCCAACGTCGTCGTGATCACCGCCGGCGCCCGCCAGCATCCCGGCCAGTCCCGCCTCGAGATGGCCGGCGTGAACGTCGAGATCCTGCGCGACCTGATGCCCAAGCTCGTCGAGCGGGCCCCCGACGCCATTTTCGTCCTCGTCACCAACCCCGTCGACGTGCTCGCCGTGGCCGCCCAGCAGTTCAGCGGCCTGCCGCCGGCGCGGGTGTTCGGCTCCGGCACCGTGCTCGACTCCTCCAGGCTGCGCTGGATGCTCTCCGAACGTGTCGGCGTGGCGATCTCCAACGTGCACGCCCTCATCGTCGGCGAACACGGCGACTCCGAGTTCCCGCTCTGGTCGCAGGCGCGTATCGGGCCGATCTCGCTGGCCGACTGGATGCTGGCCCGCGGCGCCACCGGACCGGCGCAGGGCAGCGGATCTGTGCCGTTCTCCGAGGCCGAGTTCGAGTCGATCGCTGACGAGGTCAAGAACGCTGCCTACAAGGTGATCGAGGGCAAGGGCGCCACCAACTACGCCATCGGCCTCTCCGGCGCCCGCATTGTCGAGGCGGTGCTGCGTGACGAGGGAGCCATCCTGCCGGTCAGCTCGGTGCTCACCGACTACCGGGGTGTCAGCGGGGTGGCCCTGTCGGTGCCCAGCGTCATTGACGCCAGCGGTATCGCCCGCGTCATCGACGTGCCGTTCTCGGCCAAGGAGCAGGCGCTGTTCGAACACTCCGCCGCCACCCTCCGCGCCTCCCTCGACACCCTCGGACTGGCCTGACCCGTGGAACCGAAACTCGGCTACGGCTGGACCGAAGACAAGATTCCCGACCTCACCGGCCGCACCGCCATCGTGACCGGAGCCAACTCGGGTTTGGGCTTCGTGACCGCGGCGCAGCTGGCCGCGCACGGCGCATCCGTGACCCTGGCCGTGCGGGACGGCGCCAGGGGAGCGGCGGCCGTGGAGCGGATGCGGGATCGCCTGCCGGATGCCGATCTGTCGGTTCGAGTGCTGGACCTGGCCAGCCTGGTCTCGATTGCCGCCTTCGCCGAGGAGTTCATCGCCGGCCCCGGTCGTCTCGACCTGCTGGTGAACAACGCCGGTGTGATGAACCTGCCCGAGCGGCGCACCGTCGATGGCTTCGAGATGCAGTTCGGCACCAACCACCTGGGTCACTTCGCACTGACCGGGCGGCTGCTTCCGCTGCTGGTGGCCGGCCCGGATGCGCGCGTGGTGACGCTGTCGTCGACGGTGCACCGCATCGGACGGATGAACTTCGACGACCTGATGGGCACCAGGCGCTACCGGCCGTGGCCGGCGTACGGGCAGAGCAAGCTCGCCAACCTGTTGTTTACCAGCGAGCTGCAGCGCCGGTCGGCGGCCGCGAAGCTGTCCCTGCGGGCGATGGCTGCGCATCCGGGCTTCGCCCTGACGAACCTGCAGACCGCCGGTCCTGCCATGCGCGGTGCGAAGACCACCACCAGGCGCAGCCGCCTGATGGCGACGCTGACCCGGGAATTCGCCCAACCGGCGGTGTGGGGTGCGTTGCCGTCGCTGTACGCGGCCACCCTGCCCGGGCTGGCCGGCAACTCGTTCGTCGGGCCGGAGGGGTTCGGGCAGCAGCACGGGCATCCGGTGCCCGTCACACGCTCCAAGCGCGCACAGAACACCGACGACGCCCGCCGCCTCTGGACGGAGAGCGAGCGCCTCACCGGTGTGACCTACGTCTTCGCCTGACCCGGAAGGGCCCGAGACCCTTGCAATATGGAGGGGATGACGGGAATCGAACCCGCGCCATCAGTTTGGAAAACTGAGGCTCTACCATTGAGCTACATCCCCATGTGCCACACCTGCTGGCACTCGAATATCGTAGTACAGGTTTCGGTGCGTGATTTCCCCAGCGCCGACAAACACCCCGGAACGCGCCCGGAATCCGCTCAGGGACGCCCCGGGCTGCGGGTGGTGCACTAGACTGACGGAGGTCAATCCGCCTGTCGCGTGAGTATGCGTGCCAAGTTGGTGGCCCCAACGGGTGAGATGACATCCGGGGCGTAGCTCAGCTTGGTAGAGCGCTCGGTTTGGGACCGAGAGGTCGCAGGTTCGAATCCTGTCGCCCCGACCATCACCCCCCTGCACATCTGTCGAACATAATCTGTCGAACACAGGAGATTTAAACGTGAAGTCCACGGTAGAAAAGCTGAGCCCCACGCGCGCCAAGGTCACCATCTCGGTGACTCCGGAAGAGCTGAAGCCCAGCATCACCCACGCCTACGGGCACATCGCCGAAGACATCAACATCCCCGGCTTCCGCAAGGGCAAGGTCCCGCCCGCCATCATCGACCAGCGCGTCGGCAAGTCCGCCGTGCTGGAGCACGCGGTCAACGAGAGCCTCGACGGTTTCTACCGCAAGGCCGTTGATGAGCACAAGCTGCGCCCGCTCGGCCGTCCGGAGGCCGACATCGTCGAGTGGCCCAGCGACAAGGACTTCTCCGGAGACCTGCAGCTGGCCATCGAGGTCGACGTGCGTCCCGAGATCGACCTGCCCGTCTACGAGGGCATCAAGCTCACCGTCGACGCCGTCGAGATCTCCGACGATGAGGTCACCGAAGAACTCAACACCTTGCGCAGCCGCTTCGGCACGCTGATCACGGTCGACCGTCCCGCCACCTCCGGCGACTTCGCCCAGATCGACCTCGTCGCATCCGTCAACGGTGTCGAGGTCGACAACGCCAGCGGCATCTCCTACGAGGTCGGCTCCGGCGACCTCATCGAGGGCATCGACGAGGCCCTCGAGTCCCTCACCGCCGGTGAGACCACCACCTTCGCCTCCAAGCTGCTCGGCGGCGACCACGAGGGCGAGACCGCGGAGATCACCGTCACCGTCATCGCTGTCAAGGAGCGCGAGCTTCCCACCGCCGACGACGACTTCGCGCAGATCGCCAGCGAGTTCGACACCATCGACGAGCTCACCGAGAGCCTCAAGGTCCAGGTCGGCCGCTCCAAGGTCTTCGGCCAGGGCAACCAGGCCCGCGAGCTGCTCATCGAGCAGCTGCTCTCCTCCGTCGAGGTCCCGATCCCCGAGGCCATCATCGCCGACGAGGTGCACCGTCACCTCGAGGGCGAGAACCGCCTCGAAGACGAGACCCACCGCGCCGAGGTCACCGAGGCCAGCGAGAAGACCTTCCGTCAGCAGATCCTGCTCGACACCATCGCCGAGGCTGAGAAGGTCAAGGTCAGCCAGGACGAGCTCACCCAGTACCTGATCCAGGGTGCCTCGCAGTACGGCATGGACCCGAGCGAGTTCGTTCAGGCCCTGTCCGGCAACGGCCAGATCCCGTCCATGGTCGCCGAGGTCGCCCGCAACAAGGCCCTCGCGATCGCCCTGGGCAAGGCCGAGGTCACCGACTCCAACGGTGCCTCCGTCGACCTGTCCGAGTTCACGGCCGTCGTCGACGACGAGCCTGCAGCCGACGAGGCTGCTTCTGACGAAGCCGCCTCTGACGAAGCCGCCTCTGATGAAGCCGCCTCTGATGAAGCAGCCGAGGAGGCCCCGGCCGCCGAGGCCAAGCCGAAGAAGAAGGCTGCTGCAAAGAAGTAACCCCGACGCCTGATGGCGCTGGTAAACGGGTCGGATGTCTGCGGACATCCGGCCCGTTCTGCGTGTACCGCCGCCGGCGTGAATCTGCCGAGGGCGAACAGAGCCTTTTGCGCGCGTTGGACCCTATAGATTCATTCTGAAGCGACAAGCGAAACGGAGCGCGACATGGCCGAAATGGCACTTACACCCGGCGTTTTTGACAAACTGCTGGCCGACCGCATCATCTGGCTCGGCTCAGAGGTGCGAGACGACAACGCCAACGAGATCTGTGCCAAGATCCTGCTGCTGGCCGCAGAGGACTCGCAGCGGGATATCTTCCTCTACATCAACTCACCTGGTGGCTCGATCACCGCGGGCATGGCAATCTACGACACCATGAAGTTCGTATCGAACGACATCGTCACCGTGGGAATCGGACTGGCGGCCTCGATGGGCCAGTTCCTGCTCTCCTCCGGCACCAAGGGCAAGCGGTACATCACCCCGAACGCGCGCGTGCTGTTGCACCAGCCGTCCGGTGGGTTCGGCGGCACGGCGGCCGACATCCAGACCCAGGCCAAGGTCATCCTCGACATGAAGAAGCGGATGGCAGAGCTCACGGCCGAGCAGACCGGCAAGTCGGTCGAGCAGATCCTCATCGACAACGACCGCGACAACTGGTTCACCGCCCAGGAAGCTCTGGACTATGGATTCGTTGACCACCTGCGCGAATCTGCGACGCAGGTTGTCGGCGGCGGCGGCACCGACGACTCAGTGAACAAGAAGTAGGACGGGCAGAAAATGGAATTCACTAATTTTGGCCACCAGGCCGGCGGAATGGCGCCCGGTGGAATGGCACCGCAGGCCCCGCAGTCGCGTTACATCCTCCCCACCTTCGAGGAGCGCACCGCCTACGGCTACAAGCGCCAGGACCCGTACGCCAAGCTGTTCGAGGACCGCATCATCTTCCTCGGCGTGCAGGTTGACGATGCCTCGGCCGACGACGTCATGGCCCAGCTCCTGGTCCTCGAGAGCCAGGACCCCGACCGCGACATCGTGATGTACATCAACTCGCCCGGTGGCTCCTTCACCGCCATGACGGCGATCTACGACACCATGCAGTACATCCGTCCGCACATCCAGACGGTCTGCCTCGGCCAGGCGGCCTCCGCCGCCGCCGTGCTGCTGGCCGGTGGAACACCCGGCAAGCGCCTCGCGCTGCCGAACGCCCGCATCCTCATCCACCAGCCGTCGGCCGGCGGCCAGGGTGGCGGCCAGGCCTCCGACATCGAAATCCAGGCGGCCGAGATCCAGCGGATGCGCGAATGGCTTGAAGAGACCCTCGCCGGTCACTCCAACCGCACCAAGGAGCAGGTCCACAAGGATATCGACCGCGACAAGATCCTCGGCTCGAAAGAGGCCCTCGAATACGGTCTGATCGACCAGATCCTGACCAGCCGCAAGAACGTGCCCACGCTGGTCAAGTAGTACCGCAACGGACGGGTTGGCCCTCTGGTCAGCCTGTTCACCGAACGGCGCGTCGCCCCGAGGCGGCGCGCCGTTTCGCATTGTTCCGTGGCTGCACGCATCTGTCACACGCACAAGCTAGGCTCGAATTCAGCGTCATTGATGGAGGAGGCTCACGGATGGCCCGAATAGGCGAGAGCGCCGACCTGTTGAAGTGTTCTTTCTGCGGAAAGAGCCAGAAGCAGGTGCAGCAGCTCATTGCCGGACCCGGCGTGTACATCTGCGATGAATGCGTTGAGCTCTGCAACGAGATCATCGAAGAACGTCTGGCCGAGGCCGGAGCCGAAGAAGTCGGCAGCGAATTCGAGCTGCCCAAGCCCCGGGAGATCTTCGGATTCCTCGAGGAGTACGTCATCGGGCAGGAAGCCGCCAAGCGCGCCCTCGCCGTGGCCGTCTACAACCACTACAAGCGCGTGCGCAGCCGCGCCACCCTGACCGCGGCGGACGCCATCCATGACGACGTCGAGATCGCCAAGTCCAACATCCTGCTGATCGGCCCCACCGGTTGCGGCAAGACCTACCTCGCCCAGACCCTCGCGAAGCGGCTCAACGTGCCGTTCGCCGTCGCGGATGCCACGGCCCTCACCGAGGCCGGCTACGTGGGTGAAGACGTCGAGAACATCCTCCTCAAGCTCATTCAGGCCGCCGACTACGACGTGAAGCGCGCCGAGACCGGCATCATCTACATCGACGAGATCGACAAGATCGCCCGCAAGGCCGAAAACCCGTCGATCACCCGCGACGTGTCCGGGGAGGGCGTGCAACAGGCGCTCTTGAAGATCCTCGAGGGAACCGTCGCCTCGGTGCCGCCGCAGGGCGGCCGCAAGCATCCGCACCAGGAGTTCATCCAGGTGGACACCACCAACGTGCTGTTCATCGTTGCCGGCGCTTTCGCCGGGCTCGACGACATCATCTCCCAGCGTGCCGGCAAGAAGGGCATCGGCTTCGGCGCCCCGCTGCACAGCAAGGGCGACGACATCAACCTCTTCAGTGAGGTGCTGCCGGAAGACCTGCACAAGTTCGGGCTGATCCCCGAATTCATCGGCCGGCTGCCCGTGGTGACCACGGTCACCCAACTCGACCAGGTCGCCCTGATGCAGATCCTCACGGTGCCCAAGAACGCCCTGGTGCGCCAGTACCAGCGCATGTTCGAGCTCGACGGTGTGGAACTGGACTTCGAACAGCCCGCGCTCGAGGCCATCGCCGACCTCGCGGTCCTGCGCAAGACCGGTGCCAGAGGCCTCCGCGCCATCATGGAGGAGGTGCTCGGACCGATCATGTTCGAGGTACCGTCTGCCACGGATGTCGCCCGCGTCGTGGTCACCCGCGAATCGGTCCTCGAGAACGCGGCTCCCACCATCGTGCTGCACTCGGCTCGGCGCGAGGAGAAGTCCGCGTAACCGGTCCCGTCCGTCCCGAACCGCCCCCGACCTCACATCGGGGGCGGTTCTGCGTCCACGGTCGATTACGTTTACGGCCGGTTAGTCGAGCCCGCGGCGGTCGAGCAGGGGCTGGATGTGCGCGTCGCGACCGCGGAAGGACCTGTAGGCGACCAGCGGGTCGCCGCTGCCGCCCACGCCGAGCAGCCGGTCACGGAACCTGTCACCGTTGGCCCGGGTCAGGCCGCCGTTCTCGGTGAACCAGGCCACGGTGTCCGCGTCGAGCACCTCGCTCCAGATGTAGGAATAATAGCCTGCGTCGTAGCCGCCGGAGAAGGTGTGCGCGAAATAGGTGCTCGCGTACCGGGTGGGGACCACGGGGTTGTCCAGGCCCACCGCGGCCAGCGCGGCCGCTTCGAAGGCAGCCACATCCGCCACGGTGTCGTCGGCGGTGATGCGGTGCCAGGCCTGGTCGAGCAGGGCGGCGGCAAGGTACTCACTGGTGGCGAATCCCTCGTTGAACGTCGCCGATTCGCGGATGCGGTCCACGAGCTCCTGCGGCATGGACTCGCCGGTGCGGTAGTGCCTGGCGTAATTCGCCAGGACCTCGGGCCAGAGCATCCACATCTCGTTGACCTGGCTCGGGAATTCGACGAAGTCCCTGTAGACATTGGTGCCGGCGAAGCGCGGGTAGGTGACCTGCGCGAAGAGACCGTGCAGGGCGTGCCCGAACTCGTGGAACAAGGTGGTCACCTCGTCGAAGGTGAGCAGGGTGGGGGAGCCGGCGGCGGGCTTGGGCACGTTGAGGTTGTTGGTGACGATGGTGGGAGTGCCCAGCAGGGTGGACTGCGAGACCAGCGCGTTCATCCAGGCACCGCCGCGCTTGGAGTCGCGGGTGTAGAAATCGGCGATGTACAGGCCCACCGGGGAGCCGTCCTCGTTCGCGACCTCGAAAACGCGAGCCTCGGGATTCCAGGCGGTGAGGTCGGGCCGTGCGGTGAAGGTGATCCCGTAGAGCCGGGTGGCAGCGTAGAAGACCCCGTCGTGCAGCACCCGCTCCAGTTCGAAGTACGGCCGCATGGCGCTCGTGTCGACGTCGTACCTGGCCTGTCGTACCTTCTCGGTGTAGAACGCCCAGTCCCAGGCGGCGAGCTCGAAGTCGCCGCCAGAGTCTCGTACCGCGGCCTGCAGCGCCTGCTGTTCGTCGCGCGCGTTGCGTGCCGCGGCGGGCGCGAGTCGATCCAGCATCCCGGCGACGGCTTCCGGGGACTTCGCGGTTTCGTCGGCCGTGACGTATGCGGCGTGGCTGGCGAAGCCGAGTAGCCGCGCGCGCCGGGCTCGCAAGCGGGTGATCTCGAGCACCAGCTCGCGGTTGTCGTGCTCGCCGCCGCGGATGCCGCGTGACCGGGACGCGGTCAGCAGGCGTTCCCGAACCGCGCGGTTGGTGAGCGAGGCGAGGTACGGATGGCTGGTCGGCAGCACCAGGGTGATGACGTACTTGCCGGTATGACCCCGTTCGGCGGCGGCGCCGGCGGCCGCCGAGATCTCGCCGTCGCCGAGCCCGTCGAGCTCGGCGACGTCGTCGATCACGACGGCGAGGTCGTTGGTGTCGGCGAGCAGGTTCTTCTCGAACCGGGTGGTGAGGGTGGACAGACGCATGTTCAGGTCGCGCAGGGATACTTTGTCAGCGTCAGAGAGCGCCGCGCCGGTGAGGGTGTACTCGGTGTGATATCGCTCGAGCAGGTACGCGGTCTCCGGGTCGAGATCCAGGGAATCACGTCGCTCCTGCAGCGACGCGATACGGGCGTACAGCGCAGAGTCGAGCCGGATGGCGTCGGCGTGCGCTGCGAGCAGCGGTGCGAGCTCCTCCTCGAGTGCGGTGCCGAACTCTGTGGCGTCCGACGAGCTCAGCGAGAAGAACACCGTGGCCACGCGCTGCAGAACCTGTCCGCTGCGTTCGAGTGCGATGAGGGTGTTCTCGATGGTCGGCTCCGCGGGGTCTGCCGTGATGGCCGTGATCTCGGCGAGCTGCTCGGCCATCCCGGCGTCGAACGCCGGACGATAGTGCTCGTTGCGGATCTCACCGAAGGGGGGCAGCTGGTAGGGCAGGGTGCTGGGAGCAAGGAAGGGATTCGCGGAGTCGGCCATGGACCCAGCCTAGGACGCCGGTTGACGGGGCCGCTCACAACGGGGCCAGGCGTCGTACAGTGGCGGCATGAACAGTGTCGGCACGAGCAATGGAGGCCGGGGTGACACCCCGGAGCGACAGGAGACCGCACCTCGTGCCGGGCATCCGTTCGGTCACGAGCACCCGCAACGGGTGTTGACCTGGCGCACCGCCGAGAATTCCGCCGGCTACCTGCTCCCGCACTTGCGACCCGGCCTCAGCCTGATCGATGTCTCGAGCGGAGCGGGCACCGTCACGCTCGATCTGGCCCGACGGCTCGCGCCGGGCTCCGTTCTCGGCGTGGACACGTCGGCCCTGGCCGTGCAGCAGGCGGCGGGCCTGGCCTTCGATGAGGGAGTGCACAACGCCAGGTTCGCGGTCGGGAACGCCTACGCGCTGCCGGCGGAGGACGCATCCGTGGACATTGTGCACGCGCACCAGGTGTTGCAGCACCTGGACAACCCGGTGGCGGCGCTGCGTGAGATGAGGCGGGTCCTCAAGCCCGGCGGCATCCTCGCCGCCCGCGATGCGGACTACGGTGCCGTGGCCTGGTACCCGAAGCTGGCCGGGCTCGGCTCCTGGATGCAGGTGTACCGCGCGGTGCACAGCTTCGACGGCGGTGACCCCGACGCCGGTCGGGCGTTGAAGGCCTGGGCCAGGCAGGCCGGCTTCGACACGGTGAGCGTGAGCGCGTCGATCTGGTGCTTCTCGTCGGAGGCGGAGCGGGAATGGTGGGGCGAATCCTGGGCGGCGCGCGCAATCGAGGCGGACTTCGCCGCTCACGCCATCGAGTCCGGGGCCGCCCGGCTGAGCGACCTGCACGAGATCAGCGCCGCGTGGCACCGGTGGGCCGAGGATCCGGACGGCTGGTTCTGCATGCCGCACGGCGAGATCATCGCCGTCCAACCGTCCTGATCCGCCGGCACAGTGCGGTAGAAATGGTACCGATGCCCATTCTCACGTCCCTCCAACTCTGGGCCGAGTCGTTCCCCGACCAGGTCGCCGTGGCCGTTGACGACGACGTGGTCAGCTATGCCCAGTTGCGCCAACGCATTCTCGACCACCCCGGCAGCACCGGCCTCACCGTGCTCAACAGGGTCAACAGCATCGACGTCGTCGCTGACTTCCTCGCGGCTGTGTCGGGCAGCGGATGCGTCGCCATGCTCGACCCGCACTGGCCGGCAGAGCAGCGCGCCGAGGTCGAGGGGCGCCTACGCGGCATCGCCACCGGATCCGATGCGCGCAGTGCGCCGGGTGCGTCCGGTCCTGGAGGAGGCACCGCGGGGCGTCTTGCCGACGGTCCGGCAGAGTCCACCTTCCTCTACGGATTCACCTCGGGAACAACCTCCCTGCCCAAGGCCTTCCGCCGCACGCGGCGGTCCTGGCAGCGGTCACTCGAGCACAGCGCCGAGGTGCTGCACCTCACCCGGCATGACCGCACTCTCGCGCCGGGTCCGCTCACGGCCAGCCTCAACCTCTACGCGTTGGCCGAATCGCTGCAGGCCGGCGGCAGCTTCCATACCCTGGAGAGGTTTGATGTGGCGGCAGTGCTGGGCTGCCTCGAGCGGGAACGGATCAGCAGGCTGGTGGCCGTTCCGACCGTGCTGCGGATGCTCGCCGACCGGGCGGTGGCGGCCGGCCGGGTGGATCGCGGGCTCACCTGCATCGTGAGCGGTGGGGCCAGGCTCGACGCGGCCACCACCGGGCTGCTGCAACGGTGGGCGCCCCACGCCACCATCGTGAGCTATTACGGCGCCGCCGAACTGGGCTTCGTCGCGGCGTCGTCGGTGGCCCCTGGCGACGCTGCCGGCAGCGCCGGCGCCGGCGCCGACAGTGCCGTGGGCCAGCCCTTTCCCGGGGTCAGCATCCGCATCGCGGACGACGACGGCCGACCGCTCCCCGCCGGTGCGACCGGAACCATCCAGGTTGCCAGCGACTTCGTCTGTGACGGCTACCTGTGGGGTGATGACGGAGAGGCTTTTACACGCGTCGGCGCGTGGTGCACGGTCGGCGACCAAGGCTTTCTCGACGAGTCCGGCGTGCTGCACGTGCTGGGTCGCCGTGCCGACATGATCGTCAGCGCCGGCACCAATGTGTATCCGCAGGAGGTGGAGGCCGCCCTGCACCGGGTGCCAGGAGTGCAGGCCGCCGTGGTGACGGGATGCCCCGATGCCGTCGTCGGCACCCGGGTCGTCGCCGCCGTGATCGCCGCGCCCGTGGTGGACGCCGCCCGGCTGCGGAACGCCTGCATCTCAGCGCTGGCCGGCGAGCACCGGCCGCGTGATTTCTTCCGGCTGACCGAGCTTCCCGTGACGACGGCCGGCAAGGTCAGTCGCGGCCTGCTGGCCCGGTGGATCGAGGAGGAGGACCCCCGTGTCGTTCGCCTCCGCTGATCCGCTCAGCCCCACGCCGGGTGTCATCCCTGATGACCGGCAGCCCGTCATCCTGCTGGGCCGTCGCACGGCGTTCACCCGTTTCAACGGGGCCCTACGCGGCGTGACCGCCGCAGAGCTGCTGGCGCCGGTGCTCGAGGCAGTCCTGGCCGACAGTGGCCTGCCCGCCGCAGACGTCGATGACGTGATCATCGGCAATGCCGTGGCCGGCGGCGGCAACGTGGCGCGACTGGCCCTGCTCACGGCGGGACTTCCGCCGGCCGTTCCCGGGGTGACCATCGACCGGCAATGCGGATCGGGCCTCGAGGCCATCGTTCTCGCCTGCCGGCTCGTGCAGGCCGGTGCCGGCAGCCTGTACCTCGCGGGCGGGGTCGAGAGCACGAGCACGGCTCCGCTGCGAGCCCACCGGCTCAGTTCCACGGACGGCGCCCCGGATTTCTACGACCGGGTGCGATTCTCGCCCGACGACATCGGCGACCCGGACATGGGCGTTGCGGCAGAGACGGTCGCGGCCGCCTACGGCATCGAACGCGAGCGGCAGGATTCCTTTGCCCTCCGCAGCCACCGGCTCGCTGTTGCGGCCGGGCAGGCGGGCGCGTTCTCCACCGAGATCGTCGACGTTGAGACGGCGAACGGGCCGGTCTCGGTGGATTCCGGACCGCGGCCGACCTTGACCCCGAGCCTCCTGGCCCGGTTTCCGGCGGTGTTCACTGCTGGGGGAACGGTCACGGCCGGTAACTCCTGCGGCGACGCGGATGGCGCCGTGGTTGTGGTTGTCACCAGCCGGGCGCGGGCGGCCTCTCTCGGCGCATCCGGTTGCCTGGCCTTCGTAGATGCGGTGCCGGCGGGCGTCGACCCCAACCTGCTCGGGATCGGCGGCGGGGCGGCTGCGCTCAGACTCTTCGCCCGCACCGGTGTATCGGCCGCGCAGCTGGGCCGGGTCGAGTTCACCGAGGCGTTCGCGTCGCAGACGCTGGCATCGCTGGACCTGATAGCGGTCCCGGTGGAGCGCGCCAACCTGCAGGGCGGTGCCATCGCGCTCGGGCACCCCTACGGAGCTTCCGGCGCGCTGCTGGTTCTGCGCCTGCTCAGCCAGTGCCGCGCCGAGGCTTCGGCGGGCGAGCTATCCCTGAGCGCCCTGAGCATCGCGGGCGGACTGGGGCTCGCCGCCCTGTGGCGGTGGGAGAGCTAGGGCGCTGGGAGAAAACGGGCAGTGGCGGAACAAGGGCAGTGGCGGAACGAAGACTAGATCCAGTCCTCGTCATCGTCCATGACGATGGCGGGCTGCGTGATGGTGGCGCTGTCTTCCTTCGGGTCGAACCGGATGACGGTGCCGTCGTCGAGCTCGATGACCGGGTTGCCTTCCAGCCAGGTCAACGTCCATCGCCAGGCGCTGGTGTCGTCGGGCAGCGCCTCGAGGTCGCCCTCGACCGCCTGCAGGGCGATGACGACGACCTCGGGCAGCCCGGTCGGCGGTTCTGCGCCGAGGGACCAGCGGGTTCCGAGCTGCATGGTTAGACCTCGGCCTGGTAAGTGACCAAGCTGGTGCGGGTGCCGACCTCGTCGTAGAGCTTCTTGGCGGACTTGTCGTCTGCCGTGGTGACCCACTGCAGGGTGCGGTAATTGTGCGCCTTGGCGTACTCGCGGGCGAATTCCAGCAGGGACTTGCTCACCCCGCCGTCACGGACAGCCGAGGTGACGAAGAGGTCGTCGATGAACAGTCCGACGTCGCCGCTGAGGGTGCGTGGGAACGGTCGGTAGAGCGTGAATCCGACGAAGTCCCCGTTGTCGTCGACCGCGACAGCGCCGTCGAGGTCATGGTTCTTGTCGATGATCCAGCTCCACACACGCAGAGCCTTCTCGTCGGTCAGGTCGCTCTTGGAGAACTCGCTATACCCTTCGAGCAGGCCCAGCCACGGGAAGAAGTCTTTGTCGCCCAGCGGGCGGACCTTGATTGACATGCGGTTCTCCTTAGATTTCCGACACCGTGGCGAGCACGATATCAGTTACGACCAGCTCATCGGCCTTGACGAAGGTCAAGTCCGTGATCCGGCCTACTGCTTTCAAATCGGCGGCGACCTGCGCGAGCAGGGCAACCTCTGCTTCCGGTCCGCCGATGGTGGCGGAGACGACGGCAGACTTCTGTGACGCCTTCGCGTCGGTCTTCGCCCGGCGGATGCCTGTGAGCGCCCGGCTGGCCAGGTCCAGCAGCGCGAGGCTGTCGGCATCCGGCGTCGTGCCAGAGGCGACCGGCCATGGGGCACGGTGCACCGAGTCGTCGTTGGACCACGACCAGGCTTCTTCGGTGGCGAACGGCACGAACGGGGCAAACAGGCGCAGCAGGGTCGACAGGGCGGTGCGCAGCGCGGCGACGGCCGACGCCTGCTCCGGACCGGGCTCGCCGTAGGCGCGTTCCTTGACCAGTTCGAGGTAGTCGTCACAGAAGGTCCAGAAGAAGCTCTCGGCGGTCTCGAGCGCACGGGCATGGTCGAATGCGTCGAACGCGGCGGTCGCCTGGCCGACGACGACGTCGAGACGGGCGAGCATGCTCACATCGATGGGTTCGGTCACCGGTGCTGCGTCATCGCCGGCGAAGCCGAGGATGAACTTGCTGGCGTTGAGGATCTTGATCGCCAGGCGGCGGCCGATCTTGATCTGGGTGGGGTTCTTCGGGTCGAACGCCGCGTCGGTGCCCAGCCGCGAGGACGCCGCCCAGTACCGTACGGCGTCTGAACCGTGCTGACTGAGCACGTCGGCGGGAGTGACCACGTTGCCCTTGGACTTGGACATCTTCTTACGGTCGGGGTCGACGATGAAGCCCGACAGTGCCGCGTGCTTCCACGGCGATTCGCCGTGTTCGAGTTCGGCGCGCAGCAGGGTGGAGAACAACCAGGTGCGGATGATGTCCTGGCCCTGCGGACGCAGCGAGTACGGGTACACGAGGTCGAAGAGTTCGGGGTCGCGCTCCCAACCGCCGGCCAGCTGAGGGGTGAGGGACGAGGTGGCCCAGGTGTCCATCACGTCGACCTCGCCGACGAAGCCGTTGGCCGCTCCGCGCTGCTCGGCCGTGTAGCCGGGGGCCACATCCGAGGACGGGTCGACGGGCAACAGGTCGACGGTGGCGATGATCGGCTGGTCGAAGACCGGGTTGGACTCGGCGTCGAGCGGGTACCAGACGGGCAGGGGAACTCCGAAGAATCGCTGGCGGGAGACAAGCCAGTCACCGGTGAGGCCGTTGACCCAGTTCTCGTAGCGCACGCGCATGAATTCAGGATGCCACTGCAGAGCGGATCCGTGTTCGATCAGGCGGGCGCGAAGCTTCTCGTCGCGGGCACCGTTGCGGATGTACCACTGGCGGGTGGAGACGATCTCGAGGGGCTTGTCGCCCTTTTCGAAGAACTTGACCGGGTGCACGATCGGCTTGGGGTCGCCGATCAGGTCGCCGGACTCACGGAGGAGCTCCACCATGGCCTGCTTGGCCGAGAAGACCGTCTTGCCGGCAAGCTGGGCGTAGGCGGCCAGCGCGGCCGGGGTGACGATGACGTCGGGGGCCTCGGCGATGATACGGCCGTCGAAGCCCATGATCGCGCGGTTGGGCAGGTCGAGTTCACGCCACCAGACCACGTCGGTCACGTCGCCGAAGGTGCAGATCATCGCGATCCCCGAGCCCTTGTCCTTCTGGGCGAGGTGGTGAGCGAGAATCGGGATCTCGACGTCGAACACCGGGGTGCGTACCGTGCTGCCGAAGAACGGCTTGTAGCGGTCGTCGTCCGGATGCGCGACAAGAGCGACGCAGGCGGCGAGGAGTTCCGGCCGGGTGGTCTCGATCTCGATGGTGGAGCCGTCCGGCTTGTGGAAGGAGACCCGGTGGTACGCGGCCGGCATCTCCTTGTCCTCGAGTTCGGCCTGGGCGACGGCAGTACGGAAGGTGACGTCCCAGAGGGTGGGAGCCATGGCCTGGTAGGCCTCGCCACGGTTGACGTTGCCGACGAAAGCGAGCTGGGAGGCGGTGATGGACTCCGGCGCGATGGTGCGGTAGCTCTGGTTCCAGTCGACGCTGAGGCCCAGGGTGCGCCACAGTTCCTCGAACTGTTTCTCGTCCTCGACGGTGAGGCGTTCGCAGAGTTCGATGAAGTTGCGGCGGCTCACGGGGAGCTGGTCGGCGGCCTTGGTGCTCTTGCCGTCGCCCCCCTCGAAGGGCGGCACGAAGTCGGGCGTGTACGGCAGCGATGGGTCGCAGCGCACGCCGTAGAAGTTTTGCACACGTCGTTCGGTGGGCAGGCCGTTGTCATCCCAGCCCATCGGGTAGAAGACGCTCTTGCCGCGCATGCGCTGGAAGCGAGCCACGACGTCGGTGTGCGTGTAGCTGAAGACATGGCCGATGTGCAGTGAGCCGGAGGCGGTCGGCGGGGGAGTATCGATCGAGAAGATCGACTCCTTCGTGGCGGCCGCGCGGTCGAAGCGGTAGGTGCCCTGTGCTTCCCAACTGGTCTCCCACTTGGCTTCCAGCCCTTCGAGGGCGGGCTTTTCGGGAACGCGGTCAGCGTTGGTCATGACACTCCGATTCGGTTCAGCGGCACCGTGTCGATGGTGAGGTGCCTTCAGTACTGCTGAACCAATCTAGCCGATTCTGCGCCCGAGGCCGCACGACGAGGGGGCGAACGGGCTGATCCGAGCGAGGATCGCGACGGTGGCTCCCACCGAATCTGCCTTTCGGCGGACATCTGGCGGGCGGGCGGCGCGGTGCCGGGGCGGTCGCCAGAATGGCGAAGAATATTGACATGAAAATACTTCAGATTTAACTTGTGCGCGGTGGTGGGAGACCGCTAGTTTGAGCGAAGGGGCAACCGATTTTTTTGGGTCTACCGGGGAATTTCCTTCCTGACTGGGTCAACTCAGGGTTTCGATTGGGTCGCATACTGCGGCCTTCATTCTGGACCCCGGCCTGCCCTGAACCGAAGGATTCCGTCATGCGTAAACCCAGTACCCTCGCCCGGCGTATTGTGACCGTTGGTGTTGGCCCGGCCGCCATCCTGCTCGCCGGCGCGATGGTGTTCCAGGCGTCGAACGCCGCCTTCTCATCCTCGACCCGAAACCCCGGCAATAGCTGGAGCACCGGAAGCGTGGCCCTCACGGACGACGACAACGGCACCGCCGGCTTCCAGGTCACCAATGTCACGCCTGGCGACACTGGCGAGAAGTGCCTCGTCGTGACGGCATCGTCGTCCGTCGCCGGGGTAGTCAAGGCCTATGTGCAGAACCTGTCGCCCTCGGCGCAGGGACTGGAGAAATACATCAAGCTGAAGATCGAACAGGGCACCGGCGGGAGCTTCGCCGACTGCACGGGTTTCGTCATCGACCCGGCGGTCCCGGTCCTGCCGGCAGCGTCGTTGGCCACGCTGTCCACGGTCAATAGCGACTACGCCACCGGTGGTAGCGCATGGACGACCACTGGAAACGCCAGCGGGGAGTCCAAGACCTACAAGGGCACCTGGACCTTCGACGCGACCGGACTGACCCAGCTGCAGGTCGACGCGTTGCAGGGCGCCTCCACCAGCATCGACCTCGTCTGGGAGCTGCAGAACAGCAACTAGTTCGGCCATCCCACCACCAGGTAGCGCCCCGACAGATCAGGTAGCAGTGTCCCTCGACAGCGGATCCACCGACAGCACCGTCGGTCGCCAGCCCCGCGCCGTGCGCGGGGGCTGGGGATTCCTGACGATCGCCACCCTGTCGAGGGCCTACCTGGTGCTGATGCTTGCCCTGGGCGCCTGCGCCACCCTGCCGATGCTCACCGGCCTCACGGGTTCGATCGTGCAGAGCGGGTCCATGGAACCGCTGATCAGCACCGGCGACGTCGTGCTCTCCGAGCCCATGGAGGCCGACACTCCGCCGCCCCTCGGGCGCGTCGTGAGCTTCCCCGCCCCGGCCGGATCTGCCACCGCAGGCACCATGCTGCACCGGGTCGTCGGGGCCAACGAGGACGGGTCGCTCATCACGGCGGGTGACGCCAACCAGAGCGTGGACAGCAGCCCCCTGGACCGGGGCGACATTATCAGCCAAGCCCAGCTCCTGATCCCCTGGATCGGGCTGCCCGCCTTCTGGCTGACCACGACGGCCATTACTCCGCTAGTGCTGTGGCTGATCCTCACCGCCGCGGCCGTCGTCGTCGTCGCGCTGGACGGCGCCGCGAACCCCCGGCCGCGCCGGCCCCGTGGACGTCACTTCCGACCGTCCCGCCAGGGGAGGGGCCCGCGGGTTGCTCCGGCCGAACTGGCCGCAGTGGGAGTCGTTGCGACCCTGATCGCCGTCACACTGGTGGCGGCACCGCCAACCGAGGTGACCGCCGCCTTCAGCGCCTCCACAACCATGGCCGGCAGCTCTTGGGAGACCGCCGGCCCCGCAACCCAACTGGCCTTCACGACCGCCCCCTCCGGGTCAACCGGCGGCGTCGCCTGGGCCCGTCAACCCGTCGTGGCCATCCAGAACGCCGAAGGGGAAACCGCGTCGAGCACCGCCAGCGTGGCCCTGACCTTGACCAATCCGGCTGGGGCGACCCTGGCCTGCGCGGCCAATCCGGTAGCCGCCGTCTCCGGCCGGGCGTCATTCGCCGGCTGCCGCATCGACCGGGCCGGAACCTACACCCTGACCGCCCGTTCCGGCGCACTTCCCGCCGCTCTCAGCGCCACATTCACCATCACGACGGGCCCGGCCTCGAAGCTGGTCTTCACGGCCCAACCGGGTTCCACATCGGTGGACACAGCCTTTGCCGTCCAGCCGATACTGGCGATCCAGGATGCCGGCGGGAACACCGTCAGCAGCACAGCGGCCGTCACCCTGGGCCTGACCAGCGCAGCAGGGGCCGGCCTCACCTGTACGGCCAACCCGAGAGCTGCCGTGGCCGGAACCGCTACCTTCGCCGGCTGCAAAATCACCAAGCCCGGGAGCTACTCCCTGACCGCGACCGCGGCCGGGTTGACCGCGGCCGTGAGCGGATCCGTCGCGATCAGCGCTGGTCCCGCCGCTCGCCTCGTCTTCACCACCAGCCCGTCCGGCTCAACCGGCGGGAGAGCTTTTGGCACCCAGCCCGTGGTCGCCGTACGGGACGCGGGTGGCAACGCCGTCGCCACCACCATGCCGGTCACCCTGGCGATCACCACAGCGGCGGGGGCAACCCTCGCCTGCAGCGCGAACCCGGCCACGGGCACCGGGACCGTCGCATTTGCTGGCTGCTCTATCGGGCGGGCGGGCACCTACACCCTGACCGCCAGCTCGGGAACACTCACGGCGGCCGTGAGCGCAAGCTTCACCATCGCGGTCGGACCCGCCACGAAACTGGGTTTCACGTCGGCACCGAGCACGACCCGGTACAACACCACCTTTGACACCCAACCCGCGGTCGCGATTCAGGACGCCGGCGGCAACACCGTCGCGAGCACCGCCGCCGTGACCCTGAAGCTCACGACCGCTGCCGGGGCCACGCTGTACTGCACAGCGAACCCCAAGGCGGCAGCGTCCGGGGTTGCGACGTACTCCGGCTGCAGGATCGACAAGGCAGGCAGCTATACGCTGACCGCCACATCCGGCGTCCTGACCGCGGCTGTCAGTGGCAGCTACACGGTGACCCCGGGTCCTGCAGCGAAACTGGCTTTCAGCGTCAACCCCGGTGGGTCGACCGGCGGCGTGGCGTTCTCCGGCCAACCCACGGTCGTGGTGCAGGACGCCGGCGGCAACATCGCGACCGGCACCACGCCGGTGACACTGAGCCTGACCACCGCAAACGGAGCCACGCTGACCTGCACGACGAACCCGCTCTCCCCGCTGTCGGGCGCAGCCGCATTCGCCGGCTGCGCCGTCGACCGCGCCGGCAGCTACACGCTGCGGGCGGTGTCCGGCAATCTCACCGCCGCCACGAGCGCAAGCTTCACGGTCGCGACCGGGCCCGCTGCCCGGCTGGTCTTCGTCTCTTCACCAGGGTCGACGACCTCGGCGACCACGTTCGGAAACACGCCGGCAGTGACCGTGCAAGACGCAGGCGGTAACGCTGTCACCGCGACCGGGCAGGCCACGCTTGCCCTGACCAATGCTGCCGGCGCAACACTGGCTTGCGCGACAAATCCCGCGCCGTCGTACGTCGGTTGGGGATTCATCTTCTCGGGATGCAGCATCGACAAGGCCGGTACGTACACACTCACCGCAACCGCCGGCACCCTGACGACCGTGAGTCCCGCATTCACGGTCACGCCCGGTGCCGCGAGCAAGCTGGTCTTCGTTGCGGCTGGGTCGGGTGGGTCGGTGAACCAGGTCTGGGGCACCCAGCCGAGCGTGGCCATCCAGGATGCCAGCGGCAACGTCGTTGCGAGTTCGGCCTCGGTCACTGTCAGGCTGACGACCCCGGCAGGCGCCACTCTCACGTGTACCAGTAACCCTCGTGCCGCGGTGTCCGGTGTGGCGACGTTCGCCGGTTGCCGGGTGAATCGGGCGGGGAGCTACACGCTCACCGCGACGTCGGGGACCCTCGCGGCGGGGGTCAGCCCCGGTGTCACGATCGCTCCGTAGTCGTGGAATAGCGGAGTTCGCCCGAACCCGCCCGACTAGAACGGCGGATCGTCGGGCAGGTCGCTTGTCCGCGGCCGTGCCGATGTCGCCGGTGGTTCGGGTGTGGGGGCCAGTGTGGGTGGTGGCCCGAGGGTGGTTTCCGGGTAGGTGCGGTGGGTTTCCCCGGCCGGGGAGGTCCAGCGCAGCACCCCGCCGGGTTCTTGCACCACGGCCCAGAGGGTTTGGTGTTTGAGCCGGTGGTGGGCGCGGCAGAGGTGGGCCAGATTGTCGTAGTCGGTCGGTCCGCCGTGTTCCCGGGCGATGGTGTGGTCGATATCGCTGCGGGAGGCGGGCCGGGTGCAGCCCGGGAAGCGGCAGGTGCCGTCCCGCAGCGCAACCCAACGGCGCATATCAGCGGGGGCTGTGTAGTGTTCTTTTCCGACCGAAAGCACGGCCCCGGTCTCCGGGTGGGTGAGTATCCGAATGAAGCTGGGGCAGCCGGCAGCGATCTCCCGGGCGGTGTCGGCCGGGATCGGCCCGTACCCTTCCAGGAATCCCGGTTCCATGGTTCGGCCCATCAGGGTGAAGACCGGGACGGTGACCATCACGCTGCCGCGGATGCCGCCGCCGGTGCCGGCGGGGGTGACCCCGTCCAGGACCAGGTCGGCCATCGCGTCGGCGCAGATCTGGCCGATCGTGCGCCGGTCCATCTCGGGAATCGACGCGTCGTGTCGTTCTAAGGCCTGGGTGGTTTCGACGATGCTGGTCAACATGTCGAGTGCGGCCTGGGTTTGCACCGCGGTGCCGTACCAGGTCAGAGTGCCCATGCCATCGGCCCGACCCTCCCACCAGACCCCGCGTTCGGCAACCGCGGCGGTGGCCCGATGGGTCAGGGTCTCCGGGTGCGCCCGCTCCCGCATCCGCCGGGCCTTCACCGCGAGCTTGCCGACCGTGAGGTCTTTCGCCACGGGCAGCAACCTCGCTTCGAACTCGGCGGCCTCCTCGAGCGGGAGGAAACTGAGCTGCTCCATCAACACCTGGCCATGCCGGTAACTGATCTCGCCGGAACTCATCGCCGTCAAAGTGGCCTGCATCGGGCCGGCGAACAAGGAGGATTCACCGATCAGGTTCTCCGCGGTGCGATCGGCCAGGCGCAGCGAGCAGGCGACCTCGGTCGTGATCGTGCGGCGGGCGATCTCCTGGTCCTCCCACGCCGGGATCTTCCGCGGGCTGGCGTCGGCGTCGGCGAGGACCGGCCCGCGCACCGACTCGGCGGCGTAGTCGGGGTTGAGCAGTTTCGCGGTGGCCGGGTCGGAACTCCACCGCTGCAGGTCCGCCAGCGCGCGAGCCCGCTTGGCGGTCGCCTTCGCGATGCTGCGGTGGGCCTTCCTGGCCGTGGCTACCTTCCGCGCGAGGGTGGCTTGGGCCTGTTCCTGCAGGGTGCGGCGGCGCCGGCGGGCGTGCGCCGCTGCGCCGGCATCGGGGGCTGCTTCAGAGTTGGGATTCGGGCTGGGATTGGGTCCGCCCGCGCTGTCGCGGGCGTCGTGACCCGGGTCCTCCGGGTCGGTCGGGAACCGCTCTGCTGGGCTGCTCATACCCCGATAATTGCACCGACCACCGCCACTCCAGCCCCTTCAGAACCGGGTGGGGAAAGGCACTCAAACCGGCCGCCTGTGGAGGAGCCGCGGACCCGGACGCATCGACGGTCCCTTCGCTCGCTAACATGTCCCGCCACCCTCGAAATCGCCAAGAGCGACGATCACCCGTTCGATCAGCAACGACCTTCCATGAAGGGTCAAACGGGTATTAGCGTGGGGCATGAGAACCTCCGTGTTCGTGGCGACTTTGACATCTCCCCAAGAACCGGAGGTTCTCCCCTTTTTAACCCCGAATGTCACCAACCTGTCGGCTCAGTACAGCTAGGTCCCGCAGCCTTGCTGCCCTGACTTCCCAGTCAAAATCACAGGTGGAACGCTGTTTGGTGGTGATGCTCGACTGCTCTTGTCCAGTTTTGAGAAGACCCGGTCCTTTTGCGTCAAAACGGGTCGCGACTCCAAGCCGATCGGGTGGTGGCGTGCACAAACCTTCAAGATGCTCCCTAAGCGGTGGACGTAGCGTCGATGCTGCTGGGATGGCGATCTGTTCGAAGGCGTGTAGCACCTCCTCGGGCGGGAATGCCGGTGTTGCTGAGCGCTCACACGCGTTTAGCCCCGCTGACTGCGCCAAGGGTAAAGCCGCCCGAACCAACGTGAACTGACCGACGAGGCGGGTGCCTCATTGATCATAGAACTGAGGTGCTCTGGTTGACGAGGATGGGAAGCCGAGCTTGGAGGCCTTCCTGCGGCTGGTGAGACTCTCGTCGTCCAATGGTCGGCCTGGGGTCTGCCGAAACACCGCGGAGCGGTCGCGAATGTAAGTTTACAGTCGAGCAGACTGGAGCACGGCGAGCGTCAGAACAAGGTTCTTGCGCCCGTTTCGGTGAGGGCAACGCGACCAAAACTTCGCGAGAGGACGCGCCTCTGGCGCTGCCGATCGCAACAACACGCTGAAGAATAACCTTCTACGCGGATGGGGAGCGCCCTTGTCACCCAACTGATGGTCACGGCTCGTGGTTGGCATCCGCTGTCGGTTGGCATAACGGCAGACGGACCGGACCACGACGATCGCCTTCACTAGCCTTCGTAGATTTATTGACCCACTAGGCTCACCCCAACGGTGAATGCAGGGGGGGAAATTTCGCCCGCAACTTAGCCGGTAGTGATCGACTCATCAAATGAAAGAGGAACATCATGGTAAACGGAGCTTTGGCATTAGGCAGTTCACAATCATCACCCACTGACACTTCAGCCAGACGGATTCCCGTCTTGATTGTGGCCTTGGTCGCGGCGCTGGCCCTGGCCCTAGGTCTCGGCCTGCCGCAATCAGCGAGCGCGGCAATCCAGCCCAACGTCAGCGCACTCGATAACATGGCTTCAGACTTGCAATCCTATGCGAATAGGATCGCGACAGGAAGTACCCCACAGGCAAACAGGGAAGAAGCCATCCGACAGGCGAATAACACTCTCGAGTTACTTGCCGGGACCGTGCCAGCTGGATCAGCAGGAGTGCAGCAGGCTGCCGCTCAATTTCGGGACTATGCGCAAAAAGGTAATAGAGCGAAGGCCGCAGCAGTTTTGAACTTGGTCGCGAAGAAGGTTTTTGCACTCACCGCGATCTACCGTCAAGGTGACACCCGCGCGGGTTTCGCTTGGTCCTAACGTAACCTAATTCGGCGAAGCGCCCCCAAACTGATGCGAGGGGGCGCTTCGTCACCTGAGGCAGCAAACTAGACAGTGTTCAGTCGCAGCCCGAACTGCCGAGACGGTGGGAAACTAATCCACCAAAATTTTACGGGATGCGAGAATTCGTTTTCGCTGGTACTAGGCCAGACGCGGGACGGCGGCGAGCAGCGCACGGGTATAGGGATGCGCCGGCCTGGTGAAGACCTCGGCGGCGGTGCCGGTCTCGACGATCCGGCCGTCGTTCATCACGGCGACGTGGTCACTGACGTGCTGGATCACGCCAAGGTCGTGGGAGATGAACAGAAGGCTCAACGACAGCTCACGCTGCAGCTCGTCGAGCAGGTCGAGGACCTGGGCCTGCACACTCACATCGAGCGCCGAAACGGGTTCGTCACAGATCAGGATCCGGGGGCTGGAGGCCAGGGCCCGGGCAATGCCCACCCGCTGGCGTTGCCCGCCAGAGAGGTCGGTGGGCCGGCGATCCAACAGGGTCTCGGCCAGGCCGACATCGTCAAGAAGTGCGGACACGCGGGCGGCCGTGGCGCGGCGCCCCGCCGAACCACCTCCGGTGCTGCTCCCGGCGGTGGCGGCGACGGCATGGCGGAGGATCTCGCGCACGCTCAGCCGGGGGTCGAATGATCCCAGCACGTCCTGGTAGACCGCGCCGACCAGGGGCCGCCTGGCCCGGCGGTCGCGTTCGGGCAACGTGCTCCACGCCTCGCCGAGCAGGCGCACTTCACCGGTGTCGGCGGCCGTGAGCGCGAGGGCGAGCCTGGCGGTGGTGGTCTTGCCGGAGCCGGACTCGCCCACGATGCCCAGAGTGCTTCCCCCGGGCAGCCGGAAGGACACCTCGTCGACGGCGCGGTGCATGGTGCCGTGCGGGCCGCGGAACGACTTGGACAGCCCGATGGCCTCCAGGGCGATGACCGGTTCGGCAACGGACTCTACCGGCGGGGTGCGGGACGCAACACTGACGGGGATCCGCTCGGGGACGCGCGCGGGCGGGTTCGCGACAACAGGCTCCCGCACGGCCGTCGCCGGCGCGAGCCTGGACCCGCGCGGCCTGTCCACGGGAACCGCGGCCAGCATCCGCCTGGTCTCGGCGTGCCGGGGGTTTTGCAGCACCTCGGCCGTTGTGCCGGTCTCGATGATGCGGCCCTCGTGCATCACGGCGATCCGGTCGGCGATGCGGCTCACCACGGCGAGGTCGTGGCTGATCAGCACGATGGCCGTTCCCCGGCCGCGCACCTGCTCGAGCAGGTCGAGCACCTGGGCCTGCACGGTCACGTCGAGGGCTGTCGTGGGTTCGTCTGCCACCAACAGTGGGGGATCGAGGGCGAGGGCGGCGGCGATCAGCGCCCGCTGGCGCTGGCCGCCGGAGAGCTCCCCGGAGCGCCGGCCCGCGTAGAGCTCCGGCTGCGCCAGTCCTGCGGCGGCGAGGATCTCGAGGACCTTGCGGCTGCGTTCGGTCTGGTCGAGGCGGGTGTGCAGGCGCAGCGAGTCGCCGATCTCGCGAATGATCGGGCGGAGCGGGTCGAGGGAGGCAAGAGCGTCCTGCAGCACCAGACCCACGTCCCGGCCGCGGCGGCGGCGCCAGGCTGCCTCCGACAACCCGAGCACGGACTCGCCGGCGAGGCTGAGCTCGTCGGCGCTGACCCGAGCGGAGGTGCCGGCCAGTCCGAGGATGCTCCGCGCGGTGACGCTCTTCCCCGAACCGGACTCGCCCACGATGGCCAGGCATTCGCCGGCGCGGAGCTCGAACGAGACGCCGCGCACGACATCGGCGGCGGACGCATCGCCGAAACCCACCCGGAGATTGCGCACCCGCAGGGCGACCGCCGGATGCGGGCCGGCGCTGCGTGAATCCGTGGCGCTCATGCGTGCCTCATCCGTCGTTCGATCGAGCGGCCGAGGGTCGTCGCGCACACAGCGGTGATCACGATGAACAGACCGGGGAAGAAGCTCATCCACCAGGCCGAGGTGATGTAGGTGCGGCCGGCGGAGAGCATGGCGCCCCACTCGGCGGCCGGCGGTTGCGCGCCCAGCCCCAGGTAGCTCAGCGCGGCGGCCCAGACGATGGCCTGACCGATTCCCAGGGTGCCGAGAACGAACAGCGGCGCCAGCGTATTGGGCAGGATGTGCCTGGCCAGGATCCGGCCGCGACCGAGGCCCTGCACGGTGGCGGCCTCCACGAACGCCGAGGAGCGCACCCGCAGCAGCTGGGCTCGGATGATGCGCGCGTAGCCCGGCGCCGTGGAGAGCCCCACCGCCACAATGGCGCTGCCCGGACCCGGACCGAACACCAGGATGAACAGCAGCGCCAGCAGCAGCCCGGGAAACGCGAACAGCACCTCGAGGAACCTGTTGACCGTGAAGTCCACGGCCGCGCCGAGGGTGCCGGCGATCGTGCCGAGGACCGCACCGAGGCCGAGCCCGATCACGGTGGCGGTGAGGCCGATCAGGAGGGAGTCCCTGGCGCCGTCGACGACGCGGGTGTAGATGTCCCGGCCCGATTCGTCGGTGCCGAACCAGTGGTCCCACGACGGGGCGCCGAACGCGGCCAGCGGGTCGATGGCGAGCGGGTCGCCCGGGGCGAGCAGGCGCGGCGCGATCGCCGCGGTGAGCAGCAGCATGGCCACCAGCACGGCAGCGAGCTCCACCACGGAGGCCCGCATGCTGCCGAACCCGCCGGGAGCGGATGACTGGGAGCGGCCGGCACTGTGACCGGTCGCCGACGCCTGAATCTCCAGTTCGCTCACGAGAGCGCTCCGTTCCCGATTTCGGTGGGTCGTGGGTCGGCCAGGCCGGACGCGAGGTCGGTGACGATGGTCATCAGGATGTAGGCCAGAGCGACCACCATCACCACGCCGACCACCACCGGAACGTCGCGCACGGTGACGGCGTTGAGCAGGGTGCGGCCGAGGCCGGGCCTGGCGAAGATCGTCTCGACCACCACGGCGCCGCTGATCAGGGAGCCGAACGCCCAGCCGGACAGGCTGATCGCGGGCAGTGCGGCGTGCCGCAGGGCGTGCCGCCAGAGCACCCCGCGGTCGCTTTCCCCCCTGGCCCTGGCCGAGAGCACAAACGGTGATTCCAGGGCGGTGTTCAGGCTCTCCCGCATGACCTGGCCGAGGAAACCGGCCAGGGGGATGGCCAGGGTGACGACGGGCAGGACCAGGCCGCGGGCATCCGCGGTGCTGATCGGCGGCAGCACCCCCCACCAGACGCTGAAGACCACGATGAGCGTGGTGGCCAGCCAGAAGTGCGGCAGAGCCGCAGCGACGATCTCGAGGCCGGTGCCGATCCGGGCCGCGAGGCGGCCGCGCCCGGTGGACCACGTGGCCAGGACGAGGGCGATCAGCCAGGCGACCGCGAGCGAGAGAACGGCCAGGACCAGGGTGCCGCCGAGCTGGCTGAGCACGAGCGGGCCGACATCCATGTTGAGCGCATAGGACCGGCCGAGGTCGCCGGTGGCCAGGCGGCCCAGCTGCTGCAGATATTGCACCAGCAGCGGCTGGTCGAGCCCGTACTCGGCGCGCACCGCCGCGAGCGCCTCCAGTGAGGTCTGTGAGCCCGGACCGCCGAGGATCGCCTCGGCAGGGTCGCCCGGGATCAGTCGCACGGCGAAAAACGTGACGGTGGCGACGGCCCACAGCACGAAGACCGCGCCCGCGAGTCGCCGGGCGAGACCTCGGAGCCGAGGCCGTGCGCCCCGCCGGGCGGCTGTCGTCAGCGGTTCAGCCACGCGTCGTAGAACGCCGGCGTCGACACCGTCGGCAGCGCGCGAGCGCCCTCGACCGCCGTGCCGAGCAGGAAGTGATTCTGCTGGTCGTAGAGCGGCAGGATGTAGAAGCCCTCCAGGATCAGGTCCTGAGCGTCCTCGTACAGCGCGGCGCGCTGGTCGGCGTCACCACCGTTGGTCGAGCCTGTCGAGACCTGGTTCGCCTCGGTGAGGAGCGAGTCCAGTTCGGGATCGTTCACCTGGGCGTGGTTGGCGAAGTAGCCGCTGGGCGCGGGGGTGATGCCGTCGGAGTGGAACAGGATTCGCAGCACGTCGGGGCCGATCTTGGTGTACGGCGCGCTGACGGCGTCGTACGCGTTGCTGCCCAGGGCGGTGTACCAGCTGGAGAGGTCCAGCTTGGTCAGCTGAACGTCGAACCCGGTCTCCTTGGCCGTCGCCTGAATCTGCTCGAACAGCGACTGTTCGGCGGGGATGGACTGGTTGGTGCTGACCGGGAAGACCACGGTGAGTCGCACTCCGTCCTTGACCCGGTAGCCGTCGGAGTCCTTCTCCGCCCAGCCGGCACCGTCGAGAAGCTCGGCGGCGGCGTCAGGGTCGTAATCGAACAGATCCGGCCTGGACACCCCGAGCGGTTCGACGCTGGACAGTGCGGAGGTGGACCGTTCGGCGCTGCCCTGGAACAACGACGCAACGGCGTCGTCGACGTTGGCCGAGCGGATGAACGCCTCACGCACCGCGGCGTCGTTGAACGGTGCCTTGCCGGAGTTCAGTTCGATGCGATTGGAGGCGCCGGGGCGCGGCGCGTCGAGGTGAACGATGGTGTCGCTGGCCTCCGCCTGGCTGATGGTGTCGGGCTGGGCGTTGTCGATCACATCGACCTCGCCGGCCTGCAGGGCGGCGTACCTGGAGGCCGAGTCCGGGATGAAGCGCCAGACGATTTCTTCCAGGTACGCCGGCCCGTCGTGCTCGGCATCGGCCGGGGGAGAGCTGTAGTCCTCGTTCCGCACCAGGGTGATGGCGTTCTGCTTCACCCAGGAGTCGACGATGAATGGTCCGGTGCCCACCGGTGCGGCGCAGTTCTCGTCCTGGCTGCGCATGAGCGCGGTGGGGGATTCGATGGCCAGCCACGGCTGGGCGAGCGACTCGAGCAGGGCACTGTCTGGCTGGGCCAGGGTAAGCCGCACCACGGAATCCGAGACCGCTTCGGTACCGGTGACCTTCGCCAGGGCCAGGTATCCGGTCGATGAACCGGTCTCCGGGTCCTGCAGGTGCGCGATGTTGGCCTGCACCGCGGCGGCGTCCAGCGGGGTGCCGTCGGTGAAGGTCACGCCGTCTTTCAGCGTGAACTCCCAGGAGAGGCCGTCGGGGCTCACTGTCCAGCTGTCGGCCAGCCACGGGATGATGGCGCCGTCGGCGTCGAGGGAGACCAAGGATTCCAGGAACTGGGAGCTGACCAGGGCCTGCGGGTAGTTGCCGCCGACGTGGGGGTCCAGGCAGGTGGGCTCGGCGTCACCGGACGCGTAGGTCAGGGTTCCACCGCTGGTGGGCTCGTCGCCGCCTCCGGAGGACGCGGCGCTCGTGCAGCCGGTCAGGGCGAGGCCGAGGGCGGCCGCACCGGCCAGGGCGGCGAGGGTGGTGGAGCGCGAAGGAATGATTCCCGGACGGGGCATGCGGCGGTCTCTTTTCACGAAAGCGGTGCGGTTCAGGGGAAATACGGGGGAAGCCTGCTGTGGCATTATTGGACTCAGTCCAAAAAAAGATGTGTTGAGTCTCATCGTAGAACACAGGAGAGCCGTGTCCGATTCCCGTGCCCCCGGTCGACCCCAGGCGTCGTCCCGGGCCATGCTCGAAGAAGCCGCGGCGGAGCTGTTCCTGGAGCAGACCTACGCCGGTACCACGATCGGAGATATCGCCCGGCGGGCCGGGGTGAGCCGCAACACCTTCTTCAATTACTTCTCGGCCAAGAGCGATCTGCTCTGGGTGGATGTCGATGCGGGCCTGGACGTTCTGCCCGCCTCCCTCGCCGATTGCGACAGGGCCGCCCCGGTCACCGAATCGGTGCGACAGGCTCTGCTGCGGGTGGCCGCGGGGTTCGGGCCCGGCCGGGTGCCCTGGGCGCTCACCCAGTATGAGTTGATGGCGACGAGCAGTGAGCTGGAAGCATCCGCGCTGGCCAGATTTCTCGTGCAGGTGGGTCTCGTGCACGAGTTCGTCGGCGCCAGACCGGGGCAGGCCGCCCTGGCCGATCTCGCCGGACGGGCGTTCTCGAGCGCGGTGGTGGCGGCGGCGGTCGCGGCCGCCAGGGAGTGGGCCGCCGCCGGCGTGGGCCGCGGGGAGCTGGCCGGGTACGTTGACGTGGCGATCTCGCCGGTCTGCGCGGGATTCCACCCGGTTCTCGACCGGGTCCAGGATTCCTGACAAGATAGTATTGATCGATAGTGATTCACAGACGCAGATCCGGCTATCACCGGGGAGTCTTCGGAAGAACGTCGTGTTCGTGCCCCGGCACGTTCTCGACAAGTAGAGCCGAACGGGTCGGGCCCGTCACAGCCTTAGTTTGAGCGGTCGTTCGCTACTTCCAGGAACGGCAAGCGAGGTGGTACCGCGCAACGTCCTGTCGGGGCGAGCGTCCTCGTGGAATAGGCCAGCGACTCAACACCGCCTCGTCCAGGAGAAGCATGACGTACCCGCAGCAGCCCACAGACAACGCGTTCGGCCTCCCCGACGCCGACCCGGCCCGCTTGGACGCAGCCGTCGTTCCCTCACCGAACTTTCCGCAGATCGAAGGCGAGGTGCTGGACTTCTGGGAGAAGGACGGCACCTTCCAGGCCTCCATCGACAACCGCGAGGGAGCGCCGGAGTGGGTCTTCTATGACGGCCCGCCCTTCGCCAACGGCCTGCCGCACTACGGCCACCTGCTCACCGGGTACGCCAAGGACCTGTTCCCGCGCTTCCAGACCATGCGCGGCAAGCAGGTGCACCGCCGGTTCGGCTGGGACACCCACGGTTTGCCCGCCGAGCTGGAGGCCGAGCGGAAGCTCGGCATCACCGACAAGAGCCAGATCGAAGAGATGGGCCTGGCCGCGTTCAACGCCGTCGCCCGCGAATCGGTGCTCGAATACACCAAGGACTGGGAGAAGTACGTCACCCGCCAGGCCCGCTGGGTCGACTTCGAAAACGACTACAAGACCCTCGACATCACCTTCATGGAGTCGGTGATCTGGGCGTTCAAGGAACTGCACACCAAGGGCCTCGCCTACGAGGGCTACCGGGTGCTGCCGTACTGCTGGCGGGACCAGACCCCGCTGTCCAACCACGAACTGCGCATGGACGATGACGTCTACAAAATGCGCCAGGACCAGACGGTCACGGTCACCTTCCCCCTGGTCGGCGCCAAGGCCGAGACCCTCGGCCTCACCGCCGTTCGGGCCCTTGCCTGGACCACCACCCCCTGGACCCTGCCGACCAACCTCGCCCTGGCCGTCGGCCCCGAAATCGTCTACGCCGTCGTTCCCGCCGGCCCCAACGGCACGCCGGATGCCGAGGTGCTGCGCGAGCAGGCCGGCGCACCCGATCCCGCCACCGAGGTGCTCGGCGCCGAGTACCTGCTGGCCATCGACCTGGTCGGCAGCTACGCCAAGGACCTCGGCTACGAGAGCGCCGCCGACGCGACGGCCGCCATCAGCCGCACCGTCACCGGCCGCGACCTCGAAGGCGTCTCCTACGACCGTCTGTTCGACTATTACGCCGACGAGAGCGAGTGGGGCACCCAGAACGCCTGGCGCTTCGTGGTCGCCGACTACGTCACCACCTCCGACGGCACCGGCATCGTGCACCAGGCTCCCGCTTACGGCGAGGAGGACCAGACGGTCTGCCAGGCCTACGGCATCCCGGTCATCCTCTCGCTGGACGACGGCGGAAAATTCCTGCCCGCCGTCACCGAGGTCGCCGGTCAGCTCTGGAGCGACGCCAACAAGCCGCTCACCCAGCTGATCAAGTCGCAGGGCCGGCTGCTGCGCCAGGCCAGCTACGAACACTCCTACCCGCATTGCTGGCGCTGCCGCAATCCGCTGATCTACAAGGCCGTGTCGAGCTGGTTCGTCAGGGTCACCGACTTCCGCGATCGTATGGTCGACCTCAACCAAGAGGTCAACTGGGTTCCGGAGAACGTCAAGGACGGCCAGTTCGGCAAGTGGATCGGCAACGCCCGGGACTGGTCGATCAGCCGCAACCGGTACTGGGGCTCCCCGATCCCGGTGTGGAAGAGCGACAACCCCGCCTACCCGCGCATCGACGTCTACGGTTCGCTCGATGAACTCGAAGCGGACTTCGGCGTGCGCCCCACCGACCTGCACCGCCCCTACATCGACCAGCTCACCCGGCCCAACCCCGACGACCCCACCGGGCAGTCCACCATGCGACGCATCGAGGATGTCCTGGACGTCTGGTTCGACTCCGGCTCGATGCCGTTCGCGCAGGTGCATTACCCGTTCGAAAACCGGGAGTGGTTCGACAGCCACAACCCGGCCGACTTCATCGTGGAATATATCGGCCAGACCCGCGGCTGGTTCTACCTGCTGCACGTGCTCTCGACCGCCCTGTTCGACCGGCCCGCGTTCAAGAACGTGGTCAGCCACGGCATCGTGCTCGGCAACGACGGCCAGAAGATGAGCAAGTCGCTGCGCAACTACCCCAACGTCAACGAGGTCTTCGACCGCGACGGCTCCGACGCCATGCGCTGGTTCCTGATGAGCTCCCCGGTATTGCGTGGCGGCAACCTCATCGTCACCGAGGAGGGCATCCGCGAGGGCACCCGCCAGATGCTGCTGCCGTTGTGGAGCACCTGGTACTTCTTCTCGCTCTACGCCAACGCCACCGACTACACCGCCACCTGGCGCACCGACTCCACCGATGTGCTCGACCGCTATCTGCTGGCCAAGACCCGCGACCTCATCGAGGACGTCACCGGCGACCTCGAACGCCTCGACAGCACCCTCGCCGCCTCGCGCCTGCGCGACTTCGCGGACGTGCTGACCAACTGGTACGTGCGCCGGTCACGCGACAGGTTCTGGGCAGGCGTCACCGCCGACGGCACCGGTGCGGATGCCTTCGACACCCTGTACACGGTGCTCGAAACCGTGACCCGCGTAGCCGCGCCGCTGCTGCCGCTGATCAGCGAACGCATCTGGCAGGGCCTGACCGGCGGACGCAGCGTGCACCTCACCGACTGGCCTGACGCCACGGTGTTCCCGGCCGACCCCGGCCTGGTCACGGCCATGGACCAGGTGCGCCTGGTCAGCTCCACAGTGCTGTCGCTGCGCAAGAAGGCCGGCCTGAGGGTGCGGCTTCCCCTGGCGAACCTCACCGTGGTCACCACCGTCGCGGCCGCCCTGGCCGGCTTCGAGGGCATCCTGCGCGACGAGCTGAACGTCAAGGCCGTGACCCTGGTCGAGCAGGAGGCCGGCAGCGCTGAGAGCTACGGCATCACCTCCAAGCTCACGGTGAACGCCCGCGCCGCCGGCCCGCGCCTGGGCAAGCAGGTGCAGCAGGTCATCAAGGCCGCCCGCACCGGCGACTGGTCCGAAACCGACGGTGTCGTCACCGCCGGCGGCATCGAACTGGTCGAGGGGGAGTACGAACTGGAACTGCAGGCCGCCTCCACGGCCGCGGACGCCGAGTCGGTGCTGAACAGTTCGGCGCTCGCCCTGCTCGCCGGCGGCGGATTCGTGTTGTTGGAAACCACCACCACGCCCGAACTCGAGGCGGAGGGCCTGGCCCGCGACCTCATCCGCGCCGTGCAGGACACCCGCAAGTCGGCCTGTTTCGAGGTCAGTGACCGCATCCGCCTGGACCTGGTCTTCTTCGACGAGGCCGACGCCGCCACCTTCTCGTTGGCGACAGGCGTCGACGTCGCCGGCGAAACCTTGGCCATCCGGTTCAGCACGCACTCGGCACCGGCCGATGCCGCCGGCACCCCGTCCGAATGGCTGCCCGGTCTGACCGGCTCGATCGTGGAGCACTACGTGCGCTTCGAGGCCAACCACTACGCGAACCACGGACCGGTCATCGTTGCCGTCGCCCGCGACAAAGGAACCATCAATGTCTGACGATTACTACCCCGACGAATTCCGTGACGCCGGCGACGCCGTGCTCGCCGCACTGCTCGAAAGGGTGGGCGAGGGATCTCCGCAGCCGCGGCTGCAGGCGACCCGCCGGGCGGTCGAACTGCTCGGCGACCCGCAGAACTCGTACCCGATCATCCACGTGACCGGCACGAACGGTAAGACCAGCACCAGCCGCATCATCGAGAGCATCCTGCGCGCCTACGGCCTGCGTACCGGCCTGCTGGTGAGCCCGCACCTCGTGCGACTCAACGAACGCATCGTGATCGACGGGCAGTCCATCACCGACGAGGCCCTGGCCGCGAACTGGGCCGACATCCAGCCCTACCTGCTCATGGTCGACGCCGAACTCGCCACCGCCGGTGACGAACCCCTCACCTTCTTCGAGGCCCTCACCGTTCTGGCCTTCGCCTGCTTCGCGGATGCGCCGGTCGACGTGGTCGTGCTCGAGGTCGGCATGGGCGGCGAATGGGACTCCACCAACGTCGCCGACGGCCAGGTGGCCGTGTTCACCCCGATTGCCCTGGACCACACCAAGCGGCTCGGCAGCACCATCGCCGAGATCGCGCGCACCAAGTCCGGCATCATCAAGCCCGCGGCGGCCGTCGTGACCGCAGCGCAGCCGCCGGAGGCCATGACCGAGCTGACCCGGGCCGCCGAGCTCACCGAGTCGACCCTGGTGGGCGAGGGCAGCGAATTCGCCCTCCTCGCCAGCCACGTGGCCGTCGGCGGCCAGCTCATCTCCGTGCGCGGCATCGCCGGCACCTACTCCGAACTGTTCCTGCCGCTCTACGGCACCCACCAGGCCCAGAACGCCGCCGTGGCCATCGCCGCCGTCGAGTCATTCCTCGGCGCGGGCAGCCAGGCCCTGGTCGAAGACATCCTGGTGGAAGGACTCGCCACCGCGACCTCGCCCGGACGGCTGCAGCTGGTCGGCATCGAGCCGACAGTGCTCGTCGACGCCGCGCACAACCCGCACGGGGCCCTGGCCCTGTCCGCGGCGCTGGAGAGCTATTTCGACTTCGACGAGATCGTCGTGGTCGTCGGCATCCTCGCCGACAAGGACGCCGCGGGCATCATCGAGGCCCTGCGTCCCGCCGTGGCCCGCTTCCACGTGACCCAGTCACACTCCGAGCGGGCGATCCCGGTCGACGACCTCGCCGACCTCGTCGCTGAACACGTCGGCGACGCGGACACGTTCAGGTTCGGCGACCTCGCCCAGGCCCTCGACGCAGCTCGCGGCTGGGCCCAGGACGCCCCCAAGCGCGCCGTGCTCGTCGCCGGGTCGATCACCCTCGTCGGTGACGCCGTCGCGTTGGCCGACGCGGGGGACTGGATGACCACGTGAGAAGCGGATCGGTTCGACGATCACTCGCCTCGATCGTGCTCGGCTTCGAGCTGATCGTGGTGTTCCTGGCCACCCTGGTGATCTTCGGGCTGAGCGATCTGCCAGCCTGGGTCACCCTGGGCGGGGGAGCGTTGCTCTGCCTGATCATGGTCGCCACCCTCGGGTTGCTACGGTTCAACTGGGCCTACCTGATCGGTTGGGCAGTCCAGGTCGTCGTCGTCGCCACCGGATTCCTCAACCCGGCGATGTTCTTCGTCGGGGCACTCTTCGCCGGCATGTGGGTCTACTGCATGATCACCGGCACACGGATCGACAGACAGAACGTCGAAAGACAGAACAAGGAGAACTCATGACGAACGTTCAGGAAACACTCGTATTGGTCAAGCCCGACGGCGTGGCGCGCAACCTCTCCGGCGAGATCCTTCGCCGGATCGAGGCGAAGGGGTACTCCCTCGTCGACATCAAGCTCGTGCAGGCCGAGCGCTCGCTCCTCGCCGAGCACTACGCCGAGCACGCCGGCAAGCCGTTCTTCGAACCGCTCGTCGAATTCATGGAAAGCGGATCGATCCTGGCCCTGCGTGTTGCCGGCGACCGCGTCATCGAGGGCTTCCGCGCCCTGGCCGGCACCACCGACCCCACCACGGCCGCACCGGGAACCATCCGTGGCGACCTCGGCCGGGACTGGGGCCTGAAGGTTCAGCAGAACCTCGTGCACGGTTCGGACTCGCCCGAGTCCGCGGCCCGCGAGCTGGCCCTCTGGTTCGCCTAAACACCTCCCGAACCGCGAGAAAGGCCCCGAAAACGTCGAGTTTTCGGGGCCTTTCTCACGTCTTGCGGGCTGGAGAAGCCTCAGAGGCGGTGAAGGAAGTCCATCTGGAGTTGGGCGATCGTCGCGGCGACGAGGTAGCAGGCGATCGTGATGACGAAGATCCACGAATAGGCGCCGGCCGCGAGGCGCCGCACCCGCGCCGAACCCGGAATGATGCCGGTCTTGAGGTTGTACAGGGTCACGGCGAGGAACACCGGGATCGTCACCGTCCAGGTGACCATGCACCACGGGCACAGCACGTCGAGGACGAAGAAGCTCTGGCCCATCAGCCAAATGACGAAGGCGAGCGCACCGGCGACCCCCAGGTTCAGGCCCAGCCAGAACCACCGGGCAAAGCGGGCGCCCGAAAGGATCGCCGCCCCGATGGTGATCACCACGCTCCAGCCCGCCACCCCGATCAACGGGTTCGGGAATCCGAACACCGCGCCCTGCCAGGAGCCGAGGTTGGTGCTGCAGCCCACCAGGACACTGAAGTTGCAGGACAGTTGCGCCGCGGGATCCTCCAGCATCGTGAACTTGTCCAGGGTGAGCGCGAATGCCGCCGCGAAACCGATTGCCCCCGCGAGAATCAGGAAAACGGCGAGACCGATCGGAGGCTTTTTTGACGTGGTGAATGGCACATTCGGATTATGTCATGTGTCGCGTGCGCGTCCCTGGGAATGCGTGCGATAATCAAAACAGTCGTTTGAGCCGCGCTCAAACCGATGCCATAAGGCTTAATGGGCGGCATTCGCCCAGATTCATTGGTCCTAGACCAAAGGTATTTGCAACCAGAGCCAAGAGCCGGTTGCGGCACGCAATAGGATTCGCGGGGTTTTCGCGCAAGCGAGAGCAACGCACGAGAGAGTAACCGAGTGGGTGGCGCGGTCATCCACAGCGGTCAAGGAGCGCACCAGTGATGGTGGAAGACAACGACAACAAGAAGCGCAAGGGCCTGTTCGGCACTCGCAAAACAACCAGGAAGGCGGCACCGGCCAAGCAGCTCGAACCGATCGGTGACACGCCCCGTGTACCCGCTCAGGACGACCCGGCCGTGACGCCGGAGTCACCCTCGGCTTCGGCCGACCGAGTGGCTTCCGACCAGGTGCCGTTCGGCCAGGCCTCGTCCGACCAGGCGGCAGCCGCGGCGGACCAGCCGGTGGCATTCCCTGCCCTGCCGACACCCTTCGACGAGACCGTCGAGGTCGTTCGCCGGCCGACGACGTCCCTGATCTTCCAGGCCCCGGCGATTCTGCCGGCCCCGGTCCGGTCCGGCGGCCGTCAGCTCGACGACGAGGATGACGACCCCGAAGAGGGCTCGACGGTGCGCCGTCGCGCGCGCCGTCGCACCGGTGAAGAAGGCCGCAGCGACGACCCCGCGAACACCGTGGTGCGGGTGCGGACTCCGCGCGAACCCGAGCTGATCACCGAGCCCCAGCGGATCAAGGGCTCCACCCGCCTGGAGGCCAAGAAGCAGCGCCGCCGCGACGGCCGCGACGCCGGCCGCCGCCGCCCTGTCATCACGGAGGCCGAGTTCCTCGCCCGCCGCGAGTCGGTCGACCGCGCCATGGTCGTGCGGGCCAAGCACAACAAGATCCAGATCGGCGTTCTCGAAGACGGAGTGCTCGTCGAGCACTACGTGGCCAAGAACCAGGATGCGTCGCTCATCGGCAACGTCTACCTCGGTCGTGTGCAGAACGTGTTGCCGAGCATGGAAGCCGCCTTCGTCGACATCGGCCGCGGCCGCAACGCCGTGCTCTACTCCGGTGAGGTCGACTGGGACGCCGCCGCGGTGAACTCCCCGGGTGCGAGCCAGACTCGCCGTATCGAGCTGGCGCTCAAGCCCGGCGACAAGGTGCTGGTGCAGGTCACCAAGGACCCGATCGGTCACAAGGGCGCCCGGCTCACCAGCCAGGTGTCGCTGCCCGGCCGCTACCTCGTCTACGTGCCCAATGGGTCGATGAACGGCATCAGCCGCAAGCTGCCCGACACTGAGCGCGCCAGGCTGAAGAAGATTCTCAAGGAGGTCCTTCCGGACAACGTGGGTGTCATCGTGCGCACCGCAGCCGAGGGCGCGACCGACGAACAGCTCACCCTCGACGTCAACCGCCTCACCGCGCAGTGGGCCTCCATCGCCAAGCAGGTTGAAACGGTGTCCGGTCCGGCCCTGTTGCACAGCGAGCCTGATCTGCTGATCAAGATCGTGCGGGATGTCTTCAACGAGGACTTCCACAAGATGGTCATCTCCGGCGACGACGCCCAGGAGGTCATCGAGTCCTACCTGCGCCAGGTGGCTCCCGACCTCGTCGAGCGCGTCCAGCGCTACGAGGGCGAGCGCGACGCGTTCGACGAATACCGCATCTCGGAGCAGATCGAAAAGGCACTGGACCGCAAGGTCTGGCTGCCGTCGGGCGGTTCGCTCGTGATCGACCGCACCGAGGCGATGACCGTCGTCGACGTCAACACCGGCAAGTTCGTCGGATCCGGCGGAAACCTCGAGGAGACCGTCACCAAGAACAACCTCGAAGCAGCCGATGAGATCGTTCGGCAGCTGCGCCTGCGCGACATCGGCGGCATCATCGTTGTCGACTTCATCGACATGGTCCTGGAGTCCAACCGTGACCTGGTGCTCCGTCGCCTGGTCGAGTGCCTCAGCCGCGACCGCACCAAGCACCAGGTGGCCGAGGTCACCTCGCTCGGGCTCGTGCAGATGACTCGCAAGAAGCTCGGCTTGGGCCTGCTCGAATCGTTCAGCGAGAACTGCGAGGCCTGCGCCGGACGTGGAATCGTCATCCACCACGACCCCGTCGTCAAGCACCGCCAGACCGCTCAGCCCACTCAGGAGCGCCGCCCCCGCAGCAAGTCCAACGGCAACGGCGGCTCCGGCCACGACGCCGGCAACTCCGGTCAGCGCGGCAACGGCAACCAGAATTCCGGTCAGGCGCATGGTGCGCCCGTACAGACGGATTCCACCAAGGCCGGCCATGGCACGCACGGAATCACCGAGGACGCCAAGCACGCCCTCGCGCTGATCGCCGCGCGCACCATCAGCCGCTCACTGACCGGTTCGATCCCCGTGCTCGCGCCGACCGAGACGGCTGCCCCGGCCGCCGCCCCGGCTGCTGAGGCCGACGCCCCGACCGCGGCCGAGAGCGTCGACACCGCGCCCATGGCCCGTTCGAACTCCCGGGGCAACCGTTCGGGCAGTCGTTCGGGGGGCCGCACCGGCCAGTCGACCGACAGTGCGCCCGCCGTGCAGCCCGACCGGGCGTCCACCGACCCGTTCGGCGCAGAGCCCGACACCGCCGCCCCGGCGGTTCAGGCGCCTCTCCTGGCTCCGGAGGCCGTGCCGGCCGACTCGGCCGACGGTGTCGCTATTCTCGACATCCCCGTGCAGAAGTCACCGCGCAGCCGCCGTCCGGTGAGTAAGCAGGTCACCGACCAGCTGCTCGATTCGGTGCTTGAAGCCCTGCCGGAGCCCAAGCAGCCCGGCCAGGGTCGTTCGCGCAGCCGTCGGGTCACCACCGCCGGCGGTCCGACCGCCACCGTGCAGCCGATCGTGGCTCCCACGCAGGACAACGCCTAACGGTCGACGGCCTCATCGGCCCTGCAGCGGTGCCGCCCGATTCGGGCGGCACCGCTGTTGTCGTCCGGGGCCGGTCGACCTGGCCGGTCGACCTGGCCTGTCTGGTTGCCGCACTCCGGTAAGATCGATGGATGCACAGGGATCGGGGGACGGTGCGGCGCGTGCCCACCGGACTCATTCTCGGTGTGGTCCTGGTCGCCGCCGCGTTCGCGCTCCGTGCCGTCAGCCCGGCGTTCGCCGGCTGGGGAGTGCCGGACCGCGTCCAGGACACCATCACCCTCGCCCTGAGCGTGATCATCGAGTCAGCGCCTTTTGTGTTCCTCGGCATTCTGCTGTCCACGGTGGTGCAGGTGTGGCTCCCACACGGCTTCATCACCCGATTCCTGCCCCGCCAACCAGTGCTCCGCCGCGCCTGCATCTCGCTGCTGGGCATGTTCTTCCCGGTCTGCGAATGCGGCAACGTGCCCTTGGCCCGCGGGTTCATGGTGGGCGGCTTCACGGTGCCGGAATCGATCACTTTCCTGCTCGCCGCGCCCATCCTGAACCCGATCACGATCATCACCACCCACCAGGCGTTCGGCTGGGGAGACGGGATCCTGATCACCCGCATCGTGGCCGGCTTCGTGATAGCCAACGTTATCGGGTGGCTCTTCAGCCGGCACCCGGACCCGGACAGCCTCCTGACCCGCACCTTTTCAGCGTCCTGCGAACGGCCGGACGCGCCGGTGAGCAATGGCGGGCATGACGGCGGGTTGCACGAGGGGCACACTCACCCGCACGGTTCCCGGCCGGGCCGTATCGAGCGGTCAGTCGACCTGTTCACCCGCGAGACCGCGGTGATCATGCCCGCACTGTTCATCGGATCGCTGATCGCGGCGCTCGTCCAGGTTTTTGTGCCCCGCTCGGTGCTGCTGGCGCTCGGCAGCAACCCGGTCTGGTCGGTGCTGGCCATGATCGCCCTGGCCTTCATCGTCGCGGTGTGCTCCAACGTCGACGCCTTCTTCGTGCTGTCGTTCGGCAGCACCTTCATGCCTGGCGGCATCGCCGCCTTCCTCACCTTCGGAGCCATGATCGACGTCAAGATGCTCGCCCTGATGCGCACCACCTTCACCACCCGCACCCTCGTGCAGATCACCGCGTTGGTGGCCCTGATGAGCGCGGCCGCCGGCCTGTTGGTGAACTATGTCGCATAAGGAAATGTCGCATAAGGAAATGTCGCGTAAGGGCACGTTGGCCGGCTACCTGGCCGAGCGCTGGCGCGGCATCGGCCTGAGCCTGGTGATCGTGGTGGCCACCATCTGGCTCGGCGCCACCGGGCAGCTCGGGTTGTACATCCACCCGCGCTACTTCATCTTCACCACCGTGATGGCCGTTGTCGGCCTCGTCTTCGTAGTGGCCAGCTTCGTGTTTCGCACCCCGGCGGCAGGGGAGTCGGAGCCGTCCGGCCGCAGGTCCGCCGGCCGGCGGACCTGGGCATTGAGTGGCAGCGCCCTGCTTCTGGCCATCGCGACGGTCACGGTGCTGGCCCTGCCCCCGGCCACCCTGACCAGCGCCACAGCCACCCAACGGGAGGTCAATTCCGGCGGGCTGGACAGCGAGGCCGCAGCGGAGGAGGCGGCCGCCCTGGTGGGCACCGGCGACTACGAACGCCTGAGCGTGAAGGAGTGGGTGTCGCTCCTGGCCCAGTCCGAGGATCCCGCCCTCTACGCCGACAAAACGGCCAGCATCACCGGCTTCGTCCTGCCGGACGCCGCAGACCCCGACAACGTCTTCTACGCCGCCCGGTTCGTGGTCACCTGCTGCGCCGTCGACGCCCAGCCCATCGGCGTTGCCGTCTACCAGCCCGGCTGGCAGGCCAGCTACGACACCGACGACTGGGTGCAGGTGACCGGCACCTTCGTGAGCAACCCGAGCGCCCGATCCGCAGACACCCTCGCCGTGCTTCCCACCACCATCGAGCCCGTCGACCAGCCGAGCGACCCGTATGTCTACTGACCTCACGTCTGGGCAGTTTTCGACAGCCGACCCGGACACCGCAGCCGGTGGCCGGCGGTTCCGCCGCACCCTCGCCGCCCTCCTCACCGGCCTGATCGTGCTGTGTCTGGCCCTGGTGGCCGTCAACGTGCTCAACGGGCCCCGGCTGACCGGTTTCCAGGTCGACACGAGCGCCGTCGTCACCACGGCCAACCAACGGCTCGTCCTCGACACGAACCAGCAGCTCGCCGAGGTGAGCACGGACCAGATCACCGTCAGCCCGGCCGGCGTCCTCGACGTGCAGACCAGGAACGATTCCATCGTGATCGTTTTCCCCCAGCCGCTCGCCTACGACACCGAGTACACGGTGACCGTCAACGACGTCACCGGCCCGTTCGCCGACAGGTCGAGCGACCTCGCCGTCTCCTTCCGCACCGACGAAGCGCCGCTCTACCTGCTCAGCCGGTCCCCGGCGCAGCCGAACGAGCCGACCAAGGCGCCCGACCGGATCGTACGCACCACCGTCGGATCCGCCGAGACGAGCGTCGCATTCAGCGCCCCATACATCCAGTCGTTCGTTCCTGTCGGCGACGAACTCGTGGTGGTCACCCTCACCGAGGACCTCACCAACACGCTCAGTCTGGTGGACCGTGACGGCCGCGCCGCCGAACTCACCATGCCCGGCACCGGAACCGTGCACGACCTGCAGGCCTCCCCGTCCTCGAGCACGATCGGCTTCCGCTTCACCAGCGCAGCAGGAGCAGGAGGCCACGTCTACGACAACACCCTGTTCCTGCTCGACCTCACCCGCGGCACCGTCGACACCGTGACCGGGCTCGATGGTGAGCCCGTGCAGGCCATCGCCTGGGGGTTCATGGCCAACCGCGCCGAGGTCGTGGCTCAGCTCTTCGACACCACCCTGCTGCTGATAGACCCCCGAGCAGGCACCGAAACCGTACCCATCCCCATCGGCCAATTCCCTAACCTCAACGCGTTCGCCCCCGACGGGCTGCGCATTGCCGTGTCAGACCAGGACCGCCAGTACATCCTCGACCTGTCCACGGGTGCCGAGGCGGCGATCGTGCCGCAGGATGTCGCCGGCACCACGCCGTATACAGCCGAACTGCGCTTCCTCACCGGGGGAGAGGGGTACGTGCAGAGGGTGGCCGAATTCGACCAGGCGACCGGGCGCGTGGGACAGTCGCTGATCCTGGTCACGGGCGACCCCGCGACTCCGACGACGCGGGTGGTCTACGAACCGGTGCTACCCAACGAGACCATCGTGGGCTTCGCCATCTCACCCAACGACCAGTACCTGGCGATCCAGACCGTGCCGAACAGCCAGACCCAGGTGACGGATGGCTACCCCGTCGACCCGCAGGCCACCACGGCGACGACACTCTTCGTCGACCTGTCAACCGGGGCCATCACTCGCAGCATCGTGGGCATCGACGCGACCTGGTGAGCGTCTGTCAGCGGTCCCTGGCCTTGACCCGCAAGCCGCTCGCCCGCAGCCGGGTGACGAGACCGCGAAAGTCGACCGGCTCCGCTCCGGCCGCCACCAGGGAGTCGTAGCGGTCCTGGGGCACGTCGTAGTGGTCCAGATCGAATCCGCGCCGGGGGATGCCCTGCGCGGCCGCGAAGGCGTGCAGCTCCGCCAGCGAGGAGTCGCTCACCAGGTGAGACCAGAGCGTGCCATGGGCCGCCCAGGCCGGCTGGTCGATCAGTATGCCCATGCTGAAAGTGTATGGACAATCGCGGCCCTAAGCTTGTCCAGGGCGTCGCCATCGAACCGAGGGCGCGACACGCCCTCTCGAGGTGGTTTGACCGGGGCATTCCGATCAGCTAAAGTCGAGTGTTGGTGTGCGAAGGACTCTGTCCACGTAGCGCCCAAGGTTTTCTGAAGTGACATGGTCCGACTTGGTCCATGTGCACTCGGTAACTTTCCATCATAGGAATCGGAGCCCCCGGGGTTCCCCAGAGATAGGTACGTAAAGTGGTTTACGCAGTTGTGCGCGCCGGTGGGCGGCAGGAGAAGGTAGAGGTCGGGACCATCGTAACGATGGACCGAATCAAGGCTGACAAGGACGGCAACGTCGAGCTGGCCGCCGTGCTTCTCGTCGACGGCGACAAGATCACCTCTGACTCGACGTCGCTGGCCAACGTCAAGGTCACCGCCGAGGTCCTCAACGACCTTCGCGGCCCGAAGATCGTCATCCAGAAGTTCAAGAACAAGACCGGTTACAAGAAGCGTCAGGGGCACCGTCAGGAGCTCACTCGCGTTCAGGTCACCGGCATCGCCTAGGCCCGAGGAGAATAACTAATGGCACACAAAAAAGGTGCGAGTTCCACTCGCAACGGTCGTGACTCCAACGCTCAGCGCCTCGGCGTGAAGCGCTTCGGTGGTCAGGTTGTCGGCGCGGGCGAGATCATCGTCCGTCAGCGTGGCACCCACTTCCACCCCGGCGTGAACGTCGGCCGTGGCGGCGACGACACTCTCTTCGCCCTCGAAGCCGGCTCGGTCGAGTTCGGTGCCAAGGGTGGCCGCAAGGTCGTCAACATCGTGGTAGCTGCCGCTTAGGCATCCACACAGCTTTTCAGCATGAGGGCGGGCTTCGGCTCGTCCTCATGTTTGTTTGTATCGCCACCTGAAAGGGGCATTCCCATGGCCACGTTCGTTGACCAAGTCACGCTGCACCTGCGAGCGGGCAACGGAGGAAACGGTTGTGTCTCGGTCAAACGCGAGAAGTTCAAGCCTCTCGCCGGCCCCGATGGCGGAAACGGCGGAAACGGTGGCGACATCGTTCTCGTCGCCGACCCGCAGGTGACCACCCTGCTCGCGTTCCACCGTTCACCGCACCGCAGTTCCGCGAACGGCGGCCCCGGCATGGGCGACCACCGCAACGGGTACGGCAGCGACATCATTGAGCTGAGCGTGCCGCTGGGCACCGTCGTCAAGGATGCGGAGGGCAACGAGCTCGCCGACATGACCGAGCCCGGCTACCGCATCGTCGTCGCCGCGGGCGGACAGGGCGGACTCGGCAACGCCGCGCTCGCCTCCACCAAGCGCAAGGCCCCCGGCTTCGCGCTGCTGGGCACCTACGGCTTCGAGGGCGATGTCTACCTCGAGCTCAAGACCGTGGCCGACGTCGCACTCGTCGGCTACCCCTCGGCCGGTAAGTCCAGCCTGATCGCGGCCATCTCGGCGGCCCGGCCCAAGATCGCCGACTACCCCTTCACCACCCTGCAGCCCAACCTCGGCGTAGTGGATGCCGGTGAGGTGCGTTACACCGTCGCCGACGTGCCCGGTCTCATCGAGGGCGCCAGCGAGGGCAAGGGGCTCGGCCTCGAATTCCTGCGCCACGTTGAGCGCTGCACCGCATTGCTGCACGTGCTCGACTGCGCCACGCTCGACCCCGGTCGCGACCCGATCAGTGACCTGGACATCATTCTCGGCGAACTCGCCGCTTACCCGGTGCCCGAGGGCCAGACGCCCCTGCTCGAGCGTCCCCAGCTGATCGCGCTGAACAAGATCGATGTACCGGAAGGCCGCGAACTCGCCGCCTTCGTGAAGGCCGAACTCGAGGAGCGCGGCTACCGCGTCTTCGAGATCTCCACGGTCAGCCACGAGGGACTGCGCCAGCTGAACTTCGCCCTGGCCGAGACCGTCGAAGCCGGCCGGATCACGAGCGCCGAAGCCGCGGCCCTCAAGCCGCGTATCGTCATCCGCCCCAAGCCCGTCGACGACAGCGGTTTCATCGTGCGCGTCGAGGGTGGTTCGTTCGGCAACATCTTCCGTATCCTCGGCGCCAAGCCCGAACGCTGGGTGCAGCAGACCGACTTCAAGAACGACGAGGCCGTCGGCTTCCTCGCCGACAGACTGGCCAAGCTCGGCACCGAGGACGAACTGTTCAAGGCCGGCGCTGTCGCCGGTTCGACAGTGGTCATCGGCCCTGGCGACGGCATGATCTTCGACTGGGAGCCCACCCTCACCTCCACAGCCGAGCTAATCACTGCCCCGCGTGGTACCGACAGTCGGATGGACGACTCCAAGCGCCGCACCAGCAACGAGCGTCGTGAGGAATACCTCAAGCGCATGGACGCCAAGTCCGCCGCGCGTGCCGAACTCATCCGTGAGCGCGAGGCCGGTATGTGGTCCACCGGTGAAGAGGAGTTCAACGCCGGCGAAGGCGAAGTCACCGAGAACAACGCCGCCCGCCGGCGCGTCAAGGAGGGCGACTCCGAGTGACCGGAGGAGCGAGGCGGCCGCTGGAGCGCAGCGGCGTCGGCACTGCGGCACGGATCGTCGTGAAGGTGGGATCGTCCTCGATCAGCGGCGCCAATGTGGGGCAGATCGCACCCCTCGTTGACGCCCTGGCGTCAGCGCACGGCCGCGGCGCCGAGGTGGTACTGGTGTCCTCAGGCGCCATCGCCACCGGGATGCCGTACCTGCAGCTCGACGAGCGTCCCACCGACCTCGCCACCCAGCAGGCCGCAGCGTCCGTGGGGCAGAACTTGTTGATCTTCCGCTACCAGGACAGCCTCGACCGGTACGACATCGTCGCCGGCCAGGTGCTCCTCACCGCGGGTGACCTCGACAACGCGTCGCCGCGCAGCAACGCCCAGCGCGCCATGGAACGGCTACTGGGCCTCCGCATCCTGCCGATCGTGAACGAGAACGACACCGTCGCCACCCACGAGATCCGGTTCGGCGACAACGACAGGCTCGCGGCCCTCGTCGCCACCCTCGTCAAGGCGGACCTGCTCGTTCTGCTCAGCGACGTTGATGCGCTGTACACCCGGCCCCCACACCTGCCCGGAGCGGAACGAATCGAGCACGTGGCTCTGGGCGATACCCTCCCCGGCGTCGAATTCGGCTCCTCCCAGTCCGGCGTGGGCACCGGCGGCGCCGGCACCAAGGTCTCCGCAGCCCGGATCGCCGCAGAGGCCGGAACCGCGGTCCTGGTGACGTCGACGGCGCTGGTCGCCGAGGCCCTCCGCGGCGACTCGATCGGCACCTGGTTCGAGCCGGCCGACCCGACAACAGTGAGGCGTTCTGCCCTAAACTGACGGCATGTCGCAGACCCTACCCGCCACGGCCGTGCCCGGTTCCAGCCCTGACGGGTTCACGGCGATGCTCGTCGCAGCCCGGACGGCTTCGCTCGCACTGGCGTCCGCGCCGACCCGGCTGAAGAACACGGCGCTCCAGGGAATCGCCGTGGCATTGCGCGAGAACGTGGCGCAAATCGTCGCCGCCAATGCCCTCGACCTGGCCGCCGGTGCCGAGAACGGCCTGACTGCCGGACTTCTCGACCGGCTGCGCCTGGACGAGGCGCGCATCCGCTCGTTGGCCGACGCCGTCGACGAGATCGAAGCGCTGACCGACCCTGTCGGCCAGGTCGTGCGCGGCAGCAGCCTGGCCAACGGCGTCAAGATCAGCCAAATACGCGTGCCCTTCGGTGTCGTGGGTGTCATCTACGAGGCCCGCCCGAACGTGACCGTGGACATCGCCGCTCTCGCCCTCAAGAGCGGCAACGCCGCCGTGCTGCGTGGCGGGTCCGCCGCCGAGAACTCCAATCGGGTACTCGTCGGCCTGATCCACGAGGCGCTGGTCGCCGCCGGCCTGCCGGGGGAGTGCGTGCAGACCATCGACCCGTTCGGACGGGCCGGGGCGACGGCGCTGATGCAGGCCCGCGGGCTGGTCGACGTGCTCATTCCGCGCGGCAGTGCCGGGCTGATCCAGGCCGTCGTGACCGAGTCGACGGTGCCCGTGATCGAGACCGGGGCCGGTGTCGTGCACATCTTCCTGGATGCCTCCGCCAACGAGCAGTGGGCCGCGGACATCGTGCACAACGCCAAGGTTCAACGACCCAGCGTCTGCAACGCCGTCGAGACCGTGCTCGTGCACGAGCAGGCGGCCGCGCGGGTGCTGCCAGGGGTGCTCGCCAAGCTCGCCGGCGCCGGGGTCACCATCCACGGCGACGCCGCGGTGCGAGCACTCTACCCGGCGGCGGTTCCCGCGACCGACGAGGACTGGGCGACCGAATACATGAGCCTGGACCTGTCCGTCAAGGTGGTGGCCGACCTTGACGCCGCGATCGCGCACATTCGTCGGTATTCGACCGGGCACACCGAATCGATCATCACCAACGACATCGTCAACGCGGAGCGCTTCCTCAACGAGGTCGACTCGGCCGCGGTCATGGTCAACGCGTCCACCCGGTTCACCGACGGCGGTGAGTTCGGGTTCGGCGCGGAGGTCGGGATCTCGACCCAGAAGCTGCACGCCCGCGGACCGATGGGTCTGCCGGAGCTCACCAGCACCAAGTGGATCGTGCGCGGTACCGGCCAGATCCGCGACTAGCGCCGGTGCCGCTCACCGGCACGGGCGGAGCGTCCCGCTAGACTGGTCGCGGTACCGCTGCCGCCCGCCGATGCAGCGCGAAAAAGTATTCCTGAACGGAGATTCCATGTTGTTCGTGACCGCTGTCCTTGCCGAGGTCGAGCACACCCAGCTGCCCGTCGCGACCTGGGTCTACGGCCTCGTGGCCCTCATCGTGTTCGCCGCCCTCGGGTTCGTCGTCTGGAGCTTCCGCGACGTCGCGAACCGCCACAGCGCCAAGGCCAACGCCTATGCCGCGGCTCATGGTGGCGCAGCCAGCCACAACGGCCACTGACAATCGGCGCCGTGACCCCGAACCGCCCGCGCATCGGCGTGATGGGCGGCACCTTCGACCCCATCCACCACGGGCACCTCGTCGCAGCGAGCGAGGTTGCGCAGAGCTTCGACCTCGACGAAGTCATTTTTGTGCCCACCGGGCAGCCCTGGCAGAAGACCGACGTGACGCGGGCCGAACACCGGTACCTGATGACCGTCATCGCCACGGCGTCCAACCCCCGTTTCACGGTCAGCCGCGTCGACGTGGACCGGACCGGCCCGACCTTCACGATCGACACCCTCCGCGACCTGCACGCCGAACGCCCGGATGCCGAGCTGTTCTTCATCACCGGCGCAGACGCGATAACTCAGATCCTGGGTTGGAAAGACGTCGCCGAACTATGGAAACTGGCCCACTTCGTGGCTGTGAGTCGCCCGGGACACGACCTGAGCATTTCAGGATTGCCTAACCAGGACGTAAGCTTGCTGGAGGTTCCGGCTCTGGCGATCTCGTCTACTGACTGCCGGGCACGCGTGAACCGGGGTTTCCCGGTCTGGTACTTGGTCCCCGACGGGGTTGTCCAGTACATCTCAAAGCACCATCTGTATCGGAGTGTGGCATGACGTTGGGTAATAGCCCGCAGCCACTGACGCGACGACAGTTGCGCGAGTTGGCTCGGGAGCACGAGCCGGCTGTCACAGAGACGCCTTCTGCAGAGGAGACTGCCACAGGCGACATCGTTGCGCCCGTCGAGGCTAAGCCCGTCGAGTCCGAGCCTGTCGAGTCCAAGCCTGTCGAGTCCGAGCCGCACCACTCGCGGCACACGTCTGTGGCCCCCGCCCCGCTGCCGGTCCCCGAGGATCCGGCCGTCGCCGACGCCGGTCGCACCCTCACCCGCCGTGAGCTTCGTGCCCTGCAGGCCGCCTCATCCGCGAGTGCCGCCGACGAGGTCTCCGGCCAGGCACAGGCCGCACCTTCTCAGGCCCCACCGGCTCCGGTCTCCGCACCCCGCTCCGCCCCCGCTGACGACCAGCCCCGAACCGAAGCGCCGGCCGCGGTCAACTCTCTGCACCCGCCGATCGGCCACTGGTCGATGGACCGCGAGGACGACAGCCACATCGAGACCATCGGGCGCCGCGACGACGCGACCTTCGACGACCTCGTGGGCCGCGGCGTCGGCGCCGGCGGCATGCCCACGACCACCAACGCCCTGATCCTGCCGTCCATCCCGCGTCAGGGCCCCGGCGGCCCCATCACCAGCACCGGGGAGATCATGATCACGGGATCGATCGACCTCCCGCGAAGCCTGGGCGCTACCGGTCAGCACCCGAACCTGTTCGACTCGTCCGAAATGGACCGCATGCTCGACCAGCTCGACGAGGGCGGTCACCACAACGATGTGGCACCCGTGAGCGCCAGCCGCGCCGTGAGCACCCACACCTCCACCCGGGGCGTGATGACGCCGCCTCGCAAACGCGGCGCCTCCCTGCCAACGGTTCTCGCGATCACCGCCGCGGTGCTCGCCATCGGTGTGCTGTCGCTGTTCGTCGTCGGCTACGCCCTCAATATCTACTAACCCCGAATATCCACCAACCCCATATCTCCTCATGCCATCTTTTTCGCTTTTACTAACTCAGGGATTCAATCGATGACCGCTTCTGCCCACGCTCTCGAGCTCCTCAAGGTGGCTGCCGCCGCCGCCGACTCGAAAGCGGGGGAGGACCTCGTTGCCATTGACGTTTCCACCCCGTTGCCGTTGGCCGACATCTTCCTCATCGTTACGGGACGCTCCGAACGCAACGTCGTCGCGATCGCCGGCGAAATCGAGGACAAGCTGATCGAGGCCGGCTACAAGCCGCTTCGCCGCGAGGGACGCGCCGAAGGGCGCTGGATTCTCGTTGACTTCGGCGACCTCGTCGTCCACGTGTTCCACGAGGAAGAGCGCGTCTATTACTCCCTCGAGCGCCTCTGGAAGGACTGCCCGGTCATCCCCATCGACCAGGCCAGTGCCCGCGCCATCGACGAGGCCGCCTCGTCCGACGAGTCCGTCGACACCTCCGCAGACGGCGCCGCAAACACGACCGTCGACGCCGCGGATGTCGAATCCACCGTGGAAATTGACGCCGCGGACTAGCGTTTGGTTCGCGAGCACTCAAAACATGTAGTAACCTAATGAAGTTGTTTCGGAGGAATTCGAAACAAAGTCTGGGTCCGTGGCGCAGCTGGTAGCGCACCTGCATGGCATGCAGGGGGTCAGGGGTTCGAATCCCCTCGGATCCACCAAGCACAAGGAAAACCCCCGATGACAGTAGTCATCGGGGGTTTTTTCGTCGTGCTGTGAACCCGGGTGAAAAGAATTTCCGGAAATATTTCTGGGGAATTCTTGCCGGCTCTTCTCACCCGGCGTTGGCGGGTTGGCGGCACGCTTCAGGGGGCTTCAGGACCTGGCCCGGTCGGACCATTCCCGATACTGAGCCACGCGTCCGGCCCCGCTCCCCGAGACCCGGCCGGCCGGCCCTGGCGTGCCGTCCTGGCATCCTTCATGGCTCGCAATTGCCGCTCAACCTCTGCCGAGGTCGCCCCGGACGACAGCTGGCGCTCCAGGTCGGCATCCGGTGGGGCAGTGAGATCGGTGAGGGCGCCGCTGGCGAGCAGTTCGTCGGTCGCGGCGGCGCGGGCCTGCATCTGAACGATCCGGTCCTTGGCCCTGTCGAGGCTGACACCGACCTCGCTCATCTGCGAGCCGAGGCCGGCCGCGGCCTCGTTCGCCTTCACCTGCGCCTGCGAGGCGGCGTAGCTGGCCTTGATGCTCTCCTTCTCGGTGCGGAACGCGGCTACCCTTTCGGCCAGGCGCCGTTCGTTGTCCTGCAGCTGCCCCTGCTGCTTCTGCAGGAGGGTGTACTGGTCACGGAGTGCGGCCACCTGGCCCTCCAGCAGGGAGCGGCGTTCCAGAGCGGTCCTGGCCAGGTCTTCCCGGCCCTGGTTCAGGGCGGAATCGGCCTGGTCGGCCAGCCGTTGGTGCCTGGCGCCCATCTCCTGGCCCTGTAGCTCGATCCGTTTCTTCGCGGTGGCAACCTCGGCCAGGCCCAACCTCACGTCCTGCAGCATCCGCACCAGCTGCTCGTAGCTGTCGTCAAGAGCTTCACGCGGGTCCTCCAGTCGGTCCAGGGTGCGGGAGGCCTTGCTCCGGAAGATGACTCGCAGTCGGTTGGTGAAGGTCATGGGGTGCTCCTTTTGTCTAGCCGGTGCGCCGAGGTTTGCTGCATCGAGGTCCGCTCCGGCGTGGGCAACCCGTCCAGCAGGGTGAGGGCGTGCAACTCCGCGACACCGGCGCCGACGGCGGCGATCTCACGGTCCACGTCGGCGCCCAGGGTCGTGAGGGTGTCATCGGTGCGCACACCGAGGCCGGCGGCAACGACGGAACGGACCCGCCCCACCAACCCGGTGATCTGGTCGACGCGCCGACTGGCCACCGGGAGAGTCTCTCGGAGCACGACAGGGTCCCGTTCGGTGGCCAGCAACAGCAATTGCGACTCCACTCTGGTGCCCTCGTTCTGCAACCGTCCGACGAGCCTCTGCAACTCACCATGCGGGCCTCCGCTCTGCACGGCGAGGTCAACCGCGGCCTGTCCACTGGCGAGCGAGTCCCTCAGACGCAACCGAAGGCGGAGGATTTCGTGGTTCGGGCCGACACTCACCCGCGTGCGCACACGCAGCACGGCACCGTTGAGAGCCCGACTTCGCCGTAGCCGCCTGTACAGCACGCGTGCAATGACGATGACCGTGACGGTGGACACGACCATGATCGCCGCGAGGGCGATCAGGATCTCAGCGAGGACGCTCACGTCAACCACCCGCCTCGTCCGCTCGCCAGTGGCGGATTCTTAAGGACGTGCAGGGTCATATCTCCACCTTCATCCCAGGGCTGGTGCGGTGCCGTCCCGAACGACGGCACGCTCTACCGGGCAAAATACGCTCATTAGCGTGGAGTTGTCGGGGAATGCCCTGTTCTTGTCTGAACGCTCTCGTCAACCCGCGGCGACGCCAACGGCTCACCGCGGGCGGGACCATCGACTCTGGGCCCCCGCTCTACGATGGGGAGGTGAATGAGACCCTGCCGCCGTGCCCGGAATGCTCCAGCGAACTGACCTACGAGATGGGGGCGCTGCTGGTCTGCCCACTGTGCGGGCACGAGTGGGCGGCAGGGGCCGCCTCCGCCGGTGAGCCGGTGCAGGATGCCGCGATCACCGACGCTCACGGCAGCGTGCTGGCCGACGGCGATTCGGTGACCATCATCAAGGACCTCAAACTCAAGGGCAGCTCTACCGTCATCAAGGTGGGCACCAAGGTGCGCGGCATCCGCCTGCGCCAGGGTGTGGGCGATCACGACATCGAATGTCGAATCGAGGGAGTGAGCATGCAGCTCAAGTCCGGGGTCGTCAAGAAGGCCTAGCCCTCGGCTCGGCAGTCAAGGGGGTCACGATTACAGCCCCAGATTCCACCCCCAAGTGGGGGCCTTCGGATTACACTCCCCGATATGACCGAGCAGCAGCAGTACACCGTGGTGCGGGCCTTCCCTGGCTTCGATGTGCGCCGTTATCCGGACTGTGTTCTCGTGCAGGTGCAGGTCGACGGGGGCTTCACGCGGGCGGCGAGCCGGGGCTTCCGGCCGCTGCAGAACTATCTCGCCGGCAACAACCTGTCGGCAACGACGATCCCCATGGCGCCGCCGGTGCTGCACGAGCGGGCGGGGGAGTCCGCGCACCTGATCAGCTTCGTGCTCCCGGGTGAGTCGGACCCGGACCGTGCGCCCCTGCCACTGGACGAGAGGTTGCGGATAATCGTCCTGCCCGCCCACGAGGCCGCGGTCCTGCGGTTCGGCGGGGGCTGGAGCACAAAGAGATTCACCGATCACGGGCGTTCCCTGCTCGGGTCGCTGGAGGCCGCTGATCTCCTGCCGGACGGGCCGGTCTACTACGCACGGTTCGACCCGCCGTTCCGGCCCGGACTCCGGGGGCGCAATGAGGCGTTGGTGCGAGTGACCTCGGCCTGACGGGCGTCGATAATGGCTGGATGCCCCCTTCAGCATCTGCAGCCCGTTCAGACCAGGCATCGATCCCCGCCGCTCCCGTACGCTGTCCGTGCGGCAGCGGCAACAGTTACGACGACTGCTGCGGGCGCCTGCACCGCAGCGACGCCCGAGCCGCCACGGCCGAGCAGCTCATGCGATCGCGCTACTCGGCCTTCGCGGTCGGCGACGCAGGCTATCTCCTGCGCACCTGGCATCCGAGAACTCGGCCCGACACCATCGAGTTGGACACGACTGTGCGGTGGATGCGGCTTGACATCGACCGGACCGAGCGGGGAACCCTGTTCGACACCGAGGGCGTCGTGGAATTCACCGCACACTCGCGTCAGGACGGCCGGCGGGCTCAGCAGCACGAAGTCAGCCGATTCGTCAAGGTGTCCGGCGCCTGGCTGTACCTCGACGCGGCCGACTGAGCAACGGAATCGACGGGGCGTCGGGCGCGTAACGTCCAGATGGGAAACTGGACCCATGACCGCAACACTCGTCGCCAAGGCCCTGGCCGGTGGCTACGCCCACCGCACACTGTTCGATTCCCTCGACCTCACCGTCGCACCCGGCGATGTCGTCGGTATCGTCGGCGTGAACGGTGCGGGCAAGTCCACCCTGCTGCGCCTGCTCGCGGGCCTCGACGAGCCGCAGGGCGGTTCCGTTGCCCTGTCGCCGGCGGATGCCTTCGTGGGCTGGTTGCCCCAGGAACACGAACGGGTGCCAGGGGAGACCGTGGCGGAGTACATCGGTCGTCGCACCGGCTGCGCCCAGGCGACCAGGGAGATGGACGCCGCCGCCGCTGCCCTGGCCGAACCAGCCGCACCGGGCGGGGCTGACCCGGCCGATGTCTACTCGGTGGCCCTGGACCGCTGGCTGGCCAGTGGTGCGGCCGACCTCGATGACAGGCTCCCTGCCGTGCTGTATGACCTCGGTCTTTCCCTCGACGCCGACGTGGCCGCGGACGCGTTGATGACATCGCTCTCCGGCGGCCAGGCCGCCAGGGTGGGACTGGCCGCTCTGCTGCTGTCCAGATTCGACATCGTGCTGCTCGATGAGCCCACCAATGACCTCGACCTCGACGGGCTCGAACGCCTGGAAGGCTTCGTCACGGGCCTTCGCGGTGGAGTCGTGCTGGTCAGCCACGACAGGGAGTTCTTGGCCCGCTCGGTCACCAAGATCCTCGAACTGGACCTCGCCCAGGGCGCCAACCGGGTTTTCGGCGGCGGCTACGACTCCTACCTGGAGGAGCGCGAGACGGCCAGACGGCAGAAGCGCGCCGACTACGACGAATTCGCCGAAAAGAGGGCCGATCTGGTCGGCCGGGCCCGGACCCAACGGGAGTGGTCCAGCCAGGGTGTGCGCAACGCCATGAAGAAGTCTCCGGACAACGACAAGATCCGACGCAAGGCCGCCGCCGAATCCAGCGAGAAGCAGGCGCAGAAGGTACGCCAGATGGAGAGCCGCATCAGTCGTCTCGACGAGGTCGACGAACCGCGCAAGGAATGGCAGCTCGAGTTCACCATCGGCGCCGCACCGCGCTCGAGCAGCGTGGTCTCGGTCCTGAACGAAGCGCTCATCCGCCAGGGTGACTTCGTCTTCGGTCCGGTCTCCCTGCAGGTCAACGCGGGGGAGCGCATCGGCATCACCGGACCCAACGGCGCCGGCAAGACCACGCTGCTGCGCGCCCTGCTCGGCCGCCTGGCGGCCGATTCCGGTTCCACAAGCCTGGGCGCGAGCGTCGCCGTCGGCGAGATCGACCAGGCCAGGGCCAGCGTCACGGGCGAGCAGACCCTGGTGGCCATCTTCGAGCAGCGGCTGCCCGAGCTCTCGGCCGGCGAGATCCGCACCCTGCTCGCCAAGTTCGGCCTCACCGCCGACCACGTCAGCCGACCCGCCGACGCCCTGTCACCCGGTGAACGCACCCGCGCCGGTCTCGCCCTGCTGCAGGCCACGGGCGTGAACCTCTTGGTGCTCGACGAACCAACCAACCACCTGGACCTCGCCGCGATCGAGCAGCTGGAGCAGGCACTCGAGTCCTACACGGGCACCCTGTTGTTGGTGACCCACGACCGACGGATGCTCGCCACCGTGCGCCTCGATCGGCACTGGGCGGTCGAGGATGGGCGGGTGACCGAGTCCGTGTGACGGAAACCGTTTGACGGAGGCCGTGTCATCGAAGCCGTGACAGGCGTTGCGGCCGGGCTCTGAGGGTGCTGTCATGGATGTCGACCCGTGATGTAGATCAACGGAGGACTCCCGATGACATCGAGCACCTTCCCCGAGAACGGCACAGATCCCCGCCGGCTGGTTGAGGACCTGCGCACCGACGTAGAGGCAGACCTGATCGTCGACACCGACCCCGGCTACGACGACGCGAGGCGGGTGTGGAACGGCATGATCGACCACCGGCCCCTGCTGATCGTGCGTGCCCGTGCTACCGGCGACATCGCGCCGACCCTGGCCCTGGCTGCCAGGCACCGGCTGCCCCTCGCCGTGCGCGGCGGCGGGCACAACGTGGCCGGCAACGGCACCGTCGACGCGGGGATCGTGCTCGATCTCGCCGCCCTCAACACCGTCGAGGTCGACCCGGACGCCCGCACCGTGCGGGCACTGGCCGGGGCGACCATGGCCGACATCGACCGGGCAACCGAACCCTATGGGCTCGCCGTGCCGCTGGGCGTGGTCTCCGCCACCGGCATCGCCGGTCTCACCCTCGGCGGCGGCGTCGGCTGGCAGACCAGGGCACACGGGCTGACCCTAGACGCCATGGTGGCGGCGGATGTCGTCACGGTGGCCGGGACGAGAGTGCGGGCCAGCGCGACCGAGAACCCCGAGTTGTTCTGGGGGCTGCGCGGCGGCGGCGGCAACTTCGGCGTGGTGTCCTCGTTCACCTTCCGGGCGCATCCGTTGCCGGCGCGGCCGGTGACCGGCAATTTCGTCTACCCGAAGGAGCAGTGGGCGGCGACGCTGGCGGCCTACGACGAGTGGACCAGGGACCTGCCAGACGAGCTGACCTCCATCCTCAGCGTGCTGGTGCCGCCGCCGGCCATGGGGCTCGGCTCTGAGCCGCTGATGCTGCTGGGTTTCGCCTGGGCCGGCACCGACACCGACAGGGCCCGGGAGGTCATCGACCGGATGCGCCGCGCCGCCCCGCCCGCGGTCGAGGCCGACGAGCCGATGCCGTGGACCGCGTGGCAGTCCGCCGTCGACGGGGTCTTCCCCAAGGGTGTGCGCGGCTACTGGAAGAACACCTCCTTCGACAGTCTGGATCCGGCGGTGATCGATACCCTGCTGCGCCGCGGAGCGGAGCAGACCTGGCTCGGCACCGCCTTCGATATCCACCACATGGGCGGCGCCTTCGCCAGGGTGGCCGAGGACGACACGCCGTTCCCGAATCGGGGAGCGCGGTTCTGGCTCAACATCTACGGATTCTGGACCGACCCTGCCGACGACGCCGAGCGAGTGGCCTTCGTCCGCGAGTTCGGCGCGGAGATGGCGGTGCTGGGCTCCGGCGGCACGTACGTGAACTTCCTCGGCGCGGAATCCGGCACCGACCCGGTGGCCCAAGCGCTGGCCGTCTACGGGCCGGCCAAACTGGAGCGACTCGCCGCCCTCAAGCGCGAGTACGACCCCGAGAATCTGCTGAGGCTCAACCACAACATTCCGACGACGGTCACCCGCACTGGGTCGCCCGGCGACACCGCGACCGGCGACACTCAGTAGCGACGCGGAATAGAACGCCGGTGCGCCCCGTTGAGCCCTAGTATGCGTATGCATGCAAACTGATCGGAAGGGCGCACCACACATGGCACCGACACTGGAACTGGGTCTCGACACGTTCGGCGACGTCACCTACGCCGCGGACGGCAGCCTGCTCAGCCACGCCCAGGTGCTGCGCAACGTCGTCGCCGAGGCGGTGCTCGCCGACCAGGTGGGCCTGAGCTTCTTCGGTATCGGCGAACACCACCGCGAGGATTTCGCCGTCTCCGCCCCCGAGGTCGTGCTGGCCGCCATCGCCGGTCAGACCAGCACCATCAAGCTCGGCTCCGCCGTCACCGTGCTCAGCTCCGACGACCCCGTGCGCGTCTTCCAACGCTTCGCCACCCTCGACGCCGTCTCCAACGGTCGCGCGGAGGTCATCCTCGGCCGTGGGTCGTTCACCGAATCCTTCCCCCTGTTCGGCCTGGAGCTCAGCGACTACGAGCAGCTGTTCGAAGAGAAGCTCGAGCTGTTCGCCGAACTGCTCAAGGAAGCGCCGGTGACCTGGTCGGGTAGCACCCGCGGCTCCCTGACAGAGCAGCGGGTGTTCCCGCCGACCGAATCCGGCTCCATCCGCACCTGGATCGGTGTCGGCGGCAGCCCGCAGTCCGTGGTGCGCGCCGCCCACTACGGTCTGCCGCTGATGCTCGCCATCATCGGTGGTGAGCCTCTCGCCTTCGCCCAGTTCACCGACCTGTACCACCGGGCGCTCGACCAGTTCGGCAAGGACCCGCAACCCATCGGCGAGCACTCACCCGGCTACGTCGCCGCGACGGACGAGCAGGCACGCGAAGAGATGTGGCCGCACTACCGCGCCATGCAGGACCGGATCGGCCGCGAGCGAGGCTGGGGCCCGGCCACGAAGGCCAGATTCGAGCAGGATGCCGGCCCCGACGGAGCCCTGTTCGTCGGCTCCCCGCAAACCGTCGCCACCAAGATCGCCAAAATGGCCACCGGGCTCTCGCTGTCCCGTTTCGACCTCAAGTACAGTCTCGGTACCCTCTCGCACGACAAGCTGATGACCAGTATCGAGCTCTACGGCACCGAGGTAGCCCCTCTGGTACACGAAATGATGGCCTGACGGGAATTTGGCGTGCCCCGGACGGGGTAGCGTGAACACGTGGGCCCGGCTCGGGCAAACCACCCACCTTCATCCTTTCGTTCTGACCTTCCTCGAGGAGTACACCGTGGAAACCTGGCCCGGATCTGCCTACCCGCTTGGCGCAACCTATGACGGAAGCGGCACCAACTTCGCTCTGTTCAGTGAGGCCGCCGAGCGGGTGGAGCTCTGCCTGTTCGACGAGAACGGCGCCGAGACCCCCGTCGAAGTCCGGGAATCCAGCGCCTTCGTGTGGCACTGCTACCTGCCGGAGGTGCAGCCGGGCCAGCGCTACGGCTACAGGGTGCACGGCGAATACAACCCCAGCGAGGGCAAGCGCGCCAACCCCAACAAACTGCTGCTCGACCCGTACGCCAAGGCCACCTGCGGCGTCATGGACTGGGACCAGGCACTGTTCTCGTACAACTTCGGCGAACCGGACTCCCGCAACGACGAGGACTCCGCCCCGCACATGATGCTCGGCGTCGTCGTCAACCCGTTCTTCGACTGGACCGGCGACCGCTCCCCGCGCACCCCGTACAGCGAATCGGTCATCTACGAAGCGCACGTCAAGGGCCTCACCCAGCTGCAGCAGGAGGTGCCGGAATCCCAGCGCGGCACCTACGCGGCCGTCGCGCATCCGTCGGTCATCGAGCACCTGCAGAAGCTCGGCGTCACCGCGATCGAACTGATGCCCGTGCACCAGTTCGTCAACGACAGCACCCTGCAGGACCAGGGCCTGAGCAACTACTGGGGCTACAACACCATCGGCTTCTTCGCCCCGCACAACGCCTACTCCTCCAGCGGCGACCTCGGCCAGCAGGTGCAGGAGTTCAAGGGCATGGTCAAGAACCTGCACGCCGCCGGCATCGAGGTCATCCTCGACGTGGTCTACAACCACACCGCGGAGGGTAACCACCTGGGCCCGACCATCTCGTTCAAGGGCATCGACAACGCCGCCTACTACCGGCTGATGGACGACGACGGCCGGTACTACATGGACTACACGGGCACCGGCAACACCCTCAACGTGCGCCACCCGCACTCGCTGCAGCTGATCATGGACTCGCTGCGCTACTGGGCCATCGAGATGCACGTCGACGGTTTCCGGTTCGACCTCGCCAGCGCCCTGGCCCGCGACCTCTACGACGTCGACAAGCTGTCCACCTTCTTCGAGCTCGTGCAGCAGGACCCGATCGTCTCCCAGGTCAAGCTGATCGCGGAGCCCTGGGACGTCGGCCCCGGCGGCTACCAGGTCGGCAACTTCCCGCCGCAGTGGACGGAGTGGAACGGCAAGTACCGCGACACTGTGCGCGACTTCTGGCGCGGCGAGCCCTCCACCCTGGGCGAATTCGCCTCCCGCATCTCCGGCTCCGCCGACCTCTACGAGCACTCCGGCCGCCGCCCCGTCGCGTCGATCAACTTCGTCACCGCGCACGACGGCTTCACCCTCAACGACCTCGTGTCGTACAACGAGAAGCACAACGACGCCAACGGCGAGGACAACAACGACGGCGAAAGCCACAACCGGTCCTGGAACGCCGGAGTGGAGGGCCCCACCGACGACGCCACCGTCCGCACCCTGCGCGGCCGCCAGCAGCGCAACTTCATCGCCACGATGCTGCTCTCCCAGGGCGTCCCGATGATCCTGCACGGCGACGAACTCGGCCGCACCCAGCACGGCAACAACAACACCTACGCCCAGGACTCCGAGCTGAGTTGGATCCACTGGGACGAGGCCGACCAGCCCCTGATCGAGTTCACGTCCGCTGTGGTCCGCCTGCGCAAGGAGCACCCCACCTTCCGTCGCAGCCGGTTCTTCGACGGGCACCCCGGCAAGCGCGGCGAGGGCGACCCGCTGGCAGATATCGTTTGGCTGAACACCGACGGCCAGGAGATGCGCGCGGAGGACTGGGACGAAAGTCGGTCCCGCACCGTCAGCATGTTCCTGAACGGCCAGGGCATCCGGGAACGCGACTCCCGCGGGCGCGAGGTCACCGACGTCAACTTCATCCTGCTGTTCAACGCGGATGCCGAAGACGTCGAATTCACCCTGCCGAGCGCCGAGTACTCGCCCGCCTGGGAGATCGTGATCGACACCGGGGGAGAGGGCGCCGATTCGGAGCCCCGCCCGGCCGGTGCCACCCACACCGTGATGGGACGCTCACTCGTCGTGCTGCGCGAGTACCACGTGCCCGAGGTTGCTCCGGACCACTCCGTTGCCGCGTCGCTGGCAAGCCACCCGTCGCCGCCGACGTCCACGCTGACCCTGCCGGTGCTGCCGGACCCGTACTCTTCGACCGAAGGACACGAGTAACCACCATGAGCATCCCCGTCTCCACCTATCGCCTGCAGATCACGTCGGCCTTCGATCTGGATGCGGCGGCGGGTGTGCTCGATTACGTCAGCCGGCTCGGCGCGGACTGGCTCTACCTTTCGCCGCTGCTCACGGCCGAGGAGGGCTCCGACCACGGCTACGACGTGATCGACCACGGCAGCATCGACCCGGCCCGCGGCGGCCCCGAGGCGCTCGCCCGACTGTCGGAGCGGGTGGCCGCGGCCGGCCGCGGCATCCTGGTGGACATCGTCCCCAACCACGTCGGCGTCCAGACGCCGCACAGCAACGCCTGGTGGTGGGACCTGCTCCGAGCCGGGCAGGGTTCCCGCTATGCCGAGGCCTTCGACGTGGACTGGCCCGCCGGCAACGGTCGGCTGCTGCTGCCCGTACTCGGTGACGGCGACACCGAACTCGACCAGCTCACCGTGGTGGGCGACGAACTGCACTACTACGACAACCGGTTCCCGCTCGCTCCCGGCACCGCGGACGACGGCGCCCCCGCCGCCGTCGTGCACGACAGGCAGCACTACGAACTGGTCAGCTGGCGCCGCGCCGACACCGACCTGAACTACCGCCGCTTCTTCGCCGTGAACACCCTCGCCGGTGTGCGCGTCGAGGTGCCCTGGGTCTTCGACGAATCCCACCGCGAGATCCTGCGCTGGGTGCACACCGGCCAGGTGCAGGGCCTGCGAGTCGACCACCCGGACGGCCTCGCCGACCCGGCCGGCTACCTCGACAGGCTGCACGCCGCCATGCCGGACGGCTACCTGCTGGTGGAGAAGATCCTGGAGGGCCGCGAACAGCTGCCCAGCAGCTGGTCGGCCCACGGCACCACCGGCTATGACGCCCTCGCCGACTTCGACAGGGTCCTGGTGGACCCGGCCGGCCAGGACGCCCTCGACACCCTGGAGGCCACCCTGCAGGGCGGCGCCGTCTCCTGGACCGAACTGGTCTACACCGGCAAGCGCGCCATCGCCGACGGCATCCTGCAGAGTGAGGTGCGCCGACTCGACCGTTTGATCCCCGAGGTCCCCGATGCAGCCGACGCCCTCGCCGAACTGATCGCCTGGTTCCCGGTCTACCGCTCCTACCTGCCCGTCGGCCGCAGCGAACTCGACACCGCCGTGCGACTTGCCCGGCAGCGCCGGCCCGAACTCGACACCACCATCACCGCCCTGCTGCCGTATCTCACCGACCCCGCACACCCCGCGGCCGTGCGCTTCCAGCAGACCTCGGGGATGGTGATGGCCAAGGGTGTCGAAGACACCGCCTACTACCGCTACAGCCGGCTCACCTCCCTCAACGAGGTCGGCGCGGACCCGAGCGAGTTCGCGGTGCCGGTGGAGGAATTCCACCGCCGCCAGCAGACCCGGCTGGCCGTTGCGCCCGCCTCACAGACCACGCTGTCGACCCACGACACCAAGCGCGGCGAAGACGTGCGGGCCCGCATCTCGGTCCTGGCCGAGATCCCGGATGAGTGGACCGCTGTGCTCGGCGAGCTGCGTGCCCTGGCCCCGCTCGGCGACGCCCCGTTCGAAAACCTGCTCTGGCAGGCCATCGTGGGTTCCTGGCCCGCCTCCACCGACCGTCTCATCGGCTATGCCGAGAAGGCGTCCAGGGAAGCGAACCTCTCCACCACCTGGACCGCGCCCAACGACGACTTTGAAAACCGGATGCGCGCCCTGGTTCGGGAACTCGCCGAGGACGGGCCCCTGACCCGCACCGTTACCGCCTTCGTCGACAGGGTGAAGCAGGCCGGGTGGAGCAACTCGCTCTCCCTCAAGCTCATCCAGCTCACCGCGCCCGGTGTACCCGACGTCTACCAGGGCAGCGAACTCTGGGAGATGTCGCTCGTGGACCCCGATAACCGCCGCCCGGTGGACTACGCCGTGCGCCGGGACTACCTGGACCGCGTCAGCGCGGGCTGGCTGCCCCCCATCGATGAAACCGGCGCCACGAAACTGCTCGTCACCACCAACGCCCTGCGCCTGCGCCGCGATCGGCCGGAACTGTTCGTCCGGCACGCACCGGTCGAGGCATTCGGCCCGGCCGCCGCCCACGTGGTGGCCTACGACCGCGGCGGCGCCGTGACCGTCGCCACCCGGCTGCCCGTCGCGCTCGCCCGCACCGGCTGGGGTGACACCACGATCATGCTCGCCGGGCACGACTGGCAGGATGCTCTCACCGGTGTCCGCTTCGCCGGCGGCCAGGTGCGTCTGGCCGACCTGCTGTCGAGCTATCCGGTTGCGCTGTTGATCCCCGCGAGCATCACCGCACCCACCGCTATCGAGGAGGCCACCCCGTGACGACAGACAACCCCGACATCGTCGCCGTTCCGATCGACGTGTGGGCGCCCGCCGCCGAGACCGTCGGGCTGGTCGCCGGCGACGCCACCGCGCCGATGACCCGCGGCGACGCCGGCTGGTGGCACGGCAGCCTGCCCGGCAGCGCTGACGGCGTAGACTACGGCTTCCTGCTGGATGGCGCCGGCCCGTTCCCCGACCCGCGATCCCGCCGCCAGCCGCACGGCGTGCACAACCTCTCCCGCAGCTTCGACCCGGCCACGCACACCTGGCAGGACGACGCCTGGACCGGTCGTCAGCTCGCCGGTGCCACCATCTACGAGCTGCACATCGGCACGTTCACCCCCGAGGGCACCCTGGAGGCCGCGGCCGGCCGGCTCGACCACCTCGTGTCACTCGGCGTGGACTTCGTCGAGCTGCTGCCGGTGAACGGCTTCAACGGCACTCACAACTGGGGCTACGACGGTGTGCTCTGGTATGCCGTGCACGAGGGCTACGGCGGCCCGGCGGCGTACCAGCGGTTTGTCGACGCCTGCCACGTGGCCGGCATCGGCGTGATCCAGGACGTCGTGCACAACCACCTGGGCCCCAGCGGCAACTACCTGCCCAACTACGGGCCCTACCTCAGCGACGCCGAGGGCAACACCTGGGGCGCCTCGGTCAACCTCGACGGCCAGGACTCCGACGAGGTGCGCCGGTACATCATCGACAGCGCGTTGATGTGGCTGCGCGACTATCACGTCGACGGCCTGCGGTTGGACGCCGTGCACGCCCTCAAGGACCACTCCGCGGTGCACCTGCTGGAACAGCTCGCCGGCGAGGTGGCCGTGCTCAGCGCCTCCGTGGGCCGCCCATTGACCCTCATCGCCGAATCGGACCTCAACGACCCCAAGCTGATCACCCCCCGTGAAGCCAACGGGTACGGACTCGACGCCCAGTGGAGCGACGACTTCCACCACGCCGTGCACGTCGCCCTCACCGGTGAGACCGTCGGTTATTACGCCGACTTCGCCCCCCTCGGCGCCCTGGCGAAGGTGCTCACCCGCGGGTTCTTCCACGACGGCACCCTGTCCACCTTCCGCGGCCGCCACCACGGCCGCCCTGTCGACACCGAACGGATGCCGGCCTGGCGGCTGGTCGTCGCCTCGCAGAATCACGACCAGATCGGCAACCGGGCCATCGGCGACAGGCTCAGCGCCCAGCTCGACACCGGCCAGCTGGGCATCGCCGCCGCACTCACCCTGCTCGGCCCGTTCACCCCGATGCTGTTCATGGGCGAAGAGTGGGGGGCGCGCACACCGTGGCAGTTCTTCACCTCGCACCCAGAGCCCGAACTCGGCCTGGCCACCGCAGAGGGCCGCATCGGCGAGTTCGCCCGGATGGGCTGGGACCCGGCCGTGGTGCCCGACCCCCAAGACCCGGCCACCTTCGAGCGGTCAAAACTGGACTGGTCCGAACTGCAGCGTGGCGATTCCGGTCGTCTCCTGGCGTTCTATCGTGACCTCGCGGGTCTCCGTCGCCGGCTCGCCGACCTGACCGATCCACGGTTCGCGCGGGTCGCGGTGGCCTATGACGAGGCGGACGGCTGGCTGCTGCTGTGCCGCGGCGAGACCGAGATCGTGATCAACCTCTCCACGACCGCTCGGTCCGTTCCGGTTGCCGGGCAGAGCGTCCTGCTCGCCTTCGCGAACAACGCCGATGCGAGCCCCCGGCTCGACGCCGGCTGGGTGTTGCTGCCGCCGCACTCGGTCGCGGTGCTCGTCTAGGTCCATCTATTCACCAGCTCCACTCGCCAGTACTACCCGCCAGCTCCACTCGCCAGTACCACTGACCATCGAGGAGGACCCATGGGCCATTTCCTATCCGCGGAGACGGCGGCTGCGCTGGCCCGGCTGACGGAGCTGGACGCCAACGCGGCGGCTCCGCCGCTGGAGCGGATGCGGGCCATTCGTGCGGTACTTCACCACCTTGACGCCGACCCGGCCGCGCTGGCGAGCGTACGCGACGCCCTGTCCGATGGAGCGGGCTGGCCCGAGATCGCGGATGCCGCCGGGCTCAAACCCACCGCGGCCAAGTGGCGCTGGCAGGGCACCGACTCCGACATCGCGGCCCGCCTGGATGCCGGACGCAAGCGCAGCGCGCGGCCCAGCAGCGTTCCGACCGACCTGCCCGGGCACTCGGTGGCCGAGGCTGCCGCATTGCTCGGCGTCAGCGTTCAAGCGGTATACCTGCAGGTGAGCAGAGGTAAACTGGTCAGCCGCACCGTCGAGCTGGCGGATGGCCGCAGTTACAAACGCGTCATCCTTCCCGGGGACGCGCTACCCTCGACGACAGAATCCGCGGAAACTGACCCCGAAAAACCAACCCCCTAGACGACGACCCCCGCAACGACGATCCCCTCAACGACAGAGCCTTGAGACATCACCCGAGCTACCGAACCCCACCCACGGAGTGACCATGACCGATCAGAGCTATGACCCGTTCGACCGAACGTTCCCCCTCGACACCTCGACCACCACAGAACGCCTGCCGATGCCGGGCACTCAGCCCGCCGGCGACGCGCCGACGGGTGAGGGGCCGGTCGACCCCGCAGAGTCCCCGGTCCCCAACCGGACCAAGACCCGAAGCCGCACCCTGCTCTCCGACCTTAGAACGGGGCCGCCGCAGCGGGCCGCACTGGTGGTTCTCGTAGGCATCGCCGTTCTGACGATCGCGTTCATCATCATGATCTTCGTGAACGTCTCCAACGAGAGCATCATCGCCTTGGCCGTCATCGCCACGCCGATCGCCTCGATGGTGGCGGCGTACTACGCCGTCACCCTGAGCATCCAGCAGGTCGCCACTGAGCGTGCCGACAAGGAGAAGGCCCTCGCCAGGCTCACGGCCGTCGAGGCCGGTGCCCGCGAGACCGAGGTGTGGGCCTCCCAGATGGAGTCCGGGCTTCGGGTCGCAATGGCCAAGCTCGATGGCGCCGGTGTGTCCACCGTCGCGGTGACCCGGGCGGCCGGCACCCCGGACGACTTCTTCTAGGCGGTTCAGCTCAGCCCAGTCAACGCCCGTCGGCGCCGCCAGGTTGCCCGGTCGCGCGATCCCTCGCCGCGAGGGATCGGCCTGCACGAAGGTAGTGCCGCATGGGGGCCTGCCGCAGCCGCGTCGGCAGGCGCGGATAGATCAGACGGATGACGCCGATCACGGCCTTGTACCTGCGCTGGCGTCCGGGCGACCAGGGCAGGTCGAAGAGGGCTCGTTCGTCGGGCTGCAGGAGCCCCGTGGTGACCAGGCGCCCCAGCGGCATCGCCAGGCGCAACCAGACCGGTCCGGTGGTGGGGTGCAGCAGTTGCCTGGCCACCGATCGGGTCGTCTCGTCGGTCGCAAGGCCGGACGTTGCGCGGCTCCAATACGCCGCGAAAGCCTCCCGGTCCGCGGGCCACAGCCCGGGCGGTACCTGAAGGGCGGTGCCGAGCACGCCGTAGTCACGGTAGACGGACTCGGCGTCGGCATCCGTGAGCGGTCCGTAGACCAGCTCGTGCACACGGGTCGCGGATTCGTACAGGGTCGCGGCAACCCAGAGCTGCAACTGCGGATCGAAAGCGTTGTACCCCGGGGCGCCGACGCTCTGGGTGCCGTGCACCGGGCGATGGGCCAGGGACACCCGGCGCACGGCCGCGGCCCGGTCGATGGGCGAGCCGCAGGTGACGGCGTATACGTAGGAGAGCGTGCCGCTCAGTCGACTCAGCGGTCGGGTCGCGAAGTCGCTGTGCCTGGCGACGCCGTGCCCGACGGCGGGGTTCGCGAGCTGTAGGAGGATTGCGCGACCGCCGCCGAGAACCAGAACGCTTTCCGGGGCCACATCGCGGATGCTCAGTGCCGGGCTCGACAGGGACGCCGGACTGGACGGGGACGCTGTCGGCATCGTGGACTCCTCTTGACAGGCCGAGCCTACTTCCCCGCCGAGGAGTCGGGTTCTCCGCGCGTTCCTGAATCGTTCACATCTTTTCTGGTCGGTGATGGAATATCCTGTAGTCCTATGCGCTTGCATATACCTGAGGGCAGCGAATCCACCGCCCCCACGGACTTGAGGAGCACCATGAGCGACATCACCACCACGACCATCCCGGGCTACAAAGCGGGAACCTGGACCATCGACCCCACGCACAGCGTCGTCGGCTTCAGCATCCGTCACATCATGATCAGCAAGGTCAAGGGCACGTTCGAGACCTTCAACGCCACCTTCGTCACCACCGAGAACCCCCTCGAGACCAGCGTCACGGCGTCCGCCGTCGTCGCGTCCATCAACACCAACGAGGCCAACCGCGACGGCCACCTGCGCACCGGCGACTTCTTCGACGCCGAGACCTACCCGACCATCGACTTCGTGTCGACCGGAGTGCGCGTCGTCGGCGGCGACTACCTCGTGGACGGCAACCTCACCATCAAGGGCGTCACCAAGCCCGTCACCTTCGACTTCGAGTTCGGTGGCTTCGGCGGCGACCCCTACGGCAACTACAAGTTCGGCGCCACCGCCACGACCCAGGTCAACCGTGAAGACTTCGGTCTCACCTACAACGCGGCCCTCGAGACCGGCGGCATGCTGCTGGGCGACAAGGTCACCATCACCCTCGAACTGCAGGGTGCCCTCCAGGCCTAAGCACTCGGCAGCGCGCAACGGGGATCCCACCAATGGGGTCCCCGTTGTTGTGTCTGGGTTGTGTTGTCTCTGTGTGCGGTTCCGCCCGTCACCCGGCCACCGGTTCGTCCGGCGTCGGCCGCAGGACCCCGATTCGTCGCAACACCAGGGCGATGAGCGGATCAAGGGCGAACAGGAAGAACGCGGGGGAACCGACCAGCGTCGCCAGCAGTACGACGGCGAACGACTGTGCGAGCGCGCTGACATTGTTCACCCGTGCGTTATGAACGGCGGTGGCGGATGCGCCATGCACGAGCTGTCTGCGGGGAGAGCTGGCGTGAAACCACTGCCAGGTGCTGAAGAGCAGGATCACGAAGAAGTTCAGGGGTAACAGCGTGCGGCCCAGCAGGTACCGGCTGAGTTCGTCGTTGAGACTCGTCGTGAACGGAACCAGGACCACGCCGAGAAGGCGGAAATTGTTGAGCCAGATGATGGTGGTATCCACACGGGGGATGAACTCGAACTGACGCACGTGAATGAGCCACAGCAGGCTGAGCAGCAGAAAGCTGATGACCACGTTCAGGATGCTCGGTGCCAAGGCGTTGACCTGCCGCAGGAACTCGGCGTTCGACGTCACGACGCCGATGCTGTCCACGGAGACGTTCAGCACAAGCAGCGTGGCCGCGATGGCGAAGACGCCGTCAGTGTACGATTCCAGCCGCCGGGTGGACAGAACCGTTCGCCGGGCCGTCGTCGCCGTGGTCGGCGCAGCGTGGCGCTCGGGCTCCGGGCTTCTCGACATGCGGGCAGCCTACTCGCCGGTGATCTCCTCGCGCACCCGTCGCAGGTCCTCCATCAGGGCGCCGATCAAGATCCAGTGCTGGGGATGTGGAGTCATGATCATCAGCGGCGCCGTCAGGGCGAGCGGCTCGATCCCCGGAGCCGCCGAGGCGGACGGCTTCCCATCCGCCGGCACGGTGAGCAATCGCAGATCGTGCGCGGCCCTCTCCAGCTCGATGGCGAAGGCCTGCACGGTGGGCTCGAGGTGCAGGCTATCGTCGTAGTGGTCCCGCAGCGCTCTCGTCATGCCCAGTGCCCGGGTGACCAGGGGCACCAGGCGGGCGTAGAGGTCGGTGTCGGCGTCGAGAACCTCGCGGTGCCTGCTTTGGCGGGGATTGAGTGTCAGGCTCTCCTCGGCCTGGCTGATGGCCCGTTCGGCCTTGGCCAGCATGGGCCGCAGTAGTCTGGCCTGGATCATCAGGCTCTCCAGATCGGCGTACTTCTGCGGGCTCAGCAGCGCGGTGGCCACCCGGTCGAAGGTCGCGGCCACCTCCAGGGTGAGCCGGGTCACCGCGTCGTGTGCGGGCGTGAGCAACACCGGCGGAACGATCAACGCGTTGACGATCACGGCGATCGCGGCGCCCAGGATGGTCTCGATGATGCGGTCCCTGGCGTAGGTCGGTGTCGCGGCACCCAGCACGAGGACGAGCATCGCGCTGATCGGGATCTGATTCGCCGAGCCAGGCGACAGCTTCAGGGCCCAGGCCAGCAGGATGCAGAGCACGATCGCCCCCAGGACGATCCAGCTGTCCTGTCCGAACCACAGCCCGATGCCCAGAGCAACCAGGACTCCGCCGACGACGCCGAGGCTGCGTTCCAGGGCCCGTCCCAGGGACTGGTTGATGCTGGGCTGCACGACGAAGATGGCGGCCATCGCGGCGAAGATGGGCAGCTCGCCGGGCAGGAGCCACAGCGAGATTACCCAGGCCAGGACCACTGCGACCGAGGTCTTGAGGGTCTGCAGCAGCGGGATCCGTCTGGATACTCGCAGGCTGGTCGTTATTCGCACTGTCATAGGGTACAAGGCCCGACGGACCGGACCGATCACCGGTCTCACCACGGCAGGCTAGGGCGCGGCGGGCACGGTCGGTGGGGCCGGAAGTACCTGCACCGGGCGGCCGAGGAAGCGGGCGTATTCGTGAAGGGCCCGATCGGTTCCCGGGAGCGATGCGGCGCCCTGCGGGGTGAACGGCGCGGGGTGCACCGTGATCGCCCGGGGCTGCCATTCGCGCCGCCAGGTGCCGAAAATACGGCCGCCGCGAACCAGGACGGGCAGGAAGATCCCGTTCTTGCCCGGGACGACCCTGGTCAGGTTCTCGGGTTCGATCGCGAAGCTGCGATCCCGATAGCCGAGCAGGTATTCATCGAAGCCCGGCAGGGCCAGCACGGCACTGGGACCGCGCCCCGGCGCGGCGCGGCTCAGCGGTCCGAGATCTGAGCTCTGGGGGAGCAGGTGGCTCACTCCGTCGACGTCGAGGGTGTTGAGCTGCCCTCCACCAACGGCCAGGGCCGTCTTGGCGTCGCTCATGGTGAGCTGGGACCACCAGGCGAAGTCGGTCAAGGGAGCCGGCCCGTGTCCGGCCAGGTAGCGCAGCAGGTATTCGCCCAGTGCCTGGTCGCGTTCGAGCTGCCGGGGGTGCGGGACCCAGTCCGAGAACAGCACGAGCATCTGTTGGGCGTCGAGCTGCCGGCCCCAGCAGAGGGTTCCCGACTGGGCGAGGTGCCAGATGAGGTGATATCCCCGCTGGCCGTCTGTGCCGATGCCGTGGCGCTCCAGCAGTGCCAGGAAGGCTGCCCTGGTGAGCTCCCGTCCGCCGCTGAGGGCATTCTCGGCCACGGTGCGGGAGCGTTCGATGGTCGCCTCGTCCAGGCCCAGGTCGCGGCGCCGGGTTGCCGCACCGGCCCAGAGCCTGGCGGTGGTGAGTCCGAGCATCCAGCCCAGGTCCGGCCCCGGCACCAGGTGCAGGGTTCCCCGCATCGGCCAGGAGCGCACGATCCTGGCGGAGTCGATCAGCGTGTCGATGTCGGCGGAGGTGCTTCCGGGGGCCCGCACGGCAACGGCCCACTTCGCCCAGCGGAGGTCCTGCGCCTGCACGGCCAGCATGCGGTCGACGACCTGGGCGGGCTCGGTAATCGACCCGGTCAGCGCCTGGCTGGCCAGGCGACGCCGGGTGATGTCGGAGCGGGAGGCACGCGTCATGGAACCGCAGCCTATGACTCAGGTGAGGATCAGGCCAGGTCGTCGTCGGTTCGTGCGCCGAAGACTATCTCGTCCCAGCTGGGCATCGATGCGCGGCCGCGGCGACCGGTCTGACCGGTGCGTGGTTGGCCCGTGGCGGCCTGAGTGGCCCACACGTTGCGGGTTTCCTCGGGGGCTGCGGTGGCAGCCTCGGCAACAGGGGGAGCCTCGTTGACCAGGCGGATCCCGGACTCGGCCGGTGCCCGCTCGGTACGGCGGGTATCCACCACTGGTGTGACGGGCGTTTCGGTCTCTCCGGCGGCCGCTTCCCGTTCACCGCGGCGGCGGCGAAGCGACTCGAGCAGGTCCGCGGTCTCGCTCAGGCTCTGCGGCGGTTCGGCCGCTCGCTTGATGGCGGCCTTGGACACGGCCTCCGTCGTACCGGCGGAACGGGCGTATGGCACCGGATCGTGCAGCGGAGCCGTGTCGTTGAGGATGTCGTCGGCCAGGGATTCCTTGAACGTGAAGGCGCCGCTGTCGAACCGGCTCACGTCGGCCAGGCTGGTTTCGGCGCCGACGGCACGCAGCCGGGGGATCAGGGCACCCTTGAGCTCGCCCTGTTGGGAGAGGGCAATGGCCTCACTGCCGATCGGCGAGAGGGTGTTCTTCTTGGGTTCGAAGCCCCACCGGGCGTCGTGGTCGATGTCGTCAGCCGTGAAGGCGAGCTTGACGATCCACCCGGCGCCGGGTTCCTTCCAGCTGGCCCAGCGTTCGTTGGACGCACCCAGGGACGCCAGGCGTTCCCGGATGACGCTGCCGAAGTTGGCCTGCTCGTCGATGGGATCGGGGTCGATCGCGGTGTGCACGGGCACGCTCAGCGCGCTCGACACTATGTATTCGCGTTCGGCGACCACCGGTCCCTCGAACCGCTTGACGAAGTCCAGCGACGCACCGGTCACTGCAGCGACGTCCTCCGCGGACATGCCGGCACGGATGTGCGCCTGCACCTCCCGGGGCGACAGTTTGGGCCGAACGGACGCATCCGTTTGGGTTTGGCGAAGCCGGGACTGGAGAACCGCATCGATGGGGATCCGAAAGCGATCACCCTCCTCTGACGCTGCAAGCAGCGCGCCGTTCTCGACTCCGATAACTTTCAAATCCTGCATGGCGAAAGCCCTCTCGCGATTACTGATGGCCCAACCCTGCCATGCAATGTGGCATTTTTCGGGGAATACTGCGGGCGTGCCGGAAGTTGCTCCCATTGCCAACCTGAAAGGTTGGCGATTGGTTTGCTATTCCGCACGGATTGTTGCAAACTATGGCCGCCGATTTCGTTTATCGGCGTTAATGAAATGGATGGGCATGGCAACCGATTACGACGCACCGCGAAAGACCGAAGACGACTCAGAGTCGATTGAGGCCCTCAAGGAGCGTGTACCCGACAAGATGTCTGGTGTCGTTGATGTTGACGACTCCGACAACCCCGGTGGCTTCGACCTCCCGGGCGCCGATCTGTCCGACCTCGACCTCGACGTCGTCGTCCTGCCCCCGCAGGCCGACGAGTTCACCTGCGTGGAGTGCTTCCTCGTGAAGCACCGTTCGCAGATGTCGCACGAGACCAAGCTCGGCCCGGTCTGCCTGGAGTGCGACGCCTAAGCGCGCTTAGTTACTTGATGCTGGCCGTCGCGATCCATTGATCGCGGCGGCCATTTTCTGCGGCCGGCGGCTGGAGACCAGCCAGTACGGCGCCGGATCGGTCGGGTCTTCAAGCGGGATCCGCACCACGGGTGCGATCCAGCCACGGATCAGCAGCCACGCGCGGGCATCCAGCTTCTGGCCACGCTCGAGAGTGGCATCCGCAGCCTCGAGGGGGACGGCCTCACCGAGCAGGCGGGTTTCGATGCGCGCCCGGCCGGCGGTGAGGACACCGTCGGACACCGAAACCGTCGGCGACGCCAGCACCAGCAGCAGGGCGCTGCCGAGGTAGAGGCCGGCGCCGGTCAGGATCCCCGCCAGCACCGAGATCGGCAGGAAGACCAGGAGGCTTGCGGGAATCACCAGCGAAGTGATGATGAAGAGCCATGGGGATGGCCAGAGTTTTTCGCGATAATCGGGCATGGGTCTATTCGACCAGATAACTGCACTACCCTCGACACGTGGCTGAAAGCGTCGAAGTCCTGATTACCGCGTCCGTTCTCCCGACCTACGCCCATCCGGGTGACGCCGGAGCCGACCTGCACGCCTCGGAGGCCTTGGTCCTGGCTCCCGGTGAACGGGCCCTCGTCGGCACCGGTGTGTCGATAGCGTTGCCGGACGGATACGCGGCCTTCGTGGTCCCCCGCAGCGGACTGGCCGTCAAGCACGGAATCACCGTCGTGAACTCGCCGGGGACCGTTGACGCGGGCTACCGCGGCGAGGTCAAGGTCTGCCTGCTCAACACCGACACCGTCACCCCGTTCCCCATCAACATCGGCGACCGCATCGCCCAACTCATCGTGGTTCCGGTGGCCCGGGCGGTCTTCGTGCCAGTCGAGCGGCTCCCCGGCAGCATGCGTGGCGAGGGCGGCTTCGGCTCGACCGGCGTCGCGCCGGGCGCTCCTGCGGACCGCGCCCCCCAGACCGAATTGTCCGCCCCGACGGACGCCCACCGAAGCGGAGAAACCCTGTGAGTGACAAAGTGAACCCCGACACGCGCTCAAGCACCGACGAGACGGCCGGCACCGACAGCACCGAACTCACCGGAGCCGAGCAGCAGGTCCCCGACATGCACGCCAAGTCAGCTCCGGTCGACCGTGACGTGGACGGCCCCCTCGACGAGTCTGAGGCGAACCCGGTCCGCCCATACGTCGATCTCGGTGGCGTGAAGATCCTGCCGCGCGAGGGCCTGCACCTCCGGCTCGAGATCGAAGAGGGCTCCAAGCGAGTCGTTGCCATCGGCCTGGATTATGCCGGTTCGACCCTGCAGGTGCAGCCCTTTGCGGCGCCGCGCTCCAGCGGCCTGTGGCAGGAAATCCGCACCCAGATCGCCGACCAGATCGCCAAGCAGGGTGGCTCGACCACTCCGCGCGAAGGTCCGTTCGGGCCCGAACTCGTCGCCGAGATCCCCGTCGCAGCCGGCCAGGGTCCCGCGGGCACCACCCGGTTGGCCCGTTTCATCGGCGTGGACGGACCGCGCTGGTTCCTCCGCGGCGTCATCGCCGGCGAGGGCGCCATCAACCCCGAAGCCGCAGCGCAGATCGAAGACCTGTTCCGCAGCATCGTCGTGGTGCGCGGTTCAGCCCCGATGCCGCCGCGCGACCTCATCCCGCTTCGGATGCCGGCCACCCCGGCCGGTAAGCCCGAACCCACCGGCACCTGATCCGTCAGGTGCACTCACCGAAAGTCACCTGATGACGGATTCCCTCTCCGGGCCAGAACCCGAACCGCGTAAGACGTCCGACGGCACCGACGGCACTGACAGTGCCGCCAGAGCCGGTGCCAGCAGTGCCGGCAGCCCGGCAGAGCCCGCCGGCGCCCTCGCCGACAGTATGGCCGCGGCGGCCCGCCGCGCCGGGTTCAGTCCGGCCGCAGACGGGGAACCCATCAGCGGCCACGCGCTGCTGGCTGCCATGGGCGGCATCCGCGGCCTGGTCGAGGCCGTCCTGCCGGGCCTGGTCTTCCTGGTCACCTATACCCTCACCCGTGAGCTGATTCCGTCCCTGATCGCTCCGGTGATCATCGGTGTGATCTTCTTCGCGCTCCGGCTGGCCCGTAAACAGACCGTCACCCAGGCCGTCGGTGGACTCGTCGGAATCGGCCTCAGCGCCGTGCTCGCCCTGTTCACCGGCCGCGCCGAAGACTTCTACCTGCCGGGCTTCTGGACCAACGGTGTGTACGGAGCGGCCCTGCTCGTCTCCGCACTGATCGGCTGGCCGCTCATCGGTGTGGCCGTCGGGTTCCTGATGGGGGAGCAGCTCGCCTGGCGGGCCGACCCGTCCAAACGACGGGTGCTGACAATTCTCACCTTCATGTGGGCGGGACTGTTCATCCTGCGCCTGGCCGTGCAGCTTCCCCTGTACTACGCCGGCAACGTCGAGTGGTTGGGCGCGACCAAACTGCTCATGGGGATCCCGCTGTATGCGCCGCTTCTTGTGGTCTCCTGGCTGATGGTGCGTTCCGTGTACGCGGCCACCGCCGCACAGCGGCCGGTGCTATAGTTATCTCGACGTCAAGATAGTTTGCGGTAAGGCTACCCTTGCTGGCAGAACTCGGCGTCAGTTGGTCAGGATTGAGGATCGCGGACGGGTTCCCGTCGGTTTCCACAAAGGAGAGGGCATCGTGTCTGCTGTTAATAGTTTTGGAGCTCGGGACACCCTGCGCGTCGGTGCGACGGACTACGAAGTCTTTCGCCTGGATGCCGTCAAGGGATACGAGAAGCTGCCGTTCAGCCTCAAGGTGCTGCTGGAGAACCTCCTCCGCACCGAAGACGGCGCCAACATCACCGCGGATCACATCCGCGCACTCGGCGCGTGGGTTCCCACCAGCGATCCCGACACAGAAATCCAGTTCACGCCAGCTCGCGTGATCATGCAGGACTTCACCGGCGTGCCGTGCATCGTCGACCTCGCCACCATGCGCGAGGCCGTCGCCGACCTCGGCGGCGACCCCAACAAGATCAACCCGCTCGCCCCTGCCGAGCTCGTCATCGACCACTCGGTCATCGCCGACCTGTTCGGCAGCGAGAACGCCCTCGAGCGCAACGTCGAGATCGAATACGAGCGCAACGGTGAGCGTTACCAGTTCCTGCGCTGGGGCCAGACCGCGTTCGACGACTTCAAAGTCGTCCCGCCGGGAACCGGCATCGTGCACCAGGTCAACATCGAGTACCTGGCCCGCGTCACCTTCACGCGCGAAGTAGGCGGCGTCCTCCGCGCCTACCCCGACACCTGTGTCGGCACCGACTCGCACACCACGATGGTCAACGGCCTGGGCGTGCTCGGCTGGGGCGTCGGCGGCATCGAAGCCGAGGCGGCCATGCTCGGCCAGCCCGTGTCGATGCTGATCCCCAAGGTCGTCGGCTTCAAGCTCAACGGCTCCATCCCCGCCGGCGTCACCGCGACGGATGTTGTGCTCACGATCACCCAGATGCTGCGCCGCCACGGCGTTGTGGGGAAGTTCGTCGAATTCTACGGCGAGGGCGTCGCCCAGGTGCCGCTGGCCAACCGCGCCACCATCGGCAACATGAGCCCGGAGTTCGGCTCCACCGCTGCCATGTTCCCGATCGACGACGTCACCCTCGGCTACCTGCGTCTCACCGGCCGCAGCGAAGAGCAGGTCGCACTCGTCGAGGCGTACTCCAAGCTGCAGGGCCTGTGGCACGACCCCGCACAGGAGCCCGTCTTCAGCGAGTACCTCGAACTCGACCTGGGCACCGTCGTTCCGTCGATCGCCGGACCCAAGCGCCCGCAGGACCGGGTCGAACTCAGCAACGCGAAGTCGCAGTTCGAGATCGACCTGCAGAACTACGCCACGCACGACCTGTCCATGGTGGACGCGGCCGTCGAGGCATCCTTCCCCGCCTCTGACCCGATCGGTTTCACCGCCGAGGACGAGCAGAGCGCCCACCAGGTTTCGCACCAGCACGTGAGCCACGCTCCCGTCTCGGTGTCGAGCCCGGTTCCGATCACCACGGCCGACGGGGCGAGCTACACGCTCGACCACGGAGCCGTCGCCGTTGCGGCCATCACCTCCTGCACCAACACCTCGAATCCGTCGGTCATGCTCGCCGCGGGCCTGCTGGCGCGGAACGCCGTGAAGAAGGGCCTGAAGTCCAAGCCCTGGGTCAAGACCACCCTGGCGCCGGGCTCCAAGGTCGTCACGGACTACTACGCCAAGGCCGGCCTCACCGACGACCTCGAGGCCCTCGGCTTCTACACCGTCGGCTACGGCTGCACGGTCTGCATCGGCAACACCGGACCCCTCATCAACGAGGTCTCCGCCGCGATCAACGACAACGACCTCGCTGTCACCGCGGTGCTCTCCGGAAACCGTAACTTCGAGGGCCGCATCAGCCCGGACGTCAAGATGAACTACCTGGCCAGCCCGCCGTTGGTCATCGCGTACGCCCTGGCCGGATCGATGAACTTCGACTTCGACACGGATGCCCTCGGCCAGGACACCGAAGGCAACGACGTGTTCCTCAAGGACATCTGGCCGGACTCCGCCGAGGTGCAGTCCACCATCGACAGCTCGATCGACACGGCCATGTTCACCAAGGAATACGGTGAGGTCTTCGAGGGAGATGAGCGCTGGCGTTCACTGCCCACGCCCGACAGCGAGGTCTTCGAGTGGGACCCCAAGTCCACCTACGTGCGGAAGCCCCCGTACTTCGACGGTATGACGCTGGAGACCAGCCCGGTCGCCGACATCGTCGGCGCCAGGGTGCTCGCCAAGCTCGGCGACTCGGTCACCACCGACCACATCAGCCCGGCAGGCAACATCAAGGCCGACAGCCCGGCCGGTGCGTACCTGATGGAGCACGGCGTCGACCGAAGCGACTTCAACTCCTACGGCTCGCGCCGCGGTAACCACGAGATCATGATCCGCGGCACCTTCGCAAACATCCGGCTGCGCAACCAGCTGCTTGACGGCGTCGAGGGCGGTTACACCCGCGACTTCACCAAGCCGGATGCGCCGCAGTCCTTCATCTACGACGCCAGCCAGAACTACCAGGCCGCCGGCACCCCGCTGGTGATTTTCGGCGGCAAGGAGTACGGTTCCGGCTCGTCTCGGGACTGGGCGGCCAAGGGCACGAGCCTGCTGGGTGTCAAGGCCGTCATCACCGAGAGCTTCGAGCGCATCCACCGCTCGAACCTGATCGGAATGGGAGTGGTCCCGCTGCAGTTCCCCGCCGGCGAGTCCTGGGTGACCCTGGGCCTGGACGGTACCGAGAGCGTCTCGATCACCGGTATCGAGGAACTCAACGAGGGCCGCACGCCCAAGACGGTGCACGTTGTCGCCACCCCGACCGAGCACTCCGCTCCGGGCAAGGCCGTTGTCGAGTTCGACGCCGTCGTGCGCATCGACACCCCCGGCGAAGCGGACTACTACCGCAACGGTGGCATCCTGCAGTACGTGCTGCGCTCGCTCGTCGTCTAACCGGGAATTCGCAGAATCGCCGCAGACTGGCGCGTAGACTCGGGGAATCCGAACTGCGCGCCAGTTCTGCGTCGGCGTGAGCCGTTCGTTGCAACAAACGTGAAAGGTAGTGCCCATGACCCTTCTGGAGACGATCCACGGTCCCCGGGACCTTGACGGCCTCACGAAGGACCAGCTGGAAGAGCTGGCTGCGGAGGTCCGCGCCTTCTTGGTGGCGGAGATCTCGAAGACGGGCGGGCATCTGGGCCCCAACCTCGGCGTGGTCGAGATGACCATCGCCATCCACCGGATCTTCGATTCGCCGCGTGACGCCATCGTCTTCGACACCGGTCACCAGTCCTATGTGCACAAGATGCTCACCGGACGGCAGGACTTCAGCCGGTTGCGCCAGTCCGATGGTCTGGCCGGCTACCCGCAGCGCAGCGAATCCGTGCACGACATCGTCGAGAGCTCCCACGCGTCGAGCTCGTTGTCCTGGGCCGACGGGATCTCCCGCGCCTTCGAGATGACCGGGCAGAGCGACCGGCACGTCATAGCCGTCGTCGGCGACGGCTCGCTCACCGGCGGTATGACCTGGGAAGCGCTGAACAACATCAGCGACGACAACAACCGGCGCCTGATCATCGTGATCAACGACAACGGCCGCTCGTACGCGCCCACCATCGGCGGCATGGCCAGGTTCCTCAACACCGTGCGCCTGCGCCGCAGCTACCGGGCCGCCTACCTCTCCAGCCGGGAGGCCTTCGACCACATGGGCGCGCCGGCTCGCGCCATCTTCCGCGGCGTGCGTGGCGGTCTGCACGGCTTCCTGAGCCGGTTCTCCAACAACGAGGCGCTGTATTCCAACCTCGACATCAAGTACATCGGGCCGGTGGACGGCCACGACATGGAGGCCATGCTCGAGGCGCTGCGCCAGGCCAAGGACTACGGCGCTCCCGTGATCGTGCACACCATCACCCAGAAGGGCAAAGGTTACGACCCCGCCGTGCAGGACGTCGCCGACCAGTTCCACGCCGTCGGCGTCATCGACCCTGAGACCGGTGAGCCCACCGAATCCGCGGGAGCACCGTCATGGACCTCGGTCTTCGCCGATGAGCTGCTGAGCCTGGCCACCGACAATCCGAAGCTGGTGGCGATCACCGCGGCCATGCTGCGCCCCACCGGTCTGCACAAGATGGCCGAGCGGTACCCCGAGCGGGTGCACGACGTCGGCATCGCCGAGCAGCACGCGGTGACGAGCGCCGCCGGGCTCGCGTTCGGTGGCCTGCACCCCGTGGTCGCCCTCTACGCCACCTTCATCAACCGTGCCTTCGACCAGGTTTTGATGGATGTCGCCCTGCACAGGGCCGGCGTCACCTTCGTGCTCGACCGGGCCGGGGTCACCGGGCCGGACGGTCCGAGCCACCACGGCATGTGGGACCTCGCAATCCTGCAGGTCATCCCGCACATCCGACTCGCCGCACCGCGCGACTCCACCCGACTGCGGGAAGAGCTCGCCGAGGCGGTCCTCGTGGACGACGCGCCCACGGTGCTGCGGTTCCCCAAGGGCAGCACCGGCGTCGAGTTCGACGCCCTCGAGCGTCTGTCCGACGGCGTCGACGTACTCCTCCGCAGCAGCCAGCAGGACGTGCTGATCGTCACCGTCGGTCCGATGGCCGGAATGGGCCTCGAGGTCGCCGAGCGGCTCGCCGCCCAGGGCATCGGTGCGACTGTCGTCGATCCGCGCTGGGTGGTCCCGGTGCCCCAGAGCATCATCGAACTCGCCGCCCAGCACCGCATCGTGGTGAGCATCGAGGACGGTATCCGGGTGGGCGGCATCGGCACCCGCATCCGTCAGGACCTGCGCGAGGCCGGCGTCGACACCGCCGTCACCGAGCTGGGTCTGCCTGACGAGTTCCTGGACCACGGCACCCGCGCCGAGATCCTCGAGCGGGTCGGCCTCACGCCGCAGCACATCGCCAGGGACGTCGTCGCGATGGTCCTCGGCAGCAAGCTGCCGCACGCCCGCCCCCTGCCGGCCGACGCCGACCGCCCCGAAACCGGCACCGTCCCCCTGCAGCGCGCCCCCCGCGACTGACCGCCTCACCCGCCGCCCGTCGGTATGTTCCGCGAAAGCGGCCCTGTGGTCACCTCCACAACGTTGAGGCGACCACGCGACCGCTTTGGCGGATGGCTATGGCCGGATCAGGACACCGCTTGACTTAGAGTGCGCTCGAGGTTTTAGGGTTGCAGCATGACCCCACCCGACGAACAGCTTTCGATCTCCGAGGTCGCCGAGCGCACCGGGCTGAGCGCCCATACGCTGCGGTACTACGAGCGAGCGGGCCTGATGCTCGCACCCATCCATCGGGCTGCCTCCACCCACCGGGCATACTCGGCGCGGGACGTGACCTGGATCATCTTCCTGACCCGGCTACGCAGCACCGCCCTGCCGATCGCGCAGGTCAAGGAGTACGCCGACCTCGCCCGGCGCGGCGAGGACACCACGCCGGAGCGCCTCGAGCTGCTGCAACGCCACCGGATCGCCGTCGTGGCACAGCTCGCCGAGATGCAGGCGAGCCTCGCCGCCATCGATCACAAGATCTCCCTCTACGCCGAAAGGACCACAGCATGAAACACATCACCCTGGGTACCAGCACTCCACTCGAGGTCGGCCGTCTCGGCCTGGGCTGCATGGGAATGTCAGCGTTCTACTCCGGCGCCGGCACCGACGATGCCGAGTCGATCCGCACCATCCGCAGAGCCATCGACCTCGGTGTCACCCTGTTCGACACCGCCGAAATCTACGGCCCGTACCTCAACGAGGAACTCCTCGGCCGGGCGCTGACCGGGCGCCGCGACGACGTGGTCATCGCCACTAAGTTCGGTACCATCCACCACCGCACCGATGGCTCCAGGGGACTGGACGGCAGTCCGGAGAACGTTCGCTTGTCCGTCGAAGGGTCACTGGCCCGCCTCGGTACCGATCACATCGATCTCTACTACCAGCACCGGATGGATCCGGGCGTGCCCATCGAGGACACCGTCGGTGCCCTGGCCGAGCTCATCAGCGCCGGCCTGATCGGTCACTACGGCCTGTCGGAGGCGGCGCCGGACACCATCAGGCGGGCCCACGCCGTTCACCCGGTCACGGCGCTGCAGACCGAGTACTCGCTGTGGAGCCGCGAGCCCGAGACGGAACTGCTGCCCCTGGTGCGCGAGCTCGGGATCGGTTTTGTGCCGTACTCGCCGCTCGGTCGGGGCTTCCTGACCGGCGCCATCCGTACACTCGACCAGCTCGACGAGGGTGACTTCCGGCGCAGTAATCCCCGGTTCGCCGGCGCCAACCTCGCCGCCAACATCCGCATCGTGGAGCAGGTCGACGCTGTCGCGACGGAACTCGATGCGACGCCGGCCCAGGTGGCCCTGGCCTGGCTGCTCGCCCAGGGCACCGACATCGCCCCGATCCCCGGTACCAAGAGGGTGGACCGGCTCGAGGAGAACGTCGCGGCGGATGCGCTTGTGCTCAGCGCTGCCCAGCTCGCAACCCTGTCCGCGATCGACGCCCCGGTCGGAGACCGTTACGCCGACATGAGCCCGCTGAACCGGTAGCCCGCATCTGTTCCCGAAACGGACAATTGTGGCCGGCGCACCGGCCACAATTGTCCGCACGGGCGACAGTTGTTGTGCCCTGAGCGGCTAACTCAGCACGGGAGTGCTGCTCGCCGTTGCCGCGGAGCCGACGCCGCGCACCATCGGGGTGTGGAACGTGCCGCCGAAGACCCGCTCGCTGGCGCCGACCCTGTCGAGGTACGGAGTGATCCCGCCCATCTGGAAGGGCCAGCCGGCGCCGAGGAGCATGCACAGGTCGATGTCCTCCGGCGCGTGCACCACATCGTCATCGAGCATCCGCTTGATCTCGTCAGCGAGGCCGTCCTCCACCCGGCGCAGGATCTGCTCCGCCGTGATGGGCGTCGTGCCGCCTGCGACGATCTTCACCGCACCCTTGTCGAAGCCGGTGACCTTGCCGCTGGAGTTGCGCTCGAGGATCTTGCCGTGCTCGGCCAGACGGTGCAGGTTGGTGCTCTCGAAGAACCGGTCGGGGAATGCGGCGTGGTGGGTGTCCAACACGTGCGCGCCGACCTTGAGGCCGACCAGCTCGAGCAGCTCGAACGGGGTCATCGGCAGGCCGAACGACGCCAGGGCGCCGTTGACGACCGCGAACGGTGTGCCGGTGTCGACGGCGTGCATGGCCTCGCCGAGCAGCTTGGCCAGCACCCGGTTCACCACGAAGCCCGGGGTGTCGCGGGTGATGACGGCGTTCTTCCGCAGCTTGGCGGCGATCACCATCGCGGTTGAGAGGGTGGCGTCATCGGTCGCGGGGGTGTTCACGACCTCGATGAGCGGCATCACGGCGACTGGATTGAAGAAGTGGAAACCGACCAGCCGTTCGGGGTGGGCCAGCTTCGCGCCGATCTGCTCCACCGACAGCGATGACGTGTTGGTGGCCAGCACCGCGGTGGGGGAGATGTGCTTTTCGATTTCGGCGAAAACGTCCTGTTTCACCCCGAGCTCCTCGAAGACCGCTTCGATGACCCAATCGGCGTCGGCGAAGTCGGCCTTGTCGGTGGTGCCTGTCACCAGGGCGCGCAGCCGGTTCGCCTCGTCGGAGCTGATCCGGCCCTTGTCCTGCAGGGTCTGGATCTCACCGTGGATGTAAGCCACTCCCTTGTCGACCCTGGCCTGGTCGAGGTCGGTGATCACGACGGGTACCTTCAGCCGGCGCACGAACAGGAGGGCGAACTGGCTGGCCATCAGGCCTGCGCCGATGACACCGACTTTGCCGATGGGGCGTGCCAGGGTCTTGTCCGGGGCGCCGGCCGGGCGCTTGGCGCGCTTCTGCACCAGATTGAATGAGTAGATGCTCGCGGGCAGCTGATCGCCGGAGATGAGGTCGGCGAGGGCTTCGTCCTCCCGGGCGAAGGCCTCGGCCTTGGTGCCGGTGCGGGCCGCCTTGATCAAGTCCAGTGCCGCGTACGGCGATGCCGCGACGGTGCCGATGCGGGACTCGAGCATCTTGCGGGCGATACCGACGGCCGCATCCCACTTGACCATGCGCTCGATCTTGCCGGGCGCGTTGGGCCGGCTCACCGAAACGCTGCCGGCGATGACACCGTCTGCCCACCGGATGGAGTCCTCCAGGAAGGACACCGACCCGAACATTCGGTCGGCGATGCCCAGCTTGAGTGCGTCCGCGCCGGTCAAGGTGCGGTTGTTCTTCAGCGGGTTCTCAACGATGACCTTGAGGGCATTCTCGATGCCGATCAGGTTGGGCAGCAGGTAGGAGCCGCCCCAGCCGGGGATCAGGCCGAGGAAGACCTCGGGCAGCGCTATGGCCGGGACGCTCGCGTCGACGGTGCGGTAGTCGGCGTTCAAGGCCACCTCGAGGCCGCCGCCGAGGGCGAGACCGTTGATGAACACGAACGACGGCACCCCCAAGGTGCTCAGCTTGCCCAGGGCGAAGTGACCGAGCTGAGCGAGCAGCTTGCCCACCTCGCGGGACGGGATCTCGCTGACTTTACTGAGATCGGCTCCAGCGGCGAGGATGAACGGCTTGCCCGTTACGGCCACGCCGTGGATCTCACCGCGTCCGGCGCGGGCGGTGAGCTCGTCCATGACGGCGCTGAATTCCAGGAGGGTGACCGGGCCGAGCGTGTTGGGCCTGGTGTGGTCCCGCCCGTTGTCCAGCGTCACGAGGGCGAGGGTGCGGCCGCCGGAAAGCGGGACGTCCCGGACGAGCGAGTGGGTGACGACTTCGTCACCAGACACCACGATGAGCGGGGAGAAGTCCACGGTGGCGTAGTCGATGGGGGTGCTGGTCTTGTCGGTCATCGCTTGGCTGCCTTCTTGTTGAAGTGCGGGTTTTCCCAGATCACAGTGCCACCCTGGCCGAGGCCTATGCACATGGCCGTGAGGCCGTAACGCACCTCGGGGTGTTCGGCGAACTGGCTGGCGAGCTGGTTCATCAGGCGCACGCCCGATGATGCGAGCGGATGCCCGATGGCGATGGCGCCGCCGTACTCGTTGACGCGGGGATCGTCGTCGTCGATGCCGAAGTGGTCCAGGAAGGAGATCACCTGCACCGCGAACGCCTCGTTGAGTTCGAACAGGCCGATGTCGGTGATCGACAGACCGGCCTTGCGCAGCACCTTCTCCGTGGAGGGCACGGGGCCCAGCCCCATCACCTCAGGCTCGACACCGGCGAAGGCGAAGCTCACGAGCTTCATCTTCACGCTGAGCCCGAGCTCTTTAGCTGTGGCACCGCTGGCCAGAAGGCAGGCGGTGGCACCGTCGTTCAGGCCGGACGCGTTGCCGGCGGTGATGCGGCCGTGCGGCCGGAACGGCGTCTTCAGGCCGGCGAGGCCCTCGAGGGTGGTCTCGGGGCGCGGCGCCTCGTCGCGGGTGGCGAGGCCCCAGCCCGCGGCGCTGCGGGTTGCCACGGACACCAGGTCCGGCTGAATCTTGCCCGCTTCGTACGCGGCCGCGACCTTCTGCTGGCTGCGCAGGGCATACCGGTCGGAACGGTCCTTGGTGTACTCGGGGAACCGGTCGTGGATGCGCTCGGCGGTCGCGCCCATGTTGAGGGCGTCCTCACTGACCAGGCGTTCGCTGAGGAACCGGGGGTTCGGGTCGACCCCGGCGCCCATCGGGTGGCGACCCATGTGTTCGACTCCGCCGGCGATGGCGAGGTCGTATGCGCCGAAACCGATCGCGGCGCCCATGGTGGTGACCGAGGTCATCGCCCCGGCGCACATGCGGTCGATGGCGAAGCCCGGCACCGAGACGGGCAGGCCCGCCAGCAGGGCCGCGGTGCGACCGAGAGTCAGCCCCTGGTCACCGGCCTGGGTGGTCGCCGCGATGGCGACATCGTCGATGCGTTCGCCCGGCACGTTCGGGTTGCGTTCCATCAGTCCGGTGATCGCCTTGACGACCAGGTCGTCGGCGCGGGTATTCCAATACATACCCTTCTCGCCGGCACGACCGAACGGGGTGCGAACTCCGTCCACGAAGACGACTTCAGTTCTCTCGGCCACTTTGCCTCCATCACTCAAAACAGGTATCGCACGATCCTAGGGTGACGGAATAACCGGTGTGAATCCTTTGACTGTTCCTACGACTCAGCGTCGGCGGCAACGGACGCGCTTTGGTGGACTTCCACAAAGGCATCAGCGATTAGTTGTGCAGTGGCCTCAATCTGCCAGGTTCTCGCACCGAGACCGGCGAGGGCCTCGCCCACGGCATCGGCACCGGCAGGCTCCGGCGGCTGCCAAGCCACGCGACGCAGGTGGTCGGGAGTGAGGAGGTTCTCCAACGGCACCGCGCGCTCCTCCGAGGCCGCCGTCAGGGCGGCCCTCGCGGCCTTGTACCGCAGGTCGGCGTCGGGCTTGCGGTCAGCCCAGGCGCGGGGCGGCGGCAGTGCGTCGCCGTTCGCCTTCACCGAGGGCAGGTCAACGCTGGCGAGGCCACGCAGGATGGCCTGCCACCACCTGTCGAGCTCGGTTCGGCTGGCGCGACCGTTGAACTCGCGAAGCTCGGCGAGAACGTTCCGGTTCGCGGGCAGCAGACGTGCTGCGGCCACGAGCGACGCGTCGGGAACCAAACGGCCGGGGGAGACGTCGAGCTCCTGGGCGAGGGTGTCCCTGGCGACCCACAGCTCGCGGGCCACGGCCAGGTTGCGCTGGCCACGCACGGCGTGCAGGCCGGACAGGCGGCGCCAGGGCTCCGCGCGGGCCGGCTTCGCTTCCTTGGCGAGTACCGCGGCGAACTCCTGGTCGGCGATCTCGGTCTTGCCGGATTCCACGAGCAGGTCGACCATGCTGTCACGGAGGTCCGGGAGTAGCTCCACGTCCAGGGCTGCGTAGACCAGCCAGCTCTCGGGCAACGGCCGGGTTGACCAGTTGGCGGCGGAGTGTTCTTTGGCTAGGTGAATGCCGAGGAGTTCTTCGACCACGGTGCCGAGTCCCACGCGGGGCAGGCCGAGCAGGCGTGCGGCGAGCTCGGTGTCGAAGATGCGGGTGGGGTCGAGGCCGACCTCGCGGAGGCAGGCGAGATCTTGACTTGCTGCGTGCAGGATCCATTCCTCGTCGGCGAGGGCGTCGTTGAGTTCGCTGAAGTCGCCGATAGCCGGTGGATCGAACAGGAAGGTGCCCGCATCCCGGCGGAAGATCTGGATCAGGTAAGCACGCTGGGAGTAGGTGAAACCCGATGCCCGTTCCGCATCGATGCCGATCGGCCCGGTTCCCTGGGCGAGCACGTCGAGTGCCGCCAGATAGGCTGCGCGGGAGTCGATGACCTGGTGGGTGACCACGGGTCGGTCAACCACGGGATGCACGATGTGCCGAGAGATACGCGACGCTGGTGAGATTCGGCGACGTGCTGGTCAGAGGCGTGTTGCCCATGCCTAACGCCGTGTTGCTCAGCGCCCCGGGGTTCATCCCCGGGCTGGTTTCGGTTCCGACTGCATTTCCTGCCATGACGTTCATTCCCGAGGTCTCCCTGCCGGCGCCTTCAGCGCCCGGCGCATCGAGGCCGGCCAAATCACCACCGGCCGTTTCCCTGCCGGCAGACTCGCGGCCGCCGGCGGCCACTCCCAGCGTATGCAATCCCGGGCCTGTTCGCAGAACAGACGAGGCTGACGGCCCGATCTGGTCCACCGGGCCCAGCGTGATTCCTGAGCTGCCCTGTTCTTTCGAGCCCTGTTCTGTCGAGCCCGATCCCGTCGAGCCCGGTCCTGACACGCCATGGTCTGCACCCGGTTCAGAGGAACGGGGTACCTCAGCGCTGGAGGGACGCCCATGCCGAGCGGAGGAGGACGAAGAGGACGAGGAACGGGAGGAAGAAGGGTGGCCGTGGCGGGGCGGGGCGGGCAGCTCGCTGGCGGGCGGGAGGCCTGCGAGCATGCACAGCAGCTCACCCCAGCCTTCGACGTGTGCGGCGAGGTCGTTGTCCAACGGACTCCATGACGCCCGCAGCTCGATCTGGGCGCCATCGCCCTGAGCGGCGAGCTCACCGAAGCCCGAGGAGAGAATCTTGGTGGCGGTGCCGGAGGCGGCGGTGTAGTTCGCACCTCGGGTGTCCAGGGCATCCACCAACCAGGCCCAGGCGACCTCGGCGAGGAACGGATCGACTCCGATGTCGTTCTCGAGGGGTGCCTGCGCGAAGCAGACGACGCGGAAGGGTCCGCCCCAACTTTCGGGTTCGTCGGGGTCGTAGAGCAGAATGAAGCGTCCGGTACCGAAGTCGGAGTCGCTGCCGTGTCGCACCGGCGTGACATCCGCAGACAGTGCCACGGCATACGGAGCGAGGTTTCCGGGGGCCGAAATCTCGGTGACCACCAGCTCCGGGCGCGGGCTGGAAGAACGGATAGCGTCGAGCGCCGCGGCAAACTGCGCAGGGCGCTGGGGCTGATCCTCTGAATCGGGCACGTCTGCAGACTAGAGTTTTTTCCGTGGGGCTGGTGCGAGGCACGCCGAACAGCGAAGAGGTAGGCATGACAGGGATCGGTACACGAGCGGAATCCACGCGCGGCCTGGCGTCGGCGGGGCTGGTGATCGCGGGCGGCGCCGTTGCGGTGAGTGCCGCCGCAGCTCTGGCGGTCGGTTTGCTGGCCGGTGTCATGGCGCGCCGCATCGTGACCCCGCCCACCAAACGCGCCGACGATACGAGGGTGTTCGACGTCGACCTCGACGCCGGCACCATCACCCTCGAAGCGACCAAGGACGCGGTCCTTCCCGGTGATTACAGTTTCTGGTTCGCCGGTGACTCCGGACACGCGCGCCTGGGTGCCATCGAGTCTCGCGCGGCGAAGACCGTGACCCGCCGCATCCTGACCGTGGACTTCGGTGACCTCGGCTCGGTGACATCGGGACGGCTGGGCGGCTATTCCTTCCTCGGGCCGTGGGACCTCGGGCTCGAGTTCTCCAACGTGACGGTGCCGACCGAGCTGGGTGATGCTCCCGCCTGGCTGATCCCCGCGTCAGAACCCTCCGGGCGCTGGGTGATCCAGGTGCACGGCCGTGGGGTCCGTCGGCACGAGACGCTTCGGGCCGTTCCCGTGTTCAACGCCGCCGGTTACACCTGTCTGCTGGTCTCCTATCGCAACGATGGTGAGGCGCCGCCGAGCGCCGACGGCCGGTTTGGGCTCGGCGACACCGAATGGCGGGACGTTGAGGCCGCCATCCAGTTCGCCGTGGAGAACGGAGCGACCCAGATCGTGCTGATGGGCTGGTCGATGGGCGGGGCGATCGCCCTGCAGGCGGCTACCCGCGCGAAGCACGACGGTCGGCTCACCGGCATCGTGCTCGATTCGCCCGTGATCGACTGGGCGGATGTTGTGGCCTACCAGGCGCTCACCCTCCGGCTGCCGAGGGCGGTGGTGCGCGGTGCACTGGTGGTGATGGGGCGCCCCTGGGGACGAATGGTCACGGGGATGCATCTCCCCATCGACTTCCCCCGACTGGACTTCGTGTCCCGGGCGAACGACCTGAGCCTGCCGATTCTCATCCTGCACAGCGACGACGACGGCTACGTGCCGTCAGCACCGTCCCGAGCCCTGGCCGAACGGCGACCCGACATCGTCACCCTGGTGCCGTTCGAGGTGGCCAGGCACACCAAACTGTGGAACTACGATCCGGCCGCCTGGAACGCTGCCATCCTCGGCTGGCTCGGCACGCTCGGGTCGGCACACCCCGCCGTGACGGCGGCCGGATACACCGGCGACCGGTAGGCCTCGGCCCTCGGCGGGCGCAGGCCACGCTAGCCCAGGGCGGCCTGCCGTTCGCGCAGCTGACGCTTGGTTCGACCCAGCATGGCGGTCATGCCACGCAGCCGGAGCGGCGAAACGGCCTGGGTGAGGCCGATCGACTGCGGATAGTCATCCGGAACGGCCAGGACCTCGTCGACGCTGAGGCCGTCCAGGCCCTGAGCGAGGATCGAGGCGAAGCCCCGGGTTGTGGGCGACTCCGCAGGCGCCGTGGCATAAAGGTGTACGGAACGGTCGTCGTCAACCTCGACGAAAATGAACACCGGCGACTGGCACTCCACGACACGTTCGAACAGGTCGGGATGGTCCCGGTACTTCTCGGGAAGGTCCGGCAGCTCGTTGGAGAACTCCAGCAGCAGCATCAGGCGATCCGGTTGTTCGAGCGCGAGGAAATCCTCGCGGATCTCGGCAAGCTGGCTGGGAAGGTCGACGGTGCTCATCGGGGTTCCGGGGCGGTTCCGGGGGCTGTGCCCTGCACGATCGGGACCCGTACCGCGCTGCCCCACTCTGTCCAGGAACCGTCGTAGTTGCGTACGTTCTCGAGTCCGAGCAGGTGGGTCAGCACGAACCAGGTGTGGCTGGATCGCTCGCCGATGCGGCAGTAGGCGATCACGGGCTCGTCGCCGGTGATCCCGGCATCGTCGCGGTAGATGGCGTCGAGCTCGGCACGGGGCCGGAAAGTGGCGTCCTCGGCCGCGGCACGGGCCCACGGCACCGACACCGCCGAAGGGATGTGGCCGGCCCGGAGGGATCCCTCCTCGGGGTAGGCGGGCGCGGTGGTGCGTTCGCCGCTGTATTCCTCGGGCGAGCGCACGTCGATGAGCGGGTGGCCGAAGTGGGCGAGAACGTCGTCCTTGAACGCGCGGATGGGGGCGTCTGCCCGCTCGACGACAGGGTATTCGGCCGGTTCGGCCGCCTCGCGGTCCGTGCTCAGTTCGCGGCCCTCGGCGATCCACTTCGCCCGGCCGCCGTTGAGCAGGCGCACGTCGTCGTGGCCGAACAGGGTGAACACCCAGAGGGCATATGCCGCCCACCAGTTGCTCTTGTCTCCGTAAATCACCACGGTGCTGTCGCGGCTGATGCCCTTGCGGCCCAGCAGGGCGGCGAAGCCGGCCCCGTCGATGTAGTCGCGCTCCACGGGGTCGTTGAGGTCGGTGTGCCAGTCGATCTTGACTGCGCCGGGAACGTGGCCGGTCTCGTACAGAATGACGTCTTCGTCGGATTCGACCACGACCAGGCCGGGGTCGCCGAGGTGGGCCTGCAGCCAGTCGGTTGACACCAGGCGTTCGGGATGCGCGTACGCCGCGAACGTGGCTGACGGATCTGTTTCGACGGTCATGGTTTCCTCCCGGAGGGCTCGTGAACCTGGACGACGGCGCGGCCCTGGTGTGCGTGCATTTAGGCTGGTGGACAACCTGCGCGCAGGTCTCCAAGGTACAAGGCAGAACCCCACACCGAAATTCCACCAGGATGTCGGGGACAGACAGGAACCGGATGTCAAACATGGTCAGTGCGACCCAAAAGTTGCCCCTTCGACTCGTCGACAGGTCGCCATCCATCACCGGTGCGGAGATCGTCTCGGAGCTGGTGCCGCCACCGCAATTCGAACACGCCTCATTCGAGTCCTACCGCCCTGACCTGGACTATCCGTCCCAGCTCGAGGCGGTGGAGCGGCTGAACACCTTCGCAGCGTGGCGGGCCCGACCGGGCGGTTTCTTCTCCCGCACCCGCAAGGCCAAGGCCGATTTGCCCGGCATCTACCTCGACGGCGGCTTCGGCGTCGGCAAGACCCACCTGCTGGCAGCGCTCTGGCACGGCGCACCCGGTCCCAAGTATTTCGGCACCTTCATCGAGTACACGGCGCTGGTCGGCGCCCTGGGCTATGCCGAGACCGTGACCCAGCTCTCCGGCGCGAAGCTCATCTGCATTGACGAGTTCGAGCTCGACGATCCGGGGGACACCATGCTGATGACTCGGCTGCTGGGCGAGCTGATCGCCTCCGGCACCCGGGTCGCCGCCACCTCCAACACCCCGCCGAACTCGCTCGGCGAGGGCCGGTTCGCGGCAGCTGACTTCCTGCGAGAGATTCAGGCCATGTCCGCGAACTTCGAGACCGTGCGCATCGACGGCCTCGACTACCGCCGCCGGGATGCGTCCGGGCACGCCGAGGCCGTTCTGCCCGAGGAGTTCGACCGCCTGAACGAGGCACTCATCGAGCGGGGCTCCAGGGTGACGTGTGACGATTTCGGTGCGCTGATGCGCCATCTCAGCACCGTGCATCCGTCGAAGTACATCAAGATGATCGCCGACGTCGACGTGATCGCCCTGCGCAACGTCTACCTGCTCACCGACCAGACCGATGCGTTGCGCCTTGTGGCCTTCATCGACCGGGTCTACGACGCCGAGATCCCGATCATCGCCAGCGGACTGCCGCTACACGACGTCTTCGATGCCGAGATGCTGGAGGGCGGCTACCGCAAGAAGTATCAACGCTCCCAGTCCCGGATGGTGGCTCTCACCACGGGCGAGCTGCCGCCGCACGCGGAGTGAGCGGGCTGCAGCGAAACACGCTCTTAACGTTCTCGCCGATTGCGTAACCTCCCCGAAACACGACGGTACGGCTGGTGAAACGTCTGGGTCGGAGACTGAGTTGCGTACCCAGGACTGCCCGGCACACTCGTCTGCGGCTTTCGCGGTACTCCGGCTAACTAGGTGTGAGGACAGATGATGGACACTGGCAGCATTGCATGGGGGTTGACGGCAACCGCGCTGGTTCTGTTCATGACTCCGGGAGTCGCGTTCTTCTATGGCGGCCTGGTCAAGGCCAAGAGCGTCGTCAGCATGATGATGATGAGCTTCGGCGCACTCGGGCTGATCACCGTCCTCTGGATCCTGTACGGATTCAACATGAGCGTGGTCGACGGAGCCAGCCAGTTCGCGGGCAACCCGTTCAGCGACTTCGGACTCGGGTCACTGGCCACGGGTGAGACCGGCAACCTCGATCTCCTTGGTGCCACCTACGGGGCGACCTTCGCGATCATCACCGTCGCCCTGATCTCCGGAGCCGTGGCCGACCGCGCCAAGTTCGGTTCCTGGATGATCTTCGCCGGTGTCTGGGCCACCCTGGTCTATTTCCCGGTCGCGGCCTGGGTCTGGGGCGGCGGCTGGATCATGAGCCTCGGCGAGACCCTCGGCCTGCCCGGCGTCATCGACTACGCCGGCGGTACCGCCGTGCACATCAACGCCGGCGCTGCTGCCCTGGCCCTTGCCCTCGTCCTCGGCAAGCGGATCGGCTTCCAGAAGGGCATCACCAAGCCGCACAACGTGCCGCTGGTTCTGCTCGGTGCCTCGATCCTGTGGTTCGGCTGGTTCGGCTTCAACGCCGGGGCGGAGTGGCTGAACGGCCTCGCCAACGTCGGCCTGATCGTGGTCAACACCCTCGGTGCGACCGCCGCCGCCATCCTTGGCTGGCTCATCGTCGAAAAGATCAAGGACGGCAAGGCCACGTCGGTCGGCGCCGCATCCGGTGCCGTCGCCGGCCTCGTCGCCATCACACCGGCCTGCGCCAATCTCGAACCCGGTTGGGCCCTGCTCCTCGGTGTCGTCGCCGGTGCCGTCTGCGCCATGGCCATCGAGATGAAGTTCACCTTCGGCTTCGATGACTCGCTCGACGTCGTGGGCATCCACCTCGTCGGTGGCCTCATCGGCACCCTGTACCTGGGCTTCTTCGCGATCGGCACCGGCCTCTTCGTCGGTGGCGACCTCGGCCAGCTCACGGTCCAGGCCATCGCGGCCTTCGCGGTCCTCGTCTACTCGTTCGTCGTCGCCTACCTGCTCGGTCTCGCCATCGAGAAGACCATCGGCTTCAGGGTCAAGAATGAAGACGAAGTTGCCGGCATCGACACCTCGGTGCACGGCGAAGAGGGCTACGCCCTCGCCAATGTCTAGCGCTTGGACAACAGACCACTGAGGCAGCAGAGCTGAGGCATCTGGGGGACCAGGGCGGTGGGGTAGTGTTCGGGTGTGTTCCGCACTCGGCACCTCCTCACCGCCCTTCGGTCTGCCCTCTTCGGCTCCCGGACCGTCGGAGTGCCGCGCACGGGAACCGCCCCCGGCCAATCCGGTCCTGACGCCACGATCGAACTCGATCCGACGACGGTGCGACGCGCGGGCTGGGGCTATGCGCCCGAAACCGACGGCGCCCTGGACCCGGGCGAGATCGTCTGGACGTGGGTTCCCTACGAGGAACTGGACGGTCGGGGTAAAGACCGGCCGGTGGTCGTCATGGCGACGCTGTCCGAGGGCAACATGCTGGCGGTGCAGCTGACGAGCACTGACCGTTCAGGCAACGCGGACTACCTGCCGCTCGGTGAGGGGCCGTGGGATCCCGCACGGCGGCCGAGCTGGGCGGGGCTCGCCCGGGTGTTCCAGGTGCACCAGGGCGGGGTCCGCCGTGAAGGAACCGTCGTGGATGCCGCACGGTACCGGATGATCGAGCGGGCGCTGCGGACTCGGTACGGCTGGCGCTGACCGCGCTCGGTGTTGCACCAGCGAGTCGGGCCGCCCCTTGACCAGGCCCGGCCACCGCGGCATTATCACCTCACTGGCGGTGACCCGAACACCGCGAGAACTCCGTCAAGGTCCCGGTTCGCCGGGGCCTTGACGGGGTAGCCATGTCCCACGCAGCTGCTGCGCCACTATTCCTGTCGCCGCGGCTGATGTTGTGGCTGACGTAGCGCAATGGATGCAAATCGAGGACGTTTCCCGATGGCCCCCCCACTCACTCCGGTCCCGCCTCTGAATCCCGCCCCGCCCCGCACGCCGGCAGCTCCAATCGCGTCGGCCGTGTCAAGCCTGTCCCCGGCCCTGTCCCCAGCTGTGGAGCTCGCGATACCGCAGGCCTCCCCGTTGCCCGCCGGGCTCGCTGCCGAACCGGCGTGGTACCTGCACCGCCCCCGACTGGATTCTGTGCTTGAGCGGCTGACCGGGCCTGACGCCAGGGTCCTCGTCCTCTGGGACTCCGCGGGGTCGGGCAAAACCACGCTGATGGCGGGCTGGGCGCGGCGGCTCAGAGCTGAGACCCAGACTGTGCGGTGGTTCAACGGCGCCGCGCTCCGCGACGCCAGGGACCCTGACGAGATCCGGCAGCGGCTGCTGGCGGGCGGAGACGGACCTGACGCCTCCGGGCCGGGCCGGACGTTCGTGTTCGTCGACGACCTGCACCTTGCCGAGCGGCCGTCGTCCCCGAACCGCACGAATCTTGATGGCATCCTCGAGGCGCTGGTCGATATGTCCCCGGGGGTCCGCATCGTCGTGTCCGGCCGTCACCGGCCCGTGGCGGGGATAGCGCCGCTGGAGGCCGCCGGCGTGCTCATCGAGTGCGCCGGGGACAGCCTGGCCTTCACGCTCGAGGAGACCTTCAACCTGGCGGCGCAGCACCATATCGACCTGCCCGCCGAGGACGGTGCCATCCTCAGGCGCCGGACCGGCGGCTGGGCAACCGGCCTTGCGCTCGCTCTCACCTGGCGAGAATCCGAGGGAGCCGCGCTGGACCTCAGTCGCTTCGACGGCGACAACCCGGCGGTGGCGGACTATCTTGCGGCCGAGGTGGTCACGGGCCTGGACACCGGCGATCGGGAGGTCCTGTTGGCGTCAGCGCTGAGCGAGGTGGTGCCTCTCGACTTGGCGGTGGCCGTGACAGAGCGCGCCGATGCGGGCGAGGTGCTCGAGCGGCTGGCCCGCCACAACATGCTGATCGGGCGGGAGCCTGCTGCGCCGGGCGGGGCCGGCTACCGATATCACCCGATCCTGCTCGCATACCTGCAGGGAGAGGGACGTAGGTTGGACGCCGGCGCCGCGACCGCCAGGCATCTCCTGGCCTGTCAGTGGTTCGCGGACCGGGCCTGCGCGCCGGCAGCGGTAGAGCAGTCGCTTGTGGCGCACGATCCAGAGCTCGTGGGCGCGTTGCTCGAACGGTTCGGCCTCGTGCTGGTCCTGTCCGGTGCGACGGATCTTGTGGGTCGCGCCCTGGACGAGATCGAGGGCCGCGTGGTGTCCACCGCGACACTGTGCCTGCGACTGCTCCTCGAGCCCCCGTACGTCCCTGCCCGGCGGCGGGTGCAGCAACTCCTGGTGGCCGCCGCTGCGGCCGCCCGGGACTTTCCCGAGCATGACCGCACCGATGCGAGCTCGACTCGATGGACGTTTGTGGTCGCCATTCTGCAGGCGTTCCACGCTACTGAGCGGCCCGACATCGAGAATCGTTTGGCAGCCCTGCAGGGCGATGCGCCATCGGCCGCGCGGCAGGTCCTGGCCGTCGACCTGTTAGCCGCAACGGCCCAGGGCCGCTGCCGGGACAAGCTCGGTGAGCCCGGTCCAGCGGAGGACATTCTCAGAGAGGTTGCGGACTCGGCCAGGGACGTGGGTTTGGACTGGTTGTTCCTGTTGGCCTGTGACCTGGCGGCGACGGCGGCGGGGCATGCCGGCAACTGGGTGCACGTGGCGATGCTCGAAGCCCAGATGGCCACGACGGCGTCAGAGATGGGAGCTCTCGTGGGAGCCGAGCGGCCCGTCGACCACGCCGCCGGCAGGGCGCTGCTCTACGCGATGATTCACCGGTACGAAGCCTGCCAGCCGGTTGACCCGGTAATTCTTGAGGCCTTGGCAGCACGAGAGGACAGGGGCTCTGATGCCGGCATCAGCGTACCCGCAGAGGTGCTGTTGCTCTTGAGCCAGCTGGACAGCGCGGTACGTTCACGCCAGGCCCTCGACAGGTTGATGCTTCTGATGCGTGAGGTCGGCACTGAGCATCCGCGGGCCCTGAGCCTGTGCTGCATACCCTTGATCGAACTGAGCGGCGCACTGGACGGACGGCTGGAAACCCAGTTGGTTGTTCGCCTGATCGAACGGGCGCTGGGGGAGAACTCTCTGGAGTCGCTGCTGATCAGGTTCCTCCTCGTCCCACCCACCAGGGCCGGCCATCCCGCTGAGGAACGGCTTCGCGGAGCGGCCCTCGAGGAACGCACCGCATGGCGCGGTGCGACGATCGTCAGCGCCTGGATCGCTCTGGCCCATGTGGCGGATGTGTCAGGCCGACACGTCGAGGCGGACGCCCGGCTGCTTCGAGCCCTGCGGCTCGCGAGCAGGATCGGCTGTGAACGGGCATTCCTGGCCGTCGGTGGGCAGGGCACCGCTCTCATCCGCGGTCGCCTCGGCCGACTCGGTGATCTCGACGACTTCGCCCGGCACATTCTCCGCGCTGCTGACGCGCTGCACCTGCACGAGCGTCCGCCCGCGCTCGACCACGGCCGGAACAGTCCTGCGCTCACCCAACGAGAGCGAGAGATCCTGCGGGAGCTGCCGTTCCACCAGTCCGTGGCAGACATCGCGGGCAAGCGCAACGTCAGCCCCAACACCGTGAAGACCCACCTGCGCAACATCTACCAGAAGCTCGAGGCCACGAACCGGGCGGACGCGGTGGCGATCGCCCAGGATCGCGGGCTGCTCTGACCGGGTCAGGTCCAGATTCACCCTTTCCGGGTGACTCGACCCCGGGGGTGCACGGCGACACTGAGCCCGAACCGGGTGGCGGTGCGTCTGCCCGCACGTTTGACGAAGGGACACTCGATGGCGGAATTCACGTACGGACCCGTGGAGATTCTCCTGATCTCCTTTGACGGCGAGAGGCCGGGTGCCGCTCTGAGCGAGGCACTGCGAGCCCTGATCGATGAGAAGACAGTCACCCTCCTCGACCTGATCTTCGTCTCTCGCAGCGTCGAGGGCGACCTGCGGATCGTCGAGGTGGAAGATCTGCCCGAGAAGGCGCAATTGCCGGACCTGGCACTGGGAGAACTCGGCCTCGCCGGACTGGACGATGTCGAGGAACTCGCGGTGGACCTGCCGCCTGGTACCTCAGCCGCGGTTCTGGTCGTGGAACTGACCTGGGCCCGGCACTTCGCTTCCGTACTGTCGGCATCGGGGGGAGCGGTGCTCCATCAGGAGCGGATTCCCGCGGCCGTCGTGAACGCGGTACTCGACGCCGCGGTTTGACCTCGCCGACATCGGATCCGCACCAAACCAGAGCCATCGACGCGTTCATCCACGAACAGTCATCCACGAACAGCCATCCACGAACAGCCATCCACGAACAGTAAGGACCAGATCATGTCACCACTTCGACGGGGTCGCCCCGGACTCCTGGGCATGGCCGCGCGAACAGCGGTCGTCGCCGGCACCGCCACAGCCGTGAGCGGCAATGTGCAGCGGCGGCAGCAGGGCAGGGCCCAGGACGCACAGGCACAGGCCGATGCCGATGCCCAGGCACAGGCCGATGCCCAAGCCCAGGCCGAGTACGACGCCCAGCAGCAGCAGCAGCAGGCGGCTGCGCCGCCGGCCTCGGGAGATTCCGCCCTGCTCGACCAGCTGAACCAGCTGTCCCAACTCCACAATGCCGGGGTGCTCAATGACACTGAGTTCACGGCGGCGAAGGCAAAATTGCTGGCCTGAGAAGACAATCGACCCTTCTGACCCCGCACGCCGGGGCGCGGGAGCGCTAGCCTACGTGGAGGGAGCGGGGCCCTTCTGGCTGCGCGACGTGACGTTCGCCTGGCGCGGACCGGAAGGTACACATGTTAGAACTCCTCAGTCCGATTATCGGTATCGTCTTCCTCGTCATTGTGGTGGGTGTGATCGTGCTCGTCTACGCCCGCTCGGTGTACAAGAACGCCGGGCCGGACGAAGCCCTCGTCATCACCGGCAAGAAGTCCAAGAAGACCATCGTCGACGGCGCCACCCTCGAGGAGTCCGGCCAGCGTGTGGTTCACGGCCAGGGTGTGTTCATAACCCCCTTCTTCCAGAAGGCGTTCAAGATCAGCCTGCGCAGCCGGGCCATCGAGATCACGGCTGTCGCCCAGGACCGCAACGGAATCACTCTCACCGTCGAAGCCGTCGCGATCGTCAAGGTCGGCGACGACCCGACCGCGATCCGCGCTGCTGCCCAGCGTTTCACCGGCCAGGACAAGAACATCGACAACTTCGCCCAGGAGGTGCTCAGCGGTTCCCTGCGGTCCTCGATCGGCGCCACCGACGTGATGACCATCATCCAGAAGCGTGATGAGCTCGGCACGTCGGTGCTCGCCACCGCCCGGGAATCCCTCGCCAACCAGGGCGTCGACGTCGACTCGTTCGAGATCAAGGGCATCACCGACGCCAACGACTACATCCGCGACCTGGGTCGTGCCGAACAGGCCAAGGTGCGCCGACAGGCCGAGGTGGCCGAGCACCAGGCCAACCGGGAAGCGCAGGAAGCTTCGATCATCGCCGAACAGGCCGTGGCCGAGGCCCAGAACACCCTGGCGCTGCGCAAGGCGGCGCTCCAGCTCGACACCGACAAGGCCTCCGCCGAGGCCGCTGCGGCCAAGCCGCTAGCCGAGGCGAAGGCCCAGCAGAACATCGTTCAGGAGCAGGAGCTGACCGCCAAGCGTCGCGCCAGCCTGCGAAAGGCCGAGCTTGACTCCGAGGTCAACGCCGTGGCCGATGCCGACGCGTACCGCGTGCGGGTCTCCGCAGCCGCAGCCGCCGAGGCCCGCGTCGCGGCCGCCAACGCCGACCGCGACAGCCGGGTGGCGTCCGCCGAGGCCATCCGGGCCGAGGGCCAGGCCAACGCCGACGCCATCCTGGCCCGCGGCTCGGCAGAGGCCGAGGCTACCCGCCTCAGCGCCCAGGCCGTGGCCGAGCAGTCCGAGGCGCTCATCCAGTTGCGCCTTGTCGAGATGCTGCCGAAGATCGCGCACGAGCTGGCCGCGCCGATGGGCAACATCGACCAGCTCACGGTGATCTCCACCGACGGTGCGAGCCAGCTCAGCAAGAACGTCGCCTCCGGCTTCTCCGAGGTCGATGCCGTGCTCAACTCCACCATGGGCGTGGGCATCAAGGACCTGCTCGGCGGCCTGATCGGTGGAACCGCTGCCGGTACGGCACTGGCGAGGGCCCAGGCCGGCGACGGTTTTGCGCCCGCACAGGTGCCGGTATCTGCCGACGCTGACACGGTTCACAGCGGCGCCGTTCACACCGACGCCGTCTAGCCACCCCGTGTCGGAACCCTGGCCGATCACGGCCGTCGCCCCGCCGCTTGTCGGCCGGGCGACGGCCAGTCAGCGCTGGTCAGATCTGGTTTTCCTGCATTGGCGGGTCGACGCCGACCAGGTGGCGCCACTGCTCCCGGAGGGCCTCCGGCCCGACGTCTACGACGGCTCCAGCTGGGTCGGCCTGATCCCGTTCGTCCTGGACCGAGCCACTCTGTTCGGCAGCGCGCCGATCCCGTATTTCGGCTCGTTCGTCGAGGTCAATGTGCGTCTCTACGCGGTCGACGACCGCGGGCGGCGGGGTGTGGTGTTCGTGTCACTCGAGGCGTCCAGGCTCGCCGCGGTGCTGGCCGCCCGCGCGCTCTTCGCGCTGCCCTACATGTGGTCACGCACACGGGTGGAAGTGGAGGCCGGCGAGTACCGCTACTCGTCCACCCGCCACCTCGCCGCGCACGCGCGCACTCAGATCGTCGTGCGATCGACGGGTCAGCCCGTCGTAGAGGATCCGCTGGCCGACTTCCTCACCGCGCGCTGGGCGCTGTTCACCCGGGTCCGCGGCCGCACCATCCGGCTGCGCAACCACCACCAGCCGTGGCGGCTGTTCACGGCGCAGCTGATCTCACTGGACGACAGCCTGCTCTCGGTGGCCGGTTTCCCGGGGCTGGCAGGATCCCGGGCACCGGATTCGGTGCTCTACTCACCCGGAATCACGACCTGGTTCGGCACCAGGGACTGACCGGCCGCGAGAGCGACCACAGCAGTCCCGTTGGACTGGCCGACGTGGACGTTATCGGCTCTGTCCTTCCCGAGCCGGTGTGTGCTCTGGATGAACCCCGTGTCGGCGATCGCCGAGCACCGAGTCGCTGTTGCGGGACTCGTTGGCGGTCGAGAACGGGCTGCGGTAGGCCGTCACAGCGGTCTCCACCTCCGCCGCTATGAGGTCGGAGTTGATCATCGTGGCAACGCCGAGTCCGGCGGCGGCGGACACGACGACCTGCGCCATCAGGTTGGTGGCGTTACCGGCCGCCCAGACTCCGGGCACCACGGCACCGTCGTTGAGTACGCGCCCGGTCTCGTCGCTGTCCAACTGGGTGCCGACGCCGAACGGATGCAGTGTCGAGGCCAGCCCAAGCCCGGCGAGGAAGTCGGTGCGGGCCGTGAACGTCGGGGCGACCACGAGCGCCTGCAGGGGGAACAGGCGACCGCTGGCCAGGCGAACCCCGGCCAGGGCCTTGTTCCGCACGTCGAGGCCCGCTACCGGGCCGATCACGACGCTGACGCCGCGGGCGGCGAGTTGCTCCCACTCTGCATCGGTCGGTCCGTGCAGCTCGGAAATCGTGCCGTCGGCGTCGAGCATGTCGCCGTGCAAAAAGAGAGTGATGTTCCTACTCCACTGGCGAAAGAGCAGCGCCTGGTGAACCGACTTCGGCCCGGTGCCGAGGATGCCGATGGTCTGGTCCCTGACCTCCCAGCCATGGCAGTACGGGCAGTGCAGCACGTCCCGTCCCCACCGCTCGGCGAGGCCGGGGACATCGGGAAGTTCATCGACGAGCCCGGTCGCTACCAGCAGCCGGTGCCCCGACACTGTGCTGCCGTCATCGAGGGTCACCGTGAAGCCCTGCGCCGAGCGTCGGCTGTCGACGGCCCGGCCCATGACGAACTCCACGCCGTAGGAGCGGGCCTCGTCCTGGCCGAGGCGCACCAGCTCGGCGGGGCGCAAGCCGTCGCGGGTGAGGAAGCTGTGCACGCCCTCGGCGGGCGCGTTGCGCGGATGTCCGTTGTCTACGACGACCACCGAACGTCGTGCCCGCCCGAGCACAACTGCGGCGCTGAGTCCGGCAGCGCCGCCGCCGATGATGACGACGTCGTGTGTCTGCGGATGTGGAAGACGGGGGATAGAGGGAGGCGTGCCGTTGCTGGTCATATCACCATGCTGAAGCGCCGCTACAAGATTGACAAACAGAATTGCCGAATTAGCAAGTGCCCGCTGCTGCGCGTCCTCCGAGACGGTTGGGGGAGCGCTAGAAGGACGGTGGATCTTCAGGCCGGTCGTTCGCCTGTGGCCGGGCCGGTGCTGCCGGTCGTTCGGGAGTGGGAGCCAGGGTGGTTTGAGTCGGTGGTGGGCGCGGCAGAGGTGGGCCAGGTTGTCGTAGTCGGTGGGTCCGCCGTGTTCTCGGGCGAGGGTGTGGTCGAGGTCGCTGCGGGATGCGGGTCTGGTGCAGCCGGGGAAGCGGCAGGTGCCGTCGCGCAGGGCGACCCAGCGGCGCAGGTCGGCGGGGGCTTTGTAGTGTTCTTTTCCGACCGAGAGCACGGCAACGGTCTCGGGGTGGGTCATCGCGTCGGCGCAGATCTGGGTGCCCCGCGTTCGGCGATCGCGGCGGTGGTCCGTGTGGTGAGGGTCTCGGGGTGCGCTCGTTCCCGCATCCGCCGGGCCTTGACGGCGAGTTTGCCGACGGTGAGGTCTTTCGCCACCGGCAGCAACTTGGCTTCGAAGGCGGCGGCTTCCGCAAGCGGGATGAAGCTGAGTTGCTCCATCAGCACCTGCCCGTGCCGGTAGCTGATGTCGCCGTGGCTCATCGCCGTGAGGGTGGCTGTCGTCGGGCCGGCGAACATCGAGGATTCACCGATCAGGTTCTCCGCGGTGCGATCGGCCAGGCGCAGCGAGCAGGCGACCTCGGTCGTGATGGTGCGGCGGGCGATTTCCTGGTCTTCCCACGCCGCGATCTTCCGCGGGCTCGCATCGGCGTCGGTGAGGACCGGTCCGCGGGCCGACTCGGCGGCGTAGTCGGGGTTGAGCGGTTTCGCGGTGGCAGGGTCCCTGCTCCACCGCTGCAGCTCCGCTAGTGCGCGAGCACGTTCGGCGGTCGCCTTCGCGATCCTCCAGCGGGCCTTTCTTGCTTAGGCGACTTTCCGGGCGAGGGTGGCCTGCGCCTGCTCCTGCAGGGTGCGGCGGCGCCGGTGCGCCTGCGCGTGGGCGTCGGCATCGGGTCGCGGGCGTCGTGACCCGGGTCCTCCGGGTCCTCCGGGTCGGTCGGGAACTGCTCAGCGGGGCTGCTCATACCCCGATATTCCCACCGACCACCGACACTCCCACCCCGGCAGAACCGGGTGTGGAAAGGTACTCAAACCGGCCGCCTGTGGAGGAGCGGCCAGCCCGAATCAGGGCACAGATCAGGGCACGGAGATGAAGTGCTGCACCTCGGGGAACGGGTCGTAAAAACTGTGCAGCAGCGCTCTCCAGTCGGCGTATTCAGGGGATCCCCTGAACCCCTCGGTGTGGTCCTCCAACCGTTCCCAGTCCACCAGCAGCAGGAAGGTCGATGGATCCTCAACCGACCTGGACAGGCTGAGCCCACGGAAGCCGGGCATCGACTCGATGAGCGGCCGGGCCGTCTGGAACGCAGCAAGGAAGGCGTCTTCACGGCCGGGTCGCACGGGGAGAATGGCGTGTTCTCTGATCACCCCTTGACACTATCTCGGCTGGCGGGCCCGGCCCTGCGGGTACCATCGAGTCCCATGAGCAGCAACACGACGACCGACGCAGCCACACCGAGCACAAGCCCGAGTGCGGGTACCGGCACCGGCACCAGCACCAGTACGGTTCTCGGCGGCGAACACTATTCGGCGGAGCTGGTCGCCGCGGTACGCGCGGCGACGGTCGCGGCGGCACTGGCCGCCGAAGTCTGGTTCGGACGCGGTGACAAGAATGCGGCGGATGCCGCGGCAGTCGCCGCCATGCGCGCCGAACTGCTGCCGGCGCCATTCGCCGGGTACGTGGTGATCGGGGAGGGGGAGAAGGACGAAGCCCCGATGCTGGCCAACGGCGAGGAACTCGGCTCCGGCGAGGGACCGGCCTGCGACATTGCCGTCGACCCGCTCGACGGCACGCGACTCGTGCAGGAAGGGCTGCCAGGATCCGTCTGTGTCATCGCCCTCGCCCCACGCGGCACGCTGTTCGATCCCCGGGACGTGTTCTACATGGACAAGCTCATCTCCTCGGCGCCGGCCCGCGGCATCCTCGACCTTCTGGCCACCCCGAGTCAGAACGTGCGCCGGCTGGCCGAAGCGCTCGGGAAGCCGGTGACCGAGATCACCGTAGCCGTGCTCGACAAACCGCGGCACGCGAGCCTCGTGGCCGAACTGCGCGGGGTCGGTGCACGGGTCGTGCTCGCGGGGGAGGGCGACGTGTCCGCCGCGATCGACGCTGCCACACCCGGCGGGCGAATCGATTTGGCCATGGGGATCGGCGGCACTCCCGAGGGGGTGCTCACCGCCTGCGCGATTCGGGCACTGGGCGGATTCATGGAAGGCCGGCTCGCTCCCCAAAGCGATGACCAACTGCGCCTTGCCCTGGCCGCCGGGCACGATCTCCAGCGGGTATTGACCCTCGACGACCTCGTGGCCAGCGACAGAGTGCTGTTCGCTTCGACACCGGTGGGCGCTGGGGAGTCAAGCTAGGGCGGGGCCGCGCCGAACTAACGCTGAGTCCACCGCGCCGGCCAGCCTGTTCCGGACCGAATTCCCATCGTTAACCAACGAGGCCCCCGGGTTCTCCGGGGGCCGTTTCGGTGGGCGATGCGGGACTCGAACCCACGACCTCTTCCGTGTGAAGGAAGCGCGCTACCAACTGCGCCAATCGCCCGAACCACACTCGAAAACCTCTCGACTGCGACATCTGATACTAGACCAGACCGGGGCCTGAGCGCACATCGAGGGGCCGCGACACGCGGCAATCGCTCGGTTTGAATTTGTCTCGCACTATCGGCTAGAGTCTTCAACGCACGCAGAAATGCGAGCAGTTGCGGATGTGGCGCAGTGGTAGCGCATCACCTTGCCAAGGTGAGGGTCGCGAGTTCGAATCTCGTCATCCGCTCGAATTGAATCGGCCGAAAGGCCGATTCTCTTTGGTAGTAAACCCAGCACGGTTGTAGTGAATACGGCATCAAGCACGGTGGATTGGCCGAGAGGCGAGGCAGCGGCCTGCAAAGCCGTATACACGGGTTCGAATCCCGTATCCACCTCCAACCAGAACGGTGTGCATTTTGCACTGCGAAGGATCTGGGCGATTGGCGCAGCGGTAGCGCGCTTCCCTGACACGGAAGAGGTCACTGGTTCGATCCCAGTATCGCCCACAGAGCAATGACAACACCAAGCACGAGAAGCACCGAAGAAAACCCCCGATAAACTCGGGGGTTTTTTGTTTTTCCGCGTAATTCCGCGGCACAGCGGGTGATTTCGACCGGGCTCGGCGCCCACTGGCGCGTGATGTGCACACGAGGTCCCCAGGATCGAGTAGAGTCTTCCAAGCACGCAGAAATGCGAGCAGTTGCGGATGTGGCGCAGTGGTAGCGCATCACCTTGCCAAGGTGAGGGTCGCGAGTTCGAATCTCGTCATCCGCTCGAAGTGAATCGGCCGAGAGGCCGATTTTCTTTGGGTATACAGGTAACAAAGAACACGGTGGATTGGCCGAGAGGCGAGGCAACGGCCTGCAAAGCCGTCTACACGGGTTCGAATCCCGTATCCACCTCCAGCCCGTGAGTACCATCCGCGGTCCTGGGCGATTGGCGCAGCGGTAGCGCGCTTCCCTGACACGGAAGAGGTCACTGGTTCGATCCCAGTATCGCCCACCGGGTAGCACAAGAGGCAGTACAGCCAAGCGCTGTCGGCAGAGTCCACACGGGCATCGCCGGCAGCGCTTTTCTGTGCCCGCGGCCCGTCACTGAGCCCACCGGCGCCCGCTAAAGTTGAAGGGTTCGCAACTCAAGGGAGTAATACACGTGGTTGACGGTTTTGAGCTTTTCACCGACCGATCCGTTGTCGCCATGCGCGTCAACGGCGAGCTCAGGGACCTCGCCACTGCGGTGACCGAAACGGATGACGTCACCCCGGTGACAATCGACTCACCCGATGGCCTCAACATCCTCCGCCACTCGGCTGCTCACGTGCTCGCTCAGGCCGTGCAGACCGTGAACCCCGCGGCGCGCTTGGGCATCGGCCCATTCGTCACCGACGGCTTCTACTACGACTTCGACGTGGCCGAACCGTTCACCCCCGAAGACATCAAGTCGCTCGAGAAGGCCATGGACCGCATCATCCGTCAGGGCCAGCGCTTCGTGCGCCGCGTCGTGACCGATGACGAGGCCCGCGCCGAACTCGCGGCAGAGCCGTACAAACTGGAACTCATCGGCCTGAAGGGCGGGGCGGGAGACGACCCGACCCCCGATGGCGACAACGAGTCCGTCGAGGTCGGCGGCGCGGAACTGACCATCTACGACAACGTCGACCCCAAGACCGGTGAGACCGTGTGGAAGGACCTCTGCCGCGGTCCGCACCTGCCCAACACCCGCATGATCGGCAACGGCTACTCGCTCACCCGCCTGGCCGCAGCGTACTGGCGCGGTTCGGAGAAGAACCCGCAGCTGCAGCGCATCTACGGCACCGCCTGGCCCACCAAGGACGAACTGCGCGCCTACAAGGCCCGCCTGGAAGAGGCCGCCAAGCGCGACCATCGCAAGCTCGGTCAGGAACTGGACCTGTTCTCCTTCCCCGAAGAGATCGGCTCCGGCCTGGCTGTCTTCCACCCCAAGGGCGGCATCATCCGTTCGGAGATTGAGAACTTCATGCGCGAGCGCCTGCTCGCGAACGGCTACGACCTGGTCAACACCCCCCACATCACCAAGGGCCACCTGTTCGAGACCAGCCAGCACCTCAACTGGTACCGCGAGGGCATGTTCCCGCCCATGCACCTTGACGAAGAGGTCGACGCCGAGGGCCACGTCACCCGCCAGGGCCAGGACTACTACCTGAAGCCCATGAACTGCCCAATGCACAACCTCATCTTCAAAGCCCGCGGCCGCAGCTACCGCGAGCTTCCGTTGCGTCTGGCGGAGTTCGGCACCGTCTACCGCTATGAGAAGAGCGGCACGCTGCAGGGCCTCACTCGCGTGAGAGGCCTCACCCAGGACGATGCTCACATCTACGTCACCCAGGACCAGGTCAAAGCCGAGGTCACCAGCCAGCTCGAGTTCGTCTTCGAGACCCTCCGTGGTTACGGCCTCACCGATTTCTACCTGGAACTGTCGACCCGCGATCCCAAGAAGTCCGTCGGTACTGACGAGCAGTGGGAGGCCGCGACCGACACCCTCCGCCAGGTCGGCGAGGATTCGGGACTCGAACTCGTGGCGGATCCGGGTGGAGCGGCCTTTTATGGTCCGAAGATCTCGGTGCAGGCACGGGACGCCATCGGCCGCACCTGGCAGCTGTCGACGGTGCAACTCGACTTCAACCAGCCGGAACTGTTCGACCTGGAGTACACGGCGCCCGACGGCAGTCGCCAGCAGCCGGTCATGATCCACCGCGCCCTGCTCGGGTCGATCGAGCGGTTCTTCGCCATCCTGCTCGAGCACTACGCCGGTGCGTTCCCGGTCTGGCTCTCGCCGGTGCAGGTCATCGGCATCCCAGTGTCCGAGCAGTACGAGGACTTCCTCTGGGAAGTCCTGGCCAAGCTCAAGACGGCGGGCGTCCGGGTCGAACTCGACTCGTCCAGCGACCGGATGCAGAAGAAGATCCGCAACGCCACCCTGCAGAGGATCCCGTTCCAGCTCATCGTCGGTGAGGATGACCGCGCGAACGGCGCGGTCAGCTTCCGGTTCCGTGACGGCACCCAGGAAAACGGGGTTCCCGTCGACGACGCCATCCGCCGGATCATCGCGTCCATCACCACCCGCGCGCAGGTCAACGGCGCCGCCGACTTCGCCCAGGAAGGCGCACCCGTCGCCCTGGTCGTTGCGGCCGGCGCGGGCCAGGCCTGACGGTGACCGAAGCCACTCCGGCGGGTCCCGAGAAGGACGCGCCGCGAGACACGCCCTGGGACCGCCTGTCCGGCAGCCCGCAGGACTTCGTCGAGGGCGTCCAGGTGGAGAATTCGGGCGACTTCGCCGCCGTTCCGGACGCCTTCCAGCGACTGTGGACGCCCCACCGGATGGTCTACATCCAAGACGGTCAGCAGCCGCACCCCGACGACTGCCCGTTCTGCATCGCACCGTCGATGGACGACGAGAAGGCTCTCATCGTGGCTCGCGGGAAGTACGCCTACGTGCTGCTGAACCTGTTCCCGTACAACAGCGGCCACCTGCTGGTCTGCCCCTACCGGCATGTTGCGACGTATGACGAAGCCACCCCGGAGGAAGTCGCCGAGATCGGTAGCCTGACCCAGGTGGCAATGCGGGTGCTCAAGGCCACCTCGGGCTGCGACGGGTTCAACCTCGGAATGAACCAGGGCCGCATCGCGGGCGCCGGGATCGCCGAGCACCTGCACCAGCACATCGTGCCGCGGTGGGCGCTCGACTCGAACTTCTTCCCGATCATCGCCGGCACCAAGGCAATCCCGAAGCTGCTCGGCGAGGTGCGCCGCGAGGTCGCGGAGGGTTGGCCGGTTTCCACCGTCTGACCCTCGCTTTCCCACCTCGCTGGCACGGCTTGCAGTAACACCCGTCTCTTGACCCAGTTCTCATCACCCGTGCCCCTCGCCCCGACCAGCGGCACCAGACGCAAGGAATAGAATCGTAGCTATGACTGACACCACTTCCCCCGAGCAGGTCGACAGCGCCGCACAGTTCGGCTCGAGCCGCGTCAAGCGCGGACTCGCTGAGATGCTGAAGGGCGGCGTCATCATGGACGTCGTCAACGCCGAGCAGGCCCGCATCGCCGAAGACGCCGGCGCCGTCGCCGTCATGGCGCTCGAGCGCGTCCCGGCCGACATCCGCTCCCAGGGTGGTGTCGCCCGCATGAGCGACCCCGACCTGATCGACAGCATCCGCGCCGAGGTCTCCATCCCGGTTATGGCGAAGGCCCGCATCGGCCACTTCGTCGAGGCCCAGGTGCTGCAGGCCCTCGAGGTCGACTACATCGACGAGTCAGAGGTGCTGAGCCCCGCCGACTACGTCAACCACATCGACAAGTGGAACTTCACGATTCCGTTCGTCTGCGGTGCCACCAACCTGGGCGAGGCGCTGCGTCGCATCACCGAGGGCGCCGCGATGATCCGCTCCAAGGGCGAGGCCGGCACCGGCGACGTCTCTGAGGCCACCAAGCACATCCGCACCATCAAGGGCGAGATCGCCCGGCTGTCCTCGCTCACCAAGGACGAGCTGTACGTGGCCGCCAAGGACCTGCAGGCCCCGTACGAACTCGTCGCCGAGATCGCCGCGACCGGCAAGCTGCCCGTCGTGCTGTTCACCGCCGGCGGCGTGGCCACCCCGGCCGACGCGGCCATGATGATGCAGCTCGGCGCCGACGGCGTCTTCGTGGGTTCGGGCATCTTCAAGTCCGGCAACCCGCAGGAACGCGCCAACGCCATCGTCAAGGCCGTCGCCTTCTACGACGACGCCAAGATCATCGCGGATGTCTCGCGGGGACTCGGCGAAGCCATGGTCGGCATCAACGTGTCCGACCTTGCCGCACCGCACCGCCTCTCCGAGCGCGGCTGGTAACACCCGCTTCATGAGCGTTGGAGTACTCGCCCTTCAGGGCGACTTTCGCGAGCATGCCGACGTTCTGCGCTCGCTCGGCACCGAGGTCACTCTCGTGCGCCGCCCGGAGGAACTGGCCAGCGTCACCGGCCTGGTGATCCCGGGCGGCGAGTCCAGCGTGATGGACAAGCTGACTCGCATGTTCGGCCTCGCCGACCCCCTGCGAGCGGCCGTCCAGGGCGGGATGCCGGTCTACGGCACCTGCGCGGGACTGATCATGCTGGCCGACAACGTGTTGGACGGCATCTCGGGCCAGCAGAGCATCGGCGGCCTGGACATCAGCGTGCGCCGCAACGCGTTCGGCTCGCAGACCGCCTCGTTCGAGACCGACCTGGACGTACCGGCCCTCGGCGAGACCCCAGTGCACGCCGTCTTCATCCGCGCCCCGGTGGTCGAGACCGTCGGATCGCGCGCCACGGCGTTGGCGACGATCGCCGACGGTCGATGCGTGGCCGTCGAACAAGGCAACCTGCTCGGCACGTCCTTCCACCCGGAGATCACGGGGGAGTACCGCTTCCACGAGTACTTCCTGCAGAAGGTGCAGACGGCCGGTTTCGGCGCCTAGCCCGGCTGCACCACACAGTCCGGCACAATGGGGGCATGACCCAGGCCAGCGCATGAGATACGTCGCCCTGTTGCGCGGCATCAACGTCGGCGGCATCACCATCAAGATGGCCGACCTGGCCGAAACGGTCAGCAGGCTCGGCCACAGCGGTGTCACGACCATCCTGGCCAGCGGCAATGTGCTCTTCACGAGCGACGAGCCTGATGCCGCCGCCGTCAAGACGGGCATGGAACGAGCCCTGTCCGAGCGATTCGGATACACGGCGTTCGTGGTGCTGCTCAGCAGAGACGACCTCGTCGTAGCCGTCGACGGCTACCCGTTCGACGACCGGGACGGCTGGCACTCGTACATCCTCTTCGGCTCAGACCCGGCCAGGCTCGACGAGCTCCTGGTCAGCGCGCCCCAGCTCGATCCGGCCGACGAGAGCGTTCTACCCGGCGACGGACTCCTGTACTGGCAGGTGCGTCGGGCTGTGGGCATCAAGAGCCCCTTCAGCGTCCTGGCAGCCAAACCCCGGTACAAATCCACCACCACGAACCGCAACCTGCGCACCCTGCACAAGATACTCGGCGTGCCCACCACCCGGTGAGCCGAAGGGCGGTCAGAGGGTGCCCGGGCTAGACTGAGAACGCACTGAGCGGTCGGAACGGTCGCGGTGCCTGCAGACGACGCCCCAAGCGCGTCGCACGAGTTAGCGCAACGACAACGCAACGAAAATCGGGAGATTCATGTCCGGGCATTCCAAGTGGGCGACCACCAAGCACCAGAAGGCTGTCACCGACTCGCGTCGGGCGAAGGCTTTCGCCAAGCTGATCAAGAACATCGAGGTCGCTGCCCGTATGGGCGGAGCGGACCTGTCTGGCAACCCGACGCTCGTCGACGCCATCCAGAAGGCCAAGAAGACCTCGGTCCCCAACGACAACATCGACCGCGCCGTCAAGCGCGGCGCCGGGCTGTCCGGTGAAGCCGTCGACTACACCACGATCATGTATGAGGGCTACGCCGCCAACGGTGTCGCCATCATGATCGAGTGCCTCACCGACAACAAGAACCGAGCCGCGGCCGAGGTGCGCACCACGGTCAGCCGCAACGGCGGCAACATGGCCGACCCGGGCAGTGTCGCCTACAACTTCCACCGCAAGGGCATCGTTGTGGTGCCCAAGGGAGACGCAACCGAAGACGACGTGCTCGCTGCGGTGCTCGACGCCGGCGCCGAAGAGGTCGTCGACGACGGCGAGAAGTTCGAGGTCTTCAGCGAGGCGCACGATCTGGTCGCCACCCGTACTGCCCTGCAGGCGGCTGGAATCGACTACGACTCCGCCGACATCGCCTTCGTCCCGCAGCTCAAGATCGAGGTCGACGCCGAGACCGCCCGCAAGGTGTTCAGGCTCATCGACGCTCTCGAGGAACTCGACGACGTGCAGAATATCTACAGCAACTACGACGTCTCGGCCGAGGTCCAGGCCGAGCTCGAAGCAGACAGCGAATAGCCCACCGATGACGGTCAGGGTGCTGGGCATCGACCCGGGCCTGACCCGCTGCGGCGTCGGGATCGTCGACGTCGCAGCGAACCGTTCGGCGACCCTTGTCGACGTGCAGGTGCTGCGCAGCTCTCCCGACCTGCCCCTCGAACGCCGCCTGCTCCTGATCAGTGAGGGCCTCGAAGAGCTCCTCGACCGGCACCGACCGCACTTCGTGGCCATTGAACGGGTCTTCGCGCAGCAGAACGTGAGCACGGTCATGGGCACCGCCCAGATCAGTGGGGTGGCCCTCATGCTCGCCGCCAAGCGCGGACTGACGGTGACCCTGCACACCCCTAGCGAGGTCAAGGCCGCCATCACCGGGTACGGCTCCGCGGACAAAAAACAGGTCGGCACAATGGTCGCCCGGGTGCTGGGACTGGCCGAAATCCCGAAACCGGCGGATGCCGCCGACGCCCTCGCGCTGGCCATCTGCCACGCGTGGCGAACCGGCGCCGCCGGCGGTGTACTCCCCACCAGCGGCACGGTCGCGGCGGGCAACCGGTCCACGCCCGCGCTGAGTCCCGGCTCGCTCACTCCGGCGCAGAAGGCCTGGCGCGACGCCGAGCGCGGCAACGCGCCGGGGTCGGCGGCGGCAGTGTCTGCGGCGCACCGTAGGCTGGCTAGGTGATCTCTTCAGTGCGTGGCCCAGTCCTTTCAGCCCTGGGCTCAACCGTCGTGATCGAGGTCGGCGGAGTCGGACTCGCCCTGCAGGTCACCCCGTCCACGGCCCTGGCCGCGAGGGTCGGCACCGAAACCCGCCTGGCCACCACCCTGATCGTTCGTGAAGACTCCCTGACCCTCTACGGCTTCCCTAGCGCCGAAGAACTCGCAGTGTTCGAGCTTCTCGTCGGCGTCACCGGCGTCGGTCCCAAGTCCGCGCTCGGCGTGCTCGCCGTGCTCACCCCCAACCAAATCGCCCTCGCCGTCAACGCCGAGGACGATGCCGTGTTCCGCAAGGTCAGCGGGATCGGACCGAAGACCGCCAAGCTCATAGTGCTGTCACTGGTCGGCAAGGTCGCCGTCACCAGCGCCGCCGTTGCCCCCGGACGCGTCGGCGTCGCCACGGCCACCGTCGGCGCCAGCGTGCAAGCAGCGCTGATCGGCCTCGGCTGGTCGGAGCGGGTCGCCGTCCAGGCCGTTGAGGAGATCCTCGCCGGCAGCACAGCCGAGTTCGACGCCGAGGAAGCCGGGGTCGGGGCCGTGCTCCGCCTGGCCTTGGCCCGGCTCGGTCCTGCCCAGCATTCGGGTGCCGCCAATGCCGCTGGTCGCAACTCATGACCCAGGATCCCGGCGTCGACCTGACCAACCCGGCACTCGAGGGCGACGCGGAGCTGGCCTTCGAGGGCGCCCTGCGCCCCAAGAGCCTCACCGAGTTCGTCGGCCAGCAGAAGGTGCGCGGTCAGTTGCAGCTGCTGCTGACCGCGGCATCGATGCAGCAGCGCACCCCTGACCACATCCTGCTGGCCGGCCCGCCAGGCCTCGGCAAGACGACCCTCGCCATGATCATCGCCTACGAGGGCAATCGGCCGCTGCGCATGTCTAGCGGCCCCGCGATTCAGCACGCCGGCGACCTGGCTGCAGTGCTCTCCTCCCTCGTGCCCGGCGAGGTGCTCTTCATCGATGAGATCCATCGGATGGCCCGCTCCGCCGAAGAGATGCTCTACTTGGCGATGGAGGACTTCCGCATCGACATCATGGTCGGCAAGGGGGCCGGAGCCACGTCGGTACCGTTGGACCTGGCGCCGTTCACCCTGGTCGGGGCCACCACACGTTCCGGCATGCTCCCGAACCCACTGCGCGACAGGTTCGGCTTCACGGCCCACCTGGAGTTCTACGCCGACGCCGAACTCGAACTGGTGCTGGTGCGGGCCGCACGCCTCCTCGGACTGGTCATCGACCGGGAGGCCATCGCCGAGATCGCCGGCCGGTGCCGGGGGACTCCGCGAATCGCCAACCGGCTGTTGCGCCGGGTGCGCGACTACGCGCTCGTGCACGGCGGAGACGCCGACCTGGCGGCCGTGCACGCGGCGCTGGAACTCTACGACGTCGACGAAATCGGACTGGACCGGCTCGACCGCGAGGTCATGAACATCGTCCTCACCCGTTTTGGGGGTGGACCAGTTGGGCTGAATACACTGGCCGTCTCGGTGGGGGAGGAGCCCGAAACCATCGAATCGGTCGTAGAGCCCTTCCTGGTGCGGATAGGCTTCCTCACGCGTACCCCGCGCGGGCGGGTTGCTACTGCCGCAGCGTGGCGGCATTTCGGCTTGAGCAATCCTCAGGCTGCGCTCACCTTGGATGTTCTATAATTCAAGCTGGTCAGGCACGCACCTTCTGCCGGCTTCCCCCAGCCACTCCCACAAAAAACTTCGTCGCGACACCACGCTCGCACGGGAAGGTTTCACAGTTCTATGGATCCGTTGACTCTTGTCATGCTCGCCGTCTTGGCGTTGCTTGTGTTCTTCATGTTTCGCAATGGCCGCAAGCGCCAGAAGGACACCTTGGCCCTGCAGTCGAAGATGGTCGCCGGAGCAGACGTGATGACCAACTTCGGCCTCTACGGCACCATTGTGTCGATCGATGAGGAAGAGAACAAGGTCGCCCTCGAGATCGCACCCGGCACCATTGTGCAGATCCACCGCCAGACGATCGCCCGCGTCGTCGAGCCCACAGTTGCCGGCGATGACGTCGTCCTCGACCAGACCGTTGACACCGACGCCGGCACGCCGGCCGTTGTCGGCGAGCCCGAGTACGGCCAGCGTGCCGAATTCAAGCCGACGACCGACGAGGTCGCGCCCGACACCGACACCGAACCCAAAAAGGGCGACGCGTAACACACCCACTCCGGCTGCGCGGCTTCGGTCGCGCAGCACGAGCAATAGAAAGCTGAGTTCAATAGGTGGCTAAGTCGTCTCCGACCAAGAAGGCCTGGCGCTCCCTGACCTGGCTTGGCGTGATCATCGTCGGTCTCATCGCTCTGAACGGAGCCGGCGTTCTCACCGGCGGCGGTTCGTGGACGCCGAAGCTGGCGCTCGACCTCGAGGGTGGCACCCAGATCATCCTGGCCCCCAAGCTCGAGTCCGGCCAGACGGTTTCGTCTGAACAGCTCAACCAGGCGGTGTCGATCATCCGGCAGCGGATCGACTCCGCCGGAGTCTCCGAGTCGGAGATCAACACCCAGGGTGGACAGAACATCGTCGTCTCCATTCCCGGAACGCCTGACGACGCCACCCTGAACCGCATCCAGTCCTCGGCAAAGCTTGAGTTCCGACCGGTCCTGGTCGCTTCAGCGCCCACTGAGGACAGTGTCGGCGCAGACGGCTCAACCGACGGGGCCACCGACCCGGCGACGGATGCCGCGGCAGACCCGGCCGCAGAGACCCCGGCCGCAGAGACCCCGGCCGCAGAGACTCCGGCCGCTGAGACCCCGGCCGTCGCGCCCACCGACGCGAGCGACTTGAACAACATCACTCCCGACCTGCAGGCGGAGTTCGATTCCTTCCAGTGCAGCGACATCGACACCAGCATTGTGGCACCGGCCGATCAGCCGCTGATCACCTGCGAGAGCGATGGTTCGATCAAGTACATCCTCGGCCCGGTCGAGGTGAGCGGCGAGAACATCTCCGACGCCACCAACGGGCAGGTCACCACGCAGAGCGGTGCAACTACCGGCGAATGGGCCGTCAACATCGTCTTCGACCGCACCGGCACCGAGTCGTTCGCCGACGTGACGACTCGCCTGAGCGGCCTCCAGGGCGCGCAGAACCAGTTCGCCATCGTGCTGGACGGCAGAGTCATCTCCGCTCCGCGCACGCTGGCCGTGATCACCGACGGCAAGCCCCAGATCACCGGCTCGTTCGACCAGGACACCTCCAAGGCCCTCGCCGACCAGCTCAAGTTCGGCGCCCTGCCGATCAGCTTCGCCGTGCAGAGCCAGGACACCATCTCGGCAACCCTCGGTTCGACCCAGCTGCAGAGCGGCCTCATCGCGGGCCTGATCGGCCTGATCCTGGTCGTGCTCTACTCCCTCATCCAGTACCGCCTCCTCGGGCTGGTCACTGTCGCGTCGCTCATCGTGGCTGGCGTGATCACCTACCTGCTGATCACTCTGTTGTCCTGGCGTGAGGGGTACCGCCTCTCCCTGGCCGGTGTGGCCGGTCTCATCGTGGCCATCGGTATCACCGCTGACTCGTTCATCGTCTACTTCGAGCGGGTGCGCGACGAGCTCCGCGACGGCAGGGGACTGGTGTCCTCGGTCGAATCCGGCTGGCGCCGCGCGATCCGCACCATCATCGCCTCCGACACCGTCAACTTCCTCGCCGCCGCGGTTCTGTTCATCCTGGCCGTCGGTAACGTGCGCGGTTTCGCCCTGACCCTGGGACTGACCACCCTGGTCGACCTCCTGGTCGTGGCGATGTTCACCCATCCGATGCTGCAGCTGCTCGCCCGCACCAAGTTCTTCGGAGACGGGCACAAGCTCAGTGGACTCGACCCGCGGGCACTCGGCGCCGTCTACCGCGGACGCGCCCGGTTCCAGCCCTCCGTGGAGGTGGCGTCACGCAAGTCGCCGTCCTCCAGCAAGGAGGCCGCAAAGCGCCAGACCATCGCCGAACGCAAGGCGGCTGAGCTCGTCGGTTCCGGCTCCAGTAAGTCGACCGATGGGAAGGATTCCTAATGGCCAGCTTCAACCAGTTCGGCAACGATCTGCACACCGGCAAGCTCTCCTACAACATCGTCGGACGTCGTAAGGTCTGGTACTCGGTCGCCGCGGTCATGATCCTGATCGCGATCCTCGGTCCGGTCCTCCGCGGTGGGTTCACGTTCGGCATCGAGTTCACCGGCGGCTCCGAGTTCGTCCTCTCCGAGATCTCCACCGAGGACCAGGATGCGGCATCCACCGCGGTCACCGAGGTGGTGCCCGAAGCCGTGCCCAAGGTGTCCGTCGTCGGCAGCGACAGCATCCGCGTGCAGACCGACCAGCTCAGCGACACCGAGAGCCGGGAAGTGCGCGCCGCTCTCGCCACCGCATACAGCGTCGACGCGGCGCAGGTCACGTCCTCGTTCATCGGCCCGTCCTGGGGCCAGGACATCACCGGCTCCGCCATCCGCGCACTGCTGACCTTCCTGGTGCTCGCCGGCGCGGTGATGGCCCTGTACTTCCGCACCTGGAAAATGGCCGCCGCCGCCATGGTCGCCCTGTTACACGACCTCGTCATCACCGCGGGTTTCTACGGCATCACCGGCTTCGAGATCACTCCGGCGGCCGTGATCGGCTTCCTCACGATCCTGGGTTACTCGCTGTACGACACCGTGGTGGTGTTCGACAAGATCCGCGAGAACACGACCGAAGACGGGCCAGAATCCCGGCGCACGTTCGCCGACTCGGTCAACCTCGCGGTCAACCAGACCCTGGTGCGCTCGATCAACACCTCGATCGTCGCAGTCCTCCCGGTCGCCTCGATCCTCGTCATCGGTGCGTTCGTGCTGGGTGCGGGAACCCTGCAGGACATCTCCCTGGCCCTGCTGATCGGAATGATCGTGGGTACATACTCCACGATCTTCATCGCCGCCCCGCTCTACGCCCAGCTGCGCGAGAACGAGCCGGAGATCCGCAAGCGTGACAAGAAGGCCCTGGCCCTGCGGGCCAAGGCCACCGGTACCTCGTCGGTCGCCGGCACGGATGCGGCCCGCGCGGACGTTCCCGCGTGAGCCGGTTCGCCCGCCGGGAATATCCGACAGCGTCCCTCGGTTTACCGTTTATCCGTTAGTACAGGGATAATTGGCGCCAGGGAGTGAGGTAACGAGATGACAGAAACCACCACGCCATCCGCCGCGTCACTGCGTCGTCTGGTGCCGCGTATTTTCTCCAGGGCGCAGCCCGTCGGTGCCGTCGACACGCTGCTGAAGACGGTGCGCACGCACCATCCCAAGGTGGATCTGTCGATCATCGAACGGGCGTACGCGGCCGCTGAGCGGGCCCACGAGGGCCAGAAACGTCGCAGCGGCGAGCCGTACATCACCCATCCCGTCGCGGTCGCCCAGATCCTGGCCGACCTCGGGATCGGTCCCAAGACCGTGGCAGCTGCCCTGTTGCACGACACCGTCGAGGACACCGACTACACCCTCGACCAGTTGCGCGCCGACTTCGGCGACGAGATCACCATGCTCGTGGACGGCGTCACCAAGCTCGACAAGGTGAAGTACGGCGACAGCACTCAGGCCGAGACTGTCCGCAAGATGATCGTCGCGATGTCCAAGGACATCCGGGTGCTGATCATCAAACTGGCCGACCGTCTGCACAACGCCCGCACCTGGGGCTTCGTGCCGGCGGAGTCCGCGACCCGCAAGGCCACCGAGACCCTCGAGATCTACGCCCCGCTGGCCCACCGCCTGGGAATCCAGACCATCAAGTGGGAACTCGAGGACCTCTCTTTCGGGGTGCTCTACCCGAAGCTGTACGCCGAGATCGAGAGCCTCGTCAAGCAGCGCACCCCGCAGCGCGAAGAATTCGTGCAGTACGTCATCGACGCGATCAACGACGATCTCAAGGCCGCGCGCATCCGCGGCAAGGTGGCCGGACGGCCCAAGCAGTACTACTCGATCTACCAGAAGATGGTCGTGCGCGGCCGCGAGTTCGACGAGATCTACGACCTCGTCGGCATCCGGGTCCTGGTGAACTCGGTGCGGGACTGTTACGCGGTCCTCGGAGCCATCCACGCGCGGTGGACTCCGCTGCCCGGTCGCTTCAAGGACTACATCGCCACCCCCAAATTCAACCTGTACCAGTCGCTGCACACCACCGTGCTCGGCCCGAGTGGCCGCCCGGTCGAGATCCAGATCCGTACCCAGGAGATGCACGAGCGTGCCGAGTACGGCGTCGCCTCGCACTGGAAGTACAAGGAGCAGGTCAACGGCAAGAGCTCCGGCCCCGGCCCGCAGAGCGACACCGATATGGCCTGGCTGGCACATATCTCCGATTGGCAGGCCGAAACGGCCGACCCCAACGAGTTCCTCGACTCCCTGCGCTACGAGATCGGCGCCAAGGAGGTCTACGTCTTCACGCCCAAGGGCCGCGTGATCGGCCTGCCCGCCGACGCGACGCCAGTGGACTTCGCCTACGCCGTGCACACCGAGGTGGGCCACCGCACCATGGGCGCCAAGGTCAACGGACGGCTCGTACCTCTGGAGAGCTCGCTCAGCACCGGCGACGTCGTGGAGGTCTTCACCTCCAAGAACCCGGACTCGGGTCCGAGCCAGGACTGGCTGAACTTCGTCAAGAGCCCCAGGGCGCGCAACAAGATTCGCCAGTGGTTTACCAAGGAACGCCGCGACGAGGCCATCGAACAGGGCCGCGACGCCATCGCCAGGGCCATGCGCAAGCAGAACCTGCCGCTGCAGAAGCTGATGAACCAGGACTCCTTCGCCGAGGTCGCCGCCGTGATGCGCTACGAAGACGTCTCGGCGCTCTACGCCGCCGTCGGTGAAGGCCACGTGTCGACGCAGTCCGTGCTGGAGAAGGTCGTCGCCACGCTGCAGAGCGTGGAGGAGAGCGACGCGACGGACCTGCCGTTCACCCCCAACGGCCGTACCCAGACGCTGCGCAACAACGACTCCGGGATCCTGGTGCGCGGCGCCCCCGACATCCTCGTCAAGCTGGCACGCTGCTGCACCCCGGTTCCCGGCGACAAGATCGTGGGTTTCATCACCCGCGGTTCCGGTGTGTCTGTGCACCAATTCGACTGCCACAACGTGCAGGAACTGCTCAAGGAACCCGAGCGGATGATCGACGTCGACTGGGCGCCGACCTCGAAGAGCCTGTTCCTCGTGCAAATCCAGATCGAGGCCCTCGACCGCTCCGGCTTGCTCTCGGATGTCACCAGAGTGTTGTCGGAACACCACGTCAACATCCTCTCGGCGACGGTACACACCTCCAGTGACCGGCTGGCGATCAGCCGGTTCGTGTTCGAGATGGGCGACACTACCCACCTCGACAGGGTGCTGAACGCGGTGCGCCGCATCGACGCCGTGTACGACGTCTACAGGGTCAGCGACGGCTGAGGTTCAGCCGGCGCGCTTCCCGTAGCTGGGCGGCCGCCCTGCGGCTGAACGAGACTCCCCGTTGACCGGCGAGCGCCTGTTCGTCGGCGTGCGGATCGACTGGTCCGTCATAGACCAGCAGCGCCGCCAGCAGCGCCGTGTCTGCGCGGCACCCGGGTGAGCGGCCCCAGCGGGCAAGGTCGATAGCCGTCCGCAGGGGAGTGGTGACGAGTTGACGACCCAGCACCCTCGTGTCGTCGCGGCCGAGGCGCACCTCGCGGAGCTGGGTCCTCGTCTCGACGGGCTTGCGGGCACGCGCGGTCATGTCGATGCAGAACTGATGGGGGTCAGGTTCGGCGGCCAGACCATAGATCCAGGCGGCGCTCATCCGCTCGGCGGCGGCCCGGCTCGGCGCGACCGAGGTGAGCGCCTCGCCCCGGGTCTCCGGGCCGTCGTGGGCGTCGACCGGACACCACGCTCCGGCGAGCGGGAACAGCTCACCGTCGAGGCGGGCACAGTTCAGTTCGGCGAGCGGAAGGTCGGCCGGGGTGAGCGCGGCAGGAAGCAGGGGAGTCATGCTTCCAGCCTGCGGAGTCGCCGGAAGACGCCGAAACGGGACCGGGAATCTGTGGACAGATTCCCGATCCCGTTTCGGGTGTGGGTAGTTACTCCCGTGCAGCGAGTCGTTACTGGCCGATGGCCTTCAGCCAGGCCTTGCGGGTCTCGAGCGCCTCGGTCGCGTCCTTGATCTTGCGGGCGTCCTTGGTCTCCTGCGCGGCGGCCAGCTCGGCCTCGAGCTTGGCGATCGCGTCGTGCAGCTGACCGGCGAGGCCTTCGGCGCGGGCCTTGGTCTCGGGGTTGTTGCGCTTCCAGTGGTCATCGTCGAGCTTCCGCACGGCCGCTTCCACCTTGCGCATGCGCTCCTCGACGGGCTTGACCTGGTCGCGGGGGACCTTGCCTGCGGCGTCCCAGCGGCGCTGCACCGAGCTGAGCAGCTCGCGGGCCTTGACCCGGTCGGTCTCGGTGAGCAGGGTCTCGGCCTCCGTGAGCAGGTCGAGCTTGACGACCAGGTTGGCGGAGAACTCTTCGTTGTCCTGCGCGTCGATCTCGCTCTTCACCGAGTAGAGCACGTCGCCGGCGGCCTTGAACTTGGCCCACATGGCGTCGTCCTGCTTCTTGCCGGAGCGACCGGCGGCCTTCCAGTCCTCGAGCAGGTTGCGGTAGGCGGGGATGCCGTCGGCACCCTGGGGTGCCAGCGCCTCGGCCTTCTCGATAAGCTGCTGCTTGCGGTTCCGTACATCCTTGTGAGCGCTGTCGAGTTCGGCGAAGAACGCCTTGCGGTTCTGCTCGATAGTGGTGCGAGCCGCACGGAACCGCTTCCAGAGCTCGTTCGCCTCGCCCTTGGGGATGCGCGGTGCGTCGTGCTGGTGGGCCTGCCACTTGGCGAACAGCGCGTCGAGTGCAGCGCTGGTCTGCTTCCACTGCGTCTTGGCCGGGTCTTCGGCGGCGAGGCGTTCGGCCTCTTCAACGATGGCAGCCCGCTCCGCGAGGGCCGCAGCGCTGGCGGCCTTGGCCTCGACACCCTGCTGCTCGGTGAGTTCGGTGACCGTGCCACCCAAAGCGCCGAGGCGCTCGGCGAGGGCGGCGAGGTTGCCGACGGCGTTTGCCGTTGCAACCGACTTCGACAGGTTCGCGACCGACTTGGCGATATCCGCGGCCGGCGCCCCTCCCTTTGCGCGCTGTTCGAGCAGGGTGACCTGTCCGTTCAGCTCCACGTACTTGCGTTCGAAGTAGGCGAGTGCCTCTTCAGGTGTCGCGTCGGGATACTGGCCGACGGCACGTTCGCCGTCTGCTTCGCGCACGTAAACCGTGCCGGTTTCGTCTACGCGACCCCATGGTTGCTGATCTGTCGTAGTCAAGAGCCTCACCTTAATGATCTGGTTGATTCCCCGTGCAGTGAAGTACTGCAGCGGGCGAATCCCTGAACGAGCCAGTACTGGCACAAGCCAATACGCGCACAAGCTTATTGCAAGCGTGCCCGTCGTTCGGCGGAAACGACCGAACTGGTCTTTCCGAGCTGGTTTCTACCGTGGCTACTGAACGGTGAAGGAGGTGATGGTGGTCGGAACCACGGGAGCGCCGTCCGCCGAGCCGTCCTCGACCCCGGCGTCGGCGATCTGGCTGACGAGCTGGTCCAGTCCGGAGGTGACGGTGCCGATGACCGAGTAACCGGAACCGTCCGCTCCAGCAGGAATCTCCGTATCGCCGTAGACGATGAAGAACTGGCTGCCCATGCTGTACGGATCGCTGGACCTCGCCATGGCGATGGTGCCGGCCGGATAGACGTTGTCGGCCGGAGCATTCTCGACCGGGCCGTAGTAGTAATTGGGTCCACCGGTTCCGTCGCCGGTGGGGTCACCGCACTGTAATACCGAAAAGCCTTCGCCCGTGGTCAGGCGGTGGCAGGTGACGTCATCGTAGAAACCGGATCCGGCGAGGCTGATGGTCGAGGAGACCGCTTGCGGCGCCGCGGCGCCGTCGAGGGAGACGCCGAGTTCGATGTCGTTGAGGGTGAGCGTGCCGGTCCAGGTCCGACCCTCGGCCAGATCGCTCAAGGGAACGTCGCCCGCGTTCGCGCCGGGGGTCGGAGTCACCGAGTCCGAGGGCTCGGCCGTGGGCGTCGCGGAAGCCGAAGCACTGGGTTCAGGAGTGCCGGGGCCGCCGCCGAAGTAGAACATCTGGGCGCCGACCAGCACGATGAGGGCGACCACGAGTACGCTGCCGGCCACCATGTTGTCGCGCACGCGCCGCTTGACCTGGTGCTCGTTCACGGCCTTGCGGGCCTGGTAGGCGCGAGCGCGGCCGCGGGCCTCGCGTTCCTGCTTGGTGTTAGGTGCCACGGGAATCCTCCAGGTGCCGCCTGAGGCGGGAAATCGGGCTTGTCGGGCAACACGGCCCGGGTCACTGTGAACTCTACGCATGCGGGGGCGGCGGCGAAAATTGGCGTCGGCGGCACAAACTACGCTGGACGCATGTCTTCCGTCCAACCAGGCCTCCGTACCGGCGCGACGCCGCTCGCGGTGCGCATGCGCCCCAAGAGCCTGGCCGAGGTTGCCGGGCAGCGTCACCTGCTTACCCCGGGGTCGCCGCTGGTCAGCCTGGCCAACGACAAGACGGGGGAGCAGGGTTCGGTCTCCGTCATCCTGTGGGGCCCTCCGGGAACCGGCAAGACCACCCTCGCCCAGACCATCGCGCACAGTTCCGGACGCCGCTTCGTTGAGCTCTCCGCCGTCTCCGCCGGCGTGCGGGACGTGCGCCAGGTGATGGACGAGGCCCGCACCAGCCGGGACCTCTACGGCCTGTCCACCGTGCTGTTCCTCGACGAGATCCACCGGTTCAGCAAGGCGCAGCAGGACGCCCTGTTGCCGGGGGTGGAGAACGGCATCATCATCCTCGTGGCCGCCACGACCGAGAACCCGTCCTTCTCGGTGATTTCGCCGCTGCTGTCCAGGTCTCTGCTGCTCACGCTGGAGACCCTCAGCGACGACGACCTCGGTACCGTCGTGGACCGCGCCGTCACCGACCCGCGGGGCCTGGCCGACAGGTTCGTGCTCGACCCTGAGGCCCGCGGGGCCATCATCCGGCTCGCGTCCGGCGACGCCCGCCGGGCGCTCACGGCGCTCGAGGCCGCTTCGGTGTCGGCCGCGACCACGGAGACCGCTGACGGCGAGAAGCCCGTCATCACGACCGAGATCGTCTCGCTCGCGGTCGACCGTGCGCTGCTGCGCTACGACCGCAACGGTGACGAACATTACGACGTGATCAGCGCCTTCATCAAGTCGGTGCGAGGGTCGGATGTCGACGCGTCCCTGCACTACCTGGCCCGGATGATCGAGGCCGGGGAGGATCCCCGATTCATCTGCCGTCGGATCATCGTGCTCGCCTCCGAAGACATCGGCATGGCCGACCCGCAGTCTCTGGTCATCGCGATAGCCGCCGCCGACGCCGTTCAATACATCGGCATGCCGGAAGGCCGCATCCCCCTGGCCCAGGCCGTGGTGCACCTGGCCTGCGCGCCCAAGTCCAATGCCGCCTATATGGCCCTTGACGCCGCCATCGCCGACGTGCGCAACGGCAACACCGGCCGGGTGCCCAAGCACCTGCGTGACGCGCACTACCCGGGGGCCAAACGCCTCGGCCACGGCAAGGGTTACAAATACCCGCACGATGATGCGCTCGGCGTTCTCGCGCAGGACTATCTGCCCACCGAACTGCGCCGGAAGCAGTACTACACACCCACCGAACACGGCAATGAACGTGACGTCTCCGCGCGCCTGGCCAAGCTCCGCAAGATCATCCGCGGCCAGTAGACCGGGGCGTGTCGAAAGCCCGGCCACGGGGGCACCCGTGTGCTAGCCTTGACCTCGCCTACAACTGGTTTTGTCATGCGGCTGCGTACACAACCTAAGTTGGAGTGGATTCGCCCTGTAGCCGGGCGGCCCGTGGCACCCACCCCTCTGATCTCCCATGACGCCTTGTGCTGCCGTTCGCGGCCGGCCCGGCGCCCTGGTATCCATTTTTCAGATCCATCCGAAAGGACACTGTGTCTACCAAGTCACGTACCCGTAGCAAGACCCGCCTCTCGCGGGCCCTGGGCATCGCCCTGACCCCGAAGGCCGCCAAGTACCTCGAGAAGCGTCCCTACGCTCCGGGCGAGCACGGCCGCACCAAGCGCAAGACCGATTCGGACTACGCCGTGCGTCTGCGCGAAAAGCAGCGCTTACGTGCCCAGTACGGCATCCGCGAAGCCCAGCTCAAGATCGCCTTCGAAGAAGCGCGTCGCCGCCAGGGCCTGACCGGTGAAAACCTCGTCGAGATCCTCGAGACCCGTCTCGACGCCCTCCTCGTGCGTTCGGCCATCGCCCGCACCACCGCCCAGGCCCGTCAGATGGTTGTGCACCGCCACATCCTCGTCGACGGCCAGCTGGTCGACCGTCCCTCCTTCCGCGTGAAGCCGGGTCAGCTCATCCACGTCAAGGCCAAGAGCGAGGGCACCGAGCCTTTCCAGGTTGCCGCGGCCGGCGGTCACGTCGACCTGCTGCCCAAGCTCCCGCCGTACCTCGAGGTTGAACTCGACAAGCTGCAGGCCCGCCTCGTTCGCGCCCCGAAGCGCATCGAGATCCCCGTGACCTGTGAAGTCCAGCTCGTCGTTGAGTACTACGCAGCACGCTAGTCACTCACGGCGCGTCTCGATTCGCCGGAACTGAACTACGCTTGAGGGCGGATCACCTAGGTGATCCGCCCTTTTGCGTGCTGTGCCTAATCGAAATGGATGGTGCCGAATGACTGGTGGAGATATCGCCGGCCTGATTGCCGCTGGCGTTTTCGCAGTTCTGGTGGCGTTCCTCGCCATCCCGTTGATCAAGCTCGGCCGGGTGTTCGACGAGACCACTCTCGCCATCCGCGACCTCAGCCATAACGTGACCCCGCTGCTCGAGGAGACGACGAGCACCGTCGCCCAGACCAACCACCAGCTGGCCACGATCGACACAATCACCACGAATGTCGCCGAGGTCACCGGAAACGTGTCCGCAATGGTCGCGCTGTTCGCGGCCACCGTCGGCGGCCCCCTGATCAAGCTCGCCGGATTCTCCGCCGGTGTCCGGGCGGCCTTCAGGGCCTCCAAGCCCCGTCGAGGCACGAAGTAAGTCCACTACGCTGGAAAGCAGCCTGTCAGGACCTCGGCCCGCTGGACCAGCGGGTGCCCCGGCCCACAGCCACCCATTCCTCAAACTCAGGGAGCACATGCCATGAAGAATTTCATCTGGTTAGTCGTCGGCGTCGGAATCGGATTTGTTGCCGCCCACGAGGTGAACAAGACCCAGCAGGGCAAGCGGTTCTTCACCGATCTTGACGCCAAGACCCGCGAATTCGGCGAGGCCATCTCCGAGGGCTACCGCAAACGCGAAGCCGAACTGCACGCCGCACTCGGCGAGGCAGAAGAGACCATCGAAGAGCTGTCAAAGCCCTAACCACTTCCCTTCCCACCGCAATTCCCCCGGTCGGATTACCGATCCAGTAACAGTACGGACCCCATGCAGACTGCCGACATTCGCGGGCGCTGGCTCGACTTCTTCGCCGACCGTGGACACACCGTTGTCCCGTCGGCGTCGCTCGTGAGCGATGACCCCTCCCTCCTCTTCACCGTGGCCGGCATGGTGCCGTTCGTGCCCTACCTCACCGGTCTGGTACCCGCCCCGTTCCCCAGGGCCACCAGCGTGCAGAAGTGCATCCGCACCAACGACATCGAAGAGGTCGGCAAGACGCCGCGGCACGGCACCTTCTTCCAAATGAGCGGCAACTTCTCTTTCGGCGACTACTTCAAGGAGCAGGCGATCAGCTACGCCTGGGAGCTGCTCACCTCGAGCGAGGCCGACGGCGGCTACGGCTTCGCCGAGAAGGACCTCTGGGTCACGGTCTACGAGAACGACGACGAGGCCTTCGGCTACTGGCGCGCGCTCGGCCTGCCTGAACACCGGATCCAGCGCCTCGGAATGGACACCAACTACTGGTCCACCGGCCAGCCCGGCCCCGCCGGCCCGTGCAGTGAGATCTTCTTCGACCGTGGCCCCGCCTTCGGCATCGACGGCGGTCCCGCCACCGACGACGACCGCTACGTGGAGATCTGGAACCTGGTCTTCATGCAGTTCCTCCGCGGTGAGGGCACCGGCAAGAACGACTTCCAGATCCTCGGCGACCTGCCCAAGAAGAACATCGACACCGGCATGGGCCTGGAGCGCGTCGCGTTCCTCAAGCAGGGCGTGCAGAACATGTACGAGATCGACCAGGTGCGCCCGGTTCTCGACCGTGCCGCGGCCCTCTCCGGCCGCCGCTACGGCGCCGACCACGAGGACGACGTGCGGATGCGCATCGTCGCCGACCACGTGCGGTCCTCCCTGATGTTGATGAGCGACGGTGTCATGCCGTCCAATGAGGGCCGCGGCTACATCCTGCGCCGCCTGATGCGCCGCAGCGTTCGTGCCATGCGCCTGCTCGGGGTGGACGCCGCCTCGTTCACCGAGCTGTTCCCGGCCTCCCGCGACGCCATGAGCGCCGCGTATCCCGAGGTCGCCACCGACTACGACCGGATCAGCCAGGCCGCATACGCCGAGGAAGAGACCTTCCTGCGCACCCTCGCCAGCGGGTCGAGCGTGCTCGACCTCGCCGTGGCCAAGACCAAGAGCGCCCAGAAGGCGGAACTGCCCGGCGACACCGCGTTCCTGCTGCACGACACCTACGGCTTCCCGATCGAGATCACCCTGGAAATGGCCGAAGAGGCCGGCCTCAGCGTCAACCGTGAGGCTTTCGACACCCTGATGGCGAAGCAGCGCGCCATGGCCAAGGCCGACGCCAAGGCCAAGAAGACCCACCTGGCCGACCTGTCGGTCTACAGCGCCTTCCGCGCACACGGCGAGACCGTGTTCACCGGCTACGACATGCTGCAGACCGAATCCAGCATTCTGGGCCTGATCGTCGACGGCGCATCAGTGAACCGTGCGGTCGCCGGCGACATCGCCGAGGTCATCCTCGCCGAGACCGCCCTCTACGCCGAATCCGGCGGCCAGGAGGCCGACGCCGGCCTCATCGTGGGCCCCGGCTACGAACTCGAGGTTCTCGACGTGCAGAAGCCCGTCAAGGGCCTGATCAGCCACAAGGTGCAGGTCACCAGCGGCGAGGTCGGTGTGGGCGACCCCGCGACCAGCGTCGTCGATCCCGACTGGCGTCGCGGCGCCCGCCAGGCGCACTCCGGCACCCACATTCTGCACGCGGCGCTGCGCCAGGTGCTCGGCCCGAACGCACACCAGTCGGGTTCGTACAACAAGGCCGGCTTCTTCCGCCTGGACTTCTCCTGGAACCAGGCCCTGTCGCCGGCGACACGCAGCGAGATCGAGGAGATCTCCAACAACGCCATCCGCGACAACCTCGAGGTGAGCACCCGCGAACTGCCGCTGGCCGAGGCCAAGGCGCTCGGCGCGATGGCGCTGTTCGGCGAGAAGTACGGCGAGACCGTGCGGGTGGTCGACATCGGCGGCCCGTGGTCGCGCGAACTCTGCGCGGGCACCCACGTGGCCTCCAGCTCTGAGATCGGCATGATCAACCTCGTCAGCGAGGCGTCGGTCGGCTCAACCAACCGCCGTGTCGAGTCGCTCGTCGGGCTCGAGGCGTTCCGCGACCTCGCCGCCGAGCGGGCCATCGTGTCCCAGCTCACCAGCAACCTCAAGACGCCGCGTGAGCAGCTTCCCGCCAAGATCATGGATCTCATGCAGAGCCTGAAGGCGGCCGAGAAGAAGATCGCCTCGTTCGAAGCCCGTGCACTCAGCGACCGGGTGCCCGCCCTCGTGGCCCAGGCCACCAGGATCGGCGACCTCACCGTGGTGGCCGAAGACCTCGGCACCCTGAACTCCGCCGACGACGTGCGGATGCTCGTCACCGGCACCCGCGAACGGCTGGGCAATGACCCCGCCGTCGTCGCCCTCGCGGCGACCGTGGCCGACAAGCCCGTCGTGATCGTGGCGACCAACGCCGCGGCTCGTGACGCCGGCCAGAAGGCCGGTGCGCTGGCCAAGCAGCTCGCCGGTATTCTCGGCGGCGGCGGCGGCGGCAAGGACGACCTGGCCCAGGGCGGCGGCACGAATGTGGAGCTGATCCCCGAGGCACTCAGCACGCTGCGCACGCTGGTGGCCCGCTAACCCATGCGATCGGGCGTGCGGGTGGGAATCGATGTCGGCACTGTGCGGATCGGCGTTGCCCGCAGCGACTTCCACGGCATGCTCGCCACCCCGGTGGAGACCGTGCCACGGGACAAGAACGCGGCCGACCTCGGCAGGATCGCCGGGATCGTCACCGAGCTGGATGCCGTCGAAGTGATCGTCGGGTTGCCCCTGGCGCTGTCCGGGCGGCACACCGCGTCGACCGACGATGCCGTCTCCTTCGCCGAAACCCTCGCCGCGACGGTGTCGGTGCCGGTTCGGCTCGTCGACGAGCGACTGTCGACGGTGTCGGCTCAGGCCGCCCTGCGAACCGTCGGCCGCAGCACCCGCACGCAGCGTCCAGTGGTCGATCAGGTGGCCGCGACTATTATTCTGCAGCATGCGCTCGATACCGAACGTGCCTCGGGCAAACCAGCCGGCACGTCCGTTGACCTGACCGGAAGGCCGTAACCGTGGCGAAAAGTCCGCCGGAAAACCCCGACCCGAACCCTTCGGGCGGCACTGGCGACACGCCGCTGCCCTCCCGCCGGGCCCTGCGGGAAGCCCAGGCGGCCCGCGAGGCCCAGGCGGCGCAGAAGGATGCGGGCCCGGCTGCTTCTGAACCGGCAGCGCCGCCCGCACCTCTGTCGTATTGGACCGCACCCGTACAGCCCGACCCGGACGAGCAGCCTGCCCCAGAGGAGCCCGCCGCGGTGAGCACCAGCGACCACAATCCCTTCGCGGGGCTCGGGTTCGGCACTGCGCCCGACCCGGCCCCCGCATCCGACGGTCAGCTGACGGGTGCCCCGGATGTCCCGGCGCAGGCCGGACGCCCCGGCTCCCGCGCGAATCGACGCGCCCGGCTTGCCGACCACCCGACCCTGGTGGAGAAGAAGTCGCGCAAGGGCGGCTGGGGCTGCCTGGTCGTCATCCTCGTCCTCCTCGCTCTGATGGGCGCCGCTGCCCTGGCCCTGCAGGGGCCCATCAGCCAGCTCGTCGCCGCCACGCAGGCTCCCGAGGACTATGAGGGCTCCGGCAGCGGTGAGGTGCTCGTCATGATCCACGACGGCGACACCGGTTCCGATATCGCCAACACCCTGGTGGACCAGGATGTGGTGAAGAGCTATGACGCCTTCTACGACCTGTTGCTCGCCCAGTCGACCGACCCGGTCTTCCAGCCCGGCGCCTACCAGCTGGCCTCGCAGATGAGCGCCCAGGCCGCACTCGAGGCCCTGCAGGACCCGGACAGCCGCCAGGATCTCACCGTGGTGATCCCCGAGGGAACCGCTGCCGTCGACGTGCTCACCTCGATGTCAGAGGGTACCGACATCCCCCTCGAGGACCTGCAGGCAGCGGCCGCCGACCTGTCCGGGTTCGGGCTCCCCGCCGAGGCCACCAGCCTCGAGGGCTTCCTCTTTCCGGCCACGTACACATTCCAGCCGGCGACGAGCGCCCACGACGCACTCAAGACCCTCGTCGACCGCCAGTTCGAGGCCCTCGACACTGCCGGAGTCGCCCCGGCCGATCGGTGGAAGACCATCGTGATGGCGTCGCTGATCCAGCGTGAGGCCGGTCTGAAGGACGACTACTACAAGGTCGCCCGGGTGTTCTACAACCGGCTCGACCCTGCGCAGTGGGACACCGGGCTGCTGCAGTCCGATGCCACCGTCGCCTACGGCACCGGAAAGACGCACCTGGTCACGACGACCGACGCCGAGCGGGCGGACGTAGACAACGCCTACAACACCTACGTGCATCCCGGTCTGCCGGTCGGACCGATCAGCAATCCCGGCGACCTGGCCATTGATGCGGCCCTGCACCCCGCAGACGGAACCTGGCTATTCTTCGTGACGTGGAACCTGGATACCGGAGAGACCATCTTCTCAACGACCGTGGACGAACACGACGCCGGCGTCGCCAAGTGGCTGGACTGGATGGATGAGCACCCCGAATATGGTTGATCCGACGCAAGCCTCAGTCAGCACGCCGCCGCGGCGCCGGTTGGCGGTGCTCGGTTCGCCCATCGCGCACTCACTGTCGCCGGCCCTGCACGCTGCCGCCTATCGGGTGCTCGGCCTGAACTGGGAATACACGGCGGTGCAGATCGGCGAGGGTGAGCTCGACGGCTTCGTGGACGGCCTCACCCCGGAGTGGCTGGGGCTGTCCTTGACCATGCCGCTCAAGCACGAGATCCAGCCGCGCCTGGACACCCTGGACCGTGTCGCGATCCTCACCGGAGCCGTGAACACTGTGCGGTTCGGCGACGCACCGGTGGGGGAGGGCGACGACAGCACGACGGTGACCGCGCCACGGCCGTTCTTCGGCTACAACACCGACGTAGCCGGGCTGGTGCGTGCCCTGGCCGAGGCCGGCATGGACCGGACCACCCACGTCACCCTGCTCGGTGCCGGCGCGACCGCAGCATCCGCCCTCGTCACCGCCGCCGAACTCGGCGCCGAAACCGTGCAGATCATCGCCCGCACGCCGGGCCGAGCCGACCCGCTCCTGGACCTCGGCCGCAAGCTCGGGCTCGTCGTCGCGGTAGCGGGCCTTCCGGCCATGGCCGCCGCCGACCGCGTCAGTGACCTGGTGATCAGCACCATGCCCGGCGATGCCGCACTGCAGTACGAGTTCCCGGCGGCGTTGCGGGCCAACACCCTGCTCTTCGACGTGGGCTACGCGCCCTGGCCCACAGCCCTGGCCCGGTCCTGGGCGGCTGCCGGCGGCCGGGCCCTGTCCGGCCGCACGATGCTGCTGCACCAGGCCGTCGTGCAGATCCGGATCTTCCTGGCCAACGACCCTTTCCTGCCCCTCCCCGACGAAGAGGCCGTGCTGGAGGCCATGCGTGCCGCACTGGACGCCGCCGACGGGACGGCGCCCGGCCGCGCTGTGGAAGGATAGGGAGCATGCTTCGTTGGCTCACCGCCGGAGAGTCTCACGGCCCCGAACTCCTCGCCATTGTCGAGGGTTTGCCCGCTGGGATCCCGGTCACACTAGATGCGATCCGTCTCGACCTTGCGCGCCGCAAACTCGGCTATGGCCGGGGTGCCCGCATGAAGTTCGAACAGGACGAACTGAACATCTCCGGTGGCGTCCGCCACGGTCTCACACTCGGCGGCCCGGTGGCGCTGCGGATCGGGAACACCGAATGGCCCAAGTGGGCCGACGTGATGAGCCCGGAACCCGTTGACCCCGCCCTGCTCGCCCGCGGCCGAGGCGCCCCTCTGGTGCGCCCCCGGCCCGGCCACGCCGACCTGGTTGGGATGCAGAAATACGACTTCGACGAGGCCCGTCCGGTGCTCGAGCGCGCCAGCGCCCGGGAGACGGCCGCCCGCGTGGCCCTCGGTGCCGTCGCCCGTGCCTTCCTCGCCGGCCTCGGTATCGAGTTGGTCAGCCACACCCTGTCCATCGGCCCGGTTCGGGTGCCCGAGGGATCCGCGCTGCCCCGTCCCGGTGATGTCGACACCCTCGACGCCGACCCGCTGCGCTGCTTCGACACCGCCACCAGCGCGCTCATGGTCGCCGAGGTGGATGCTGCGCACAAGGACGGCGACACTCTCGGCGGCATCGTCGAGGTCCTCGCCTACAACCTGCCACCCGGTCTGGGTTCGTTCGTGCATTGGGACCGCCGGCTGGACTCCCAGCTCGCCGCCGCGCTGATGGGCATCCAGGCGATCAAGGGCGTCGAGGTCGGTGACGGCTTCCTCACCACCACCCGCCGCGGTTCGGACGCACACGACGAACTGGTTCAGGTCGATGACCAGATCCTGCGCGCCAGCGACAAGGCCGGCGGCACCGAGGGCGGCATGAGCACCGGAACCGTGCTGCGCGTACGGGCCGGTATGAAGCCCATCGCCACGATCCCGCGCGCGCTCCGCACCGTTGACATCACCACGAGCGAAGCCGCACCCGCTCACCACCAGCGCTCCGATGTCTGTGCGGTGCCGGCCGCCGGCGTCGTCGCCGAAGCCATGGTGGCCCTGGTCCTGGCCAACTCGGTGCTGGAGAAGTTCGGCGGTGACTCGTTGGGCGAAACCAAGCGCAACCTGGACTCCTACCTCGCCAACATTCCGGCCAACCTGCGCACCGGGGCGTCCAGCGACGCCACGCTCTAGCGTGCTGTTCCTGAGCCCGGACGCCTCTCGTCCCGCCGACGGCTGGCCGGCCGCACCCGGACCGGCGCCCGACCGGCGCGACGAGGCGTCGCCGGAGGGCGCGGAGCCGCACCGCGACGCGGATGTGCCGCTGTACCCGTTGGTGTTCATCGGGCCGATGGCGTCGGGCAAGTCCAAGATCGGTCGCCGGGTCGCGCGCACCCTGCGGGTGCCGTTCCTGGACACCGACAAACTCATCGTCACCGAACACGGCCCGATCACCGAGATCTTCGCCACTCACGGCGAGAGCCACTTCCGGGACCTCGAACGCGCGGCCGTCGCCGACGCGCTACGTCAGAAGCGGGCCGTCGTGTCGCTCGGTGGGGGAGCGGTGCTCGACCCGGCCACCCGGGCGGACCTGCGGCGCGCCACGGTGATCTCCCTGAGCACTACCGCCGAGGCTGTGCGCAACCGCACCAGGAACGCCAAACGTCCGCTTTTGGCCGACGGGCCGGACGCCTGGCAGCGCATCTACGACGAGCGCCGCCCGCTGTACGACGCGCTGGCCAGCATCCACTTCGACACGTCGACCAGGCCGGTCGACGCCATCGCCGCCGACATCGTGAAATGGGTAAGAGAACAATCGTGACCGACATGCAGCCCGAAGAGACCGGCACCACCACCATCACCGTCAGCGGTGTCGACAGCTACCCGGTCCTCATCGGGCGGGGCATCGTGGCCGATGTTGCCGAGCAGCTCGGCGACACCGTGAAGAAGGTACTCATTGTGCACACCTCGCACCTCGGCGCCCGCGCCGTGGCGCTGCGGGAGAGCCTGCTGGACCGGTACGAGGTCCTCATCGCCGAGGTCCCCGACGCCGAGCCCGCCAAACGGGTTGAGGTCGCCGCGTTCTGCTGGCAGGTGATGGGTCAGGCCGACTTCACCCGCACCGACGCCGTGATCGGATTCGGCGGCGGCGCCGTGACCGACCTGGCCGGCTTCGTGGCCGCCACCTGGCTGCGCGGCGTCAAGCTGGTGCAGATTCCCACCAGCGTGCTCGGTATGGTCGACGCCGCCGTCGGCGGTAAGAATGGCATCAACACCGCGGAGGGCAAGAACCTCGTCGGCACCTTCTACGCGCCGGCCGCCGTGGTCTGCGACCTCGACATCCTCGCCGACCTGCCCCGCAACGAGATCCTGGCCGGCTTCGCCGAGATCGTGAAGGCCGGGTTCATCCAGATCCCGGAGATCCTCGACATCGTCGAAGCGGATGTCACCCGGGTCACCGACCCGATCACGCCAGAGTTCCGCCGGGTGCTCGAGCTCTCCATCGCCATGAAGGCCCGCGTCGTCGGCGCGGATTTCAAGGAGGCGGGCCTCCGCGAAATCCTCAACTACGGGCACACTCTCGGCCACGCCGTCGAGCACGCCGAACGCTACGGCTGGCGCCACGGCGCAGCTGTCGCCGTCGGCATGATGTTCGCCGCCGAACTTGCCAGGCTCAGCGGGCGGCTCTCCGACGAGGCCGTCGACCGGCACCGCCGGATCCTGGAGTCGCTCACCCTGCCGACGACCTACCCGGTAGGCCGCTGGTCCACCCTGCTGGCCACCATGCAGCGGGACAAGAAGACCCGCAGCGGAATGTTGCGCTTCATCGTGCTCGACGACATCGGCAAGCCCACGGTGCTCGAGGGCCCGGATGCGTCGCTGCTCTTCGCGGCGTACCAGGAGATCGGCTCCTGACACCCCTTTTTCGCGGTCTGTGCCTAGAATGAAGCACCCGACCGGCCGCTCTGCGCAGGTCGCCTACGACCAGCGTTGATCGGAGGTGTTGTGAGCAGTCCGTGGACGATAACTCCTACCGATTCACCTGTGGGGACGTTTTCCCGGCAGGAAAGACTGCATGAGGCCGCCATCGGGGACCGTACCGATCTGCGCTCCGGTGCCGTGCAGGCCGGCGTGCGCCGACTCGTGCGGGAATCCTGGCAACGGTCTCTGTCACTCCGCCTGGACCCGCTGACGGCGCAGGCGGCACCAACTCTCGCCGCCGACGAGCTCAACCGGCTGAGGGCCCGCAATCCGCTGGCCGGGGTGCTGCCGGTGATCAACACCCTGTTGGTGCGGCACGCCGCCGAATTCGGGCTGATCGTGGCGGTGGCCGATGAGACCGGCCGGCTGCTCTGGATCGACGGTGACAGCTCGGTGCGCACCCGTGCCGAGGACATGCACTTCGTCGTCGGCGCCGACTGGTCTGAGGCCCGGGTCGGCACCAGCGCACCCGGCACCGCCCTGGCTCTGAACCACGGCATCCAGATCCAGCGCGCCGAACACTTCAGTCAGCTCGCCCACCCGTTCAGCTGCACCGCCGTGCCCATCCACGACCCGGTCACCGGTGCGGTGCTCGGCGTCATCGATATCACTGGGGGAGACGCCGCCGTTGCCCCGCAGACCCTGCCGCTTGTGGAGGCCGCCGTCGCGGCGCTCGAGGCGGAGTTGCGCATCCAGAGCCTCAGCGCCCCACGGCCGGCACCGGCGCGGCCTTCGGGCTTTACCGCCCCCGGCATTCTGCTGACCGTTCTGGGTACCGAACACGGCGCCCTGCACGGGGCTCCCAGCACTGATCGGCACAGTACTGATCGGCACAGCACTGATCGGCACAGCGTCGGCCTCAGTCCCCGGCACGCCGAGATCCTGCTCCTGCTCGCCTGGCACCGGCAGGGCCTGTCCGCCGACAGGCTCGCAAGCCTCCTCAGCGACGAGCAACCGCACGCCGTCGAGAACCTCCGAGCCGAGATGGTGCGGCTGCGCCGGGCGCTGGCGGTCAGCCATCCGCAGCTGCGGATCGGCTCCCGCCCATACCGTCTGGAGACCGGCGTCGACACGGATGCGGGCCGGGTCCTGCGCCTCCTCGGCCGCGGTGCCCACCGAATGGCCCTCGCCGCCTATCGCGGCACCGTGCTGCCTGGCTCCGCAGCGCCCGGCGTCACAGAGATCCGCGCAGAGGTGAGCCAGCGCCTGCGCCAGACGCTGCTCAGCGATGCCTCGGTGGAGGTGCTGCTCGACTACGCCCGCACCGAGGAGGCCGCCTGGGACTCCGAGGTATGGCGGGCCTGCCTTCAGCTGCTGCCCGCCCGGTCACCACAGCGAGCCGCAGTGGTGGCGAGCCTCGCCCGCATCGAGGCCGAGCTCAGCGCGTAGCCGACGAGCCCGGGTTCAATTCAGGACGAAGACGAGTACATACACGAAGGCGAGAGTCCCCACCAGCCACACGCTGACCACCAACGAGATGGAGCGAGGCGCGAGCCGGCGGTGCAGGACGGCCGCGAGCAGAAAGATTGCTGACAGCACGATCTCGAGCGTCCAATAGACCGGGCTGGTGGTGTCTGTGATGGTGTTGAGTGCCCAGATGCCCTCGCCCAGCAGAACAGCGCTCAGCGGCGTGACCGCCAGCGCACCCCACAGTGGAGGGGCGTAGCGTGCGAGGCCGGCGGCAACGCCCAGCAGCGGTCCGGTGACGACGCCCACCAAGGTCCAGATCGAGGTGAACGGATCGCCGTCATCGAACCCTCGCCACTCGGATACGACGCTGTAGGACTCGACGAGAAGCTGGAAGACCACGATGCCGAGGACTCCCGCAAGCAACGGCCGGGCACGGCCGAGCCAGACGATCAGGAAGGCGAACATCGTCCAGCCGCCGGCGGAGTTGCCCAGCGAATTGACCCAGGGCGGCAGGTACTGCTGGGCGACACTGGTCAGCCCGCCGATCAGCACCGCTCCGCCGACCGCCACGACCGTCGCCCGCACCGCCGACGACCGGGTATCGGCGTGCCACCAGCCGCTGCGCGCGGGCGGCGGCTCGACGACGCGAGTACTTTCCAGGGTTTCCATGTCGTCCACGCTAGGCAAGCCGGTCCGGCCGGGCATCCACCCAGAGACTGACCGGGGAATACCGGAGGATGACCTCGGTCGGGCCACCGGGCCGGGAGGCCACCGCAATGTTTCGCAACCTCCGTGTTCCTAGGCTCACCCCATGGACCGCGAGAACGCGGACTCCATCGACAGAGCCGTCGAACAAGGAGTGAAATGACCGTTTACGCCGCCCCAGGCACACCGGATGCGAAAGTCACCTTCAAGCCCCGCTACGAGAACTGGATCGGAGGCGAATGGGTGCCGCCGGTGAAGGGCCAATACTTCGAAGACATCTCCCCGGTCAACGGCAAACCGTTCACCGAGGTCGCCCGCAGTACCCACGAAGACATCGACCTGGCCCTCGACGCCGCCCACAAGGCCGCACCGGCCTGGGGCAAGACCACGGCCACGCACCGCGCCGCCGTGCTCAACAAGATCGCGGATGTCATCGACGCGAACCGCGAACTGCTCGCGGTTGCCGAGACTTGGGACAACGGCAAGCCCATCCGGGAGCCGCTGAACGCCGACCTGCCACTGGCTGCCGACCACTTCAGGTACTTCGCCTCCGCCATCCGCGCCCAGGACGGCGACCACGCCGAGCTCGACAACGACACCATGTCGTACCAGTTCCACGAACCGCTGGGCGTGGTCGGCCAGATCATCCCGTGGAACTTCCCGATCCTGATGGCGGTGTGGAAGCTGGCACCGGCTCTCGCTGCTGGGAACGCGGTCGTGCTCAAGCCCGCGGAGCAGACCCCCGCATCGATCCTGGTGCTGATCGAACTGATCGGCGACATCCTGCCTCCTGGGGTGCTCAACATCGTCAACGGCTTCGGCATCGAAGCGGGCAAGCCGCTCGCATCCTCGAACCGTATCCGCAAGATCGCGTTCACCGGCGAGACCACGACGGGACGGCTGATCCTGCAGTACGCCAGCGCCAACATCATCCCGTCCACCGTTGAGCTGGGCGGCAAGAGCGCCAACATCTTCTTTGACGATGTGGCGCAGAAGGACGACAGCTACTACGACAAGGCACAGGAAGGTTTTGTGCTGTTCGCCTTCAACCAGGGCGAGGTGTGCACCTGCCCCAGCCGCGCGCTGTTGCACAAGCCCATCTACGACAGCTTCCTCGGCGGCGCCATCGAGCGCACCAAGCTGGCCAAGCAGGGCAACCCGCTCGACACCGACACCCAGGTGGGCGCCCAGGCCAGCAATGACCAGCTCGAGAAGATCCTCTCGTACATCGATATCGGGAAGAAGGAGGGCGCCAAGCTCCTGCTCGGCGGCGAGCAGGCCGACCTCGGCGGGGACCTCAGCGGCGGCTACTACGTGCAGCCGACCATCTTCGAGGGCCAGAACAAGATGCGCATCTTCCAGGAGGAGATCTTCGGACCCGTCGTGGCGGTGACCAGCTTCGACGACTACGACGACGCCATCTCGATCGCCAACGACACCCTGTACGGCCTCGGGGCCGGGGTGTGGTCGCGGAACGGCACCACGGCCTACCGCGCGGGGCGGGACCTGCACGCCGGGCGCGTGTGGGTGAACAACTACCACAACTACCCGGCTGGAGCCGCTTTCGGCGGCTACAAGAGCTCGGGTATCGGCCGGGAGAACAACAAGCTGGCGCTCGGCCACTACCAGCAGACCAAGAACCTGCTGGTGTCGTACTCCGAAGACGCGTTGGGCTTCTTCTAACCGCGAACAGGAGGTGCCGGTCGGGGCGGTTACCCGAAAACTGCCCCGGCCGGCACCGCCCCCCACAAACGCCCGTAGCGCTCCACCCGCAGTTGGAGGAACCCATGACCGACCTCATCACGCCAGTCCCGGATGCGCCCGTCGCGCCCGCGGTCGAAGCGTCCATCACCATCCCGGGGGAGACCCGGTCCAGGGTGGCGCTGGCGCAGGCCACCGTCGACCTGTTGCGAAGCCTCTGGGAGGAGCACGGGCCGCTGATGTTCCATCAGTCCGGCGGCTGCTGCGACGGCAGTTCGCCGATGTGCTTTCCGGCGGGGGAGTTCATCACCTCCGACCAAGACGTGCTGCTCGGCCGGCTCGACATCGCGCCGGCGGGAGAGCCCGAACAGGTGATCGACTTCTGGATCTCCGCCGAACAGTTCGAGTACTGGAGTCACACCGCCCTGCTCATCGACACCGTCAAGGGTCGCGGCGGTGGCTTCTCGGCCGAGGCTCCACGCGGCGTGCGCTTCATCATCCGCTCGGAGTTGATGGATTCGTTCACCGGGTAGGGATCAAAGTCGGCGACGTCGGAGTGCCGGGGGTCAGACGAAGGTGCGCAGTGCCCGCTGGTAACCGTCACTGTCCTCTCTGGTCGTGTTGGTCAGGAGAAGGCCGGTCCGGCCGACTGTTCGCGTGAACTCGCCCCGGCAGGGGATGCTGACGATCTTCGTCAGGCCCGCCTGCCAGGCGCGGATGAGCCCGGGGAGGCTGCGCCGCTCGGGGCTGTCCTCAAGTTTGGCCGGCAATGCCATTAGCTGGGTGTGTGCGGCCGCGTCCGACCACGTTCGGTACGACGCGCTGTTGAATGCCGTATCGCCAAAAAGGTCGCGCCAGTTCGGGCCGACGATGCGGTGGAGAAGGTCGGCCCGCTCGGTCGATCCGACGACGGTGCGCTGAATCTCCTCGAACACCCCCGGGTCCCTTTCCTCACCCGCATGCGCTGCGGCGGCGTCCCAGACGCGTGGCCAGGCCTCCGCCCAGGCCGCGCGAGTTTCGGCATCGACCGCGGAATCGCGAACCACCGGGGGCGTTTCCGACAGCAGCGGCGGGAGATCATCCCCGCCAGGCTGCAGCTGGTGTGCCTCTCTGACCCAGAGCAGTTCCAGAAGCGAACCAGGTTGATCGTCGACGGTGATGACCATGTCGTGTGGCCACGGCTCGCCCGGTATCGGTTCGCTTGATCGCATGCGTGCCCTCGGATCCTGGACGTGGTTGACGGGTCAGTTCGGGTTGTGCTGCATGACCGACAGCGACCCGTGGCCAGGCGCGATGACACACTTGGCGGCGTACAGCGGCACTCCGCTGTGGTCGGCAGTCTGGGTGAGGATGAGGACCGCCGCTGACGGATCGATGTTCAGCAGCTTCGCCCGCGTGGGGCCGGCGTCGGTGGCGACGATCTGGCACACACCGTTGGTGAAGACGTGACCGTTGGCCTGCATGGAGGCGAGAAGGGTTCGTGGTTGAGCGGCGAGCTCCGCGAGTTCGGAGGCGATCCGCGCGCTCACATCACTGAGGTAGCGCCCAGCGGGGAGATGTTCCTGAACCGTTGCAACGGGACGCCCATCGTGCAGCAAGACGCTCTCGCGGATCCAGGCGTTCGCAGCCGGGTCGAGCGCGAGCCGGTGGGACACGAAGTCGGTAGCCCCTTCGAGCTCGAAGCGCACCGGCTGCACGGTAATCGTCATGTTCGGGTCGGCGAGGGCGATCTCGAACGGCCGTAGCTGCTCGAGTCCGCCGTGCGGGATGGACTCGGTGACGAACCGCCCGACACCGCGCCGGGTGACCAGCAACCCGTCTTCCTCGAGGAGCATCAGCGCCTCGCGCACCGGAGTGCGGCTCACCCCGAGCGTTGCCGAGAGTTCGATTTCCCGTGGCAGCATCTCGCCGAGCCTGAACACGCCAGAGCGGATGCCTTCAGCCAGCCGCGTGTAGACCGCAACTCGAATGGGCTGGCCGACGGCGAGCTGGAGCTGCTGCTGCAGGAACGTGTGGGATTCCAGACTGGTCGTCACGAGACCTCCTTGTGTGCCCGACGCTATCACGTTCGACATGTGCCCGCAGAGGTATAACCTCATACTGCAAGCACTGCAATCTAGACAATGGAGTCCCCATGAGTACACCCACCACGACCAGCACGCCCCACATCGATCCGAAGGGGGTGGACATTGCCGAGACGATCCTGCTTCCCGGCGACCCGCTGCGAGCCAAGTTCATCGCCGAGACCTACCTCGACGACATCCGTTGTTTCAACGAGGTTCGCAACATGCTGGGTTTCACCGGCACCTACCGCGGGCGCCCCGTGTCCGTCATGGGCACGGGAATGGGCATTCCCTCAATCTCGCTCTACAGCTACGAGCTGATCCACCACTTCGGCGTCAAGAACCTGATCCGGGTGGGTAGCTGCGGCGCCATGCAGGAAGGCATGGAGCTCTACGACGTGGTCATCGCGCAGGGCGCCTCGACCGACTCCAACTACCTGCACCAGTTCAACCTGCCCGGTCAGTGGGCACCACTGTCGTCGTACAGGCTGCTGGAGCAGGCCAAGCGGGCCGCCGACGAGCGCGGCCAACGCACCCACGTTGGCAACGTTCTTTCATCCGACGTGTTCTACGGCGCGGACTCCGACGCCATGGGCAAGTGGATGAAGATGGGCATTCTGGCCGTTGAGATGGAGTCGGCGGGTCTGTTCGCCAACGCCGCGGCCGCGGGCGTCGATGCGTTGGGCATCTTCACCGTCAGCGACCACATCCTCACTCACGCCAAGACCACCCCGGAGGAACGGCAGACCGCCTTCACCTCCATGATCGAGATCGCGCTGGAACTCGCCTGATGAGCACCGCAACCCGCCCCTCCGTTCTCACCCAGGCCATCAAGCCGAGCCGGGCCATCCCCATCCTGCTGATCCTCTTCGTGTTCTCGCTGGTGCTGGACAACGGCTTCAAATTCATGTCGCCGGCGTTGGCGGATAGTCTCAACCTTCCGGTCACCACCGTCAGCCTGCAGGCCACTCTGGCCGGCATCCTGATCGGTATCGGCGCCGTGGTCTACGCCGCGCTGGCCGACTCGATCAGCATCCGCAAACTCATCATCTTCGCGATCATCTTGATGACCGTCGGGTCGCTCGTCGGCTTCGTCTTCCAGGGCAACTTCTCGATGATCCTGGTCGGTCGGCTGATTCAGAGCGCCGGCCTGGCGGCCGCCGAGACGCTCTACGTGATCTACGTGACCAAGCACTTCAGGGGCGACGAGCAGAAGAAGTATCTGGGCTTCAGCACCGCGGCCTTCCAGTTGTCGCTGCTGATCGGCACCGTTGGAAGTGGCTTCATCGCCACCTACATCGGCTGGGCTGCCTTCTTCCTGGTCGCACTGCTTTCGCTGCTTGCCATCCCTGTCGTGTTGCGCACGGTGCCCAAGGAGGCGACGGGCGGCGGCCATGTGGACGTATTCGGCCTGTTCCTGATCGCGGTCTTCGCCACCGGCCTGATCATGTTCATGCAGAACTTCAACCTGTGGTACCTGTTGCCGGTTGTTGCCGGGCTGGCTCTCTTCATCTGGCACATCCGTACCCACGACAACGCCGTGATCACCAGCGCATTCTTCGCCAACGCCCAGTACTCACTCATGATCATCGTGGTGTTCATCACCTACTCCGTACAGCTGGGCTACACCTTCCTGTTCTCGTTCCTGATCTCCGACGTCTACGGCTACAACCTCGGCGAAGTCGCCCTGCTGCTGATCCCCGGCTACGTCGCCGCCGTGATTGTGGGCACTCTTACCGGCAAGATCGCCAAGTACCTCTCCTCAAAGCAAGCCATCACCATCGCGCTCGTCGCGATCGTCGTGTCACTGCTGATCCCGGCCCTGCTGGTGGATAAGGGAGTCTGGATCTTCGTGATCTCGATGAGCCTGTTCCCGATGGCCTTTGCGCTGATGTACGGCCCGCTCGTGTCGACTGCCATTGAGCGTGTGCCGGTCGCAAACTCCGGTATCGCCATTGGCTTCTACAACCTCACCATCAACATTGCCGTTCCGGTCGGCATCGCCTACACCGCAACGCTGATGAAGCTGCAGCCCAACCTGTTGGGCGGCATCACCGACGGCGCCCAGGCCTCCTCCTACGGATCGGTGTTGTTGATCCTCACGGGAGTCGCTGCCCTCGGCCTCGTGCTGTACCGCGTCTTCATCGTCTTCATCGAGCGCCAGGGCTCCGAGGTGGCCGCGGCGCGGAAGGCTGTGGCGGACTAGGACGTCCGGTGCGGGTCTCGAAGGAGATTTCCGAATACGGAAGGTGCTCGCGTGCCAGCACGGCAGTCAGGATGCGATCGCCGAGGTCCGCGCCAACCGAATAGACGTGGGCCCGGTGGCGGGGGAACAGCCATCGGGTCCACGTCTGCGCCGTGCATGAGCCCAACCTGGTCAGGTGCCCCAGACAGCGGGGAAATGTTGCCTGACCTGTGGGAGTCTTGGCAAATGCGGGATTCTGGATCGGCTGGGTGTCAGTTCGCACTGCGCGGTGCGTGCGTGTGAGCGTGCGGGGCTCGGTCGGATCGATGATGACCGCCACGCTGGTGTCGCGAGCGCTGGGTTTTGTGAAGGCAATTCTCCTGGTGGCTGCCATCGGCGGAACCAGCGCCGGCGTCGGCGGGCAGACCTTCGAGATCGCCAACTCGGCTCCCACCTATCTGTTCGCCCTGATCGCCGGGGGAGTGCTCGGCGCCGTGCTCGTTCCGCAGATCGTCCGGAACCTGAACGCCGGCTCGGTCGGGCAGGACAATACCGACCGGCTCCTGACCATTGTTCTGGTCGGTTCAGCCGTGGCCACGGTCGTCCTTACCCTGTGCGCCCCGGGCATCGTCTGGCTCTACGCGACGACCTGGTCGCCGGAATGGCGAGGACTGGCAACGTCGATGGCGTACTGGTGCCTGCCTCAGATCTTCTTCCTTATCGCCTTCGCCGTTGTGTCGCAGGTCCTCAACGCGCGGGGAGTATTCGGTGCCCCGGCCTGGGCGCCCGCGATCTCGAACCTAGTGGGGATCGGGGGGATCCTGGTGTTCCTCCTCGTTCTGCCGTCCGGATTGGGGGACGTCGGCACGTGGAGTCCATCGATGATCGCGGTCCTCAGCGGTTCCGCCACCCTCGCCATCGCCGTCCAAAGCCTCCTTCTCGCGGTCCCCCTTCGCACCATGGGGTTTCGGCTGCGCCTGCGCTGGGGTGTCAGCGGTCTGGGGCAGATGTCGGCCGTGGCCGGCTGGACGCTCCTGGGCGTGGTTGCCGGCCAGGTCACCTACCTGGTCACCGCCAACGTCGCCAACAACGCCGGCGAGACGCTGCATCGACTGGGCATCGATGGGCCGAGCCTGAACTCGCTGTCACTCGCATACCTCCTGATGCTGCTGCCGCATGGAATCGTCACGGTGTCCCTGACCACCGCTCTGTACACCCGGATGAGCGGGTATGCCGCCCGCCACGACTTCACTGCGACCGAGTCACTCTCGAGCCTGGCCACGAAGCCTGTCGCCTATGTCGCGATCGCCGCGAGCGCCGCGTTCGCCGCGCTGGGACCGCTCATCACCACGGTGCTGTTCGGCAACCCGAGCATCGGACAGGTGCTGCAGGTCCTCTCGATCGGGCTCGTCGGCTTCAGCCAGGCCTACGTGCTCAACCGAACCTCCTTCGCTCTCCAGGACGCCCGCGGCCCGTTCCTCACTCAGCTCGTCATCGCGGTGCTCTCTGCGGCGGGGGCCGCCGCATCCGCGCTGATGCTGCCGCCGGCTCTCACCGTGATCGGTATCGCGGCGGGCGTCACTCTCGCCAACTTTGCCGGCTGGTTCACTGCATATCGGGCGCTACAACGAACCTTTCGGCGTCTCGGCCACGTACCCGTGCGGGGACACCGCGCGTCTCTCGGCTACGTCCGGCTGCTCGGCGCGGGGCTCGCGAGTTTCATGGTCGGGTGGACGGCGGTGGCATTCATCGGGATTCCGTCTGATTTCGGTGGCAAAGTCCTCCTCCTGGGCGCCGCCGGAGCGGCATCTCTGGGGGTGTTCATCGTGGTCGGTTACGTTTTTGGCGATCGAACCGTGAGCGAACTGCGTCGCCCGTCCGGGCGGATGGGTCGATGACTATCCCCGGTGAATCCGTGACGGTTCGCGCTTACGCCCCTGAAGACGCGCCGAGCACTCTCGCCGTCTTTCTGGACGCCGTGACAACAACGGCGTCCCAGCACTACTCGCCCGAACAGATTGCCGCATGGTCTGCGCCCGGGGAGCGCGATGTCGAAAAATGGAACCTTGCCAGGGCCGGGCGAGGAACGGTGGTTGCGGTAGTCGAAGGAGACGTGGCCGGGTTCTCCGACGTCAACGCTGACGGATACATCGACATGATGTTCGTGTCACCTCGGTTCGGCCGACGAGGCGTTGCGAGTGCCCTGCTGGGTGCGATCGAACGCAGAGCGAAATCGCTGAACGCGGCCACGTTGTGGACTAACGCGAGCATCACCGCCCGTCCCTTTTTCGAGCAGCACGGATTCGTCGTCGAGGCGAAGCAGCATCCAGTCAGCCGAGGTGTGCGGATGACCAACTACCGGATGGCCAAACAGCTGTCCTAGCTCTCGACCCGGCCGGGCCTAGGCTGGGTCCATGCGCACAGTCCTCGTTTTGAACGGCCCGAATCTCGGACGCCTCGGCAGCCGGGAGCCTGACGTCTACGGCTCAGCCGACCTCGACGACCTATGGACGCTTCTCACCGATTCCGCACCGGAGGACGTCACCGTTGATGTGCGTCAGACCGACGACGAGGCCGAGCTCATCCACTGGCTCTACGAAGCCGTGGACACGACAACACCGGTGGTGCTCAACCCGGCCGCGTTCACGCACTACAGCTACGCGCTGCGCGACGCCGCGGCCCTCGTCACCAAGGCCGGTATCCCGCTCGTCGAGGTCCACATCTCCAACCCGCACGCCCGCGAGACCTTCCGCCACACCAGTGTGGTCAGCGCCGTGGCCACCGGAGTCATCGCCGGATTCGGCTTCGACTCCTACCGCCTGGCCCTCGACCACATCGTGCGCCTGGGCTGACCTCCTCCCGAGCGCCTGGGCGCACGGAATCGATCCGCCGCGGCGTGTCGGCTACACTCGTCTGAGACCTTTGGTCGCGCACCTTCCCAATTGAATCGAACGGAACACCTCTTCATGGCATCTACCGCCGACATTAGAAATGGCGTCGTCCTCAACATCGACAAGCAGCTGTGGGCCGTCATCGAATTTCAGCACGTCAAGCCCGGCAAGGGTGGCGCGTTCGTGCGCACCAAGCTGAAGAACGTCGTCACGGGCAAGACCGTCGACCGCACCTTCAACGCCGGCGCCAAGATCGAGACCGAGAACGTCGACCGTCGCGACTTCCAGTACCTTTACGCGGATGGCGAATCGTACGTCTTCATGGACGTCTCGGACTACGACCAGCTCACGGTATCCGCCGCCGTCGTGGGCGATGCCGCCAACTTCATGCTCGAGAACCAGGCCGTGACCGTCGCTCTGCACGACGGCAACCCGCTCTACGTCGAACTGCCGGCATCCGTCGTGCTTGAAATCACCTACACCGAGCCGGGCCTGCAGGGCGACCGCTCCACCGGCGGCACCAAGCCCGCGACCGTCGAGACCGGCTACCAGATCCAGGTGCCGCTGTTCCTCGAGCAGGGCACCAAGGTCAAGGTTGACACCCGCAACGGTGACTACCTCGGCCGCGTCAACTAGTGAGCGCCCGCACCAAGGCGCGCAAGCGCGCCATCGATATCCTGTACGCCGCCGACATCCGTCAGACCACGATCCCGCAGTCGCTGGCCATGGAGGCCGAGCGCGCCGCCAACGAACCGGCCCGCATGGTGTCCTGGCTCTACGCCCGGGACATCGTGGACGGCGTCGTCGACCACCGCGAGGAGATCGACGAATTGATCGAGACGTACTCGCAGGGCTGGACGCTCTCGCGGATGCCCACGATCGACCGGGCCATCCTGCGCATCGGCATTTGGGAGATCCTGTACAACGACGCCGTGCCGCACGCCGTCGCGATCGACGAGGCCGTCGAGGCCGCCAAGGTGCTCTCGACCGATGACTCGGCCGGGTTCGTCAATGGACTTCTCGGGCGCATCGCCCAGACGGCGCCATCCGCCTAAGCCGACCGCATCGTCGGCTTGAGCAGCACGTAGTACCGGTCCCGGGCGCATCGCTCGGGACCGGATTCACGAGGGGGAGAACATGACGGAACGCACCGACGGGACCACCGACGCAAACACTGGCGAGTACCCCGCCGGTAACCCGGGAGACCAGCCGGCGGCGCCTGCGCCGTACAAGGCTCCGCCCTCCATCGCGCCCACCACCCCGTACGCCGGACCCGTTGCGCCGCGCACGAACACCCTCGCGATCGTGGCGTTGGTGACCGGATTCTGCTGCAACATCGCAGCCGTGATCACCGGGCACATCGCGCTCAGCCAGATCAAGCGCACCGGCGAGGCCGGCAAGGGTCTCGCCATCGCCGGGCTCGTACTCGGTTACGCGAGCATCGGCCTCACGGCGGTCCTGCTCGTGGTGCTCGTGTTCTTCACGGCGGCGATGGGTGCGTTCGTCACCGCTGTCGCCGGCGCCACCTCGTCGGTGACATCCGAGTCGACCTCGGGGCCGACCGGTCAGATCGGTGCCGCCTATTTCGACGAGGGTTACCTCCTCGTCGGCACCGGAAGCACTGTGGTCGACCTGTACATCGATCCGATGTGCCCGTACTGCGGCCAGTTCGACATCGCCAACGGTGACACCCTGGCTGCCCTGGTCGAGGACGGCAGCATCACCCTGCGACTGCACTCGCTGACCTTCCTCGACGAAGCCTCGCAGGGCAGCGAGTACTCCACGCGGGCGTCCGCCGCGCTGACCTGCGAAGCCTCGATCAACCCCGAGTCCACCCTCGACTACCTGGCCGCGCTGTTCGCGAATCAGCCGACCGAGGGCACCACCGGCCTCAGCGACGATGAACTCGTGGCGTTGTCCGACGGCGCCTCGTCCATCGCCGAGTGCGTCACGGGCGAGCAGTATCACGCCTGGTCGCAGCAGAACACGGATGCCGCGCTGACCGGCCCGATCCCCGGCGCTGAGATCGCGTCGATCCAGGGCACGCCCACCGTCCTGATCGACGGAGTTCAGTACGACGGCCCGATCGGCGACCCGCAGGCTCTCGCCGACGCCATCCTGGGCGTCACCAGCTAGCCTGCCGTTCAGGTGGCCAGGGTTATGCTCGGAACCATACCGGCGATCGACGCCCAGAGCTTCACGTCGTCGGCGGGCTGGGGCCGATAGGGCGTCCCCGATTTGTCGCGGCACTCCAACGAGATCTGCGCCTCCAGGGCCACGCCGATCGCGTAGGTCCGGGACCCGCGCAGCTGGAGGGTCACCGAGAGGTCGGTGAAAGCATGCCGTTGTGAACTGATCGCCGAACCACCCTTGCCGCTCTCGTCGAAAGCAAAGAGGGTCCGAGAGCCGAACGGGCTCAGCAGCTCCCAGGCCCCGGTGATCGGGTCGATCTCCCAACCGGCGACATACGCGGTGCCCCGGTACGAGAAGGCCGCGAACCCGATCGGTCCGGCCGGCAGGAACCACCACCGGCTCTCGGCGACCAGGTCTACCGAGGCCGTGACCGTCACCGACGAGAGGCTGGCCCGGGGCACGAGCGTCACCCCGGTTCCGGCGAATCCGATGTCACCGGAGTCCATCGCGGAGACGTTCACCCAGCTGAACAGTCGTCCGGTCTTCTCCGACGCGTCGCTGCCATCCGGCTGCCCGTCGCGGCCGTTCGCCCACCGATACCGAAAGCGATGATCGTCGGGGGCCGGTGAACTCCAATAGGTGCGATAGTCGGCGTCGGCAGGGATGTAGAGGTTATCCGGCCAGGTGACGACGAAGGGCGCACGCGCACGGAAATAGTTCGCGAACAGGGCCTCACGATATTTCTTCACGCCGACGAGGGTGCGGACCGCGTCGCCCGTGGTGAGCTCGATCTCATCGTGCACGGCCTCGATCTCGCGTCGCCGCACGAAGCTGATGGGTCCGGCCGGCGCGCCGACCTCCGAGTCGACGTTCGAGGGTTCCCGCGACTCGGACCTGGCCGTCGATGCATGCCCGGTGGCTTCGCGCCGGTTCTGACGGTGGGTGCCGGCAGGTTCAGGCTCGGCGGTTGGGACGTCAGCGGCTGCGTCCACCATCGGGTCGACGGGTACATCGTTCGCCGGGTCGTCAGCCGGAACCGGACGCTGGTCGTCGGGTGGGTCACCGTGCCGGTCCTGAGGACGGTCGTTGTCAGCGGGGCTCATCAGATCACCTCCTGGCGCCACGGGCGCGCTGCATCGCAGATCGCGGAGTTGTGTCGCAAGGCAGGGTAGTCACCCCGAGGTGGTTGCGCGAGGTCTGCGACGCATCGAGACATCCGCTTCAACGAGCGCGGGCTTGTGGGCCTTAGAACGGTGGGTTCTCGGGTGCCGGTGGGGTCGGCTTCAGGGTCGGCCGCTGCCGGGGCATCAGGTAGGTCTCGTCGGCGGGCCGCCTCCGGGTCTTCGGCCCCACGACCGGTGGTCGGGGTCGGGGTGGTCCGAATGGATTGGCAGGGTCGGTGCGGTAGCTGCGTTTGCCCGGTGAGGTCCAGTGCAGGATCCCACCTGGTTCCTGCGTGACTCGCCACTGGCTGAGGTGTTTGAGTCGGTGGTGGGGTTCGCAGAGGTGGGCGAGGTTGTCACTGTCGGTGTTGCCGCCGCCGGCCCAGGGGTCGGTGTGGTCGACGTCGCTGGTCACCGCGGGTCGGGAGCAGCCCGGGAACCGGCAGGTTTCGTCGCGCACCCGCAGGTACTTCTTCATGGCCTTGGTGTTCTTGTGCTGGGTTTTGCCCAGCGAGAGCACCACCCCGGTCTCCGGGTGGGTCAGTAGCCGGGTGAAGCTCGGTGCGTGCCCGGCGATCTCCCGCGCGGCCTCGGGGGAGATGGGCCCGTAGCCTTCGAGGGTGGCGGGTTCCTCGTCCAAGCTCAGCAGGGTGAGCACGGGCACGGTGACCATGACCGTGCCGCGGATGCCACCACCCATCCCGTCGGGCGTGATTCCGTCCAGCAGCAGGGCGGCGGTGATGTCGGCGCGGAGTTGGTCGAGGGTGCGGGTCGGGGAGTCGTCGGCCGGGTCCTGCGCGATGCCGAAGGCGGCACCGTTGCTGCTGGCGTCATCCGTTTGGTCGGCCGGGCTCGGGTCGCCGAGGTGCTTGAGCTTCACGGCCATCGTGTTGATCCGGTCGTGGGCGGCCTTGGTGTCGTGGGCGGTGCCGTACCAGTGCAACCAGCCCATCCCGTCCGGGGCGGCCTCCCAGCGGCTGTGCCGTTCGGTCAGGGCGTTCGTGCTGCGGGTCACGATCGACTCCGGGTGCAGCCGCTCCCGTAGCCGGCGGGCCTTGTCGATGAATCGGCCCACCGGCAGGCGCTTGGCCTCGGGCAGCACCTTCTCTTCGAACGCCGCCTGGTCCTCCATCGGCAGGGTGCGCATCTGGTCGACGAGCGCGGTGGCGTGCTGGTAACTGATCTCTCCGGTCGAGAGGGCCTCGAAGGTCGCCGGGGTGGCCAGGAGCCAGAGGGACTGGTCCATCAGGTGCTCCACGGTGCGTTCGGACAGGCGCAGCAGGCAGGCGGTCTCACTGACAATCGTGCGGCGGGCCACGTCCCGGTCCTCCCACCGGCTATGGGCGGCCGCGCGGGCTTGGTCCTCGGTCAGGGTGGCCGCGTTCACGTCGGCCAGCCGGATGCTCTCCGGGTTGCCGTGCAGGCGCGAGGAAACGAGCGGGTCCTCACTCCAGCCCTGCAGGGCGACGAAGAACTCGGCCTGCCGGGCCTGCGCCTGCGCAATGGCGCGGGCCTCGACCGCGATCAGCTCAGTGCGGCGGGCCAGCTCCGAGCAGACCAACTCGTCCAGGGCCGGGTTGGGGACGTGCGGCCCGAAAGCGGTCGGGTCGACAGGGGAGGGGGTGGAGCCAGGTGGCGCGGACTCCGGAGAGCGGTGGTCAGCATCCGGAGCGGGCGGTACTGCCTGGTCGGGGTTACTCATGATGAGATCGTCTCACCTACCACCGACACTGCAGAAGGTTCCGGGACGGGGATGCTAGGGTCTAAAGGTACTAATGACCTACTTTAAGAGCCGTCCTGTGAGACGGGAAAGGAGGTCGGTTTGACGGAGCGCACCGTGCTCACCCAGGCTGACATCACCCGAGCGTTGACTCGGATCTCGCACGAGATCCTGGAGTCCAATCGTGGAAGCGAGAACCTGGTCATTCTGGGCATCCCCACCAGGGGAGTAGCCCTCGCCCAGCGGATAGCCGAGATCATCCAGCGCATCGAACCGGCATCCGCCGCCGTGCGCGTCGGCTCTCTCGACGTGACCATGTACCGTGACGACCTCGCGCACACCCGCACCCGTACCCCCGCGCCCACCCAGGTGCCGGGCAGCATCGACGGTGCCACCGTGGTCCTGGTCGACGACGTGCTCTACTCCGGCCGCACCATCCGCGCCGCCCTGGACGCCCTCGGCGACCACGGCCGCCCCAGCGTCGTGCGGCTGGCCGTCCTGGTGGACCGCGGCCACCGCGAGCTGCCGATCCGCGCCGACTTCGTGGGCAAGAACCTGCCCAGCGCCACGCACGAACGCATCAACGTGCACGTCACCGAGGTCGACGGCGATGAGTTCGTCAGCATTGAGGGAGGAATGGAGTCATGAGACACCTGCTCTCTACCAAGGCGCTCAGCCGCGACGAGGCCATCAGCCTGCTCGACATCGCCGAAGACATGGCCGATGTGGCCAACCGGGAGGTCAAGAAACTCCCGACCCTGCGCGGCAAGACCGTGGTGAACCTCTTCTTCGAGGACTCCACCCGCACCCGCATCTCCTTCGAGGCCGCCGCCAAGCGACTCAGCGCCGACGTGATCAACTTCAGCGCCAAGGGCTCCAGCGTCTCCAAGGGCGAAAGCCTCAAGGACACCGCCCAGACCCTCGCCGCCATGGGCGCTGACGGCGTCGTCATCCGGCACCCCGCGTCAGGAGCCCCGCAGGTGCTGGCCGGCAGCGGCTGGATCGACGCCGGCATCATCAACGCCGGCGACGGTACCCACGAACATCCCACCCAGGCCTTGCTCGACGCATTCACCATCCGCCGCCGCCTCCACGATGGGGCCTCCCGAGGCCGCGGGCTCGACGGCGTCACCGTCACCATCGTCGGCGACATCCTGCACTCCAGGGTCGCCCGCTCCAACCTGTGGCTGCTGAACACCCTCGGCGCACACGTCACCTTCATCGCACCGCCCACCCTGGTGCCCGCCGACACGTCGGCCTGGCCGGCCGCTATCGGCTACGACCTCGACGCGGCCATCGACGCCGGTCCCGATGTGGTGATGATGCTGCGCATCCAGGCCGAGCGGATGAACGCCGCGTTCTTCCCGAACAGCCGCGAGTACTCCCGCCGCTGGGGCCTGGACGACGAGCGATTCGCCCGGCTGTCGTCGCATAGCATTGTCATGCACCCCGGACCGATGAATCGCGGCCTGGAGATCTCCTCCGCCGCGGCCGACTCCGACCGGTCCACCGTGCGCGAACAGGTCGCAAACGGGGTATCAGTGCGCATGGCCGCGCTGTACCTGTTGTTATCGGGCGACCGAGAGGATCACTGAAATGTCGAGCGAACGCTACCTTGTGCGTGGAGCACAGCTGAGCGACGGAACCACCACCGACCTGCTGCTGGCCGACGGTGTCATCACCGCGACCGGCACCCAGCTGTCGGATGCCGGCGCGACCGTGATCGACGCCGACGGGCTCCTCGCACTGCCCGGCCTGGTCGACCTGCACACGCACCTCCGCGAACCCGGCTACGAGCAGAGCGAAACCGTGCTCACCGGCAGCCAGGCGGCAGCCATCGGAGGGTTCACCACGGTATTCGCCATGGCGAACACCTCACCCGTTCAGGACACCGCCGGCGTCGTCGAGCAGGTGCTCGCGCTGGGGGAGAGCGCCGGCTACGTGACCGTGCAGCCGATCGGTGCCGTCACCGTCGGCCTGGCCGGTGAACGCCTCGCCGAACTCGGCGCCATGGCCACAAGCCGCGCCAATGTGCGAGTGTTCTCCGACGACGGCTTCTGCGTCTCCGACCCGCTCCTGATGCGCCGGGCCCTCGAGTACGTCAAGGCCTTCGACGGTGTCGTCGCCCAGCACTCCCAGGAACCGCGCCTCACGGTTGGCGCACAAATGAACGAGGGCGCCCTCTCCAGCGAGCTCGGCCTCACCGGCTGGCCCGCCGTCGCCGAGGAATCGATCATCGCCCGCGACGTACTGCTGGCCGAACACGTGGGTTCGCGCCTGCACGTCTGCCACCTTTCCACCGCCGGTGCCGTCGACGTGGTGCGTTGGGCCAAGGCCCGCGGCATCAATGTGACCGCGGAGGTCACCCCGCACCACCTGCTGCTCACCGAGGAACTCGTGGCCGGCTACGACGCCCGCTACAAGGTGAACCCGCCGCTCCGCCGCCGCGAAGACGTCGAAGCCCTGCGCCAGGGTCTGGCCGACGGCACCATCGACATCATCGCCACCGACCACGCCCCGCACCCCGTCGAGTCCAAGGACTGTGAATGGGACGCCGCCGCAAACGGCATGGTCGGCCTCGAATCCGCCCTGTCGGTGGCCCACGCCGCCGTGGTGGAGACCGGGTTCCTCGGCTGGAGCGACCTCGTCAGGGTGATGTCGACGACCCCGGCCCGGATCGGGCGCATCCAGGGCCAGGGCCAACAGCTCACTGTCGGCGCCCCCGCCGAACTCACCCTCTACGACCCGAGCGCCCGCCGGGTGTTCGGCCGTGAGAATCTGATCGGCAAGGGCGTCAACTCTCCCTACCTTCAGATGACGCTGCCCGGCCAGGTGCTGGCCACCTTTCACCGCGGTTATGCCACCGTGCTCGACGGCGTGCTGCAGAGTACGGCCCAGATCGAAGCCGCCCGGGGTCCGTTGGTACGGGGCGCCCATGAGTAGCCGCACGATCGCGACGATCATCACGGCGCTGGTCCTCCTCGCCGTCCTCGCCCTGATGCTGCGCTCCTGGCGTCGGCGCACCAAGCGGGATGCCGCGCTGCCCGCCGGCTACCCGCAGCCCGCCGATCGTGGCCGTGAACTGGCCTCCGCCGCAGCCCTGTACGTCGCCACCACCCCCCGCGACACACCGTTGGAACGCCTGAACATCCCCGGACTCGGCTTCCGTGCCCGCGGCGGCGTGACGGTCACCGAGCAGGGCGCGCTGCTCGAACTCGCCGGCTCGCCCGCACTGTTCATCCCGGCGGATGCCGTGCAGCTCGTCGCCGACGCCACCGTCGCCATCGACCGGGTGGTCGAGCCCGGCGGCCTGCTGCTGCTCGGCTGGCGGCTGAACTCTGTTGGCGTCGACACCACGGACCCCGACACCCCCACCGGTGTCGACAGCTACTTCCGTTTCAGCGACCCCGTCGACCGGCGGGCCATCACCGAAGCGATCAGATCTATCACTGCAGAACCCGGCACGACAGAACCCGGCACGACAGAACCTGGCAATACAGAATTCGGCACCGAAGAAAGTGAGGTGTAGCCCGTGAGCTACCCAACAACCACACCGGCCCCGGCCGTACTCGTCCTCGAAGACGGCAGCCGATACGTGGGACGCGCCTACGGCAGCCTCGGCCAGACCCTCGGCGAGATCGTCTTCGCCACCGGCATGACCGGCTACCAGGAGACTCTCACCGACCCCTCCTACGCCGGCCAGATCGTGCTGATGACCGCGCCGCACATCGGTAACACCGGCGCCAACGACGACGACATGGAATCCTCCCGCATCTGGGTCTCCGGTTTTGTGGTGCGCGAGCCCGCCAGAATACCGTCGAACTTCCGCTCCCAGCGCACCCTCGACGCCGACCTCGAGTCGAACGGGGTCGTGGGCATCAGCGGCATCGACACCCGCGCCGTCACCCGGCACATCCGCTCGCTGGGTTCCATGCGCAGCGGCATCTTCTCCGGCGACGGCTATGAGCTCTCCGAGGGCGAACAGCTCGAACTCGTCCGCGGCGGGGCCAGCATGCGCGGCCGAAACCTGTCCGACGCTGTCTCCACCGTCGAGCCGTACTCGATTCCGGCGCAGGGCGAACGCATCGGCTCTGTCGCCGTGCTCGACCTCGGCGTCAAGACCTCTACTCTCAACTACCTCGCCGAGCGCGGCTTCGAGGTCCTGGTGCTCCCGCAGTCGATCACCGCGGAGCACGTGCTCTCGCTGAACCCGACCGCCCTGTTCTTCTCGAACGGCCCCGGTGACCCCGCCGCCAGCGACGCCCACGTGACCCTGCTGCAGGAAGTGATGCGCGCCGGCGTGCCGTACTTCGGCATCTGCTTCGGCAACCAGCTGCTGGGCCGTGCCCTCGGCTTCGGCACCTACAAGCTGCCGTTCGGCCACCGCGGCATCAACCAGCCGGTGCTCGACAAGGCCACCGGCCGGGTCGAGATCACCTCGCAGAACCACGGCTTCGCCGTGGACATGCCCATCGAGGGCATCAGCGAATCCTCGACCGGATTCGGCCGCGTGGAGGTCAGCCACTACAGCCTCAACGACCAGGTCGTCGAGGGCATCAGGTGCCTGGACATCCCGGCCTTCTCGGTGCAGTACCACCCGGAGTCCGCGGCCGGCCCGCACGACGCCAACTATCTTTTCGACAGGTTCAGGGATGTGGTGGTCGCGCACGCGGCCGCCGGAGCAGGAGACGCCAAGTAATGCCCAAGCGCGACGATATCAACAGCGTCCTCGTCATCGGAAGCGGCCCGATCGTCATCGGTCAGGCCTGCGAGTTCGACTACTCGGGTACCCAGGCCTGCCGGGTCCTCCGCGAGGAGGGCGTCCGGGTCATCCTGGTCAACTCCAACCCGGCCACCATCATGACCGACCCCGACTTCGCCGACGCGACGTACATCGAGCCGATCACCCCGGAGATCCTCGAGACCATCATCGCCAAGGAGCGTCCGGATGCGATCCTGCCGACCCTGGGCGGCCAGACGGCCCTCAACGCGGCCATCGCCCTGCACGAGCGCGGGATCCTCACCAAGTACAACGTCGAGCTCATCGGCGCCAGCTTCGAAGCGATCAACAAGGGTGAAGACCGCCAGATCTTCAAGCAGCTGGTGCTCGACGCCGGCGCTGACGTAGCCAAGTCCTACATCGCGCACACCGTGGAAGAGGCCGTCGGCTTCGCAGAGGACCTCGGCTACCCACTCGTGGTGCGCCCGTCCTTCACCATGGGCGGCCTGGGCTCCGGCTTCGCGTACACCGAAGCCCAGCTCCGCCGCATCGTCGGCGACGGCCTGCACCAGAGCCCGACCACCGAGGTGCTCCTGGAGGAGTCCATCCTCGGCTGGAAGGAATACGAGCTCGAGATGATGCGCGACACCGCCGACAACACGGTGGTCGTCTGCTCGATCGAAAACGTCGACCCCGTCGGCGTGCACACCGGCGACTCCATCACCGTCGCGCCGGCGCTCACCCTCACCGACCGCGAGTACCAGAAGCTGCGCGACATCGGCATCGACATCATCCGCGCCGTCGGCGTCGACACCGGCGGCTGCAACATCCAGTTCGCCATCGACCCGGCCAACGGCCGCATCATCGTGATCGAGATGAACCCGCGGGTGTCCCGCTCCTCGGCACTGGCCAGCAAGGCCACCGGATTCCCGATCGCCAAGATCGCCGCGAAGCTGGCCCTCGGCTACCGCCTCGACGAGATCCCCAACGACATCACCAAGGTGACCCCGGCCAGCTTCGAACCCACCCTGGACTACGTCGTCGTCAAGGTGCCCAGGTTCGCGTTCGAGAAATTCCCCAAGGCCGACCAGCGCCTGACCACCACCATGAAGTCGGTCGGTGAGGCCATGGCCATCGGCCGCAACTACGCCTCAGCCCTGCAGAAGGCGCTCCGCTCGCTCGAAAAGCGCGGCTCCTCCTTCCACTGGGGTGCGGAGACCCGCACGGTCGAGGAGCTCCTCGAAATCGCCGAGGTTCCCACCGACGGCCGCATCGTCACCGTGCAGCAGGCGCTGCGCAAGGGCGCCACCATCGAGCAGCTCTTCGCAGCCACCAAGATCGACCCGTGGTTCCTCGACCAGATCGTGCTCATCAACGAGATCGCCGATGCCGTCGCCGCCTCGGACACCCTCGACACCGAGATCTTGCGCACCGCCAAGGACCACGGCTTCTCCGACGCCCAGATCGGCGAGCTCCGCGGCTTCGGCGAAGCGGATGTGCGCAAGGTCCGGCACATCCTCGGCGTACGCCCGGTGTTCAAGACCGTCGACACCTGCGCCGGCGAGTTCCCCGCCCTCACCCCGTACCACTACTCGAGCTACGACCAGGAGACCGAGGTCGTCCCGTCCGACCGCAGGAAGGTCGTCATCCTCGGGTCCGGCCCGAACCGGATCGGCCAGGGCGTCGAGTTCGACTACTCCTGCGTGCACGCCTCGTTCGCGCTCTCCGAGGCCGGTTACGAAACCATCATGATCAACTGCAACCCGGAGACGGTCTCCACCGACTACGACACCAGCGACAGGCTCTACTTCGAGCCGCTCACCCTGGAAGACGTGCTGGAGATCATCCACGCCGAAAGCCAGAGCGGCGAACTCGTCGGCGTGGTCGTGCAGCTCGGCGGCCAGACCGCGCTGGGCCTGGCCAAGGGACTGGAAGCCGCAGGCATCCCGATCCTGGGCACCTCCCCGACGGCGATCGACCTGGCCGAGGAACGTGGCCTGTTCAGCGGCATCCTCGCCGACGCCGGCCTGCTCGCGCCCCGCAACGGGGTGGCCACCGACTACAGCGGCGCCGTCGTCGTGGCCGAGGAGATCGGCTACCCGGTGCTCGTGCGCCCCAGCTACGTGCTCGGCGGCCGCGGCATGGAGATCATCTACGACAGTGCCTCCCTGGCCGACTACTTCACACGCATGCAAGGCCAGGGCATCATCGGCCCGTCGCACCCGTTGCTGGTGGACCGCTTCCTCGACGACGCCATCGAGATCGACGTCGACGCCATCTACGACGGCCACGAGCTCTACATCGGCGGCGTGATGGAACACATCGAAGAGGCCGGCGTGCACTCCGGTGACTCCAGCTGCACCCTGCCGCCGGTCACCCTCGGCCGCGCCGAGATCGACAGGGTCCGCGACGCGACCCTGGCCATCGCCCAGGGCATCGGCGTGCGCGGACTGCTGAACGTGCAGTTCGCCATCGGCGCCGGGGTGCTCTACGTGCTCGAAGCCAACCCGCGCGCGTCCCGCACCGTCCCGTTCGTCGCCAAGGCGCTCGGTATCACGCTGGCCAAGGCCGCCTCGCTGATCATGGTCGGCACCACCATCGCCGAGCTCAAGGCCAACGGCCAACTGCCGCTGATCGACGGTTCCCGAGTGCCGATGGACTCGCCGGTCGCCGTGAAGGAAGCGGTGCTGCCATTCAACAGGTTCCGCACCAAGGAAGGCCTCATCGTCGACTCGGTGCTCGGCCCGGAGATGCGTTCCACCGGAGAGGTCATGGGTATCGACCGCGACTTCCCGCGGGCGTTCGCCAAAAGCCAGCTCGCCGCCTACGGCGGAATCCCGCTCACCGGAACGGTCTTCGTGTCGGTCTCCGACCGGGACAAGCGCGCTGTGATCCTGCCGATGCTGCGCCTCTCGCAGCTGGGCTACACGATCATGGCCACCGAGGGAACCGCCGAAGTTTTGCAGCGGAACGGAATCGGGGCCACAGTGGTGGCAAAGTTCAGCGAAAAGGCCGATGAGTCCGTGGACACCGTCGTCGACCTGATCCGGCGCGAGGAGGTGCAGATCGTGATCAACACACCGAACGGTCGCACCGCACGCGCCGACGGCTACGAGATCCGCGCCGCCGCCGTCGCCGGCGACCTGCCCCTGTTCACCACCATCGCGGAGCTGAGCGCCGCCGTCGCGTCGATCGACTCGATCCGTACCGGCTTCGAGGTCACCAGCCTGCAGGAGTACGCGGCGAAACGGGCGGCGGCACTGTGACTCCAGCCGGCGCAGAGATCCCAGCCGAACCCGTAGCCAGCGCCGAAGCCTTCGGTGCACGTCTGCACGGTGCCTTCGCCCGATTCGGCCGGCTCTGCGTCGGCATCGACCCGCACTCCTGGTTGCTGACCGACTGGGGCCTGCCGGACACCGCCGCAGGGGCCGAAAGCTTCGGCCGGGCTGTCGTGGCCGCCGCCGCGGGACGGGTGGGCATCGTCAAGCCCCAGGTGGCGTTCTACGAGCGGTTCGGCTCCGCCGGCTACCTGGCACTGGAACGAGTGCTCGCCGACGCGCGAGCGGCGGGCCTCCTGGTCATCGCCGACGTCAAACGCGGCGACCTGGGCACCAGTGTCGAAGCCTACGGCCAGGCCTGGCTGAGCCAGGGCTCGCCGCTCGAGGTCGACGCCATCACCGTGAACCCGTACATGGGGGTCGGCTCGCTGAACAGCACCGTTGACCTCGCCGCGGACAATCACAAGGGACTGTTCCTGCTCGCCGCGACCTCCAATCCGGAGGCCGCCCACCTGCAGCAGGCCGTGCTCGCGGACGGAGCCCACGCGGGCCGTTCCGTGGCGGCGTCGGTGCTCGACCAGGTTGCCGCCATCAACGCCGACCGCGTGCCGGCGGGTTCGTTCGGGTCGATCGGCGTGGTCCTCGGGGCCACGGTTTCGCTGGCCGACTTCGGCATCGACACCCACGCCCCGGCCGCCCCGGTCGTCACCCCGGTGCTCGCCCCGGGCTTCGGCCACCAGGGTGCGAATCCCACCGATCTGGCCGGTTTGTTTGGCGGATACGCTCAAGGCGTTATCGTGAGTGAATCGCGCAGCGTTTTATCCGCCGGTCCCGCCCGTGTGGCCGATGAGATAACCCGCCGATCAACCGAAGCTGGAGCGACCCGTGGCTGATAATCGCCCTACCCCACCCGACGTCGACCGCGTCGCGGCCTCCCGCGCCGCCGTCGCAGCCCGACGAGCCCGCGCAGCCGTGAAAGCACAGGTCGCGGCCGGTGAACGTACCTCCCTCGACGTGCTCGCCGCCGCCGTCAAGGAACCGAACGGCGTGGAGGGCCGGCTGAGGGTGACCGAGCTTCTCGTTAGCATCCCCGCCATCGGGGTGACCAAGATGCAGCGCATCATGACCCGGCTGGAGATCTCGCCGTCCAAGCGCCTGGGCGGCCTCGGCAAGCACCAGCGCGACCGGCTGCGCGACTTCCTCGCCGCCCGGCCCACCGCCCGCAGGGGTGCGCCGGACTCCAGGCTCGTGGTCCTCGCCGGACCGACCGCGGTCGGCAAAGGAACCGTTGCCGCGCACATTCGTGAGCACCACCCCGAGGTACACCTGTCGGTATCCGCGACCACCAGGGCCCCGCGTGCCGGCGAGGTCGAGGGCGTCAGCTACTTCTTCGTCGACGACGCCAAGTTCGACCGGATGATCGAGGCCGGCGAACTCCTGGAATATGCCACCGTGCACAATGCCTACCGCTACGGCACCCCGCGCGGCCCCGTCGAGGCGGCCATCGCCGACGGCAACAGCGTTCTGCTCGAGATCGACATCCAGGGTGCCCGCTCGGTGCGCCGGGCGATGCCGGAGGCCCGTCTGGTCTTTCTGCTGCCACCCACCTGGGACGAACTGGTGCGCCGCCTGATCGGGCGCGGCACCGAGGATTCGGCCGAACAGGCCCGCCGGCTGGAGACCGCGAAGCTCGAATTGGCCGCCCAGGGCGAGTTCGATTACCGCGTCGTAAACAGCGACGTGGCCGAAGCGGCCGAAGAAGTCGTAGACTTGATGCAGATTCGCAAGGCATCGGCGCCGTCGTAGCGCCCGCTGTACTTGAATTCCTCGCGTCGACCAGGCGCATCAACGTGGTCAATGTCCGGTTTCCGACCACGGAAACCAATGAAATGACCGCGCAGCCCGTACATTTTGCTTGAACAGCATGAAGGAGTGTGACAGCGTGCCCAACAAGCCCACTGGCATCATTGACCCGCCCATCGACGACCTGCTCACCAAGGTCGATTCCAAGTACGCCCTGGTGATCTTCGCCTCCAAGCGCGCCCGCCAGATCAACGACTACTACGCAGACCTTCACGAAGGCAGCCTGTTCGACAACGTCGGACCGCTCGTCGACTCCACCGTCGACGACAAGCCGCTCTCCGTGGCACTGCGCGAAATCAACGAGGACAAGCTCACCTCGAAGCCCATCGTCGAATAACTCGACGCAGCTCTCACGTAAGCGCGCAGGATGTCGACTGGTCGCACGATAGTCGTCGGGGTAACCGGCGGCATCGCTGCCTATAAGGCCGTCAACGTCGTGCGCGCTTTTGTGCTGCTCGGGGACGACGTCCACGTCGTCGCCACGGAGGCTGCACTGCGGTTCGTCGGCAAGCCGACGCTCGAGGCGATCTCCCGCAACCCCGTGCACACCGACCTCTACGAGGGCGTTGCCGAGGTGCGTCACGTGGCCATCGGCCAGTCCGCCGACCTCATCGTGATCGCCCCTGCCACCGCCAACAGCATCGCCAAGATTGCCCTCGGCCTGGCCGACGACCTGCTGGGCAACACCATCCTCGCCAGCACCGCCCCGCTCGTGATCGCCCCCGCGATGCACACCGAGATGTGGAACAACCCCGCCACGGTGGCCAACATCGCCACGCTCCGCCGTCGGGGCGTCACCATCGTCGGGCCGGGCATCGGCCGGTTGACCGGCTCCGATTCCGGGCAGGGCCGGATGGAAGAACCCGACGCCATCGTGGACGCCGCCCTCGCCGCCCTCGCCGCCCACCGCGCGGCCACGCCCGCGAGTGTTCAGGTTCCGGACCTGGCCGGCCGGCACGTGCTGATCAGCGCCGGCGGCACCCGAGAACCCCTCGACCCCGTACGCTTCCTCGGCAACCGGTCCAGCGGGCGCCAGGGCGTCGCATTGGCCGAAGCGGCCCTGGCCAGGGGAGCCGTCGTGACCCTGGTCGCCGCGCACCTAGAGGTCGCTGCACCGACCGGCGCTTCCGTGCACAGCGTCAGCACCACCCTGGAACTGCAGCAGGCGATGCGGGACGCCGCCGCAGCCGCCGACATCGTCATCATGGCCGCCGCCGTCGCGGACTACCGGCCCGCGGAGGTGCAGGACGGCAAGATCAAGAAGGATGTGGCGGGAGACCGGGTCACCCTCGACCTGGTGCGCAACCCCGACGTGCTCGTCGGCCTCGTGCAGGACCGGCGCCCCGGTCAGGTCATCGTGGGGTTCGCCGCCGAAACCGAAGCCGACGACACGGCGCGCCGCGAACTCGGCCGCACCAAGATCCTCCGCAAGGGCTGCGACCTCCTGGTACTCAACAGGGTCGGTTGGACGCAGGGGTTCGCCACCGAACGTAATCAAATCGAGGTCCTGGACGGCGCCGGAGATATAGTGATGGAGGCCGACGGAACGAAATTGTCGGTGGCCCACCGTATTCTCGACAGCATCCTGGGCAGCAGCATCGACGCCATTCGAGCGGACGCACCCGTCTCTTGAGTCGGTGTCGCCTGGGCCGACATCACCCGGGCCCTGAGCGTTCAGGCATGCTCGCACCCGCACACCAATCAACCGCAGCACATTTATCCAAGAATTGAGACGAGCCCCGATGAGCGATCTTCGCCTCTTCACCTCGGAGTCGGTCACCGAAGGCCACCCGGACAAGATCTGCGACCAGATCTCCGACAGCATCCTCGACGCCCTCCTCACCGAAGACCCGCACAGCCGGGTCGCGGTGGAGACTCTCGTCACCACCGGCCTCGTTCACGTGGCCGGTGAGGTCACCACGGCGGGCTACGTCGAGATCCCGTCGATCGTGCGCAAGTGCATCACCGACATCGGCTACGACTCCTCCGACGTCTGGTTCGACGGCCGCTCCTGCGGTGTCGAGATCTCCATCGGCGGGCAGTCTCCCGACATCGCCCAGGGTGTCGACGACGCCTACGAAAGCCGGGAGCAGGACAGCCTGGACGACTACGACCGCCAGGGCGCCGGCGACCAGGGCATCATGTTCGGTTATGCCACCCGCGAGACCCCCGAGCTGATGCCGATCCCGATCTGGATCGCGCACCGCATGGCCGAACGCCTCGCCGAGGTCCGCAAGTCCGGAGAACTGAGTTACCTCCGGCCCGACGGCAAGACCCAGGTCACCATCGGCTACGACGGTATCGTTCCCCGCACCGTCGAAACCGTCGTGCTCTCCACCCAGCACTCCCCGTCAGTGCGCACCGAGCAGCTGCGCGCCGAGATCGCCGAACTCGTCATCAAGCCCGTGCTCGAGCGCGTCGACCTCGACGCGAGCAATCTGCGCACCCTGGTGAACCCCACCGGCCGGTTCGAGATCGGCGGCCCCCAGGGCGACGCCGGACTCACGGGACGCAAGATCATCATCGACACCTACGGCGGATCCAGCCGGCACGGTGGCGGTGCGTTCAGCGGTAAGGACCCGTCCAAGGTCGACCGCTCGGCCGCATACGCCATGCGCTGGGTCGCCAAGAACGCCGTCGCCGCCGGACTGGCCGAGCGACTCGAGATCCAGGTGGCATACGCCATCGGCACCGCCTCCCCGGTGGGCCTCTACGTGGAAACCTTCGGCACCGGCGCCCTGCCGGACAAGGACATCACCGCCGCCATCCGCGAGGTCTTCGACCTTCGACCCGCCGCGATCATCCACGACCTGGACCTGCTGCGGCCGATCTACGCCCAGACCGCGACCTACGGCCACTTCGGCCGCGAACTGCCCGACTTCACCTGGGAACGACTCGACAGGGTTGATGACCTGAGAAGCGCAGCCGGACTCTGAAGCCTGGAGGCCGCAGATGACCCGCACCGGCCTCATCGCGAGGGTGCTGATCGACTCGCCCCTGCCGCAGCTGGACCATCTCTTTGATTACGCCATTCCCGACGAGCTGGCGCACCTCGCCCAGCCCGGGGTGCGGGTGCGGGTTCCGTTGCGCTCGGCGAACCGAGTGGCCGACGGCTACCTGATCGAGCTGATCGACCCTAAGCAGGCCGCGGCGACGGTCGCTCCGACCGAGGGGGCGACCCTGGACGGCATCGGCGGCGCCGACACCGGCTACAGCGGCAAGCTCAGCCCGGTCGACTCGATAGTGTCCGCCGTACCCGTGCTCACCGAGCCCGTCTGGCAGCTCGCCCGGCGCCTGGCCGACCGGGCGGCCGGCAACGCGAGCGACATCGTGCGCCTGGCCGTGCCGCCCCGCGCCGTGCGGGTGGAAAAGGCCTGGCTCGCCGCACGGGACGCCACACCCGATGCGCCGGCCACGAATCCGGCCGACCCGCTGGCCGAACCCGGTTTCGCCGAATACCCGCCGGAAACACTCGGCACCATCGTGGCCGACCGGCTGCGCGTCTGCGTCGCCGCGGTGCCCAGCCTGGTGCGTCTGCCCGGCCCGGACGACGGCGGCAGCACCGTGGGTGCCTGGGCGATCACCATGGCCGAACTCGCCGTATCGGCGCTGCGCCAGGGCAAGAGCAGCATCCTGGTGGTGCCGGACTACCGCGACCAGGACCAGCTTCAGGCCGCCCTGACGACGCTGGCGCCCGCGGACGACGTCGTCCGCGTCGACGCCAGGCAGAGCAATCCGGACCGCTACCGCGGTTTCCTCACCCTCCTCGAGGGCCGGCCGCGGATCATCCTCGGCAACCGGTCCGCGGTGTATGCCCCCGCGCACGACCTCGGGCTGATCGTGCTGTGGGACGACGGCGACCCGCTCTACGGCGAACAGCTCAGTCCCTACGTGCACGCCCGCGACGCCGCCCTGATCCGCCGGGAGGCCGCCGACTGCGCGCTGGTCTTCATCGGCCACTCGCGCAGCGTGGAGACCGAACGACTGGTCGAGATCGGTTGGTTGCGCGCCGTGCACCCCACCCGTGACAGCCACCCCAGGGTGATCCCCACCACCTTCCAGTCCGAACCCGACGCACAGGCCAGGGCCGCCCGCATCCCGTCAGCGGCGTGGCTCGCCGCGAAGGAGGCCGTGCGGAACGGACCCGTGCTGGTGCAGGTCGCCAGTCCCGGCTACGCACCGATGCTGGCCTGCCGCTCCTGCGGAAAAGCCGCCCGATGCACTCAGTGCCAGGGACCGCTGGCCCTCGCCAATGCCAACGCCACACCCGCCTGCCGCTGGTGCGGCCACCTCGCCGCCGGCTGGCACTGCTCGCACTGCGAGGCCACCACCCTGCGCGTGGTCACCGTCGGCACCGGCCGCACCGCCGAGGAGCTCGGCCGGGCCTTCCCGGGCTCCCGGGTTATCGTCGCCGACGGCGAGCACACCGTGCAGACCATCGGGCCCGAGCCCGCCCTGGTGATCGCCACCCGCGGCGCCGAGCCGATACCCCGCAACGGCTACAGCGCCATCCTGCTACTCGACGGCGAACGGATGCTCGCCCGCGAGTCGCTGCGGGTGGGGGAGGACTGCCTGCGCTGGTGGGCCAACGCCGCAGCGCTGGCCGCTCCCGGCGCCTCAGTGATGCTCGCCGGAGTGGGCGGGGCCCTCGCCCACGCCCTGAACACCTGGCAGCCAGGTCCCTACGCCGCCGCCGAACTCGCCGACCGCCGCCAGCTACGCTTCCCGCCGGCGGTGCGGGTGGCCTCCGTCACCGGAACCACCGCGGAGGTCGAGACGGCCATCGAGTCGCTGGCCGAGCTGCCCGGTCTCGACGTGCTCGGCCCGGTCAGCCACGACCCCGCCGGCCCCGCCCAGAAGACCGGCGGGCCCGCGCTCGTGCGCGCCATCGTGCGGTTCGGCTACCCGCTCGGCGACGAGGTCGCCCGCACCCTCAAAGCCGCCATCGTGCGCAACGCGGCCGGCCGACGCAAGCCCAAGGGCGCCGCGTTCCGTCCTGCACCTACACTCAAAGTACGATTCGACGACCCGGAGCTGCTGTAAATGAAACTCGTCTTCGCCGGGACCCCACAGGTTGCCGTGCCCAGCCTGACCCTCCTGGCCTCCTCCGACCATGAGATCGCCGCCGTGGTGACCCGCCCGGATGCCGCCCTCGGTCGCAAACGCGTGCTCACACCGTCACCGGTGGCCGCTGCCGCTGAAAGCCTCGGCCTGACCGTCATCAAGGCCAACCGGCTCGACGCCGACGCGACCGCGGCCATCACCGCCCTGAACGCCGACCTCGGCGTCATCGTGGCCTACGGCGGCCTGGTGCGCGAGCCCCTGCTCTCCGCGCCCCGCCTGGGCTGGATCAACCTGCACTTCTCCCTGTTGCCCCGCTGGCGCGGTGCGGCGCCCGTGCAACGCGCGATCATGGCCGGAGACGCCGAGACCGGCGCCGCCGTGTTCCAGCTCGTCGCCGACCTCGACGCCGGAGCCGTCTTCGCCGAGCTCAGGGTCCCCATCGGCCGGCACGCCACCGCGGGCACCCTGCTGGAGAGCCTCAGCCACAGCGGTGCCGAACTGCTCCGACGCGTCGTCGACGACCTCGCAGCCGACAGCATCCGGGCCGTCGAACAGAGCGGCGAGGTCACCCTCGCCCCCAAGCTCAGCCTCGCCGACGCGCGGGTGGACTGGACGCTGCCCGGTGAGACGGTCCACGCCATCATCCGCGGCGTCACCCCCGAACCCGGCGCATTCACCGAGATCGACGGCGCCAGACTCAAACTCCACGACGTGGCCCCGGCACACGGCCAACCCGGCCTCAGCCCCGGACACATCACCCTCCACGACAAACGCGTTCTGATCGGCACCGGCACGGAGCCGCTCGAACTCATCACCGTACAACCGGCAGGAAAAACCCCAATGAAAGCACTTGACTGGTGGCGCGGAGTGGCAGCATCCGAGGTGATCGCCTCATGAGCGACCGCCGGGGCGACTCCCGCCCGAACGCCGCCCACACGAACGCTGCCCGCACGAGCGCTGCACGTCCAAGTTACGTCGTGCAGCCCGCCCGCCGGGTCGCCTACGAGGTGATCGCGGCCGTCCGCGAATCCGACGCGTACGCGAACCTGTTGCTGCCCACCCGCATCCAGCGGGCGGCGCTCAACACGGCGGACGCCGCGCTGGCCACCGAGCTCACCTACGGCACCCTGCGCATGCAGGGCTTCTACGACAGGGTCATCGCCGAGGCCGCCGGCCGGCCCGTCACGGCCATCGACCCGGCCATCCTCGACGTGCTCAGGCTCGGCGCGCACCAACTGCTGGCCACCCGCGTCGCCACCCACGCCGCCGTCAACGAATCCGTCGAACTTGCCCGCCAGGTGGGCTCACGCTCCGCGACGGGCTTCACCAACGGTGTGCTGCGCGCGATCGCCCGGGTCAGCGCCGACGAGTGGCGCGAACGCATCCTCGCCGACACCACGTCGCCGGACGACACCCTCGCGGCCCTGTATTCGCACCCGGTCTGGGTGGTGCGGGCGTTCCGGCAGTCCCTGCGCCAAGAGGGTCGCGAAGCAGAACTCGAAGAGCTCCTCGCCGCCGACAACGCCGCACCGCGGGTCAACATGGTGGCGCTACCCGGCCTCGCCGGGGACACCGCCGAGCTGGGTGACCCCAACGCCTTCTCGCCCACGGGCTTCGTGCTCGCCGGGGGAGACCCGCACCACCTGATGAAGGACAGCAACGGTCGCCTGCGGGTGCAGGACGAGGGCTCCCAGCTCGCCGCCCTCGCCCTCAGCCGCGCCCGCCCGGTTGTGGAGGGCGAGCGCTGGCTCGACCTGTGCGCCGGACCCGGCGGCAAGGCTGCCCTGCTCGCCGCGGAGGCCCTGAACGGCGGCGCCAGCCTCGTCGCCAACGAGGTCGTCCCGGCCAGGGCACAGTTGGTGCGGGCGGCGCTGGCCGCTGTTCCCGCCGACGTGCCCGTGTGGGAGATGGACGGCACCTGGGTCGGCGAGGACCAGCCGCAGGTCTTCGACCGGATCCTGCTCGACGCCCCCTGCACCGGGCTCGGCGCCCTGCGCCGGCGCCCCGAGGCGCGCTGGCGGAAGCAGCCCAAGGACGTCGCGGAGCTCTCCGACCTGCAGTCCGCCCTGATCCACGCGGCGCTCGGCGCCCTCAAGCCCGGCGGCATCCTGGCCTACGTCACCTGCTCGCCGCACATCGCCGAGACCCGGGGGATCGTGGCGACCGCCCGCAAGGCCTGGGGCGACAAGATCGCGCCGATGGACACGGCCGCGGTGTTGCAGGGCCTGGCCGTGCAGCCGCTGGACCTGGCCGGCGACCCCGGCAGCGTGCAGCTCTGGCCGCACCGGCACGGCACCGACGCGATGTTCATCACCCTGCTGCAGCGGCAGCCGGACTGAGCAGCCGGACTGCGCAGCGGCATTGAGCGGCCCGCCGGCGACGATTCGGTAGGGTGAAACCATGGTTACCCGGATCAACCCGAGCATTCTCGCTGCAGACTTCGCCAACCTGGAAAGGGAATTCGGCCGCATCAGCACCGCCGACCTCGCCCACGTCGACGTCATGGACAACCACTTCGTGCCGAACCTCACCCTCGGCCTGCCCGTCGTGGAACGCCTCCTGCAGGTGTCCCCGATCCCGTTGGACATCCACCTGATGATCGACGACCCCGACCGCTGGGCGCCCGCATACGCAGAGGCCGGCGCCTACTCGGTGACCTTCCACGCCGAAGCGGCCACGGATGCCGTCGCCCTGGCCCGGCGCCTGCGCGCGATCGGCGCCAGGGCCGGCATCGCCCTCAAGCCCGGCACCCCGGTCGAGCCCTACCTCGACCTGCTCGACGAGTTCGACCAGGTCCTGGTCATGACGGTCGAGCCGGGCTTCGGCGGGCAGAGCTTCATGGCCTCGACGATGCCCAAGGTCAGCCTCCTGGCCGACGCCGTGCGGCAGCGGGGCCTCGACGTCTGGCTGCAGGTCGACGGTGGCATCACCGAGGACACCATCGCACAGGCCGCCGCGGCCGGCGCCAACACCTTCGTGGCCGGATCCAGCGTCTTCAACGGCGACCCGGCCGGGCAGATCGCCCGGCTCCGCTCGGCCGCCGAGCTGCACGCGCACGCGCACTAGCGTGCCGGACCGGTAACCTGTAGAGGTGAAAACATTCGACGACCTGTTCGCTGAGCTAAGCCAGAAGGCTCTTGACCGCCCGATTGGGTCCGGTACCGTCCGTGAACTCGACGCCGGGGTGCATGCCATCGGCAAGAAGATCGTCGAAGAGGCCGCAGAAGTCTGGATGGCCGCCGAGTACCAGAGCGACACCGAAACCGCTGAAGAGATATCGCAGCTGATCTACCACCTGCAGGTCCTGATGGTGGCGAAGGGGCTTTCCCCCGAGGACGTCTACCGACATCTGTGATGTCGTCACCTCGCGAAACCCACCCGCCTTTGGCAAGACCCACCTTTGGAAAGATTGACATGTTGAGAATCGCTGTGCCCAACAAGGGCTCGCTCGCCGAGACCGCCGCCCAGATGCTGTCGGAGGCCGGCTACAACGGCCGCCGCGACCCGCGCGACCTGGTCGTGGCCGACCCGCACAACGACGTGGAGTTCTTCTACCTGCGTCCCCGGGACATCGCCACCTACGTCGGCAGCGGCGCGCTGGACGTCGGCATCACCGGCCGTGACCTGCTGCTGGACTCCCGTTCGACCGCCGGCGAAATCGCCAGCCTCGACTTCGGTGATTCCACCTTCCGCTTCGCCGGGCCTGCCGGCCGCTTCAGCGAGCTCACCGACCTCGAGGGCCTCAGGGTAGCGACGAGTTACCCCGGCCTGGTCGGCACCTTCCTGGCCGGTCACGGCGTCACCGTCGACCTGGTCACCCTCGACGGCGCCGTCGAATCCGCCGTCCAGCTCGGCGTGGCGGATGCCGTCGCCGACGTCGTCTCCACCGGCTCCACCCTGCGGAAAGCCGGCCTGCAGATCTTCGGCCCGGTCATCCTCGAGTCGACCGCGGTGCTCATCACCTCCGAGAACGAGCACGCGGGCATCAACACCCTGCTGCGTCGCCTGCAGGGCGTGCTCGTGGCCCGCCAGTACGTGCTCGTGGACTACGACGTGCACGTGGACAACCTCGACGCCGCCTGCCAGGCCGCGTCCGGAATCGAGTCGCCCACGATCTCGTCACTGCGCGACCCGAACTGGGTGGCCGTACGGGTGATGATCCCGCGGCTGGACACCAACAGCGTGATGGACCGGCTCTACGAGCTCGGCGCCCGCGCCATCCTCGTCACCTCGATCCACAACGCCCGGTTGTAACCATGGGCCTCGCCGTTCGAGTGATCCCGTGCCTCGACGTGGCCAACGGCCGCGTCGTCAAGGGTGTCAACTTCCAGAACCTGCGCGATGCCGGTGACCCCGTCGAACTCGCCAAGCGGTACTACGAGCAGGGCGCGGACGAACTCACCTTCCTCGACGTGACAGCCACCGTCGACGACCGCTCGACGACCTATGACGTGGTGCGGGCCACCGCCGAGCAGGTCTTCATCCCGCTCACCGTGGGCGGCGGCATCCGCAGCGTCGACGACGTGTCCAGGCTGCAGGCCAGCGGCGCAGACAAGGTGGGCGTGAACAGCGCCGCCATCCTGCGACCGGCGCTGATCTCCGAGATCGCCGACAGGTACGGCGCCCAGGTGCTGGTGCTCTCCCTCGACGTCAAACGCAGCCAGCGCATGCCCTCCGGTTTTGTGGTCACCACGCACGGCGGCCGCACCGAAACCGACCTGGACGCCCTCGCCTGGGCCCGCCAGGCGATCGAACTGGGAGCCGGCGAACTGCTGGTGAACAGCATCGACGCCGACGGCACCAAGGCCGGCTTCGACCTCGAACTGATCACGATCATGCGCGAGCTCAGCACCGTCCCGGTGATCGCGTCCGGGGGAGCGGGCCTTCTCGAGCACTTCCCGCCGGCGATCACGGCGGGAGCCGACGCCGTGCTGGCCGCCTCCGTCTTCCACAGCGGAGACCTGACGATTGGCGACGTCAAGCGTGAGCTTGCCGACGCCGGAATGGTGGTGCGCCGATGAACGTCGACGCCGCTCTGGACTCCGCCCGCTTCGACGCCACCGGGCTGCTGCCCGCCGTGATCCAGCAGTGGGACAGCGCCGAGGTGCTGATGCTGGGCTGGATGGACCGTGAGGCCCTCCGACGCACCCTCACCGAGGGACGCGTCACCTTCTGGTCCCGCAGCCGGCAGGAGTACTGGCGCAAGGGCGACACCTCCGGCCACGCCCAGTTCGTGCGTTCAGCGGCCCTGGACTGCGACGCCGACACCCTCGTCGTGCAGGTCGAGCAGATCGGCGCGGCCTGCCACACCGGCACGCACACCTGCTTCGACGGTCGTGGCATCGACGTGACCGGGATCCTCCCCGAGGCTCAGCGATGAGCGCCGGCTCGACCACGCTGGAGACCTTCGCCGGCCTGCTCGGCGAGCACCGGGTGATCCCGGTGATCCGGGAGCTCTTCGCCGACGGCGAGACGCCGGTGGGCATCTACCGCAAACTCGCCAACGGCACCGCGGGCAGTTTCCTGCTCGAATCCGCCGAACAGGGCGGCATCTGGTCGCGGTTCTCGTTCGTCGGGGTGTCCTCCTTCGGTGTGCTCACCCAGTCCGGCGACGACACCGCCTGGCTCGACTACGGTGTCTCCGCCGAGCGGGCCTTCGGTGGCGCCACCGACCTGGCGCCGCTCAACGCGCTCGCCTACCTCTACGAGCGCTGGCAGACGCCGCGGCTGCCCGAGCACCCGCCGCTGACCGGCGGCCTGGTCGGCTTCATCGGCTGGGAGGCCATCCGCCAGATCGAGCGACTGCCCAACCGTCCGCCCGCGGACTACGACGTGCCCGGCCAGGCGTTCAGCTTCGTGGCCGACCTCGTCGTGATCGACCACAAGTACGGAACCGTGCAGCTCATCGCCAACGTGCTCAACGACGGCACCGACCCCACGGACACCCTGTGGCCGGCCGCCCAGGCGCGCCTGGACGCCCTGCAGACCCGGCTCACCCAACCGGCCGAGGTCTTCGTGTCCGAGGTCGACCTGTCCACCCCGGCGGCCCCGCAGCACCGCACCGAGCGAGCAGATTTCCTCGCCGCTGTCGGCACGTCCAAACAGCACATCGTCGACGGCGACGTGTTCCAGGTCGTCATCTCGCAGCGCTTCGATCAGGAATGCACCGCCGACCCGATCGACGTCTACAGGGTGCTCCGCAGCCTCAACCCCAGCCCGTACATGTACCTGCTCAGCCTCGAGTCCACCAGCGGCCAACCGTATTCGATCGTCGGGTCCTCACCCGAGGCGCTGGTGAAGGTCGCGAACACCCGGGTCTTCACCCATCCCATCGCCGGGTCCAAGCCCCGCGGCGCGACACCGGAGGCCGACGCCGACTTCGAAACCGAGCTCGCCGGCGACCCCAAGGAGCGCGCCGAGCACCTCATGCTCGTCGATCTGGCGCGCAACGACCTGCTCAAGGTCTGCCGCGCCGGATCGGTGGAGGTGACGGAGTTCATGCGCATCGAACGGTTCAGCCACATCATGCACCTGGTCTCCTCGGTCGAGGGGGACCTGCTGCCGGAGATGACCGCGATCGACGTCTTCAGGGCCACCTTCCCGGCCGGCACCCTCTCCGGTGCGCCGAAGCCACGGGCGCTGGAGATCATCGACTCCCTCGAACCGGCCCAGCGCGGCGTGTACGGCGGGGTGGTGGGCTACTTCGGTTTCGCCGGCGACGCCGACCTGGCCATCGCCATCCGCACCGCGACGATCATGAACGGTGTCGCGTACGTGCAGGCCGGTGGTGGGCTCGTCGCCGACTCCGATCCGGCGTCGGAGTTCCAGGAGTCCCAGAACAAGGCCGCGGCCCCGCTCCGCGCCGTCGCCGTGGCCAACGCGATGACCCGGGTGTACTGAATGATCACACCGCGCCGCATCAAGCCGACCCTGATCCTGGCCGTGATAGCCGCGAGCGGGCTCGCCCTGCTGGCCTGGACCCAGGTCTGGGTGACCGTGCGGCTCGCCGCGGACGGCACCGCTCAGCAGGTCCTCGACGTCACCGGCAACATCGCGGCGCCGGGCCTGACCGCCCTTGCCCTGGCCGGGCTCGCCCTGGCCGGGGCGCTCACCATCGCCGGCGTGGTCATCCGCACCATCCTGGGCCTGCTCGAAGCGCTCCTCGGAGTCAGCGTCATCCTCTCCGCCGCGCTGGCCCTGGCCGACCCGATCGGCGCGAGCGCCGCCGCTGTCACCACCGCCACGGGCCTCGCCGGCGTCGACTCCACCCGCTCGGCGGTGAGCAGCGCCGAGCTGACCTTCTGGCCGTTCCTGGCCCTCGCCGCCGGCATCCTGATGCTCATCGTCGGCCTCGTCGTGTGCGCCACCGCCCGGCGTTGGCCCGGCCCGACCACGCGCTACGAGAGCACCCGCCTGGAACCGGCGACGGATGCCACGACCGGCCAGGGGCGCCCCCGTGACGCCGTCGACGACTGGGACGGCCTCACCAGGGGCGACGACCCCACCGTCTGACCTGACTAACCCGGCAAGCTAGAATTGTCCCGCACGCCCACTGACCTTTAGGAGAACCATGAGCTTCGAGTCGGCAGACCCCGGCCACGGCCATTCGACGGCGGCCTGGACCGCAGTCACCATCATGCTGATCGCGTTCGCCATCGGCACCGTCGCGTTCTTCTTCGAGGTCGTCTGGCTCGTCTGGGCATCGGCCGTCCTCCTACTCCTCGGCCTCGTCGCCGGCTGGATCATGGCCAAGGCGGGCTACGGCGCGGCGTCGGTCGACGGAAGCCACTGACACAGTGCCCTCCGACCTCCTCGCAGAACTTCTCACCGGTTCGCTCGCCGACGCCGAGACCCGCAGGCTGGACCGCCCTCTGGCGACCGTAGAGGCCGAGGCGCTCGCCCAGGCCCCGGCCCTCGACGCGTTACACGCTCTCGCACCGTCCGACCGGGTGAAGATCATCGCCGAGGTCAAGCGCGCCAGCCCGTCCCGCGGCCCCCTGGCCGAGATCACCGACCCGGCCGCACTGGCCGTGTCCTATGAGTTCGGTGGCGCCAGCGCCATCAGCGTGCTCACCGAGGGTCGCCGGTTCCTCGGCTCGTTGGCCGACCTGGAACAGGTCAAGGCGTCCGTGTCGATTCCCGTGCTGCGCAAGGACTTCATCGGCACCGCGTACCAGGTTCTCGAAGCGCGCGCGGCGGGAGCTGACCTCGTGCTGCTCATCGTCGCAGCCCTGGACCAGACCACCCTGGGCGCCCTGCACAGCCTGGTACTCGAACTGGGCATGACCCCGCTGGTCGAGACGCACAGCGCGGACGAGGTCGAGCGGGCGTTGGATGTCGGCGCCAACCTCGTCGGCGTGAACGCCAGAAACCTCAGCACCTTCGAACTCGACCAGAACCTCTTCGCGAGCCTGGCCGACCGCATCCCCGCCGGCGTCGTCCGCGTGGCGGAGTCCGCGGTCAAGACCGCCGCCGACGTGGCGCACTACCGCGCCGCGGGCGCCGACGTCGTGCTGGTCGGTGAAGCCCTCGTCACCAGCGATCCCATTCTCACCCTCAACGAATTCCTGGCGGTATAGATGTCCAGCGCAAATCCTTCCCTCCGCGCCCAGTCCGGCCCCTACTTCGGCGATTTCGGCGGCAGGTTCGTTCCGGAGTCCCTGGTGGCCGCCCTCGATGAGCTCTCGGCCGAGTACGCCCTCGCCAAGGCCGACCCGGCCTTCGCCGCCGAGTTGTCCGAGCTGCACCGCAGCTACACCGGCCGGCCGTCGCTGATCACCGAGGTGCCCCGATTCGCCGCACACGGCGGCGGTGCCCGCATCATCCTCAAGCGCGAAGACCTCAACCACACCGGCTCCCACAAGATCAACAACGTTCTCGGCCAGGTGCTGCTCACCAAGCGCATCGGCAAGAAGCGGGTGATCGCCGAGACCGGCGCCGGTCAGCACGGCGTCGCCACGGCGACCGCCGCCGCCCTCTTCGGGTTGGACTGCGTGGTCTACATGGGTGAGGTCGACACGGAGCGCCAGGCGCTCAACGTCGCCCGGATGCGTCTGCTCGGCGCCGAGGTCGTCTCGGTGAAGACAGGCTCCCGCACCCTCAAGGATGCCATCAACGACGCGATGCGTGACTGGGTCACCAACGTGGAGACCACCAACTACGTCTTCGGCACCGTTGCCGGCCCGCACCCGTTCCCCGCCATGGTGCGGGACTTCCAGAAGATCATCGGTGAAGAGGCCAGGCAGCAGGTGCTCGACCTCACCGGGCGGCTGCCCGACGCCGTCACCGCCTGCGTCGGGGGCGGTTCCAACGCCATGGGCATCTTCCACGCGTTCCTCGACGACCCCGAGGTGGCACTGTACGGCTACGAGGCCGGCGGCGAAGGCATCGAGGGCCTGCGGCACGCCGCGACACTCACCAAAGGCCGCCCCGGCGTGTTGCACGGCGCGCGCAGCATGATGCTGCAGGACGAAGACGGTCAGACCGTCGAGTCCCACTCGATCTCCGCTGGACTCGACTACCCGGGCGTCGGTCCCGAGCACGCCTGGTTGGCCAGCATCGGCCGGGCCAGCTACCTGCCCGTCACCGACGCCGAAGCTATGGACTCACTGCGCCTGCTCAGCCGCACCGAGGGCATCATTCCCGCCATCGAATCGGCGCACGCCCTGGCAGGGACCCTGGAGCTGGGCAAACAGCTCGGGCCGGATTCGATCATCCTGGTCAACCTTTCGGGTCGCGGCGACAAGGACATGGAAACCGCCGGCCGCTACTTCGACCTTCTCGACGCTGGAGCGCAGCAACTGTGACGAACGCAAGCACCGGTTACACAAGCACCGTCGAGACCACAATCGCCGCGCGTCGGGCCGCCGGGGGCGGCGCCCTGATCGGCTACCTGCCGGTCGGCTTCCCCACCCTGACCGAGAGCATCGACGCCGCCGTCGCGATCGCCACCAGCGGGGTCGATATCCTCGAACTCGGTCTGCCGTATTCCGACCCCGTCATGGACGGCCCGGTCATCCAGGCGGCCACCCAGCAGGCCCTGGCCAACGGTTTCCGTCTGCGGCACGGCTTCGAGGCCGTCGCTGCGATCACGGGCCAGGTCGACACCCCGGTGCTGATGATGACCTACTGGAACCCCGTGCTGCAGTACGGCGTCGACAGGTTCGCCGACGATCTGGCCGCCGCCGGGGGAGCCGGGCTGATCACGCCGGACCTGATTCCCGACGATGCTCAGACCTGGCTGGATGCCAGTGAGCGCGCCGGCCTCGACAGGGTCTTCCTGGCCGCCCCGTCGTCCTCGGACGAGCGACTGCTGCAGGCCGTCACCCGAAGCCGCGGATTCGTCTACGCGGTCTCCACCATGGGTATCACCGGAGCCCGGTCCGATGTGGACTCGGCGGCCCGGGTACTCGTCACCCGCCTGCGGGAAGCCGGCTCCGTCAACGCCTGTGTCGGCCTGGGAATCTCCACCCCCGCCCAGGTGCGCGAGGTGCTGGAGTACGCCGACGGCGCCATCGTCGGGTCCGCGCTGGTGAAGGCACTGTCCGGCGGGGGAATCGACGCCGTCGCAACCCTCGCGGCGGAACTGGCCGCCGGCGCCCGCGACATCCGCGCCGCCGTCTAGCCTTGCCATCCAACCCTGTTTCCTGACCCCGTCGGCCGTTCTCGCCGTCAGGTCCCTGCGTTTATGCCATCCCGTTTAGGGTAAATTGTCCGAGGCGGTCGATCGACCGGCTCCCAGTGACCAGAGTGTCACGATGAAAGGTTGTTGTGGTGTCGTTGCCCTTGAGCATTCCGAGCCCTGAGTGGAGCTTCTTCGACCTGGGGCCGTTCCGCATCCACGCGTATGCGATCTGCATCCTGATCGGTATCTTCCTGGCCACCGCGATGACCTCGCGGCGGCTGACGAAGCGCGGCGGCGAGCCGGGCGTGGTGCTGGATATCATCCTCTGGGCTGTGCCGCTGGGCATCGTCGGAGCCCGGATCTTCCACGTGCTCACCCACCCCAACGACTACTTCTACGACGGAGCGAACCTCTGGGACGTCTTCGCGGTGTGGAAGGGCGGCATCGCCATCTTCGGCGCCCTGCTCGGCGGCGCCGTCGGCGCGTACATCGGCACCCGACGCGCCGGCATCCGGTTCTGGTCGTTCGCCGACGCCCTGGCCCCGGGAATGCTCCTCGCCCAGGCCATGGGGCGACTCGGCAACTGGTTCAACCACGAGCTGTTCGGCCTGCCCACCACGCTCCCGTGGGGCCTGGAGATCTCCACCGACAACCCCGCGTACCCCGTCGGCCTGCCCGTCGGCACCCTCTTCCACCCCACCTTCCTGTACGAGATCGTCTGGAATCTGGTCGGTGTCGCCGTGATCCTCATCCTCGAACGCAAGTTCCGGCTGCGCTGGGGCACCGCGTTCGGTGTCTACCTGATCTGGTACGGCGCGGGACGCAGCGTGTTCGAATCGATCCGCGTCGACCCGAGCGAGATCTTCTTCGGCCTCCGCACCAACGTGTGGGCCGCCCTGTTCGCCATCCTGGTCGGCCTGATCATCATCATTGTGCAGAGCAGACGGCACACCGGAATCGAACTGAGCCCGTACCTGCCCGGGCGCGAGTGGAAGCCGGTCGACCCTGAGGTACAATCTGGTGAAACCGATTCCGTTTTCGAGGATCACGGCAATGAGGCTGATGAACCCGTTGAATCACGCGACGTCGACGCCACAAGCACAACCGACTCCCGCCCCTAACCGCGGTCATCCCACCCGGTCCACGGTTTTCGCCCTCCATTTCGGGCGGAGTGGCTTCTCTTCTTCCCGCGGGCCAACGTCGTCCCCACCTGCCAGTCATTTTGTGAGGACGGTCTAATGACGCAGCAACCCCTCTTCTCCAGGTTCAGTAGTGTTCCCTCAGCCCAGGGGCTCTACAACCCGCACGACGAACGTGATGCCTGCGGTCTCGCCATGGTCGCCACCCTGCGGGGAACGGCCGGACACGACATCATCACGCGAGCGCTCGACGCACTGCGCAACCTCGAACATCGCGGTGCGGTCGGTTCCGACGCCGGAACGGGCGACGGCGCCGGTATCGTCACCCAGATCCCGGATGAGTTCTTCCGTGCGGTGTCCACGTTCGACCTGCCCGACGCCGGACGGTACGCCGTCGGCAACGTCTTCCTGCCCACAGAACCGACCGCCCGCAGCGCGGTCAAGAGCGCCATCGAGGCCATCGCCAAGGAGGAGAACCTCCACGTTCTCGGCTGGCGCGAGGTCCCGGTTCGCCCCGACGAGGTCGGCAACCTGGCGCGGGCCGCGATGCCCGCCATCCAGCAGCTGTACGTCTCCAGCAGCCGCACCACCGAGGACGGCCTGCCCCTGGCCGGCATCAACCTGGACCGCCAGGCCGTCCGGTTGCGGAAACGCTCCGAACGCGAGGTGGAGACCTACTTCGCGTCGTTGTCCTGTCGCACCATCGTGTACAAGGGCATGGTCACGACCCTTCAGCTGGAGCCGTTCTACCCCGACCTGTCCGACGAGCGCTTCACCTCGAAGCTGGCGCTGGTGCACTCGCGGTACTCCACCAACACCTTCCCGTCCTGGCCTCTCGCGCAGCCGTTCCGGATGATCGCGCACAACGGCGAGATCAACACGGTGCAGGGCAACCGCAACTGGATGCGCGCCCGCCAGTCGCAGCTCGAATCGGAGTTGCTCGGCGACCTGAACCCGTTGTTCCCGATCGTCACCCCCGGCGCCAGCGACTCGGCGTCCTTCGATGAGGTCGTCGAACTGCTGAGCCTGTCCGGCCGGTCGCTGCCGCACGCCGTGATGATGATGGTGCCGGAGGCCTGGGAGAACCAGCCCGACCTGGACCGTGACCGCCGAGCGTTCTACGAGTACCACTCCATGTTGATGGAACCATGGGACGGCCCCGCCGCCATCGTCTTCACCGACGGCACCCTCGTCGGCGCCACCCTGGACCGCAACGGTCTGCGGCCCGGCCGCTACGTGATCACCGACGACGGACTCGTCGTGCTCGCCAGCGAGATCGGCGTCATCGACGTCGACCCCGCCCGGGTTGTCCGCAAGGGGCGCCTGCAGCCCGGCAAGATGTTCCTCGTCGACACCGAGGCCGGCCGCATCATCGAAGATGAGGAGATCAAGGGCGACCTCGCCGCCAGCGAGCCCTGGGGCTCCTGGCTCGACGCCGGCCGGATCAACCTCAAGGACCTGCCGGAACGGGAGCACATCGTGCACCCGCCGGCATCCGTGGTCCGTCGCCAGCGCACCTTCGGCTACACCGAAGAAGAGGTACGCATTCTGCTGGCCCCGATGGCCCGCAACGGCGCGGAGCCCCTCGGTGCGATGGGCAGCGACACGCCCATCGCGGTGCTCAGCGAGCGCCCCCGGCTGCTCTTCGACTACTTCACCCAGCAGTTCGCGCAGGTGACGAACCCGCCGCTGGACTCGATCCGGGAAGAGGTCGTCACCAGCCTCAAGCTGGGCCTCGGCCCCGAGCTCAACCTGCTCGCGGCGGGCCCGGAGCACGCTCGCCAGGTGGTGCTCGACTTCCCGGTCATCGACAACGACGAGCTGGCCAAGATCCAGCACATCGACACGTCCCCCGGCAGCCGCACCACCACCACCATCCGTGGCCTCTACAGATTCGACGAGGGTCCCAGCGCACTCTCCAACCGGATCGAGGAAATGTGCCACGAGGTCGACGCGGCCATCGAGGACGGCGCTCTCTTCATCGTGCTGTCCGACCGGGACAGCACCAAGGACCTCGCGCCCATCCCGTCGCTGCTGATGATCGCGGCCGTGCACCACCACCTCATCCGCACCGAGAACCGGCTCAAGGTCGGCATCGTCGTGGAAGCCGGTGACGTGCGCGAGGTGCACCACGTGGCGCTCCTCATCGGGTACGGCGCCAGCGCCGTCAACCCGTACCTGGCCATGGAGACCTGCGAGGACCTCGTGCGCAGCGGCTTCATCACCACCGTCACGCCCGAGAAGGCCGTGAAGAACGTGATCAAGGCGCTCGGCAAGGGCGTACTCAAGATCATGTCCAAGATGGGCATCTCCACGGTGTCGTCCTACGCCGGCGCGCAGACCTTCGAGGCCGTCGGCCTGAGCCAGGTCTTCATCGACCAGTACTTCACCGGCACCACGAGCAAGCTCGGCGGTGTCGGAATCGACGTGATCGCGGCCGAGAACCTCGAACGCCACACCGGCGCCTACCCGCCGGATGCCGCCGTCACCGTGCACGAGCGTCTCGCCACCGGCGGCGAATACCAGTGGCGTCGCGACGGTTCCCCGCACCTGTTCAACCCCGAGACCATCTTCAGGTTGCAGCACTCCACCCGCACCCGCCGCTACGACATCTTCAAGGAGTACACCAAGCTCGTCGACGACCAGTCGGAGAGCCTGATGACGCTGCGTGGCATGTTCGCCTTCAACATCGGGCAGCGAAAGCCCATCCCGATCGACGAGGTCGAGTCGGTCGCATCGATCGTGAAGAAGTTCTCCACCGGCGCGATGAGTTACGGCTCCATCTCGCAGGAGGCTCACGAGACCCTCGCCATCGCGATGAACCGGCTCGGCGGCAAGTCCAACACCGGTGAGGGCGGCGAGGACCTCGACCGTCTGCTCGACCCGACACGGCGGAGCGCGGTCAAGCAGGTCGCGTCCGGCCGGTTCGGCGTCACGAGCATGTACCTCACCCACGCCGACGACATCCAGATCAAGCTCGCCCAGGGTGCCAAGCCGGGGGAGGGCGGCCAGTTGCCGCCCACCAAGGTTTACCCGTGGGTCGCCCGCACCCGGCACGCCACCGCGGGCGTCGGCCTGATCTCGCCACCCCCGCACCACGACATCTACTCGATCGAAGACCTCAAGCAGCTGATCTTCGACCTCAAGCGAGCCAACCCGACCGCGCGCATCCACACCAAACTGGTCAGCCAGTCCGGTATCGGTGCCGTCGCGGCCGGCGTCGCCAAGGCGCTCTCCGACGTGATCCTGGTATCAGGACACGACGGCGGCACCGGCGCGAGTCCGCTCAACTCGCTCAAGCACGCCGGCACCCCCTGGGAGCTCGGCCTGGCCGAGACCCAGCAGACCCTGATGCTGAACGGGATGCGCGACAGGGTCGTGCTCCAGGTCGACGGCCAGCTCAAGACCGGCCGTGACGTCGTCATCGGCGCCCTGCTCGGAGCTGAGGAGTTCGGTTTCGCCACCGCCCCTCTAATCGTCGAGGGCTGCATCATGATGCGGGTCTGCCACCTGGACACCTGCCCGGTCGGCGTCGCAACCCAGAACCCCGAGCTCCGCAAGCGGTTCAGCGGCAAGGCCGACTACGTGGTGAACTTCTTCGAGTTCATCGCGCAGGAGGTGCGCGAGTACCTCGCCGAGCTCGGCTTCCGGAGCCTCGACGAGGCCACCGGCCGCAAGGAACTGTTGAACGTGAACGGCGCCCTCAACCACTGGAAGGCATCCGGGCTCAACCTGGCGCCGATCCTGGTCGGCCCCGACTTCTCCGCCGGCGAACCGCGACGTTCCAGCCGGGAGCAGGAGCACGAACTCGACGAGCACTTCGACGTCGAGCTGATCAGGCAGAGCGCCAATGTGCTCGAGCACGGCGGCCAGGTCACGATCGCGCTGCCGATCCGGAACACCGAACGCGCCGTCGGCACCATGCTGGGCCACCAGGTGACCCTGCGGCACGGCGAGAACGGCCTGCCGGCCGGCTCCATCGACGTCACCCTGACCGGGTCGGCGGGGCAGTCCCTCGGCGCTTTCCTGCCCAGCGGCATCACCCTGCGCCTCGAGGGGGATTCCAACGACTACGTCGGCAAGGGCCTCTCCGGCGGGCAGATCATCGTGCGCCCCGACCGCGGCAGCGTCTTCGCTGCCGAGGAGAACGTGATCGCCGGAAACGTGATCGGCTACGGCGCGACCCTGGGCAGCATGTTCATCCGCGGCATCGTCGGTGAACGATTCCTGGTGCGCAACTCCGGTGCGACCGCCGTCGTCGAGGGGGTGGGCGACCACGCCCTCGAGTACATGACCGGTGGACTCGCCGTGATTCTCGGCGAGACCGGCCGTAACCTCGGCGCGGGCATGTCCGGCGGAACCGCATACATCTACCGGCTGCGCTCGGAGCTCGTCAACCGTGACTCGCTGGACTCCGGCGAACTCACCCTGCTGCCGCTCGGCAGCGCCGACATCGAAATCGTCGGGGACCTGCTGGAACAGCACCTGGAACAGACCGATTCTGTTCTGGCCGCGCGGCTCCTCGCCGACCGCGACACGACAATGAAGAACTTCGTCAAGGTGCTGCCGCGTGACTACGCAGCCGTCCTGGCGACGAGGCAGAGCGCCGTGGCCGAGGGGCTCGACCCCGACGGCGACGTGGTCTGGAACCGCATCTTGGAGGTAACCAATGGCTGACCCGAAGGGATTCCTGAAGACCACGGACCGGGAACTTCCCGCCCGTCGTCCGGTCTCCATCCGTCTGATGGACTGGAAAGAGGTCTACGAGGCCGGCGACTCCGCCGTGCTCAAGCGCCAGGCCGGCCGCTGCATGGACTGCGGTGTTCCGTTCTGCCACCAGGGCTGCCCGCTGGGCAACCTGATCCCGGAGTGGAACGACCTCACCTGGCGTGACGAGGGCCGACAGGCCATCGAGCGTCTGCACGCGACGAACAACTTCCCCGAGTTCACCGGCCGGCTCTGCCCGGCACCGTGCGAGTCCGCCTGCGTCCTCGGCATCAACCAGCCGGCGGTGACCATCAAGCAGGTCGAGGTCTCGATCATCGACCAGGCCTTCGCCGAGGGCTGGGTCACCCCCCAGCCGCCCGGCCGACTCACCGGCAAGACCATCGCCGTCGTCGGCTCCGGACCGGCCGGACTCGCCGCCGCCCAGCAGCTGACCAGGGCCGGGCACACCGTGGCCGTGTTCGAACGCGACGACCGCATCGGCGGCCTGCTGCGCTACGGCATCCCGGACTTCAAAATGGAGAAGAAGCACCTCGACCTGCGTCTGTCCCAGATGACCGCAGAGGGCACCCGCTTCCGCGCCGGCGTCAACATCGGGGTGGACATCACCTGGACCGATCTGCGGGCCAGGTACGACGCTGTCGTCATCGCGACCGGCGCCATGGTGCCCCGCGACCTGCCGATTCCGGGGCGCGACTTGCCCGGGGTGCATTTCGCGATGGAATACCTCGTGCAGCAAAACAAGGTTGGCGCCGGCGACACCGTCGACAACCAGATCCTCGCCGAAGGCAAGCATGTCGTCGTGCTCGGCGGCGGTGACACCGGTGCGGACTGCATCGGCACCGCGAACCGTCAGCTGGCCGCCTCGGTGACCAACCTGGCCATCGGCAAGCAGCCCGGTGACAGCCGCCCGGAACACCAGCCCTGGCCGATGTCGCCGACCCTGTTCGAGGTATCCAGTGCCCACGAAGAGGGCGGCACGCGGGAATACCTCGCGTCCACCATCGAGTTCCTGGCCAACGACGCCGGTGAGGTGCGTGCCATCCGGGTCGCCGAAACCGAATATCTCGATGGCCGACGGGTGCCCAAAGCCGGAACCGAACGGGAGATTCCCGCTGATCTGGTGTTGCTGGCACTGGGCTTCACCGGTCCGGACAGCGCCGAACTGACCCATGATCTGCATCTGCCGCTCGACGACCGGAGTAATGTCGTCCGTGATAGTGATTACCAGACCAGCCACGAGGGTGTATTCGTTGCCGGAGATGCAGGCCGAGGTCAGTCGCTCATCGTATGGGCGATCGCCGAAGGACGCGCTGCTGCGGCAGCCGTCGATCGGTATCTCGAAGGCGAGACTCAACTGCCCGCCCCGGTGAAGCCGACGGATCATTCGTTTGCCATCTGAGCGTACGAACTGATTCCGCTGCCCATTCTCTCCAACCAACCGAACGCACCAATGCGCCACACCGGCGCGGAAACCGGAGATCCACCAGTATGAGACGCGCGAAAATCGTCGCCACCCTCGGGCCGGCAGCATCCAGCTACGAACAGATCCGCGCCATTATCGACGCCGGCGTTGACGTCTGCCGTATGAACCTGAGCCACGGTGACTACACCGTGCACGAAGGCGTTTACGCCAACATCCGGAAGGCAGCCAACGACTCCGGCCGTGCCGTCGCCGTGATGGTCGACCTGCAGGGCCCGAAGATCCGTCTGGGCAAGTTCGAGGGCGGACCGTACGACCTCGCCGTCGGCGACATCTTCAAGATCACCACCGAGGACATCCTCGGCACCAAGGAACTGTCCGGCACGACCTACAAGGGCCTGCCGAACGACGTCAAGCAGGGGGACTTCCTCCTGATCGACGACGGCAAGGTCAAGGTCGAGGTCGTCGAGACCGACGGCACCGTCGTGACCACGAAGGTCATCGTCGCCGGCCCGGTGTCGAACAACAAGGGCATCAACCTGCCCGGTGTTGCCGTCAACGTGCCTGCCCTGTCCGTCAAGGACGAGGCCGACCTGCGTTGGGGCCTGCGCCTCGGCACCGACCTCATCGCGCTGTCCTTCGTGCGCAACGCGGCCGACATCGACCGGGTGCACGAGATCATGGCCGAAGAGGGCCGCAAGGTTCCCGTCATCGCCAAGATCGAGAAGCCGCAGGCCGTCGAGGCCCTCGAGGGCATCGTCGACGCGTTCGACGCGATCATGGTGGCCCGTGGCGACCTGGGTGTCGAGCTTCCGCTCGAGGCCGTCCCGATCGTGCAGAAGCACGCCGTCGAACTGGCCCGCCGCATGGCGAAGCCGGTCATCGTCGCAACGCAGATGCTCGAATCGATGATCCACAGCCCCGTTCCGACGCGCGCGGAGACGTCCGACGTCGCCAACGCCGTGCTCGACGGTGCTGACGCGGTCATGCTCAGCGGCGAGACCAGCGTCGGCGAATACCCGGTGGTCACCGTTCAGACGATGGCGCGCATCGTGGCCTCCACCGAGGAGCACGGCCTGGAGCGGATCGCACCGCTCACCAACAAGCCGCGCACCCAGGGCGGCGCCATCACGCTGGCCGCCATCGAGGTCGCTGAATTCGTCGAGGCCAAGTACCTCTGCATCTTCACCGAGTCAGGAGACTCCGCGCGTCGTATGTCGCGCCTGCGCTCCTCGATCCCGATGCTGGCCTTCACCCCCGAGGCGAGCATCCGTCGTCGCCTCGCGTTGACCTGGGGCGTGCAGACGTACCTGGTCGACCGGGTGACCCACACCGACTCGATGTTCGGTCAGGTCGACGACATCCTGCTCGGCCAGGGCCTGGCTGAGATCGGCGACAAGGTCGTGGTGATCTCCGGATCCCCTCCCGGAATCGCGGGTTCGACGAACGACATCCGGGTTCACCGCATCGGTGACGCCCACAACGGTGTCGCTCCGGCGTACGCCCAGCAGTAACCAGCAGTACGACAACAGCCCCGCGGAGAAATCCGCGGGGCTGTTGTCGTATCCGTGGCGAAGACCCTCTGGGCGGCCGTGCACGGTCGATGGACGACTGTGCGGTCGACTGACGGACACAATGGACGGATGCGGCGACCGATCGCTGAGACGGGCGTGTGCGGGCGCTGGAGGCCCGGCTGCGGGGGAGGGGGACGCCGATCAGGGACAGAAACACCGCATGCCCGCCGCCGGTGGAACCGGGCAACGGGCATGCGGTGAAGTGGTACCGGTGGTGGGACTCGAACCCACACGTCCTTGCGAACAAAGCATTTTGAGTGCTCCGCGTCTGCCATTCCGCCACACCGGCTCACAACACCTGCACCAGAATACCGTAGGCTTTTGGCTGTGACCGACCAAGAGACAACTCCAGTACCCCCCCGCCGCGTCGTTGTAGCGGAGGATGAATCCCTCATCAGGCTCGACATCGTCGAGATCCTCCGAGACAACGGATTCGAAGTGGTGGGCGAAGCCGGCGACGGTGAGACCGCTGTGGCCCTGGCCACCGAGCTCCGCCCCGACCTGGTGATCATGGACGTCAAGATGCCGCACCTCGACGGGATCTCCGCCGCGGAACGCATCACCAAGGCCCACATCGCCCCGGTCGTACTGCTCACTGCGTTCAGCCAGAAGGAACTGGTCGAGCGCGCGAGCGAGGCCGGCGCCCTGGCGTACGTCGTGAAGCCGTTCACCCCGAACGACCTGCTGCCCGCGATCGAGATCGCCCTCTCGCGGTACAGCCAGATCATCACCCTCGAGGCCGAGGTCGCCGACCTGGTCGAACGTTTCGAGACCCGCAAGCTCGTCGACCGGGCCAAGGGCCTGCTCAACGAGAAGATGGGCCTGACCGAGCCGGAGGCGTTCCGATGGATCCAGAAGGCGTCCATGGACCGCCGTCTGACCATGCACGATGTCGCACAGGCGATCATCGAACAGCTCTCCGCCAAGAAATAGTCGGCCAGCCACAAAGCAGCCGGCACCACCGTCACGAAAAAAGCGGGTCCCTCCGGTGAGGGGCCCGCTTTTTCGTGCTCGCAGAGCGGATCAGCGTGCTGCCGGCTGGTCCAGGATCAGGTTGGTGATGCGGATCGTCGAACAGCGATGGCCCGCATCGTCGGTCACCACGATCTCGTGGGTGGTGAGCGTGCGCCCCAGGTGGATCGGGGTGCACACGGCGGTGACATACCCGGAGGTGGCCGAGCCGGTATGGCTGGCGTTGATCTCGATGCCCACGGCGAGCTTGCCGGGGCCGGCGTGCAGATTGGCCGACATCGACCCGAGCGACTCGCCCATCACCACGTAGGCGCCGCCGTGCAGCAGCATGGCCGGCTGGGTGTTGCCCTCGACGGGCATCCGCGCCACGGCCCTCTCGAGTGAGAACTCGGTGAACTCGATGCCCATCTTGTCGGCCAGGTCGCCGGCGCCGCGTGCCTTCGTCCAGGCGAGGAAGTCGGTGGTGCTCTCGGGCGGGTTCTGCTCGGTCATGGTCACCTCGTGGCTCGGCTCAGCCCCACCGGAGGCGGCTTGTAGGCTGGGACTGTGTCGGAATCAAAAAAGCCTACCCTGATGATCATCGATGGCCACTCGCTGGCGTACCGGGCGTTCCACGCCCTGCCCATCGACAGCTTCCAAACCCAGGACGGGCAGCACACCAACGCCATCCACGGGTTCCTGTCGATGCTGCTGAGCCTGCTCCGCACCGAGAATCCGAGCCACATCGCCGTGGCATTCGATATCTCCCGGTATTCCTTCCGCACCCGCGACTACCCCGAATACAAGGGCACCAGGGCGATCACTCCGTCGGAGTTCAAGGGCCAGGTGCCCCTGCTCCAGGAAGCCCTCAAGGCCCTGAATATCACCACCCTGACCAAGGACGACTACGAGGCAGACGATATCCTCGCGACGCTGTCGGTCCGCGGCACCGCCGAGGGCTACGACGTCTTCGTGGTGTCCGGCGACCGGGACACGATCCAGTTGGTCAACGACACCGTCACCCTGCTCTACCCGGCCAGCCAGGGCGTTTCGGCGCTGACCAGGTATGACCCGGCCAAGGTGCGCGAGAAGTACGGCATCGCCCCCGAACAGTACCCGGACATCGCCGCGTTGGTCGGCGAGACCAGCGACAACCTGATCGGCATCAGCAAGGTCGGCGAGAAGACGGCCGTGAAGTGGCTTGAGAGGTTCGGCAGCCTCGACGCGATCCTCGAGCACGCCGACGAGATCACCGGCGTTGTCGGCGCCAACTTGCGCGAGCAGAAGGACAATGCGATCCGCAACCGCCGCCTCAACCGGCTGGTCACCGACCTCGACCTGCCCGTCGAGCTGCGCGACCTGGTGCGCGGACCGATCGACGAGGACGCCGTGCGTGAGGTCTTCGGGCGCCTGGAGTTCCGCACCCTGCTGGACAGGGTGATCAAGCTCGAGGCCAACGCCAACGGCAATGGCAACGGGACCGCCACCGGTGACGCCGCCGGCGCGGCTCCGGTCACCGAGGTCCCCGCGGCGGCGAAGGCACCGGTGCAGCGCGAACTGCTCGACGAGGAACTCGCCACCTGGCTGGACCGGGTGACCACGACCGGAACCGCCCTTTCCGTCACCGTTGAGCTCCTCAACGGCCTGCCGATCGGCTTCGGCCTGGCCACGGCCACCGAGACCGCGACGGTGGCCTGGCAGCCCGGTCGGGCCGATTACCGGCCGCTCGAGGAATGGCTCGCGGGCCCGAGCCCCAAGGTCATGCACGACGCCAAGCCGCAGGTGAAGGCCCTCACCCGCGCCGGCCTGGTGCTGAACGGATTGGCCATCGACACCCTGGTGGCCGGTTGGCTGCTGCGCCCGGGCGGCCCTGACAAGACTCTCGCCGACCTCGTCAAGCGCTACCTCGACGAGACCGTGCCCGTCGTCGACCCCAACCAGCTGGTGCCGGATGAGAGCGTCGCCGGCGGCGTCGCCGTGGACTCCTGGTACACGGTGCGCCTCGCCGCCGCCGTGACCGCGTTGCTCGACTCGGGTTCGCGAACCGTTCTGACCGACATCGAGATGCCCACCCTGATGACACTGGCAGCCATGGAACTGACCGGCGTCGCGGTCAATCACACCGAACTCGCGGCCCTGTCCGTACAGCTGGGCGACACCGCAGCGGAGCTCGCGGCCGGCGCCTACGCCCAGATCGGCCGCGAGGTCAATCTCGGTTCTCCCAAGCAGCTGCAGGAGGTGCTCTTCGATCAGCTGGGCATGCCGCGCACCCGGGCCAACAAGACCGGCTTCACCACGGATGCCGGCGCCCTCGCCGATCTGCAGGCCAGCAACCCGCACCCGTTCCTCGACCTGCTCCTGAAGCACCGGGACGCCACGAAGCTGCGCCAGATCGTGGAAACCCTGGACCGGGCCATCGACGACACCGGCCGCATCCACACCACCTACGTGCAGATCGGCACCGCCACCGGCCGGATCTCCTCCACCGACCCGAACCTGCAGAACATCCCCGTCCGCACCGAGGAAGGCCGCCGCATCCGGGCCGCGTTCCATGCCGGGTCCGGCTCCGAAAGCCTCCTCACCGCCGACTACTCGCAGATCGAGATGCGCATCATGGCGCACCTCTCCGAGGACGCCGGCCTCATCGAGGCGTTCAACGCCGGCGAAGACCTGCACAGGTTCGTCGGCGCCAGGGTCTTCGGTGTCGCACCTGAGGACGTGACCGGGGAGATGCGCAACAAGGTCAAGGCCATGTCGTACGGGCTTGCCTACGGGCTCAGCGCCTTCGGCCTGTCCAAGCAGCTGCGCATCGAATCGCGCGAGGCCAAGCAGCTCATCGCCGACTACTTCGCCAGGTTCGGCGCCGTACGCGACTACCTGCGCCGGGTGGTCGAGCAGGCCAAGGTCGACGGCTACACCACGACGATCTTCGGCCGCCGCCGGCCGTTCCCCGAGTTGAACAGCCCCAACCGGGTGCTGCGGGACAACGCCGAACGGGCCGCTCTGAACGCACCCATCCAGGGTTCTGCCGCCGACCTGATGAAGATCGCGATGAACAACATCGCGCTCGACCTGCGCGAACAGGACCTGCAGAGCCGCATGATGCTTCAGGTTCACGACGAACTGATCTTCGAGGTCGCCCCGGGGGAGTGGGACGCTCTGCAGCACGTCGTCACCCAGCGGATGGAGTCCGCGGCCGACCTGCTGGTGCCGCTGGACGTGCAGGTGGGCCGCGGGGCCAACTGGGACGCCGCAGCGCACTGACCTGGGCCATGTCCTAGGCTCGGGGGATGACTCTGAACGAAGGCCGGACACCCACCCCCGTCGACCAGATCGCCGAGGGGTGGGTCGACACCCTGGTGTCGCTCGATCCCACTGTGGGCACCTATATCGGCCGGTCGGCGGACGGTTCGGGCTTTGCGGACTATTCGCCGGACGGCCACGCCGCCTACGTGCAGGCCGCGGCCGCCACCATCCGGCTGCTGGACGACAGCGTCCCGGTCGACGACGTTGACAGGGTCACCCGCACCGATCTGCGCAGCAGCCTCGCGCTGGACCTGGAGAGCTCCGCCGCCGGCCTGCAGCTGCGCGACCTCAACGTCATCGCGTCACCCGCGCAGGGCATCCGCGAGGTCTTCGACCTCATGCCCACCGCCACGGTCGAGGATTGGCGCAACATCTCCGCGCGCCTGGGCGCCGTGCCTGCGGCCATCACGGGCTACATCGAAACCCTGCGCCTCGGCATCGAGCAGGGCACCACGCCGGCCCGGCGGCAGGTGCGCGAGGTGCTCGACCAGGCCAGACGCAACGCCGCCAACGACGGGTTCTTCAACCACTTCGTCGCCGACGCCGGCCTCGAGCACGGTTCGCTGCCGGCCTCCCTGGCCACCGACCTCGGTGCCGGAGCCCACGCGGCGGCCACCGCCTACGAGCGGCTGGCGACGTTCCTCGCCGACGAGCTCGAGCCCCGTGCCACCGAGCAGGATGCCGTCGGCCGGGACCTCTACGCGTTGAGGTCGCGGCACTTCCTCGGCGCCACCATCGACCTCGACGAAACGTACGAGTGGGGCATCCAGGAACTCGCCCGCATGACAGAGGAACAGGAGAGCGTGGCCAGGCAGATCAAGCCCGGCGCCACCGTTCTCGAGGCGATCGCGTTCCTGGACACCGACCCGGCCCGGAAGTTGCACGGCACCGACGCCCTGCAACGCTGGATGCAGGAGACCAGCGACCGGGCCGTCGCCGAACTCGGCGCCACCCAGTTCGACATTCCCGAGGAGATCCGCCGTCTGGAGTGCCTGATCGCCCCCACCCAGGAGGGCGGCATCTACTACACCGGACCCACCGATGATTTCTCCCGCCCCGGCCGGATGTGGTGGTCGGTGCCCGTCGGCGTCACCGAATTCGACACCTGGCGCGAACTCACCACGGTCTATCACGAGGGAATCCCCGGCCATCACCTGCAGATCGGCCAGGCGGTTTACAACCGGGCGTCCCTGAACACCTGGCGCCGCCAGCTGGCCGGCACGTCTGGCCACGCGGAGGGCTGGGCGCTCTACGCCGAGCGGCTGATGGAGCAGTTGGGCTACCTGGACGATCCCGCCGACAGGCTCGGCATGCTCGACGGGCAGCGGATGCGCGCTGCCAGGGTCGTGCTCGACATCGGAGTGCACCTGGGCAAGAAGGTGCCGGACGGGTCGCAGACCTGGACCGCCGACTACGCCTTCGACTTCCTGGCCGGAAACGTGAACATGAACGACGGCTTCGTGAAGTTCGAGGTGAACCGGTACCTCGGCTGGCCCGGCCAGGCACCGTCGTACAAGGTGGGCCAACGCATCTGGGAGCAACTGCGCGATGACGCCAAGGCCCGCGAGGGAACCGGCTTCGACATCAAGGAGTTCCACCGCCGCGCCCTCGACCTCGGCGGGGTCGGCCTCGACACCCTCCGGTCGGCTTTGCAGAACTGACCCGGTGCCGATGCCGTCGCCGTACGAGGCCGCCCTCGGCGGTGACCTGACGGGACTGCACCCACAGCTGCGCGCCTACTTCACGGCTATCCCGGCCGGTCGGCACGGCCTCGGCCGGGGGACCTTCGACAGGGTCGGCACCCCGCGGCGCTGGCTGTGGCCGGTTCTGGCGCTGCTGGCCCGCGACGCTGTGCTGTTCCCGGTTTGGGAACACGACGTGCCCTTCCTGGTCGTGAACCGGCCGGGACCCGATCGGGTGCATGCTGTGCGCCGCTTTGAATTTCCGGCCGGGTCCCGCGACATGATCGATGTCATCGGCGCGGATGCCGGCGGCCTCGCCGACCGCCTCGGCCGGAGCGGACGCCTGGAAACCCGCCTTGACGCCCGCATTGTCGACGGTGCCCTGCACCTGGATTCCGCAGGTGTCTACGTGCACCTCGCCGGTCGCCGGGTTCCGGTCCCACGGCTGTGCGCGCCCCTGGTTCACCTGACGGAACGCTTCGACGACGGTGACCAGCGGCAGCACGTGCAGGTCACCGTGAGCCTGCCGTTCGTCGGGCGGGTATACGAATACTCGGGGTCCTTTCGGTACTCGATCGAAGACGCGTGAGATGCGTTGCCGCCGCCGCCGAGAACGGGTTGCCGGGGCGCTCCCGAAACAGCTAAGCTTTACTGTCACGCTTGTGACGAATTAGCCGCTGCCAGTCGCGGATCTTGAACACGTATCGCACGACCTTCCCTTCTGGCCCGAATATGTCCATCCTGGAGCAACTACTACATGACAATCGCAACGACCGAACGGGCACCCAAGCAGGTCGCCATCAACGACATCGGATCTGCTGAAGACTTCCTTGCCGCGGTCGAAAAGACTCTGAAATTCTTCAACGACGGCGACCTCATCGAGGGCACCGTTGTGAAGATCGACCGCGACGAGGTCCTCCTCGACGTCGGCTACAAGACCGAGGGTGTCATCCCCTCCCGCGAGCTCTCCATCAAGCACGACGTCGACCCCTCTGAGGTCGTCAAGGTCGGCGACCTGGTCGAGGCACTCGTTCTTCAGAAGGAAGACAAAGAAGGCCGTCTCATCCTGTCGAAGAAGCGCGCTCAGTACGAGCGTGCATGGGGCGACGTCGAGAAGATCAAGGAATCCGACGGAGTCGTCACCGGTTCGGTCATTGAGGTCGTCAAGGGCGGGCTCATCGTCGACATCGGCCTGCGCGGCTTCCTGCCGGCATCGCTCATCGAGCTTCGCCGTGTTCGCGACCTGACCCCGTACCTGGGCCAGGAGATCGAGGCCAAGATCCTCGAACTCGACAAGAACCGCAACAACGTCGTCCTGTCGCGCCGCGCCCTGCTCGAGCAGACGCAGTCCGAGAGCCGCACCACGTTCCTCAACAACCTCCAGAAGGGACAGGTCCGCAAGGGCGTCGTCTCGTCGATCGTCAACTTCGGTGCGTTCGTCGACCTGGGTGGCGTTGACGGTCTGGTACACGTCTCCGAGCTCAGCTGGAAGCACATTGAGCACGCCAGCGAGGTCGTCGAGGTCGGTCAGGAAGTCACCGTCGAGATCCTCGAGGTCGACCTGGACCGCGAGCGCGTTTCTCTGTCGCTCAAGGCCACGCAGGAAGACCCGTGGCAGGTCTTCGCCCGCACCCACGCCATCGGCCAGGTTGCACCGGGTAAGGTCACCAAGCTCGTCCCCTTCGGCGCGTTCGTTCGCGTTGCAGAGGGCATCGAGGGCCTGGTCCACATCTCCGAGCTGTCCGGCAAGCACGTCGAACTCGCCGAGCAGGTTGTCTCTGTCGGCGACGAGGTGTTCGTCAAGGTCATCGACATCGACCTGGAGCGTCGCCGCATCTCGCTGAGCCTCAAGCAGGCCAACGATGGTGTCGACCCCGAGGGCACCGAGTTCGACCCGGCACTCTACGGAATGCTCACCGAGTACGACGACCAGGGCAACTACAAGTACCCCGAGGGCTTCGACCCGGAGACCAACGAGTGGCGCGAAGGCTTCGACTCCCAGCGCGAGAAGTGGGAGCAGGACTATGCTGCAGCCCAGGCTCGCTGGGAAGCACACAAGAAGCAGGTCGCATCCGCGAACGACGAGATCATCGCCCCCGGCGATGTCGCGTCCGCAGCCGGTAACTCGTTCACCAGTGAGGCTGCCGGAGCCGGCACCCTCGCCGACGACGAGGCGCTTGCCGCACTGCGCGAGAAGCTGTCCAGCAACAACTAGAAGCTGGCAACAACTAGCAACTAGCATCACCTGCCCGGCGCATGCCGGGACCAGCACAGGCCGGGCCCTTCGGGGTCCGGCCTGTTCCGGTTAAGCAGCGCCCCTCCGTTAGCATGGGGCGGTGTACTTGATTGGGTTGACCGGCGGGATCGCATCGGGCAAGAGCACCGTGGCGAAGCGATTCGCCGAGCACGGAGCCGCGGTGATCGACGCCGATCAGCTCGCCCGGGCCGCCGTGGCGCCGGGCACCGATGCGCTGGCCCATATCGCCGACATCTTCGGCCCCGAAGTCATCGCCGAGGACGGCAGCCTCAACCGCGCCCGCCTGGGCTCGATAGTATTCGGCAACCCCACCGCCCTCAGCGTCCTCAACAACGTGGTCCACCCCGCCGTGCGTGCGCTCTCCAGCGCGGCCATCGCCGCCGCCGAGCGCGCCGACCCTGAGGCCGTCGTCGTCTACGACGTTCCCCTGTTGGTTGAGGCGTCCGTCGGCCACCCCTTCGACCTGATCGTGGTCGTCCACGCCGAAGCCGAGACTCGGGTGCGCCGCATGGTCGAGCTGCGCGGCATGCCGGAAGACGACGCCCGCCGCCGGATCAGCGCCCAGGCCGGCGACGCCGACCGCCTCGCCGTCGCCGACGTCGTGATCGACTCGATGGGCTCCCTCGACGAGACCCTGGCCCAGGTCGACCGGCTGTGGGATTCGAAGCTTCGCGCAAACCACCGGCCCGCCCACTCCGACTCCAGTGTCGGTGGCGCTCCTTAGACTGGAAGCATGGAACCCACCCGCGCCGTTCATCCCTTCGAGGTCGTGAGCGAGTACACGCCCAGCGGCGACCAGCCCGGCGCCATCGCCGAACTCACCGGCCGGATCAACGCCGGTGAAACCGACATCGTGCTGCTCGGCGCCACCGGAACCGGCAAGTCCGCGACGACAGCCTGGCTGATCGAGCAGGTACAACGCCCCACCCTGGTCCTCGCCCACAACAAGACCCTGGCCGCGCAGCTTGTGAACGAGTTCCGCGAACTGATGCCCAACAACGCCGTCGAGTACTTCGTGTCGTACTACGACTACTACCAGCCGGAGGCGTACGTGCCGCAGACCGACACGTTCATCGAGAAGGACTCCTCGATCAACGAGGAAGTCGAACGGCTCCGGCACTCCACCACCAACTCGCTACTCAGCCGACGCGACGTCATCGTCGTCTCCACGGTGTCCTGCATCTACGGCCTGGGCACCCCCGAGGGTTACCTGGAAGCCATGGTGGCGCTGCAGGTCGGCCAAAAGGTTGACCGGGACTGGCTGATCCGCAAGTTCGTGGCCATGCAGTACCAGCGCAACGACGTCGACTTCTCCCGCGGCCACTTCAGGGTGCGCGGCGACACCATCGAGATCATCCCGATGTACGAAGAACTCGCCATCCGCATCGAGATGTTCGGTGACGAAATCGAGGCGCTCTACAGCCTGCATCCGCTCACCGGCGATGTCGTGCGAAAGCTCGATGCCGTGTCGGTGTTCCCCGGTTCCCACTACGTGGCCAGCACCGACGTCATGCAGCGGGCGATGGTGACGATCAAGGAAGAACTGGAGGAACGGCTGGGCCAGTTGGAACGCGAGGGCAAGCTGCTGGAAGCACAACGCCTGCGGATGCGGACCACCTTCGACCTGGAGATGATGGAACAGATCGGATTCTGCTCCGGCATCGAGAACTACTCCCGGCACATCGACGGGAGAAGCGCGGGGGAGCCCGGGCACTGCCTGCTCGATTACTTCCCCGACGACTTCCTTGTGGTCATCGACGAGTCCCATGTGACGGTGCCGCAGATCGGCGCCATGTTCGAGGGCGACTCGTCACGCAAGCGCACCCTGGTCGAGCACGGGTTCCGGTTGCCCAGCGCGCTGGACAACCGCCCGCTCAAGTGGAACGAGTTCAAGGGCCGGGTCGGCCAGACCGTGTACCTCTCCGCCACCCCCGGCAAGTACGAGATGGGCATCGCCGACGGCATCGTCGAGCAGATCATCCGCCCGACCGGTCTGATCGACCCGCAGATCATCGTCAAGCCGTCCGCCGGTCAGATCGATGACCTGCTCGAGCAGATCCGTCTGCGCGTCGAACTCAACGAGCGGGTGCTGGTGACCACCCTGACCAAGAAGATGGCCGAGGAACTCACCGACTTCCTCACCGAGGCCGGCGTTCGGGTGCGGTACCTGCACTCAGACGTCGACACCCTGCGCCGGGTGGAGCTGCTCACCGAGCTGCGCCAGGGCCTGTACGACGTGCTGGTGGGCATCAACCTGCTCCGGGAGGGCCTCGACCTGCCCGAGGTGTCCCTGGTGGCCATCCTCGACGCCGACAAGGAAGGGTTCCTGCGCTCGTCCACCTCGCTGATCCAGACCATCGGTCGCGCCGCGCGCAACGTCTCCGGCGAGGTGCATATGTATGCCGACAGGATGACCGACTCGATGGCCAGGGCCATCGACGAGACCGACCGGCGCCGGGAGAAGCAGGTGGAGTACAACACCCTGCACGGCATCGATCCCACCCCGCTCCGCAAGCGCATCGCCGACATCACCGACGCGCTCTCCCGCGAGGAGGCTGACACCGCCGAGCTGCTGGCCGGCCGTGACGCCCGCCGCCGCAGCCCCACACCGTCGGTGCGCAAGGGCCTCGCGGCCAACGGCGCCAACGACCTCGAATCGATCATCGCCGACCTCAACGCCCAGATGCTCGAGGCCGCCGGCGAACTCAAGTTCGAATTGGCCGGCAGGCTGCGCGACGAAGTGTCCGAGCTCAAGCGGGAGCTGCGTCAGATGGAGAAGGCCGGCCACCTGAGCTAGCGGGTCGGGCGGCACTGCGCTGTCGGTGGCACTGCGGTGTCGGTGGTACTGCATAGACTCGAATGGTGTCAATTTCCAAGGTAGAGCAGGGCTCTCAACTCAGCGTCCGTGGTGCACGCGTGCACAACTTGCACAACGTCAACCTCGACATCCCCCGCGATTCGCTCGTGGTGTTCACAGGTCTCTCCGGGTCGGGCAAATCATCGCTCGCCTTCGATACGATTTTCGCGGAGGGCCAACGGCGGTACGTCGAATCCCTGTCGGCCTATGCGCGCCAGTTCCTCGGGCAGGTCGACAGGCCCGACGTCGACTTCATCGAGGGGCTCAGCCCCGCCGTGTCCATCGACCAGAAATCCACCAACCGCAACCCGCGGTCCACCGTGGGCACCATCACCGAGATCTACGACTACATGCGCCTGCTCTGGGCACGTATCGGGGTGCCGCACTGTGCCGTCTGCGGGGAGATCATCCAGTCGCAGACCGTGCAGCAGATCGCCGACCAGCTCATGGAAATGGAAACCGGCGTGCGGTACCAGATCCTGAGCCCGATCGTGTCGCAGAAAAAGGGCGAGTTCGTCGACCTGTTCAAGGAGCTCGCCGCCGGCGGGTACTCCCGCGCAATGGTCGACGGCGTTCAGATCCAGTTGAACGAACCACCCACGCTGAAGAAGCAGCTCAAGCACGACATCTCCGTGGTCGTCGACCGTCTCGTGGCCGGGCCCGACCTGCTCAGCCGGCTCACCGACTCCCTGGAGACGGCGCTCAAGCTCACCGACGGCCTCGTGCAGGTCAACTTCGTCGACCTCACCGGCGACGAGGCCTGGCAGAGCTATTCAGAAAAGCTCTCCTGCCCGAACAACCACCCCGTGCAACTCACCGAGATCGAACCGCGCACCTTCTCGTTCAACGCACCGTTCGGTGCCTGCCCCGAATGCTCCGGCCTGGGAACCCGTATGTCCGTCGACGAGGACCTACTTCTCGGCGACCCGGACCTGAGCATCGCTGAGGGTGTCGTCCTGCCCTGGACCACCCAGGGCAAGGGACTCTTCCAGTACTACGAGAAGCTCCTGGACGGGCTTGCCCGCGACCTCAAGTTCTCGCTCGACACTCCGTGGAAGAAGCTCCCGGCCGAGGTGCGCACCGCTGTCATGCGCGGCGACAACTTCGAGGTCAAGGTCAAGTGGAAGAACCGTTACGGCCGGGAGATGAGCTACACCTCCGGTTTCGAAGGTGTTGTGCCCTACATCGAGCGCCAGTTCCTGCAGGCCGAAACCGACACCCAGCGCCAGCGCTGGGGGGAATACCTGCGCGAGGTGGACTGCCCGGTTTGCGACGGCACCCGGCTCAAGCCTGAGGTACTCGCCGTTCTCGTGCACGAGATGAGCATCGCCGATATCTGCCGGCTCAGCCTCGCCGATGCCCGGGACTTCATGGACAAGCTCGAACTCACCGAACGCGAGAAGACCATTGCCGCCCAGGTTCTGCGCGAGATCAAGGTGCGACTGGACTTCCTGCTTCGGGTGGGCCTGAACTACCTCAGCCTGGCCCGCGCGGCCGCGACCCTGTCCGGCGGCGAGGCCCAACGCATCCGGCTGGCCACCCAGATCGGTTCGGGACTGACCGGGGTGCTCTACGTCCTCGACGAGCCCAGCATCGGGCTGCACCAGCGCGACAACCGGCGCCTCATCGAGACGCTGGTCGCGCTCCGCGACCTGGGCAACACCCTCATCGTCGTGGAACACGACGAGGACACCATCAAGACCGCTGACTGGGTGGTCGACATCGGACCGGGCGCCGGCGTCAACGGCGGACACGTCGTGCACTCGGGGTCGTACGCTGACCTGCTCACCAACACGAAGTCCCTCACCGCGGACTACCTCTCCGGCCGGAAGTCGATCGCCACCCCGACGACACGTCGGCCGCTGGACCCCGACCGTGAGATCACCGTGGTGGGTGCCGAGGCGAACAACCTGCGGAAAGTCACGGTCAAGTTCCCGCTGGGGGTCTTCACCGCCGTCACCGGCGTCAGCGGGTCCGGCAAATCATCCCTCGTCAACGACGTGCTGTACAGGGTCCTCGCCAACCGGCTCAACGGCGCCCGGAAGCTGCCCGGCCGGCACACGAAGGTCACCGGCCTCGACCAGCTCGACAAGGTGATCCACGTGGACCAGGCCCCCATCGGACGCACCCCGCGCTCGAACCCGGCCACCTACACCGGCGTGTTCGACAAAATCCGCAACCTGTTCGCCGAGACCATGGAGGCCAAGGCCCGCGGCTACCTGCCCGGCAGGTTCAGCTTCAACGTCAAGGGCGGCCGCTGTGAGGCATGCTCCGGCGACGGCACCATCAAGATCGAGATGAACTTCCTGCCCGACGTGTACGTGGCCTGTGAGGTCTGCGGGGGAGCGCGGTACAACCGCGACACCCTCACCGTGCACTACAAGGGCAAGAACATCGCCGAGGTCCTCGACATGCCGATCAGCGAGGCCGCCGAGTTCTTCGAACCGATCTCGGCGATCCACCGGTTCCTCAAAACCCTCGTCGAGGTGGGGCTCGGGTATGTGCGCCTGGGGCAGAGCGCCACGACCCTCTCCGGAGGTGAGGCGCAGCGGGTCAAGCTGGCCACCGAACTGCAGCGCCGTTCCAACGGGCGCAGCGTGTACGTTCTCGACGAGCCGACCACCGGCCTGCACTTCGAGGACGTGCGGAAGCTCCTGCTGGTGCTGAACAGCCTCGTCGACAAGGGCAACACCGTCATCGTCATCGAGCACAACCTCGACGTGATCAAGTCGGCCGACTGGGTCATCGACCTGGGTCCGGAGGGCGGTTCCGGCGGGGGCAAGGTGCTCGCCACCGGAACGCCTGAGCACGTCGCGACAGTGAAGAAGAGCCACACCGGAACATTCCTGAAGGAGGTCCTCGCCACACGGTAGGCGCAGGAGAACATGTCTGACGCTCTGAGCTATCGCCCCAAGCCCGGGGAGATCCCCACCCAACCCGGTGTCTACCGGTTTCGCGACGCCTCCCGGCGGGTGCTGTACGTCGGCAAGGCCAAGAACCTGCGTGCCCGGCTGAGTAACTACTTCGCGCCGCTGAGCAGCCTGCACGAACGCACCCGGCGGATGGTGACGACGGCGACCAGCGTCGAATGGACGACCGTGGGCACAGAGATCGAGGCGCTGCAGCTCGAGTGGACCTGGATCAACGAATTCGACCCGCCGTTCAACGTGCAGTTCAAGGACGACAAGTCGTACCCGTACCTCGCGGTGACCCTGGCGGACGAGGCACCGCGGGCGCTCGTGACCCGCACGTCCGGCATCAAGGGCGCCCGCTACTTCGGGCCGTACCCCAAGGTGTGGGCCGTGCACGAGACCATCGACCTGATGCTCAAGGCCTTCCCGATCCGCACCTGCAACAACGCCAACTACAAGCGTGCCATGCAGTCGGGCAAGCCCTGCTTCGCCGGCCAGATCGGTCGCTGCTTCGGGCCCTGCTCCGGCAAGGTGGGCATCGAGGAACATCGCAAGATCGTCAACGAATTCGTCAGTTTCATGGGCAGCCAGGATCGCAAGCTCATCAACAGCCTCACGGCCCAGATGAAGGACGCCGCTCTGGCGCAGGACTACGAAACCGCCGCCAGGCGGCGCGACCAGGTGAAGGCGCTCAACGCCGTGCTGGAGAAGAGCGCCGTCGTGCTGCGCGACAACGTCGACATCGACCTGTTCGCGATCGAACAGGACGAGCTCGCCGCGGCCGTTCAGCTGTTCATCGTCCGCGGCGGGCGCATCCGCGGTGTGCGCGGCTGGGTCGTCGACAAGGAACTCGACCTGAGCATCAGTGAACTGATCGACTCGATCATGCAGACCGCGTACACCGGCGACGCCGTGCCGCCCCGGGAAATCGTGCTGCCGGAGCTGCCGGACGACGCCGACGCCCTCGAAGGCTGGCTCGGCGAGATCGCGCACCGCAAGGTGCGGCTCGTCGCGGCCCAGCGCGGCGAGAAGGCCGCCCTGCTGGTCACGGCCACCCAGAACGCCAAGCAGGCGCTGATGCTCTACAAGACCCGGCGCAGCTCCGACTTCGTCGCCAGATCGAAGGCCCTCGAGGACCTCCAGGAGGCACTGGGCATGGAATCCGCCCCGCTCCGGATGGAGTGCTACGACGTGTCGCATCTCGGCGGGACCAACATCGTGGCCTCCATGGTGGTCTTCGAGGACGGGCTGCCGCGGAAGGACGAGTACCGCCGGTTCGGTGTCCCGGAGTCCACCGACGACACCGATTCCCTGTATCGGGTCCTCACCCGGCGGCTGGCCTACCTGGTTCCCGACGACGCCACCCCGGAGGCTCTACCGAAGGGCGGCGTCATCGCGGTGCCGGCCAACCCGCTTGACGGCATGATCGTCGCGGAGGCCTCCGGCGCGGACGAGCCCGCCGCGGACGAGGCGGACCCAACAGCGAAACGAGCGAAATTCCGCTACCAACCGAACCTGCTCATCGTCGACGGCGGGCAACCGCAGGTCGCGGCAGCGGCACGCGCCCTGCGGGAGTCCGGAGTCCAGGGCATCACCCTGTGCGGCATCGCGAAACGGCTGGAGGAAATCTGGCTGCCGGATTCCGAGTACCCGGTGATCCTGCCGCGCAACAGCGACGCCTTGTTCCTCATCCAACGCATCCGCGACGAAGCGCACCGCTTCGCCATCACTCATCAGCGCGCCAGACGCAAGCGGGACATCAACACCATCCTCGGCGAAATTCCCGGCTTGGGCCCCGCCCGCATCAAAGTGCTGTTGGTGCACTTCGGGTCGGTCGCCCGCCTCAGAGAGGCGTCGGTCGACTCGATCGCCGAGATCCGGGGGATCGGACCTGCCCTCGCCGAGGGCATTCACCGGCACCTGCGCGCCTAGAGACGCCCCCCGGTCGGTAGGCTGGACATTCACTAACTTCGACCGAAGGCGTAATCCAGCATGAGCACGGACACCGAAAAGCAGGAAATGCTGATCGTTACCGGCATGTCCGGCGCCGGTCGATCGACCGTCGCCAACGCGCTGGAGGACCTCGGCTGGTACGTGGTCGACAACCTGCCGCCGCAAATGCTGCGCCCACTGGTCGAGCTCGTCGGACGGGCGGGCACCAGCCTGCCCAAGATCGCGGCCGTCGTCGACATCCGTGGCCGGGACTTCTTCGGCGATTTCCAGGAACTCGTCCAGGCGCTCCGCAGCGGCACCCAGGTCCGGGTGATCTTCCTCGAAGCGCGTGACGATGTGCTCGTCCGCCGATTCGAAGCGGTTCGGCGCCCCCACCCTCTACAGGGTGAGGGGACGATCCTGGACGGCATCTCCGCCGAGCGCACCCGGCTGGCCGTCGTGCGGGAATCCTGCGACATCGTCATCGACACGTCGGATCTCAACATCCACCAGCTCGCCACCACGATCACCGAGCGCTTCGCTGCGGAGAACGCGGCCGGGCTGCACCTCACCGTGATGAGTTTCGGGTTCAAGTACGGGTTACCCACCGATGTCGACATGGTCGCCGACGCCCGGTTCCTGCCGAATCCGTTTTGGATCCCCGAACTTCGCTCGCACACCGGCCTCGACCCCGAGGTCAGCGAATACGTGCTCGGCCAGGACGGTGCGCGTGAGTTCATCACCAGCTACGCGGCCGCCGTCCGACCGGTGCTCGCCGGCTACCAGCGCGAGAACAAGCGTCACGCCACCATCGCCATCGGCTGCACCGGAGGCAAGCACCGCTCGGTGGCCATGGCGAGGGAACTCGCCGGCCTGCTCCAAGAATTTCCCGGCGTCGCGGTAAGCCTCAAGCACCGCGACCTCGGACGAGAATAACGACACGGTCTGCCGTCCAACGTGACGGCCGGCCCGAACAACAGAATGGAAATGACGATTGGCACTCACCATCGACGTCAAAGATGAACTATCCCGCGTCGAGGTTTCGAAGACCACGGTTCGCGCGGCCGAACTGGCGACGATCCTGCGTTTCTCCGGCGGTCTGCACATGATCTCCGGTCGAATCGCCATCGAGTCGGAACTCGATACCCCGCTGTTGGCCCGCCGGGTGCGGAAGGACCTCGCCGAACTGTACGGCGTGCGCAGCGACGTGTCTGTGATCACGGCGTCCGGGCTCCGCCGCACCAACCACTACCTCGTGCGGGTGCTCGACGGCGGCGAAACACTGGCCAGGCAGACGGGACTGCTCGACGCCCGCCGCCGCCCCATCCGTGGACTGCCCAACCGTCTGACGACGGGTTCGAAGGAAGAGATCGCCGCGGTCTGGCGTGGTGCGTTCCTCGCGGCCGGCTCGCTGACCGACCCCGGTCGCTCCGCCGCCCTCGAAGTCGTCTGCCCGGGCAACGAGGCCGCCATGGCCATCGTGGGTGCCGCCGGGCGCCTCGGCATCGTCGCGAAGGCCCGCGAGGTACGCGGCGTCCACCGCGTCGTCATCCGTGACGGTGACGCCATCGGCGCGATGCTCGTGCAGATGGGCGCCGCGGAAACCGTGCTCAACTGGGAAGCGCTGCGCCAACGCCGCGAGGTGCGTGCCACGGCCAACCGCCTGGTGAACTTCGACGACGCCAACCTGCGCCGCTCCGCCCAGGCCGCGGTCGCGGCGTGCGCCCGGGTCGACAGGGCGATGGAGATCCTCGGCGACGACATCCCGGAACACCTGCGATATGCGGGGGAGCTGCGCCTGTCCTTCCGGGACTCCAGCCTCGACGAACTCGGCCACCACGCCGACCCGCCCATGACCAAGGACGCGGTGGCCGGCCGGATCCGGCGCCTCCTGGCGATGGCAGACAAGAAGGCCGTCGACCTGGGCATCCCCGGCACCGACGCCAACCTGCCGGCCGATCTCGACGACGTCTGATCACCCCTCTGCTGACGGCCTGCACACCGGTAAGAGGGGACTAACGTCCCCTATTCACCTGAGTAGACTAAAAAGGTCACTTACAGTGCAGATGACGAGAGAAATCGCGTCGCTGCCACACAATGAGGAGATACGAGCTATGGCCGAATACACCCTGCCTGAACTGGCTTACGACTACTCTGCGCTCGCGCCGAGTATCAGCGGCACCATTATGGAACTCCACCACAGCAAGCACCACCAGGCCTACGTGACCGGCGCCAACACCGCCCTCGCCCAGCTGGCGGAGGCTCGCGACTCAGGCAGTCTCGTGTACGTCAACAAGCTCGAGAAGGACCTCGCGTTCAACCTCGGCGGCCACGTCAACCACTCGATCTTCTGGACCAACATGTCCCCGAACGGTGGCGACAAGCCGGTCGGTGAACTCGCCAGCGCAATCGATGACTTCTTCGGTTCCTTTGATAAGTTCCAGGCGCACTTCGCGGCCACCGCGATGGGCGTGCAGGGTTCCGGCTGGTCAGTGCTGGCCTGGGACTCCGTCGGTCAGCGCCTGATCATCCAGCAGTTCTTCGACCAGCAGGCCAACTTCGCGGCCGGCACGGTACCGATCCTCATGCTCGATGTCTGGGAGCACGCCTACTACCTCGACTACCAGAACGTGCGCGCCGACTACGTCAAGGCGTTCTGGAACATCGTCGACTGGGAGAACGTCCAGGCGCGATTCGTCGCCGCTCGCGAGAAGACCAGCGGACTCCTGCTGCTCTCCTAGAGTCTCCCCACTCACACCTTCAGTTCTTTTCCTTCCCACCACCCGGCGCCACACGCGTCATCAATAACAGGAGCTATTTTGTCTGTAAAGATTGGCATTAACGGATTTGGCCGCATTGGCCGCAACTACCTGCGCGCCGCACTGGCCCAGGGCAGCGACATCGAAATTGTCGCCGTCAACGACCTCACCGACACCAAGACCCTGGCGCACCTCCTCAAATACGACTCCATCACGGGCCGTCTGGACGCCACCGTCTCCGTCGAGGGCGACTCCATCCTCGTCAACGGCAAGCCGATCAAGGTTCTCGCCGAGCGCGACCCGGCCAACCTCCCCTGGGGCGCCCTGGGCGTCGACATCGTGATCGAGTCGACCGGTCGCTTCACCAAGGCCGACGATGCGCGCAAGCACATCACCGCCGGTGCCAAGAAGGTCATCGTCTCCGCTCCCGCCACCGGCGACGTTGCGACGATCGTCATGGGCGTCAACGAGGAGACCTACGACTCCGCGAAGTTCGACATCATCTCCAACGCGTCCTGCACCACGAACTGCCTCGCACCGCTGGCCAAGGTCTTCAACGACAACTTCGGCATCAAGAGTGGCCTGATGACCACCATCCACGCGTACACCGCAGACCAGAACCTGCAGGATGGCCCGCACAGCGACCTGCGTCGCGCCCGCGCCGCCGCCGTCAACATCATCCCGACCTCGACCGGCGCCGCCAAGGCCCTGGGCATCGTCCTCCCGGAGCTCGCCGGCAAGCTTGACGGCTTCGCCCTGCGCGTACCCGTGCCCACCGGTTCCATCACCGACCTGACCGTCATCGCCGAGAAGCCGGTCACCGTCGAAGCCATCAAGGCCGCGTACAAGGCAGCAGCAGAGGGCCCCCTCAAGGGCATCCTGATGTACACCGAGGACGAGATCGTCTCCAGCGACATCGTGACCGACCCGCACTCCTCGATCTTCGACGCCGGCCTGCTGCGCGTCCTGGGCGACCAGGTCAAGCTGTCCTCCTGGTACGACAACGAGTGGGGCTACTCCAACCGCATGGTTGACCTCACCGAGTTCGTCGCCGAGCGCATCTAACTAAGGGACACGCAGTGACGCTTCGCACTATCGAATCGCTGGGATCGCTCCACGGCAAGCGCGTCATCGTTCGGTGTGATCTGAACGTTCCGTTGAAGGACGGTCAGATCACCGACGATGGCCGCGTGCGGGCGTCCCTGCCCACCCTCAAGGCTCTGGTCGAGCAGGGTGCCCGTCTGGTGATCGTTTCTCACCTCGGGCGCCCTGACGGCCAGGTCAACCCCAAGTACAGCCTGGCGCCCGTTGCGGCGCGTCTGGCCGAACTGATCGGTTCCCCGGTGGCGTTCGCCACCGACACCGTCGGAGAATCTGCCCAGGCCGCGGTCGCGGCTCTGACAGACGGTGACATCGTCGTACTGGAGAACCTGCGCTTCAACGCGGGCGAAACCAGCAAGGTCGAAACCGAGCGGGTGGCCTTCGCCACCGAGCTCTCGGCGCTCGGCGATGCCCTGGTCTCCGACGGCTTCGGCGTCGTCCACCGCAAGCAGGCCAGCGTCTTCGACCTGGCCCAGATCCTGCCGAGCGCGGCCGGCCTGCTCATCGCAGCAGAGCTCGACGTACTCGACCGCCTCACCGAGAAGCCCGAGGCGCCGTACACGGTGATCCTCGGCGGCTCGAAGGTGTCGGACAAGCTCGGGGTCATCGGCCACCTGCTGCCGCGGGTGAACTCGCTCCTGATCGGCGGCGGCATGCTGTTCACCTTCCTCGCGGCCCAAGGCCACAAGGTCGGCGCCAGCCTGCTCGAGGTCGACCAGATCGAGACCGTTCGCGGATACCTCGCCGAGGCCGACCGTCTCGGTGTGAAGATCGTCCTGCCGACCGACGTCGTCGTCGCCTCCAAGTTCGGGGCAGACGCCGAGTACGTCACCACGCCGGCCGATCAGATCGAGGACACCCCGTTCGGCGCTGCCGGACTGGGCCTGGACATCGGACCCGACACCGCGGCCGCATTCGCTGCAATCATCCGGGTGTCGAAGACCGTGTTCTGGAACGGCCCGATGGGCGTTTTCGAACTGGCACCCTTCGCGGACGGCACCCGCACGGTTGCCGCCGCACTCACCGAGGTCAATGGGCTCAGCGTTGTCGGCGGAGGAGACTCCGCCGCTGCCGTGCGCATCCTCGGTTTCAACGATGACCAGTTCGGTCATATTTCTACCGGCGGTGGCGCCAGCCTCGAGTTCCTCGAGGGTAAGCGACTGCCAGGACTGGAGGTCCTCGGATGGCAGTAAACACGCGTGTTCCCCTGATTGCAGGAAACTGGAAGATGAACCTGGACCACCTCCAGGCCATCGCCTTCGTGCAGAAGCTGGCGTGGAGCCTCAAGGACGCCGGACACGACTTCACCTCCACCGAGGTCGCCGTGTTCCCGCCGTTCACCGACCTGCGCAGCGTGCAGACGCTGGTCGCAGCGGACAAGCTGCCCCTGGCCTACGGCGGACAGGACGTCTCCACTCAGGAGTCCGGTGCGTACACCGGCGAGATCTCGGCGGCCTTCCTGGCCGCGCTTGAATGCCAGTACGTGCTGATCGGCCACTCTGAGCGACGCACCCTGCACAACGAGACCGACGAGGTCGTCGCCGCCAAGGTGACCGCCGCGTTGAAGCACAACCTGGTTCCCATCATCTGCGTCGGCGAAACCGCCGCAGACCTGGAACTGCACGGTCCCAGCGCCGTTCCGGTCGCACAGCTCAAGGCTGCGCTTGCCGGAGTCGACAACGCCGCAGACATCGTCGTGGCGTACGAACCGGTCTGGGCCATCGGCTCCGGCCAGGCGGCAACGCCCGACCAGGCAGAACAGGTTGCGGCCGCGCTGCGGCTGACTCTGGCCGAGGTGCTCGGCCAGGACGTCGCCGACAAGACCCGGATCCTCTACGGGGGTTCCGTCAAGGGCGTCAACATCGCCGGCTTCATGAAGGAACCGAACGTTGACGGAGCACTGGTGGGAGGCGCGAGCCTGGACATCACCGAGTTCTCCAGCATCGTTCGCTTCCAGAAGCACGTCGGACTGTAAAGTGGGCCCGTCGTACCCCCTCCGGGGGGTGCGGCGGGTTTTGTTTGCCGTCAGGCTATAATTGCCAGTGGTCTTGGTGGAGCTCTAGCGCCCATCGTTTTGTGAAAGGTTTCGCGTGGAGATTCTCCAGGTTGTATTGCAGGTTTTGCTCGGCATCACGAGCCTCCTGCTCACCATGCTCATTTTGCTCCACAAGGGGCGCGGTGGGGGTCTATCCGACATGTTCGGCGGTGGGGTCACCTCGAACCTCGGGGCCTCCGGCGTTGCGGAACGTAACCTCAACCGCATCACCATCATCCTGGCCGTACTGTGGATTTCCTGCATCGTCGTGCTGGGCTTGATCACCAAATTCGATACCGGCGCCTAACGACGTCGTAGCGTCGCGGGACCCCACCCGCGACGCCAACCGTATCCGGTCACCCACGGCGGGACCGGAACGCAGCAGTACAACCCGAACACGCCGAACAGTTTTTATAGCGGAGGAACACAATGGCATCTGGTGGAAGCGCAATTCGCGGCTCGCGAGTCGGAGCCGGCCCCATGGGCGAGCAGGACCGTGGTTTTCACGCTGATCGCATCCGCGTCTCCTACTGGGACGCACTCGGCAACGAGACCGTTCGGTACTTCGCCGCCAACCTGCCTGACGAAGAGATCCCCGACACCATCGATTGCCCGTCGTCGGGACTCCCCGCCGGTCGCGACAAAGAGAACCCGCCGTCGGTGGTCAAGCTGGAACCGTACAAGACGCACCTGGCCTACGTGAAGGAACGCCGCACCGAAGAGGAAGCGGAATCCCTCCTGGAGGAGGCTCTCCAGCAGCTTCGGGTGCGTCGCGGGAAGCTCAGCGCCACCAACTAGCTGACACAAGAAAAAGCGCATCGGTTCCGAGGAACCGATGCGCTTTTTCAGTGTCTGACGGGCTCAGTGCGGCTGAGCGATCAGGTTCTCCGGAACCTCCGCGGCGGCCTCGCCGTCGACGAAGAAATCGGTGTAGTGGCGACCGCGGATGCCGGCGACGGGCACCTCGTCACGACTCGCGCCGGCCAGCGCCAGGCCGAGCGCCGACGCCTTGTCGGTGCCGGACACAACGAGCCAGATGCGCTCGGACGAGTTGATCACCCATCGGGTGAGGCTGAGCCGCTCCGAAGGGGGCTTGGGGGAGTTCAGCACCGCGATGACCGTGCGGTCGTTCTCCCGGATACCCTGCATGTGCGGGAAAAGCGACGCGATGTGGCCGTCAGGCCCGACCCCGAGGAAAGTGACGTCGAACTGGGGCACCAAAGAATCCGGTGCCGCCTGGGTCTTGAGCTCGGCCGCGTAACGATCGGCGGCGGCATCCAGGTCCAGGCCCTCATCCGACGCCGGGAACGAGTGCACGTTCGCTGCGGGGATGTCGATATGGTCCAGCAATGCCGCACGCGCCTGTACCTCGTTGCGGTCGGCGTGCGTGCGCGGAACCCAGCGCTCGTCGCCCCACCAGAAGTCGATCTTGGCCCAGTCCACGCTGTCGCGGTCGGGGGAGGCGTTGATGGCTTCGAGCACACCGGTTCCGACGGTTCCGCCGGTCAGGACCACGTGGGCGTGTCCCTGCTCGTGCAGGATGTCGGCCATCTTGGTGATGAATCGGGCGGCGACCGAGTCGATCAGGGCCGACTTGTCGGCGTGTACGAGCACGCGCCTGTCGTGTGTCATGAGTGGTCTCCGGTCGATGTGGTGGGACCCGCCAGTTGGGGCAGGCCGCGGGTGATGACCTCGCCGTACAGTTCGTCGGGGTCGAGGCGGCGCAGCTCGTCGCTCAGGCAGTCGCGCAGGCTGCGGCGCTTGAGGGTCAGGTCCTGCACGGGCTGGCCGGACTGCGTGAGGGTGGCGATGCCGGGGACCTCGCGCTCGAGCGAGATCACCCCGGACGCCCGGGTGAGGTGCACGCCGTGGATGCCGTTCGCGTGCTGGCCCGACGTGAGTTCGTAGTCGACCGGCACCTGCAGCTGCAGCTGCAACCAGGCCGCGAGAAGGGTGGTGGAGGGGGAGTCCAGCGCACCGCTGACGGACACGGCGGTGATGGACTCGTACGGCGGCTGGTCCAACACCGCGGCGAGCTGAGCACGCCACAGGGTCAACCGCGTCCAGGCGAAGTCGGTGTCACCCGGCCGGTAGGTGGAACAGATGCGCGTGAGAGCGGCCTGCGGGTCGGGCTGAGCGGACGCGTCGGTGATTCGCCGGTAGGCGATGCGTCCCAACGGCGACTCGGCGGGCACCGCAGGGGCCTCGCCGGGCCACCACGCCACGACGGGGGCGTCGGGCAGCAGGAGTCCGGTGACGAGGCTCTCCGGGTCGCTGGCGGCGTCACCGTAGGCGCGCAGCACGATGACCTCGCTCGCGCCGGCGTCTCCGCCGACCCGGATCTCGGCGTCCACCCTGGGTTCGTGCGCTGCGGTGCCCTCTGCCTGGGTGGAGAGCACGATGACCCGCATCGGGTGCTCACGTGACGCATCGTTCGCGGCCTCGATGGCATCTTCCTCGTGGCCGAGCTCGGCCGCGATGATGAGGGTGAGCACCCGGCCGAGGGCGACAGCGCCGCCCTCTTCCCTGATGCGCACCAGTGCCTTGGAGATCTTGGCCGTGGTGGTGTCCGGCAGATCGACGATCATGGGCGTCTCCAGTTCCGGCCGTCTCGTGACAGCAGTTCGTCGGCTGATGCGGGCCCCCAGGTTCCGGGTCGGTATTGTTCCGGCTGGCCCTGGGTGGTCCAGAATTCTTCGATCGGGTCGAGAATCTTCCAGGACAACTCGACTTCCTCGTGGCGGGGGAAGAGCGGCGGGTCGCCCAGCAACACGTCCAGGATCAGACGTTCGTAAGCCTCGGGGCTGGCTTCGGTGAACGCGTGACCGTAGCCGAAGTCCATGGTCACGTCGCGCACCTGCATGCCGACACCGGGAACCTTAGAGCCGAACCGGATCGTGACGCCCTCATCGGGCTGGACCCTGATGACCAGGGCGTTCTCGCCCAGTGCGGCCGTCTGGCTCTTCTCGAAGAGGTACTGCGGTGCCCGCTTGAAGACAACGGCGATCTCGGTGACCCGGCGGCCGAGGCGCTTGCCGGCGCGGAGATAGAACGGCACACCCGACCAACGCCGGGTGTCGATCTCGAGGCGCAGAGCGGCGTAGGTTTCGGTCAGCGACTCGGGGTTCATGCCGTCTTCCTCGAGGAACCCGAGGATCTTCTCGCCACCCTGCCAGCCGCCGGCGTACTGGCCACGGGCGGTCCCCGTTGCCAGGTCTTCCGGCAGGCGCACGGAGGCGAGGACTTTTTCTTTCTCGGTGCGCAGGTCGGCGGCGTCGAAGGAGATGGGCTCCTCCATCGCGGTGAGGGCCAACAGCTGCAGGAGGTGGTTCTGGATGACGTCGCGGGCGGCGCCGATTCCGTCGTAGTAGCCGGCACGTCCGCCGACGCCGATGTCTTCGGCCATGGTGATCTGCACGTGGTCGACGTAGTTGGCGTTCCAGATCGGTTCGTACAACTGGTTCGCGAAGCGCAGCGCCAGAATGTTCTGCACCGTCTCCTTGCCCAGGTAGTGGTCGATGCGGAACACCGAATCGGCCGGGAAGACCGACTCGACGACGTCGTTGAGCTCGCGAGCCGTTTTGAGGTCGCTACCGAACGGCTTCTCGATGACGACACGTCGCCATTGACCGTTCTTCTGCTCCGCCAAGCCGGACCTGCGCAGCTGCTCGGTCACCTGGGGGAACGCCTTCGGGGGGATCGACAGGTAGAACGCATGGTTGCCCATGGTTCCCCGCTCGCGGTCGAGCTCCTCAATGGTTTCCTTGAGGAGCTCGAACGCGGCGTCGTCGTCGAAGGTGCCCGGCACGAAGCGGATGCCCTCGGCCAACTGGGCCCAGACATCCTCGTGGAACTCGGTGCGTGCGTACTCCTTGACAGAGTCGTGCACCACCTGCATGAAGTCCTGGTTGTCCCAATCCCGGCGGGCGAACCCGACGAGGGCGAACCCCGGCGGCAAAAGCCCCCGGTTGGCCAGGTCATAGACGGCGGGCATGAGTTTCTTCCGCGACAGGTCTCCGGTAACGCCGAAGATGACGAGGCTGGAGGGCCCCGCGATCCGGTTCAGGCGATAGTCGGAGGGCGAACGCAACGGATTGAACTCCGGGGTGATTTCCACCGGGGACATGCAGCTCCTTCGAGGATTTATGCGGTACGGCGCGAAGACGTGACTTAGCGGAGCGCGTTGAACAGCGTGCTGATGTTCGCGGCCGGGTCGGTCAACGTCAGGGTGAGCACGGGGCGGCCCTTGTCGGCGAGGACGCTGGCGTCGCCACCGGCCTGAGCCTGGATGAGCTCACCGAACGTGAACGGACGGTCAGGGATGTCGAGGTCCTCAGCGGGGGTGCTGAGGATCTGCAGGAACACACCGGTGGGGGTGCCACCCTTGTGGAACTGACCGGTGGAGTGCAGGAACCGGGGTCCCCAGCCGAACGTGACCGGGCGCTTGGACAACGTCGCGAGCAGACCACGCAGCTCGGCGAGCTGGGGGAGCGCCAGACGGTCCACGTAGGCCTGCACGGCGACGTACCCGTCGGGGCCGAGTTCCTCGAGCAGCGCGTCGATGGCGCTGGCCAAGTCGCTCGCGGCACCGATCACGTGGGGCGTGCCGCGAACCTCGATGCCGTCGGAGATGAACGCCGCGGGTTCGGGCTCCGGACGCGAGTCCAGAAGGCCCCGGGTCGCAATCTTGGCGGATTCGACGTCCGGCTGGTCGAACGGGTTGATCCCGAGCAACCGGCCGGCGATGACCGTCGCGTATTCCCAGACCAGGAACTGCGCGCCGAGGGTTCCGCTGACGCGGATCTCGTCTGCACCGTCGTGGTCGACGAAGACCTCGTCACCGGCATCCGCCACAACGCGCACGATCTGCACGTCGGGCAGCGCCGCGGTGAGCTCCGGTGCGTCAAGATCGAGCACGACGGGCAGGATGCCGGTACCGATCTTGCCGGTCGACTCGGCGATGAGCTGTTCGGCCCAGTCGGCGAAACCCACGATGTGGGTGCCGTCGGCAACGATGGCCAGCTTGTCCCGGCGGGGACTGGTCGAGGCGATGGCCGCACCGAGGATCAGCCCGGGGTTGTCCACGGAGTCGACCGCCAGCGCCAACGAGACCGCTTCGGCCTCGTCGAGCAGCTGTCCGATGTCGACGCCGGCCAGACCGGACGGCACCAGGCCGAACGCGGTCAGCGCCGAGAAACGACCGCCGACCGTCGGGTCGGCGTTGAAAACGCGGTAGCCGGCCTCGGTCGCGGACGCCTCGAGAGGCGAGCCGGGATCGGTGACCACGATGATGCGGTCAACGGGGTCGATACCGAGGTCCCGGAATGCGCCTTCGAAGACACGGCGCTGGCTGTCGGTCTCGACGGTCCCGCCCGACTTGGATGACACCACGAGGGCGGTCGACTCCAGTCGGTCGTTGAGGGCCGCGAGCACCTGGCCGGGGTCGGTGGCGTCGAGCACGGTCAGGTCCACGCCGGTGGTGAGCGTGATGACCTCTGGTGCGAGCGACGAACCGCCCATGCCGGCCAGCGCGATGTGGCTGACACCCTTGGCGTGCAGTTCCTCGCGCAGAGCGAGGATCTCGGCGACGAGGGGACGCGAGGTCACGACGGACTCGGTCCAACCGAGCCGCTTGCCGGCTTCTTCTTCGGCCTCCGGGCCCCACAGGGCGGGGTCCAGCGACGTGATGCCGGAGGCGACGAGGTCGGCCACGAGGGTCGGCACCACGGTGCGCACGGCCTCAGCGGCCGCGCCGCTCACCGAGATGTGGAAGCTCACTTGGCGGCCTCGAGTGCTGCAGTGACGGTGTCCAGCAGTTCGTTCCAGGAGATGATGAACTTCGAGACGCCTTCCTCTTCGAGGACGCGGGTCACGTCGTCGTAGGAGACACCCTGCGCGGCGATGGCGTCCAGGACGGCGTTGGCTGCCTCGTAGGCGCCGGTGACGGCGCCTTCGACGATGACACCGTGGTCGAAGGTGGCCTCGAGGGTCTTCTCCGGCATGGTGTTGACGACCTCGGGGGCGACCAGTTCGGTCACGTAGAGGGTGTCGGGCAGGTCGGCCGACTTGACGCCGGTGGATGCCCAGAGCGGACGCTGCTTGTTGGCGCCGGCCGCGAGGAGCCCGGAGGCACGCTCGGTCGTGAAGGACTGCTCGAAGACCTGGTAGGCCAGCTGGGCGTTGGCGACGCCGGCCTTGCTCTGCAGGGCGAGGGCCTCATCGGTGCCGACGGCCGCGAGGCGCTTGTCGATCTCGGTGTCGACACGCGACACGAAGAAGGACGCCACGGAGTGGATCGTCGACAGGTCGATGCCGGCAGCCTTGGCCTTCTCCAGGCCGCTGAGGTACGCGTTGATGACAGCGCGGTACCGCTCGAGGCTGAAGATCAGGGTGACGTTGACGCTGATGCCCAGGGCAATGGTCTCGGTGATCGCCTCGAGGCCCTCGACGGTCGCGGGGATCTTGATCATCGCGTTCGGACGATTGACCTTGTTCCAGAGCTGCTGAGCCTGGGCGAGGGTCTTCTCGGCGTCGTGGGCGAAGCCGGGCTCGACCTCGATCGAGACGCGGCCGTCGAAGCCCTTGGTGGCGTCGTAGATCGGTCGGAAGATGTCGCAGGCTGCGGCGACGTCATCCGTGGTGATCTCGAACACGGCGTCGGTGACGGTGGTGCCGGCGGCGGCCAGCGTGGCCACCTGGGACGCGTACGCCTCGCCCTTGCTCAGCGCGCCGGCGAAGATCGTCGGGTTGGTGGTGACGCCGACGACGTTCTTTTCGGCGATGAGCGTCTTCAGTCCGCCGGACTGGATGCGCTGGCGGGACAGGTCGTCCAGCCAGATGCTGACGCCGGCGGCCGAGAGTGCGGCGGTGGGGGTGGTTTCAGTCATGAAAATCAAATCTCCTTGAATGCTGCGCTAATGGGTGTCGCGCTCAGAGCGCGGCGAGGGATTCTTTGGCGGCGGCGACGACGGCTTCGGTGGTGATGCCGAATTCGCGGAACAGGGTCTTGTAGTCGGCCGAGGCACCGAAGTGCTCGATCGAGACGCTGCGGCCGCGGTCACCGACGTACTTGTGCCAGGTCAACGCGATTCCGGCCTCAACCGAAACCCGGGCGGTGATCGCCTTGGGCAGAACGGATTCGCGGTATTCGGCGGACTGCTCCTCGAACCATTCCAGGCTCGGTACCGACACGACCCGTGCGTTGATGCCGTCAGCCTTCAGCGCTTCGCGGGCAGCGACGGCGAGCTGTACCTCGGAACCGGTGGCGATCAGGATGACATCGGGGGTGCCGTTCGGTGCTTCGGCGAGCACGTAAGCGCCCTTGGCGACGTTCTTGGCCGAGGCGAAGGTGTCGCCGGTTGCGTCACCGTCTCCGCGCTCGAACACCGGGATGTTCTGGCGGGTCAGGACGATGCCGGCCGGGCCGTTGCGACGCTCGAGGATCGTCTTCCAGGCCCAGGACACCTCGTTGGCGTCGCCGGGGCGCACCACGTCGAGTCCGGGGATGGCGCGAAGTGATGCGAGCTGTTCGATCGGCTGGTGGGTGGGGCCGTCCTCGCCGAGGGCGACGGAGTCGTGGGTCCAGACGAAGATCGACGGCGCCTTCATGAGTGCGGCCAGACGCACGGCGGGGCGCATGTAGTCGCTGAAGATCAGGAACGTGCCACCGAACGGGCGGGTGTTTCCGTGCAGCACGATGCCGTTGAGGATCGCGGCCATCGCGTGCTCACGGATGCCGAAGTGCAGGACGCGGCCGTACGGGTTGCCCGTCCACTCACCCGTGGAGTGCTCGCTCGGAATGAACGAGGCGGAGTTGCTGATGGTGGTGTTGTTCGACTCGGCGAGGTCGGCCGAGCCGCCCCACAGCTCGGGGATGACCGGGCCGAGTGCGTTGAGCACCTTGCCGGACGACGCGCGGGTGGAGACCTCGGTGCCGGCCTCGAAGACGGGCAGGGCCGCCTCGACACCGTCGGGCAGGTCGCCGGAGAGGATGCGGTCGAGCAGGATCTTGCGCTCCGGGTTCGCTGCGGCCCACGCGTCGAAGCGCACGGTCCACTCGGCGTGCTGCTCTGCACCACGGTCGAGGGCCTTGCGGGTGTGTGCGATGACCTCGTCGGACACCTCGAAGGTCTTCTCGGGGTCGAAGCCGAGGATTTCCTTCACGCCGGCGAGTTCCTCGGCGCCGAGGGCGGAGCCGTGGATCTTGCCGGTGTTCTGCTTCTTCGGGCTCGGCCAGCCGATGATGGTCTTGAGGATGATCAGCGACGGCTTGTCGGTGACGGCCTTGGCCGCCTCGATGGCGTCGTTGAGAGCGGCGACGTCTTCGACGTATTCGCCGGTCTTCTTCCAGTCCACCGTCTGCACGTGCCAGTGGTAGGCGTCGTAGCGGGCCGCGACATCCTCGGTGAAGGCGATGTTGGTGTCGTCTTCGATCGAGATCTGGTTGGAGTCGTAGATCGCGATGAGGTTGCCGAGCTGCTGGTGACCGGCGAGCGAGGACGCTTCGGCGGTGATGCCCTCCTGCAGGTCGCCGTCGCCGGCGATGACATAGACGAACTGGTCGAACGGGCTGGTGCCGGCCGCGGCCTCGGGGTCGAACAGGCCGCGTTCAAAACGCGAGGCGTAGGCGAAGCCCACAGCGGAGGCGAGCCCCTGGCCGAGCGGACCCGTGGTGATCTCGACGCCGTCGGTGTGGCCGTACTCGGGGTGGCCGGGGGTCTTGGAGCCCCAGGTGCGCAGGGCCTTGAGGTCGTCGAGCTCGAGGCCATAGCCGCCGAGGTACAACTGCACGTACTGGGTGAGTGAGCTGTGGCCGACCGAGAGGACGAACCGGTCGCGGCCGATCCACTCGTTGTCAGCGGGATCGCGACGCATGACCTTCTGGAACAGCAGGTACGCGGCCGGGGCGAGGCTCATGGCGGTACCCGGGTGGCCGTTCCCGACCTTTTCCACGGCGTCGGCCGCGAGGATGCGGGCGGTGTCAACTGCCCTGTTGTCGATGGAATCCCACTGCAATGCTGCCACGTGAACTGACCCTTCTGAATCCGTCAAGGCGGCACGCTCATTTTCCCGCGCCGCTGGAGAGTAATTGCCCGCCGACGTCGTTATCGGCATCGAGGTGCGCAAGAGAGTGCCCGTTTCAGGTGGCTCACGGATGCATGCACCTTAGATTGGCGAGCCATTCAAGTATACGGACCCCGGCTTGGTGACGTTGTTTCGCGAGCATTGCGGCGATGTCGCACTGAAGACCCGGGCGTGAGAGACGGCAGGATGATCTAGAATTGCGGCAATATGCGAAGCGCACGAGAAGCACCCGAGATGGCCGAGAACCCCCGCGAACACGGGGTGACGGATCGTAACGAACGGATCCGGAACACCATCCGTGCGTACATTTCGTTGACCAAGCCTCGCGTCGTCGAATTATTACTCGTCGTGACGGCCCCGACGATGATCCTGGCAACCGGGGGCATCCCGGACCTGTGGCTGGTGCTCGCCACCCTCATCGGCGGTGCGCTCAGCGCGGGCTCGGCCGGTGCGTTCAACTGTTACCTCGACCGTGACATCGACCGCCTGATGAACCGCACCAAGGGCCGTCCGCTGGTCACCGGCGAACTCACCGACCGGCAGGCCCTGGTGTTCGCCTGGGTGCTCGGCGGCATCTCGATCGCCTGGCTGGCCCTGTTCACCAACTGGGTCGCCGCGGCACTGTCGCTGGGCGCCATCCTGCTGTACGTGGTCTTCTACACGATGATCCTCAAGCGCCGCACCGCGCAGAACATCGTCTGGGGCGGTGTCGCCGGCTGCATGCCCGTGCTGATCGGCTGGGCCGCCGTGACCGGCGACCTGTCCTGGCCGCCGTTCATCCTGTTCATGATCATCTTCCTCTGGACACCGCCGCACTACTGGCCGCTGTCAATGAAGTACCGCGACGACTACCAGGCCGCCGGAGTGCCCATGCTGTCAGTGGTGCGCGGACGCGCGCAGGTTGGCCTGCAGGTCATCCTGTACGCCTGGGCCACCGTGGCGTGTTCGCTGCTGCTGGTGCCCATCGCCGGAATGGGACTGCTCTACACCCTGGTAGCGGTCGGTTCGGGTGCCTGGTTCATCTACGAGACCCACCGCCTTTACAACCTCGCCATCCGCCACGAGCACGTGTCGCCGATGCGGGTGTTCCACGGTTCGATCGCGTACCTCACCCTGGTCTTCGTCGCCGTGGGCGTCGACCCGCTGCTGCCCTTCTAAGCGGGCCCAGCTCCGAGCCGGGCCACGCGCTCTCTTGGGGCACGCCGGCCGCGAAAGCGGGGATGTGGCTGCTTCGAGCACGCCGAGGTGACCGTGTCACCGCTCTCGAGAGGGTCCTGGAGCGCAGGCGAGCGCGTGAGCGGCGCTGGTCAGCGAGCGAGGGACTCCGCGGGAGCCTTCGGCGCCGGGGGAGCGTCCGACACCACGGGCTGCTTGAGGTTCAGCACCACGGCGGTCATCGCCGACGCGAGCACGCAGGCCAGCACCATGTGGATGCCGACGAGGATGGCGGGCAGGCCGAGGTTCGCCTGGATCAGGCCGACGGCGGTCTGGGCGATCTCGACCGCCAGGAGCAGCACGACCCAGCGGCGCACCGGAAGGCGGCGGGTGACGGCCCAGACGACGAGGACGACGGTCAGGGCAACGGTGACGTAAGCGGGCCAGCTGTGCACGTGCTGCAGCAGCTCCGAGTCCAGGCCGTTGCGGGGCGCGTCGGCGTCGCCCGCGTGCGGCCCGGAGCCGGTGGTGAGGATGCCGACGGCAATGGTGACCGCCACGGCGAAGCTGGTGAGGTGCGTCACGATCAGGAATCCGAGCGGGATCACCCGCTCGCGCGGCCCCGGTGTGGTGTACAGCCTGTAGACGAATGCCGTGCAGAGGCCGACCAGGCCGACGGAGATCACGAAGTGCAACCCGACCACGTACGGGTTCAGCTGGGTGAGCACGCTGATTCCGCCGATGACGGCCTGGGCCGGGATGCCCAGACCGGCCAGCAGGGTGAGCCGGAACAGATCCGGGCGGCTGCGTCGCATCCTCAGCACGGCAACGAACGCGGCGATCGCCACGAGGCCGAGCAGAACACCCAGCAGTCGGTTGCCGAACTCGATCACACCGTGAATGCCCATCTCGGGCGTGTTCACGATCGAGTCGGCGGTGCACTTGGGCCAGGTGGGGCAGCCGAGGCCGGAGCTGGTGAGGCGGACGAGCCCACCGGTACCGACCAGGAAGATCTGCGCGGCGAGGTACACCCAGCCGAGCACCCTCAGGCGACGGTCCACTTGGGTGGGCAACCACTCGATAATCCGGTTCACGGGTTCTGCTCCCTGCTGGTGCGCGCGTATGTGAATACGCCGGGTCGCACTACTAATACGATCACTAGCCTGTAGAATTAGGTGTTTCACGGGCTCCGTGTGCGCGACGTTCACTCGTCCAACGCCGCACGACCGGCCCTGTTCATCTTAGGTACGCAACATAGCCATCCACACAACTCACGCGCGGACCGCCGTGCACGTCCGACCAAACGGTCGGCCGATGCGCTCGGTACGGGAATGACCGGACTGATATCCGGGTTGATGTGGGTAGGAGAAGAGGTAAAGATGTCTGACGTATTGCTGAACCGACCCGAGCTTGACGGGCTGGGGGTCTACGAATTCGGCTGGTCCGATTCCGACGCTGCCGGCGCCTCCGCCCGCCGCGGTATCTCGCCCGAGGTTGTCACCGACATCTCGAACCTCAAGCAGGAACCGGCCTGGATGCTGGAACGCCGGCTGAAGGCCCTGGCCCTCTTCGAGCGCAAGCCCATGCCGACCTGGGGAGCAGACCTCTCCGAGATCGACTTCGACAACATCAAGTACTTCGTGCGGTCGACCGAGAAGCAGGCCCAGACGTGGGAAGACCTGCCCGACGACATCAAGAACACCTACGAGAAGCTCGGCATCCCCGAAGCCGAACGCATGCGCCTGGTCTCCGGCGTCGCCGCCCAGTACGAGTCCGAAGTGGTCTACCACCAGATCAACGAGGAACTCGAAGCCCAGGGCGTCATCTTCATGGACACCGACACCGCGCTCAAGGAACACCCGGAGTTCTTCGAGGAGTACTTCGGCAGTGTCATCCCGTCCGGTGACAACAAGTTCGCCGCGCTGAACACCTCCGTGTGGTCCGGCGGCTCCTTCGTCTACGTGCCGCCCGGCGTGCACGTTGAGATCCCGCTGCAGGCCTACTTCCGGATCAACACCGAGAACATGGGCCAGTTCGAGCGCACGCTGATCATTGCCGACGAGGGCAGCTACGTGCACTACATCGAAGGCTGCACCGCCCCGATCTACAAGTCGGACTCGCTGCACTCCGCCGTGGTGGAGATCATCGTCAAGAAGAACGCCCGCGTTCGCTACACGACGATCCAGAACTGGTCGAACAACGTCTACAACCTGGTCACCAAGCGCGCCACAGCCGCCGAGGGCGCCACCATGGAGTGGATCGACGGCAACATCGGCTCCAAGGTCACCATGAAGTACCCGTCGATCTACCTGATGGGGGAGCACGCCAAGGGCGAGACCCTGTCCGTCGCCTTCGCCGGACCCGGCCAGCACCAGGACGCCGGCGCCAAGATGATCCACATGGCCCCGTACACCCAGTCCTCGATCGTCTCCAAGTCGATCGCCCGCGGCGGCGGCCGCGCCGGATACCGCGGAGAGGTGCGCGTGGATGCCACGGCGCACCACTCCGCCAACACCGTGCGGTGCGATGCCCTGCTGGTCGACACCCAGTCCCGCTCGGACACCTACCCGGCCATCGATATCCGGGTCGACGACGTTCAGCTCGGCCACGAGGCCACGGTCTCGCGAGTCAGCGAAGAACAGCTTTTCTACCTGATGAGCCGCGGCATGCCCGAAGACGAAGCCATGGCCATGATCGTGCGCGGTTTCATCGAACCAATCGCCAGGGAGCTCCCGATGGAGTACGCCCTCGAACTCAACAAGCTCATTGAAATGGGCATGGAAGGATCCGTCGGCTAAATGTCCGCCGCCTCGACTTCAACAGCCCCCACGTCCTCACCTACCTCGTCAGAGGCTCTGCCCACCGCGGAACAGCACGGCATCAAGGAGCACTCGGACGGCCGCTTCGGCTTCGTCCCCGTGCAGACCAGATCCGCCAGGTTCAAGAGCTTCGACGTCGCCGACTTCCCCGCCGTCACCGGCAGGGAAGCGGTCTGGAAACTTTCTCCGGTCGCCAAGTTCACCGACCTGACCGGCGGGGTTCTGGACGGCTCGGCCTATGACATCGACACGGCTTCGCACGCCGACGTCGACGTCTCCTGGGTCGACCGCACGGATTCCCGCATCGGCACCGCCGGCGCGCCGGAAGAACGCGCCGCCGCCAACGCCTGGAGCACCTTCGAGAAGGCCCTGGCCATCACCGTCAGCGGCGAGGAAGCCAAGGAGATCACGCTCACCCGGGCGAACCTCGGCTCCGCGCCCCGTGCCGCGCACACCATCATCGAGGCCCGGCCGTTCAGCCAGGCCGTCGTGATCCTGCAGAACACCGGCGACGCCCGCATTTCCGAGAACGTCGAGATCATCGTGGGCGAATCCGCGAACCTCACGGTCGTCACCGTGCAGGAGTGGAACGCCGACGCCGTACAGCTGGCCAACCACTTCGCCACCATCGGCCGCGACGCCCGCCTCAAGCACGTCGTCGTCTCCCTCGGCGGCGGCATCGTGCGGGTCAACCCGTCGGTCCACCTCGCCGGTCAGGGCAGCGACACCGAGCTGTTCGGACTCTACTTCGCCGACGCAGGCCAGCACCTCGAGCAGCAGGTGTACGTCAACCACGACGCACCGAACAGCCGCAGCCGGGTCACCTACAAGGGCGCCCTGCAGGGCGCCGGCGCCCGAACCGTGTGGATCGGCGACGTGCTGATCGGCCGCACCGCGCCGGGCACCGACAGCTACGAGCAGAACCGCAACCTGGTCCTCACCGAAGGCACCAGGGCGGACTCCATCCCCAACCTGGAGATCGAGACCGGCGACATCCTCGGTGCCGGTCACGCCAGCGCGACGGGTCGCTTCGACGACGAGCAGCTCTTCTACCTGCAGTCCCGGGGCATCGGCGAAATCGAGGCACGACGCCTCGTCGTCCGCGGCTTCCTCAGCGAAATCGTGCAGCACATCGGATCGAAGCCGCTCGAGGAGCGCCTGCAGGGCGCCATCGAAGACGAGCTCCGCGGAACAGAAGGCAACTGAACATGGCGTCCACCAAGATTTGTGCACTCGACGAACTCGAACCCAACGAGGCCATCAAGGTTGAGATCGGCGGCGTGAACATCGCCGTCGTCCGTGACTCCCACGGCGCCGTCTTCGCCATCGGCGACACCTGCACCCACGGCGACATCTCGCTGTCGGAGGGTTTCGTCGAGGGCGACACCCTGGAATGCTGGGCGCACGGCTCGAAGTTCTCCCTGCAGACCGGGCGTCCCCTGACCCTGCCGGCCTACGAGCCCGTTCCCGTCTACAAGGTCGACCTGATCGACGGCGACGTCTTCATCGATCCTCTGGTCACCATCGCCGTTTGATGCGCCCCGCCGAATAGGCACAGCCGCACCCGGCCCCACACACTGAAGCCCGCACCACGCGGACAACGAAAGAGATACTGAAAAATGTCTGTTCTTGAGATCAAAGACCTGCACGTCAGCGTCGAGACCGACCAGGGCACCAAGCAGATCCTGCGCGGCGTCAACCTCACCATCAACGAGGGCGAGATCCACGCGATCATGGGACCGAACGGTTCCGGCAAGTCCACCCTGGCGTACACGATCGCCGGTCACCCGAAGTACCACGTCGACAGCGGGTCGATCCTGCTCGACGGCGCCGAGGTGCTCACCATGACGGTCGACGAACGCGCCCGCGCTGGCCTCTTCCTGGCCATGCAGTACCCCGTCGAGATTCCCGGCGTCACGGTGACCAACTTCCTCCGCACGGCCAAGACCGCCATCGACGGCGAGGCGCCGGCGATCCGCACCTGGATCAAGGATGTCCGCGAGTCGATGGCCAAGCTGCGCATGGACAAGAGCTTCGCCGAGCGCAACGTCAACGAGGGCTTCTCCGGCGGCGAGAAGAAGCGCAACGAGATCCTGCAGCTCGAACTGCTCAAGCCCAAGTTCGCCGTCCTCGACGAGACCGACTCGGGCCTCGACGTCGACGCCCTGAAGATCGTGTCGGAGGGCGTGAACCGCGCCAAGGAGAACACCGGCCTCGGTCTGCTCCTGATCACGCACTACACGCGCATCCTGCGGTACATCAAGCCTGATTTTGTGCACGTGTTCGTTGACGGACGGATCGCCGAGCAGGGTGGCCCGGAGCTTGCCGACCGTTTGGAAGACGAAGGCTACGATCGCTTCCTCGCCGAGACGCCCGTAGGCTAGAGCCATGGTTTCGACACTCACCCCGGCGCGCTTCGACGAGATCGAAGAGGCCCTCAAGGACGTCATGGACCCGGAACTCGGCATCAATGTCGTGGACCTCGGGCTCATCTACGACCTCGGTTGGGACGACGAGAATGATGCGCTCATCATCCACATGACTCTCACCTCGGCCGGTTGCCCGCTCACCGATGTGCTCGAGGAACAGACCGCAGAGGCGCTGGACGGCGTCGTGGAGCAGTTCCGTATCAACTGGGTGTGGATGCCGCCGTGGGGTCCGGAGAAGATCACCGACGACGGCCGCGACATGATGCGAGCCCTGGGCTTCGCGATCTGACCGACCTCAGCACCCCCACTACCTGTCCCGCGCCGGGACGGATGCCACCGCATCCGTAACCCGGCGCGGTTCGTGCGTTAACCAGCGTCGCCGCGCAATCCAGGGGGCTGGTACCGCGCCGAATCGGTCTTTGGAACATCATGCCAAAGGATGGAGGGGTATTCTATTCTGATGGAAACCCCACGAACACGCAGCCAGATCCGCCGAGACCTTCAGACGGCGGGCACCCGGGGGGATATCGTCACGGCCGCGGCCGACCTGATGCGGAAACACGGCTATGCGGGCACGTCGATCGCTGCCATCGCCGAACGCGGTGGCGTGGCCGTCCAAACCATCTACAACACCGTCGGCTCAAAGGTGGATGTGCTTGCCGCGGTTCTCGCCGCGGCCAATACCGCATCAAGAGCCGCCGGACGTTCCGTGGCCGAGCTCGCCGCCGGCATCAGCGGGGCCGCAACACCGGCCGCGGCCGTCGGGGCCTTGGCGGGCTGGATCGCGGCCGACAACGAACGGGCGGCGCCCCTCTACCGGGTGGTGAACGAGGCCGCCGGAACCGACCCTGAAATCCACGAACTCGAAGTCACCATGGCCGCCCGGAGTCTGCACGCCTACGCCGAAGCCGTCGGTGCCCTCCGCGCGCAGTTGGGCCTGCGGTCCGGCCTGAGCGACCACGAGGCGGCGACGTCGATCTGGGCGCTCGGTCACCCTCAGGTGTTTCACACCCTGGTTGTCGGGCTGGGCTGGTCGCGGGAAACCTACACGGCCTGGCTGCGATCCGCGCTGCCCGGAGTGCTGCCGAGCGGGCGGTTGCCGGCCCGGTAAACCCGCCTCGGCAGTATCGGTTCCGCCACTTCGGCTCAGAAACGGCGCGCGAGCAAATATACTGGTGAATTGGCCACGTTCGGCCGTCTCCCACGACTCCCCTCTGAATGGACTATTGCTGTGCTCAGTGTGCAAGATCTCGAAATCCGAGTTGGGGCGCGCGTCCTCATGGAGGACGTGAGCTTCCGGGTGTCCGCCGGCGACAAGATCGGCCTGGTCGGCCGGAACGGCGCAGGCAAGACCACGCTGACGAAGACCCTGGCGGGGGAGACCATGCCGACCAAGGGCAAGATCGAGCGGTCAGGTGAGATCGGGTACCTGCCGCAGGACCCCCGCTCCGGCGACCCCGACATGCTCGCGCGCACCCGCATCCTCGATGCCCGTGGGCTCGGCACCATCTCGCTCGGTCTCACCCAGGCCGGCATCGAGATGGGCTCGACCGACAGCAAGACCAGCGAACGGGCGATGAAGCGCTACGGCACCCTCACGGACGAGTTCAACGCGCTCGGCGGCTACGCGGCCGAGGCCGAAGCGGCGTCGATCGCCAGCAACCTGAACCTGCCCGACCGGATCCTCGACCAGCCACTGCGCACCCTCTCCGGTGGCCAGCGCCGTCGTATCGAACTGGCCCGCATCCTCTTCTCCGCTGCCGAGACCATGATCCTCGACGAGCCCACTAACCACCTGGACGCCGATTCAGTGGTGTGGCTGCGCGAGTTCGTGAAGAACTACCGTGGCGGCTGCATCATCATCAGCCACGACATCGAACTCGTCGGCGACACCGTCAACCGGGTGTTCTACCTCGATGCCAACCGCATGGTCATCGACATCTACAACATGAACTGGAAGAACTACCAGCGCCAGCGCGTCGCCGACGCCGACCGTCGTAAAAAGGAACGCGCCAACGCCGAAAAGAAGGCGTCGACCCTGCAGCTGCAGGCCGCCAAGTTCGGCGCCAAGGCCAGCAAGGCCGCCGCCGCCCACCAGATGGTTGCCCGCGCCGAGAAGCTTCTCTCCGGCCTTGACGCCGTGCGCGCAGTCGACCGGGTCGCCAAGCTGCGCTTCCCCGAGCCTGCCCCGTGCGGTCGTACCCCGCTGATGGCTACCGACCTCTCGAAGAGCTACGGCTCGCTGGAGATCTTCGCGGCCGTCGACCTCGCCATCGACCGTGGTTCCAAAGTTGTCATCCTGGGCCTCAACGGTGCCGGCAAGACGACCCTGCTCCGGATGCTCGCCGGTGTGGACAAGCCCGACACCGGCGAAATCGTGCCAGGTCACGGGCTGCGGATCGGTTACTTCGCCCAGGAACACGAGACCATCGACGTGAAGCGCAGCGTGCTTCAGAACATGATCTCCTCCTCCCCGAACATCACCGAGATGGAAGCCCGGCGGGTGCTCGGTTCGTTCCTGTTCACCGGCGACGACTCGCACAAGCCTGCCGGGGTTCTCTCCGGTGGAGAGAAGACCCGTCTGGCCCTGGCCATGATCGTGGTCTCCGGCGCCAACGTGCTGCTGCTCGACGAACCCACCAACAACCTGGACCCGGCCAGCCGTGAAGAGATCCTTGATGCCCTGGCGCACTTCACCGGCGCTGTGGTGTTGGTCAGCCACGATGAGGGTGCTGTTGAGGCGCTGAACCCCGAGCGGGTGCTCATCATGCCCGACGGCACGGAGGACCACTGGAACAAGGACTACCTGGACCTGATCACGCTGGCCTGATGCAGCACGAGAAAACCCGCCGTCCCTCACGGGGTGGCGGGTTTTTTCGTTTCCCGGCGAGCTGACCAGGCTAAGGGCGCTGATCGATCAGCTCGTCCTCGATCTCGGCATCGCTGCGCGGCCTGGCCGCCTGGCGACGGGCACGCTCAGCGGCCCGGTCCTGCTCCTCCGGGACGTCGGCGTTGACGGTGCGATACTCCTGCCGGGCGGCCCAGCCGAGACCGATGAAGGCCATCAGGGCGAAGACGAACCACTGGAAGGCGTAGGAGAGGTGCGGGCCCTCATCGCGGACCGGGCGAGTGACGGCCGTCGGCCGGTCGGCTGGAGCCGGGTCCTCCGATTTCATCAGGCCGTACGCGCCGGTGTAGGTCTCGGTGCCGAGGCGGTCGGCGATCTCGGTCAGGTTAATCGTGGCGATCTGGTTTCCGCTGGCGCTGCGCCCCGCCAATGACGGCTCGCCCTGCTTGAGGCGGGCGATCACGGTGACCTCACCGGAGGGGGCCTGGGGCACGGCGTCCGGTGCGTTCTGGTTTTCGCCGGTGGGAATCCAGCCGCGGTTGACGATGAAGACATCGCCGTTGGTCAGGAGCAGGGGAGTGAGCACCTCGAATCCCGGGTTGATGTTCAGCGGCCGGTTGCGCACGAGGAGTTCCTCGTCGGTGAGATAGGTTCCGGTCAGTGTGACGGGCAACCACTTCTGGGATTCCTCGAAGGAGTCCACCATGGGCAGGGCCTCGGTGATGGGCACCCCCTCGGCGTCGAAGTTCGCATCCACCCGGCTGATCTCGGCCTGCGCCTCCGCACGGCGGGCGAGCTGCCAGGTGCCCAGCCCCGAACACACGACGGCGAACACGATCGTGAGCGCGAGGTAGCCGGCCCATTGCCTGGAGAGCAGGAATCGCCAGCCGTTCACGCCGGTTCCGCTTCATCGAGAGTGAGAGCGCTCACCCGGAGCGGGAAATCGCGGGTCAAGAGAAAGTCGCGCAGGAACTCGAGGTGCTCGTCGCAGGCCAGCCAGGTCTTGACCCGGTCCTCCGCGTGGATGCGGGGATTGCGCCAGTCCAGGCGCCAGAGCGCGGTGTCCCGGCAGCCGGCGCGGGAACAACTGGTCGTTTCCGGTGCTGCGCCGAATCCAATCACCGGGGGTCCTTGCTGTCGTGTGGAGCGCTGTCGTCTGCGCTGCTGTCGTCTGCGCTGCTGTCGTCTGTGCTGCTGTCATCCGGACCAGTCGCGCCGGGGCGGGGGAGCACGGCCACCGCGCCGGGACGCAGCACGGTCTGGGACCGTTGGTCGCCATGCACGTTCGCGGCGATGACCGCGAAGTACGGCAGCAGGATGGCCCCGAGCGCGCAGACCACCAACCACCAGCCCTGAACGAAGAGCATCATCACGATACACACCATGCGGATACCCATGGTCACGGTGTACCGGATCATGCGGCGTCGCCTCTCCTCCTCCGGCGACAGAGGGAGCGTCGTAATCGACTGCTGCTGCTGCTTCATCATGCCCATCGCTCAACTGACGGTGACGATCTCAACCGTCCGGGGTCCCATTACGCCTGTCTGCGCGCTGATTCAAGACTACGTCCACTGTCCGTTCCCCGGGTCCGATCACGGGACGCTCTAAGCTAAATGAATCTGTGCCCGCCGATCGGCGGGCGTTCCCACTGAAAGGACCGCGCCATGGCGACCGCACGAACAGTTCTGGTAACGGGAGGCAACCGCGGCATCGGCTACGCCATCGCCGAGGAATTCCTCGCCAAGGGCCACAGGGTCGCCATCACCGCCCGCTCGGGCGAAGGCCCGGCCGGAAGCCTCACCGTGCGTGCAGACGTCACCGACTACGCCTCCATCGACGCCGCCTTCACCGAAATCGAGGCCGCCTACGGCCCCGTGGAGGTCGTCGTGGCCAACGCCGGAATCACCAAGGACACCCTGCTGATGCGTATGTCGGAGGAGGACTTCACCTCGGTCATCGACACCAACCTCAGCGGAGCGTTCCGGGTGGTGAAGCGGGCCTCGAAGGGCATGCTCAAGGCGAGGTTCGGCCGGATCGTGCTGATTTCCAGCGTCGTGGGCCTCTACGGTTCCGCCGGACAGGTCAACTACTCGTCGTCCAAGAGCGGCCTGGTCGGCCTGGCCCGGTCCGTCACCCGCGAACTCGGTGGCCGCGGCATCACCGCGAACGTCGTCGCCCCCGGTTTTATCGAGACCGATATGACGGCCGCACTGCCCGAGGCACAGCAGGCCGAGTACAAGCGCAACATCCCGGCCGGCAGGTTCGCGTCCCCGAGCGAGGTCGCCCGGGTGGTCAGTTGGATCGCCGGCGACGACGCGGCGTACATCTCCGGCGCCGTGATCCCCGTCGACGGTGGACTGGGCATGGGCCACTAGGCCGTAGCCGCGGACCACAGACGACTGGACCGACCCGGGCATCCCCGGGTCGGGTCAGCCGCGCAGACCCAGCAGCGGCAGTATCTGGCTGAGGTCGGCGGTGTCGATGACCAGGTCAGCCGAGCGGCGGACCACGGGTTTGGCGTTGAAAGCGACTCCCAAGCCGGCCACCCGCATCATGGTGAGATCGTTGGCACCGTCCCCGACGGCGACGGTCCCGCACAGGTCGATGCCGTCCAGGGCCGCCCATTCGGTGAGCGCGTGCGCCTTGGCCGTGGCATCGATGATCGGACCGATCAGACCGCCGGTCAACCGGCCGTCCCGCACCTCGAGACGGTTGGCCCGCCAGTGGTCGAGGCCCAGGGTCTCGGCCAGCGGGTCCAGCAGTTCGTGGAAGCCGCCCGAGACGACCCCGACCCGGCTACCGCCGGCGTGTAAACCGTCGATGAGCGCGTGCACCCCGGTGGTGGGGCGGATGAGTGCGCCCACCTCGGCGAAGACATCGGTCGACAGGCCGGCCAGGGTGGCCACCCGCTGCCGCAGGCTCGCCGCGAAATCAAGCTCGCCGCGCATAGCGCGGTCGGTCACCTCGGCCACCAGGGCGAGGGAACCGGCCGCGTCGGCGAGAAGCTCGATGACTTCGTTCTCGATGAGGGTCGAATCGGCATCAAGGACGACCAGGAATCGGGCTGCAGGGATCACGGGTGGACGTGCACGCCCTTGCCGACCACGGTGATCCCGGATTCGGTGACGCTGAAGCCCCGCGCGAGGTCACGGTCCCGGTCGACGCCGATGGCGGCGCCCTCCGCAACGATGACGTCCTTGTCGAGGATGGCGCGGTGCACGACGGCGCCCGGACGAATCTGCACCCTGTCGAACACGATCGAGTCCACCACGTGGGCGCCGGAGTCGATGACGGCCCACGGGCCGACGACGCTGCGTTCCAGGTGCGCGCCGGAGATGACGCAGCCCAGCGACACTATGGAGTCGATGGCGGTACCGAGGGAGCCCTTGCTGTCGCGCACGAACTTGGCCGGCGGAGAGTTCAGCTGCTGGCTGAAGATCGGCCAGCTCTGGTTGTACAGGTTGAACACCGGCAGGGCGGAGATCAGGTCCTGGTGGGCCTCGAAGAACGAGTCGATGGTGCCCACGTCGCGCCAGTAATAGCGGTCGCGGTCGGTCGACCCCGGCACGTCGTTGCGCTGCAGGTCGTATACACCGGCCTCACCACGTGAGACGAAGTCGGGAACGATGTCGCCACCCATGTCATGGCTGGAATCGGTGCGTTCGCCGTCGCGGCGCACGGCCTCGATCAGGGCATCGGCGTTGAAGACGTAGTTGCCCATCGAGGCGAAGACCTCGTGCGGCGCGTCGGCGAGCCCGACGGCGTCCTTGGGCTTCTCCAGGAAGTCCTTGATCCGGTCCGGGGTGGCGGCATCCACTTCGATGACGCCGAACTGGTCGGCCAGGCCGATCGGCTGGCGGATGGCGGCGACGGTCGCCTGCGCACCGGACGCGATGTGCGCCTCGATCATCTGTGAGAAGTCCATCCGGTAGACGTGGTCGGCACCGACCACGACGACGATGTCAGGCTTCTCATCGTGGATGAGGTTCAGGCTCTGCAGGATGGCGTCGGCCGAGCCGCTGAACCAGCGCTTACCGAGCCGCTGCTGGGCCGGGACCGAGGCGATGTAGGAGTTGAACAGGCCCCCGGACACGTGCCAGGTCTGCGAGACGTGGCGGTCGAGGCTGTGCGACTTGTACTGGGTGAGCACGACGATCTGGGTGACACCGGAGTTGATCAGGTTCGACAGCGCGAAGTCGATCAGACGGTAATGCCCTCCAAACGGTACAGCTGGCTTAGCGCGGTCTTCGGTCAACGGCATCAGCCGTTTCCCCTCGCCGCCTGCGAGAACGATTCCAAAGATCTTCTTGGCCTTCATACCTTCACAGTAGGGCCATACGGGGGGAACGACCAGCGTGTGGGGGTGTGTCCGTCGTTCAGCCTGCGCTAGTTTTACTGCATGCGCGTCGATCTGCTTACCAAGGAATACCCGCCCGAGATCTACGGAGGAGCCGGCGTCCACGTCGCCGAGCTGGTCAAGGCCCTCCGTACCGACATCGATGTCACCGTGCGGTGTTTCGGTGCCCAGCGGGCCGAAGCCGACACCGTCGCCTACGGCGTCCCGGCCGAACTCGCCGACGCCAATGCCACGCTGACCACGCTCGGCGTGGACCTGCAGATGGCCCAGGACGTGCAGGGCGCCGATGTGGTGCACTCGCACACCTGGTACGCCAACGGTGCCGGCCACATCGCCAAGCTGCTGCACGGCGTGCCCCACGTCGTCACGGCGCACAGCCTCGAACCGCTGCGCCCGTGGAAGGCCGAGCAGCTCGGCGGCGGCTACCGCGTGTCGAGCTGGATCGAGAAGACCGCCTTCGAGGCGGCGGATGCCGTCATCGCTGTCAGCGGCGGAATGCGCGCCGACATCCTCCGCAGCTACCCGGCGCTGGATGAGTCGCGGGTGCACGTTGTCTACAACGGCATCGACCTCGACCGGTGGAAGCCGACCACCGACGATGACGTCGTTCGCGCCCTGGGGATCGATCCCGACCGGCCTTCCGTCGTGTTCGTCGGCCGGATCACCCGCCAGAAGGGTCTGCCGTACCTGTTGCGTGCGGCCGCCCTGCTGCCGCCGGAGGTGCAGCTCGTGCTGTGTGCCGGCGCCCCCGACACCCCCGGCATCCTCGCCGAGGTGACCGAGCTGGTCGAGGCTCTGCAACGCGAACGTTCCGGTGTGGTGTGGATCGACAGGCTGCTTCCGCAGCACGAACTGTCGGCCGTGCTCACCGCCGGAACCGTTTTCGTCTGCCCGTCGGTGTACGAGCCGCTGGGCATCGTCAACCTTGAAGCCATGGCCTGCGGTCTGCCCGTCGTCGGCACCGCAACCGGCGGCATCCCCGAGGTCGTGGCGGATGGCGTGACGGGACGTCTGGTACCGATCAACCAGCTCACCGACGGCACCGGCACCCCGACCGACCCTGACATCTTCGTGTCCGATCTGGCCCGGACCCTCACCGAGGTGTTGGCCGACCCCGCCCTGGCGGCGCAGATGGGCCGCGCCGGCCGAGTGCGTGCTGAGGAAATGTTCAGTTGGGGTCAGATCGCCGCGAGCACTCGGGAGATTTACGCCGCGCTGCTCTAGCGTGACCGGGGGCCCGGGCGGCGCCCGATAACATGGCTGTATGGTCAACGTTCTTCACTTCACCGGAGTTTCCGTCGTCCGGGGTGGCACAACCATCCTGGACTCAGTGGATTGGAGCGTCGACGGCGATCAGCGCTGGGTGATCCTGGGCCCCAACGGTGCCGGTAAGACCACCACGCTGCAGATCGCGGCCGCGCTCATCCATCCCTCCCAGGGAACGGCCGAGGTCCTCGAAGAGCCGCTCGGCGGTAGCGACCTGTTCGAACTGCGTCCGCGGATCGGCTTCGCGTCCACCGCCATGGCCCGCCGGGTGCCCGCCGGTGAGACCGTTCTGAACGTGGTGATGACCGCCGCATACTCGGTCACCGGCCGCTGGAACGAGGAATACGAGGAGATCGACGAGCGTCGCGCCCAGCGCGTCCTCGGCGAATGGAAGCTGGATCACCTCGCCGACCGTAAGTTCGGCACCCTCAGCGACGGCGAGCAGAAGCGGGTGCAGATCGCCAGGTCCATCATGACCGACCCGGAGATCCTGCTTCTGGACGAACCGGCCGCCAGCCTCGACCTCGGTGCCAGGGAAGAACTGCTGCGCCTGCTCAGCGGATACGCGAGCGAGCCCAACTCCCCGGCCATCATCATGGTCACCCACCACGTGGAGGAAATCCCGCGTGGATTCACCCACGTGCTGCTGCTTGCCGGCGGCAAGGTCGTCAGCGCGGGCCCCCTGGCCGAGGCGCTGACCTCCGACACTCTCACCGAGGCGTTCGGTCTCCCGATCGAACTCACCGAGACCGACGGACGCTACTCGGCACGCGCAATCTGAGCTTTCCAGCGTCTGGCCACTCCCGGCCTCAAGATTCTGCTAAACTCGATAGCTGGTCCTCGTGACCGATACACTTTTCTGCCGCAACCGGCGAGCCAGATCCCACCCATCGAAACGCAACAAGGAAGTCTCCATGAAGTCTGACATTCACCCCACATACGCTCCCGTGGTCTTCCGCGACCTCGCGTCGGGTGCGACGTTCCTTACCCGTTCGACGGTCTCCAGCTCGAAGACCATCGAGTGGGAAGACGGCACCACGTACCCGGTCATCGACGTGGAAATCTCCTCCGAGTCGCACCCGTTCTACACGGGCAAGCAGCGCATCATGGACTCCGCCGGACGCGTGGAGAAGTTCAACTCGCGCTACAAGGGCTTCGGCAAGTAACCACGCCGCATTACGCCTGAAGGGCGACCTGCTGAGGCAGGTCGCCCTTTTTTTGCGCCCTCCGGTCAGCCGCAGTGCAACCAGTAAAAGCTCTGCGCACCCAGGGTGAGGGTGAGCCCGCCCTCCTCGTCGAAGGAGGGGAACACGGCCCCGCCGAAGATGTCGTAGAGCCGGGTGCCCGCCAGGTCGGGTTCCTGGATCCGGAACGCGACGGGGTTGTGCGCGAAACTGAACACGCAGAGCAGGGTCTCCGGCTGGTCGCCGAAGCTCGACCCCGAACCGGCGTACACCCTGGTGAAGGCCAGGATGGACTCGTGATCGGTGGACAGCACGGTGAGCGACCCCAACCCGAACGCTGGATGGTTGGTGCGTACGTGGATGACGTTGCGGATCCAGTGCAGCAGCGAACCGGACTGCGCGAGGTGGGATTCGACGTTGGTCTGGCCGAAGTTGTAGACCAGTGACTGCACAACCGGCAGGTACAACTTGCCGGGGTCCGCCGCCGAGAACCCGCCGTTGCGGTCCGGTGTCCACTGCATCGGCGTGCGGGAGCTGTCCCGGTCGGGCAGCCAGATGTTGTCGCCCATCCCGATCTCATCGCCGTAGTACAAAAACGGGCTCCCCGGCAGGGAGAACAGCAGGGCGTGGGCCAGTTCGAGTTCCGAGCGGCTGTTGTCCAGCAGCGGTGCCAGGCGACGGCGGATACCGATATTGGCGCGCATGCGTGGGTCGTAGGCGTACCAGCCGTACATCGCCTGCCGGTACTGCTCGCTGACCATCTCCAGGGTGAGTTCGTCGTGGTTGCGCAGGAATACCGCCCATCCGGCGCCCTCGGGGATGTCGGTCGTTTCGGAGAGCACCCGCACGAGCTCATCGGCGCGCTGGGAGCGCAGCGAATAGAAGATCCTGGGCATCACCGGGAAGTCGAAGGCCATGTGGCACTCCGGCTCATCCTCGGTACCGAAGAAGGCGGCCACCTCCCGCGGCCACTGGTTGGCTTCGGCGATCATGATGCGCCCCGGATAGTCCCGGTCCACAATGGCCCGCAGCCGTCTGATGAACTCGTGCGTCAGCGGCTCGCCCTCGCCGTTACCCTCGTCCGACTCGTACAGATAGGGGATCGCGTCCAACCTGAACCCGTCAACGCCCAGGTCCAGCCAGTACCGGACCACGCCGAGGATTGCGTCGTGCACGGCCGGGTTGTCGTAGTTCAGGTCGGGCTGGTGGGAGAAGAACCTGTGGAAGTAGAACTGGCGCCGGACGGAGTCGAAAGCCCAGTTCGAGTCCTCGGTGTCCGTGAAGATGATCCGGATGTCCGGGTACTTGCCGTCGTCGTCGCTCCACACATAGAAGTCACCGAACTCTCCGTCGGGCTGCTGCCTGGATTGTTGGAACCACGGGTGCTGGTCGGAGGTGTGGTTGAGCGGCAGGTCGATGACGATGCGCATGTTGCGCTCGTGCGCCTTCGTGACGAGTTCCTTGAACTCGTCGAGGGTGCCGAACTCAGGCAGGATCGTGCGGTAGTCGGCCACGTCGTAGCCGCCGTCACGCAGCGGGGACGTGAAGAACGGTGGGATCCACAGCGCGTCGACACCCAGCCACTGCAGGTAGTCCAGCTTCGATATCAGCCCGGACAGGTCCCCGGTGCCATCCGCGTTGCTGTCGAGGAATGACCGGACCATCACCTCATAGAACACCGCGCGACGGTACCACCTTGGATCGAGGGTCAACCCGGGCAGCTGGATGGGTGCGGTGAAGCTCACGGCGTTCCTTCCGTCCCTGACGCGGCCGTGGCCGGGGGCGGCCACCACCCGACGCGGATGTGGATGGTGCAGATACGACCGATTCTAGGTCGATCGGTGCAACTTCGGTCGGGCCACTCGCTCGCCGCCAGCCTAAACTGGGAGCGATGATCGTTCCTTCGCCCTACGCCGACCTGCTCACCCTCATGGACGCGCGCGCCCACACCCTCGCCGTGCTGGGCAGCGACACCCGCTACTGGGAGTACGGAGACCCCAGAAGCCCGACGACAATCGTGATGGTGCACGGGTTCCGCGGCGACCACCACGGCCTTGAAGCCGTCGTCGCCCAGCTCCAGGGTCTGCGCATCATCTCGCCGGACCTACCCGGTTTCGGCGAATCGGCGGCATTCGACACGGCACCGCACTCCATCGACTCCTATGCCGCCTGGCTGGCCGAGTTCCTGCGCCTCCTGGCGCTGCCCGGCCGGGTCGTGGTCCTCGGCCACTCGTTCGGGTCGATCGTCGTCGCCGCGGCCGCCGCGGCACCAGGCGGCCTGCCCGCCCAGGAACTGGTACTGGTCAACCCGATCGCCGCCCCCGCCCTGTCCGGGCCCCGGGGCATCCTGACCCGGCTTGCCGTCTTCTACTACTGGCTGGCGTCCAAGCTTCCCGAACGGCTCGGGTTCGCGCTCCTGCGCAACCGGGTGATCGTGCGGGTGATGAGCATCACCATGGCCAAAACCCGGAGTCGGCAACGGCGACGCTGGATTCACAACCAGCACGACAGGTACTTCTCCGCTTTCGCGGACCGGACGGTGGTGCTGGAGGCGTTCACGGCATCCGTCAGCCACGACGTCAGCGAATACGCCGCCGCCATCGATACCCACACCCTGCTGATCGCCGCCGAGAAGGATGACATCACCCCGGTGCCCGCCCAGGTTCGGCTGCGCGCCCAGTTCCCGGATGCCCGGCTGCACGTCCTGCCCGGGGTAGGCCACCTCATCCACTACGAGGTTCCGGAGGACGCGGCGCAAGCCCTGCGTGCCTTCCTCGATCCGGTCAGCCCGGCCGGCGCACCCGAAGCAGCCGCGTCGTGACGGCCTCGGCCTCTGGCCCCCTGCGGATAGTCTTCGACTGCCGCTACACCCGGATCGACCGGCACGACGGCATCAGCCGGTACACCGCCGGTCTGGTCACCGAACTGGGCCGACTGCATCCGGTGACGATGCTGATCAGCGACCACCGGCAGCTGGCAATGTTGCCGGCGCTGCCGTGGCAACTCGTGCGTTCGCCCACCAGCCTGCTGGAACCGCTGGTGGCCCTGACCGTGAACAGGCTGGCCCCCGACATCGTGTTCAGCCCGATGCAGACAATGGGTTCGTGGGGCAGGCGCTACAAGCTGGTGCTGACCGTGCACGACCTGATCTATTACCGCAATCGCACCCCGCCGCGAGACTTCTCCATCGGTATCCGCCTGCTCTGGCGGCTGTACCACCTGTCCTGGGTGCCCCAACGGATGCTGCTGAACCGGTCCGACGGCGTCGTGACGGTGTCGGAAACCACCGGCGCGCTGATCAACCGCCACCGGCTCACCCGCCGGCCGGTCTCCGTGGTGCCCAACGCGGCCGATTCCGTCGCCGCGGCGGCGGCGCCGAGTGAGCGATCCGGACCGGAGACCACACGCCTGATCTACATGGGTTCGTTCATGCCCTACAAGAACGTGGACACCCTGGTGCGAGCAGCCGCGGCCCTGCCCGGGTATGAGCTGCACCTGCTCAGCCGCGTCGGTGACGCCGAACGCGCCCGGCTGACCGCCCTCGCCCCTCAGGCGACGTTGGTCTTCCACAACGGAGTCAGTGACGAGGAATACGTCTCCCTGCTGTCCAGCGCCACGGCCCTGGTGACGACGTCCCTCGACGAGGGCTTCGGCATCCCCCTGGTCGAGGCGATGAGCCTGGGCATTCCGGTGCTGGTGAGCGATATCCCCATCTTCCGGGAGATCGGCGGCGATGCGGCCGGCTATGTCCCGCCGCTGGACCCGGATGCGCTGGCGGCCGCGGTGCGCGGACTCGAGGCGCCGGGGGAGTGGCTGAGCCGTTCACGGCTCTCCGTGATTCAGGCCGGGCGTTTCACCTGGGCCGAGTCCGCCGAACGGCTGCTCCGGGTGCTGCAGAGCACCCAGGCGGCCTCCCGCCGACGCTGACCGCGGTTTACGGCGCGGTACAGCGCGGTCTCCCAGCGCGGTCTGCCAGCGCGGTCTCTCAGCGCGCCGAAACGACGTCCTCCAGCTGGAGCCGGCCGTTCTCCCACCGGAACTCGTGAATCGAACCGTTCGGGATGAGCTCACCCGCGGCCGGCCTGGTGCCGTCCGTGGCGTAGCGGAGAAGCGTGCCGATCACACCGCCATGGCAGACCACGACCATCTCCCGCCCAGCGTAGGTCAGGGCGATGTCTTCCAACGCCGGCAGCACCCGGTCGAGCACGGCCTGGCGGGTTTCGAGTCCCGGCACCGAGGAACCGTCCGGGAACCGCGCCTGGCGTTGGGCAAAGGTCAGCCCCTCGATCTGGCCGTGGTGACGCTCGGTCAGCTCGGGAACAACGAGCGGCGCCGGGAGGTCCAGCTCACCGGCGATGATCCTGGCGCTTTCGTGCGCACGCAGCAGAGGACTGGTCACGACCGCGTCCCAGTGGCGACGGCTCAGTCGCAGACCGGTTTCCGCCGCCTGAGCCCGGCCCGTGGAATTCAGCGGGATGTCGGTGCTGCCCTGAATCCGTCTTTCGAGATTCCAGTCGGTCTGGCCGTGCCTGACAATCGCGAACTTGGTGATCACAACGCTGCCTTCTGCTGGACGGGTGCTGCTCGGCGGCTGGCCGGCTAGAGGTCGGTGAGTCTGCTCACCAACCCGGCGAACGTCTCCGACGTGCCTGCCTCCAGTTTAACCAGGGCGCGCCCGTCGCCCTTGGTCGGCCCGCGGTTGATCACCACGATGGGCAGCTTGCGGCGCCTGGCCTGCTCGAGCAGCCGGATCCCCGAATTCACCGCGAGTGAGGAGCCCGCCACGATCAGGGCGTCCGCCGCCCGCACCAACGCGGCCGCCGCGGTGAACTTCCCGGTCGGGACCAGCTCACCGAAGAACACCACATTGGGTTTGAGCAGTCCGCCGCACACCGAGCAGTCCGGCACGATGAAATTGTCGATGTCAACCACGATGGCGTCGCCGTCCGGTGCGATCTCGACCTGGTCAGGGTCCGCCAGCACCGGGTTGTGGGTCTCCAGGCGGGCGGCGATGCTGTCCCGGCCGAAGGCCTGCCCGCAGGAGAGGCAGACGACCAGGTCCATGGATCCGTGCAGATCGACGACGTGCCGGGACCCGGCTCGGGTGTGCAGGCCGTCGACGTTCTGGGTGATGATGCCGCTGACCAGGCCGGCCGTTTCGAGGGCGACGAGGGACCGGTGCCCCAGATTGGGTTCGGCCGCCCGGAACCGGTGCCAGCCCAGGTGGCTGCCGGCCCAGTACCGCTTGCGCGCCCGTTCGTCGGCGAGGAAGGTCTGGAACGTCATCGGCACTCGCACCGGGGCGCCCGCCCCGCGGTAGTCGGGGATTCCGGAATCGGTGCTCACCCCGGCTCCGGTGAGGACCGCCGTGCGCCGGCCGCGCAGGATCGCGGCCACGGCGTCGAGGTCTTCTCCGGCCGCCGCCGACGTCGTCAGGACAGTCTCGGCCGTCATGATGCTCCATCCTCGTCCGTCGCCGCCGGCCGGGCCCCGGGGGAGCTGGCGTGGCGCCGATGTCCTCTGAGTCTAAACTGGTCAGTTTTCGGCTGTGTTACGGTTCGAGGTTCCGACGCCGGCAGCCGGCATCAGACACCACCCAGAAAGGCGGCGACTTTCGTGCAGATCGTCCCGATTACCGACCTCGATGCGCCCGGCCTCGCCGACTACTCGCGCCTGACCGACGTGGCCCTGCGCCGCGTGTCCGAACCGGCGAACGGCCTGTACATCGCCGAATCGGCCAAGGTCATCGGCCGGGCCCTCGCCGCCGGGCATCGGCCGCGTTCGGTTCTCGTGCAGGAGCAGTGGCTGCCGGATGCCCAGCGTCTGCTGGCGGACTGGCCGGATGTCCCCATCTATGTGGGCTCGGCGGCACTCCTGGAGCAGCTCACCGGCTACAACCTGCACCGTGGCGCCCTGGCGGCCATGCACCGCCCCGACCTGGCGTCGGTGGCCGACATCATCCGCGGTGCCCGGCGCATCGTGATACTCGAGGACATCGTCGACCACACCAATGTCGGCGCGATCTTCAGGTCGGTCGCGGGGCTCGGCGCCGACGCCGTGCTGATCACCCCACGTTGTGCCGACCCGTTGTACCGGCGCAGCGTCAGGGTGAGCATGGGGACCGTGCTGCAGGTGCCCTGGACCCGCCTGCCCGAATGGGACGAGGCCGCGACGGTTCTGCACGAGCACGGCTTCCACCTGGCCGCGCTGGCCCTGGCCGACGATGCCGTCTCCCTGGACGTCTTCGCGAACGACCCGCCGGATCGGGTGGCTCTGATTCTCGGTACCGAGGGCGACGGGCTGAGCCACACCGCGCTGGCCGCGGCAGACACCGTGGTCACGATCCCGATGCTGCACGGAGTGGATTCGCTGAACGTGGCCTCGGCCAGCGCCGTGGCCCTGTGGGCGCTCCGCGCCTAGACGTTTCACTGGCGCGCGGCGACCCTGCCAACCCGGCACGGCAGCCGTGGTTAGAATCATCGAATGTCTAACTCCCGTCGCCAGGTCTACCGCCGTCGGCGTTTCGCCTTCTTCGGCGTGCTCGCCGTCATCCTCGCATTCGGCGCCTACCTCACCAGCACGGGCCTCGCCCCCGTCTCCAGTACGGCCGCGACCCTCACCGAGCCGCCCGCGCTCAGCCAGGCGGCCGTCGAGCCCACCTGGCCCGGCCAGGGGGCCGGCGCCATCGGCGCCGTCGGCTTTGACGGGGTTCTGGGCTCCACCGGTGACCAGGCCTCGATGCCCATCGCCAGCATCACCAAGATGGTCACCGCACTGGTGATCCTCCAGGCCAAGCCGCTGACCGGCGACGAGCCAGGTCCCGACATCACCTTCACCGACGATGACGTCGACATCTACTACGACGCCATCGCGGAGAACGGCTCGGTGGCGCCCGTCTCAGCCGGTCAGGTGCTCAGCCAGCGCGAAGCCTTCGAAACGATGCTGATCCCATCCGCGAACAACTACAGCGTCTCCCTGGCCGTGTGGGCGTTCGGTTCCGTTGACGCGTACCTGGTCGCCGCGGCGGACTATCTGGCCGCGAACGGCCTGACCGGCACCGTCGTCGCAGACACCAGCGGGATCTCCGCCCAGAGCGTGAGCAGTCCGGCCGATCTGGTGGCCATCGGCAAGCTCGTGATGGCCGATCCCGCTCTGGCGAGCATCGTGGCCATGCCCAGCGCCGTGATCCCGACCGTGGGCACCGTGACCAATACGAACAAGCTGCTCGGCGTCGACGGCGTCGACGGCATCAAGACCGGCACCACGGACGAGGCCGGAGCCTGCCTGCTCTTCGCGGTCGACGTGCCGGTCGGCGACACCTCGGTCACCCTCGTGGGCGTCGTGCTCGGCGGGGACACTCACAGCGAACTCAACGAGAGCATCCTGAGCCTCATCGAGAGCGTGAGCCCCGGATTTCGCACGGTGACGCTGGTCGAGGCCGGCACCCCCTTCGGTACCTACACGACCCCCTGGGGCCAGTCGGCGCAGGCTGTGGCCGAGACGTCCGAGTCCGCCGTGGTGTGGTCGGACACCCCGATCGAGAGCACCGTCGATGTCGCACCGGTGACCCTGGGTGAGAAGGGCGATTCCGTCGGCAGCGTCGACGTGACCGTCGGGACGAACACCGTCTCGGTTCCGCTCGTCCTCGATCAGACCATCACCGATCCGGGGCCGTTCTGGCGTTGGACGAACCCCGGCGAGATCTAACCGATTCCGCGTTCGGGTACGGGTACGGGTACGGGTTCGGTTTCCGCCGCCTGGTCGAGTCTGGTCACCGGGTCCGCGTCCGGACGTTTGGGCAGGATGTTGTCTCCCGAGGACTGGTGACGCACCCGGCGCAGCACCCAGGGCACCAGAAACTCCCTCGCCCAGGCGAGGTCTTCGGTGCGCGCCTGGCGCCAGGTGATACCGGGCATCGGCTCCGGCAGCTGCGGCTCGAGCGGATTGACCACGTTGAGCGCGTCCAGCACCATCCTGGCCACCGTGTGATGGCCGAGCGGGTTGAGGTGCAGACGGTCGGGGGCCCACATCCGGGCGTCCTGGATCTCGGTCAGGGACCACATGTCCGCCACGATGGCGTCTCGGGCGGTGGCGATGGCGCGGATGTTCTCGTTGTAGATGGCCACCTTGCCTCGCAGACCCCGCAGCACGGGGGAGAAGCGCACATCGGTTCCGGTGAAGACCACCACCGTGGCGCCCTCGGACCCGAGCACGCTGACCGCGTCGTCGAGCCGCGCCGCGATGGCATCCGGGTCGCTGCCCGGCCGCAGCACGTCGTTGCCGCCGGCAGAGATCGTGACCAGATCAGGGTGCAGGGACAACGCGGGACCCACCTGCTCGGCCAGGACCTGGTTCATCAGCTTGCCGCGGACCGCAAGATTGCCATACGCGAATTCGTCTGAGCCCAGACTGAGCATCTCGGCGACACGATCCGCCCAGCCGCGGTTTCCGCCCGGGCTGGCCGGTTCCGGGTCACCGACACCCTCGGTGAAGGAGTCGCCGAGAGCGACGTAGCGAGACCACGGATGCTGCTGTTTCGACATGCTGTCAGTCTGCACCGTCGGGCAGATGTCGGCGCGAGTTGGTAATCTCTTATGAAGTGACTACTCCACCTGACTTCGGATCCGCTTTCCGGGAACCCTCGCACCGGGAGACCACTGAACCCGGATTGTTCGCCCTGCCTGACCGTGACAGCGTTCTCGCCGACACCGTCGATACCCCGCCCGTGTTCGGGCCGGCTCGAGGGCCTGCAGGCACCAGCGCCGCGGAGCACCTCTCCCCGGCTTTCCCCGAACGGGCCGCCTGGGGCACCGCGAGCAAGCTCCGCGCCTGGCAGGCCGAGGCCCTCGAGGCGTACTTCCAGCACCAGCCCCGCGACTTCCTCGCCGCGGCCACCCCGGGCGCCGGCAAGACCACCTTCGCGCTGCGCCTGGCCGCCGAGCTTCGGGCCCGTCGGGTGATCGACCGCATCACCGTGGTCGCGCCGACCGAGCACCTCAAACGCCAGTGGGCGGACGCGGCCGCCCGCGCCGGTATCCGCCTGGACCCCGGTTTCAAGAACGCCCACGGCCGTTACGGCAGCCATTTCCACGGCATCGCCGTGACCTACGCACAGGTGGCCACCCGCGCGGCGCTGCACCGTGAACTCACCCAGGCCAGCCGCACCCTGGTGATCCTCGACGAGGTGCACCACGGCGGTGACGCGCTGAGTTGGGGCGACGCCATCCGCGAGGCCTTCGACCCGGCCACCCGGCGGCTCTCGCTCACCGGCACCCCGTTCCGCTCGGACACCTCACCCATCCCGTTCGTGACCTACCTGCCTGACAAGCAGGGCATCCGGCTGTCCCAGAGCGACTACAACTACGGCTACGGCAGGGCGCTGGAAGACGGCGTCGTGCGCCCGGTGATGTTCATGGTCTACGCCGGGCACATGAAGTGGCGCACCCGCACCGGCGACGAGATGGAAGCCAAGCTCGGCGAGGGCAATACCAAGGACATCACCTCACAGGCCTGGCGGACCGCGCTGGAACCCAGCGGTCAGTGGATTCCCGCGGTCCTGCGGGCCGCTGACGCTCGCCTCACCGAGGTGCGGCACGGCATCCCGGATGCCGGCGGCCTGGTCATCGCCACGGACCAGACCACGGCACGGGCCTACGCAGCGATCCTCGAGGAGATTTCCGGCGAACCGGCCACCGTGGTGCTCTCCGACGAGAAGGAATCCAGCGACCGGATCGACGAGTTCTCGCACAACACCCGGCGCTGGATGGTTGCGGTGCGGATGGTGTCTGAGGGCGTCGACGTTCCCCGCCTGGCCGTCGGCGTCTATGCGACCAGCGCCTCAACGCCGCTGTTCTTCGCGCAGGCCATCGGCCGGTTCGTGCGCGCCCGACGTCGCGGTGAGACCGCCTCGATCTTCCTGCCCAACGTTCCCGGACTGCTGAGCCTCGCCAATGCGATGGAACTCGAACGCGACCACGCGCTGGATCGCAGCAACCGTGACGACGGCGACGACGGTATGTACAACCCCGAGGACGCCATGGTGGCGGCCGCCAATAAGTCCGACAAGGCCTCGGACGACCTCGGCCAAGAGGAATTCACCTGGCAGGCGCTGGACTCCCAGGCCACCTTCGACATGGTGATGTTCAACGGTGACGAGTTCGGTGAACTGGCCGAACCCGGAACGGACGAGGAGTTCGACTTCATCGGCATCCCCGGGCTGCTCGAGCCCGAGCAGGTCTCCGAACTGCTGCGCCAGCGGCAGCAACGCCAGGCCAAGCGCGGCTCTGAGCGGCGCACAGCGGCCGCCGCGGTCGAGGGTGCACCGGAGGAGCCGATGCCCCTGTATCGCACGCTCAAGGAGCAGCGGGCGCTGCTGGGCAGCCTCGTGGGCATGTGGTCGAAGCTGGCGGGGGAGCCGCACGCGATGGTGCACGCCGAGCTGCGCCGCCTGTGCGGGGGGCCCGCGGTCGCTCAGGCCAGCGTCACCCAGATCCAGAAGCGCATCGACCTGCTCCGCCGCCGCCTCGGCCGCAGCTGACCCGGCCGCAGCTGACCCGGCCGCAGCTTCACCGGCGTCATCCGCCGGAAACCCCACTGTGACGCAGTTGATGCAGGGGCGGGTGTCGCCGTCGAAGATCGGTCGATAAACTTGCGCTCAAACGAAAGAGAGCGTGTATGGATTCCAAGAAAGCCGACCTGGACCGCGTCGACCGGGCGCTGCTCCGCGCGCTCTCGGTCAACGCTCGCGCGTCCGGCGCCGCGTTGGCCGCCGAGATCGGCGTTGCCGAGTCCACGGTGTCCCTCCGGCTGCGCCGGCTCCAGCAGCTCGGCCACATCCGCGGCTACCGGGCCAATATCGACCTCGCCGCCCTGGGGGCTTCGCTGCAGGCCCTGATTTCGGTGCGGCTGGCGAAGCACGCTCGGGAGCAGATCGATGACTTCCGCAGCGCAGCGCCACACTGGCCGGGCGTGATCGGTTTGTTCCACACCGCCGGCGCCGACGACTACCTGTTGCACGTGGCCGCGGCGGATGCTTCCGACCTGCGCGACTTCGTCCTCGAGCACCTGGCGGAGCATCCGGCGGTGGCGCACACCGAGACCAACCTGATCTTCGAGTACGTCGACGGTGACGGCTGGCAGGACCTGGTCAAGTAGCACGACGGCCCGCTTCGCCGCCCAACCGCACCAACTGTTCCCCGTGCGGACAACTGCACCCGGCACGCCGGGCGCACGTGTCCGGATGGGGAACAGTTGTGTTGGGTGTGCGGCTTAAAAACACAACGCCCCCGCCGAAGCGGGGGCGTTGTTAGCAGCTTTAGAGAGCTGCCGCAGCTCTATTTAGAGGGCGCGGATGTTCTCGGCCTGGGGACCCTTGGGGCCCTGGGTTACCTCGAACTCGACCTTCTGGTTCTCGTCGAGCGACTTGTAGCCGTTCGAAGCGATCGCGGAGTAGTGCGCGAAGACATCGGCGCTTCCGTCGTCGGGAGCGATGAATCCGAAGCCCTTTTCAGCGTTGAACCATTTCACGGTACCTGTTGCCATTATGAAACTCCTCCAGGAGTGTTAGAAAGGCCCCGACTTTCGAGGCCGTTCGTCGCGGTATTCGTCGTCCGCTTCCGAAAGGAATAAGCCCGCACCGACCGGGGTCGATACGTTTTTTAGACGTGCAAGCACTACAACTACTTCGACAACACTAGCCCACATCGCTCGGTCTGCGTGAAGATCTGTGCGAAAAAACGATCAAAGTGTTACGAATTCTGACAGAAATGCTCAAAGTGTGCCGGTGACGGCGCTAATCGACGGTGACGAAATCAATCAGCTGTTCGACCCGGCCCAGCAATGCCGGCTCAAGATCGGCGTAGGTGCGGACCTGGCCCAGGATCCGCTGCCAGGCCCTGGCGATGTCGGCCTGGTCGTCGTGCGGCCAGCCGAGGGCAGCGCAGATGCCGTGCTTCCACTCGATGTTGCGCGGAATCTGAGGCCAGACCGGCAGATTCAGTCGGGCCGGCTTCACCGACTGCCAGACATCCACGTAGGGATGCCCGACCACCAGGACGTGCCGGCCGTTCGGACCGCGGGCGACGGCCTCGGCGATGCGGCTCTCCTTGGATCCGGGTACCAGGTGGTCGACGAGAACACCGACGCGGCGTGTCGGACCCGGCTTGAACTCCGCCAGCAGTTCGGCGAGGTTGTCCACACCCTCGATGTACTCCACGACGACGCCCTCGATGCGGAGGTCGGCGCCCCAGACCTTTTCGACGAGCTCGGCGTCGTGGCGGCCTTCCACGAAGATACGGCTGGCCCTGGCCACCCGCGCCGGCGCATCCGCCACCGCCAGAGACCCGGACGCCGTGCGTCCCCGGCTGGCCGGGGCGGCTGCCCGGGGCGGCACCAGGACGACGGGCTCGCCGTCGACCAGGAATCCACCGCCGAGCGGGAATAGCCGGAGCTTCCCGTGCCGGTCCTCCAGGGTGACGACCTTCTTCTCGACCCTGATCACCGCACCGCAGAACCCGGTGGCGACCTCCTCGACAACCAGGTCCCGCACGGCTTCCTGCTGGGGGACGACACGGCGGCCGGCCTCCCGCCATCCGGCGGCGAGCACGTCATTGGAGTATCGGTCTTCATTCACTGGATCGACGCTAGCGGAAGTCCCGCGACGACGTGTGGGCCGCCACGGTGAGGGGTTCGAATCGGTCGGCGATGAGGTTGACGACGCCTTCCGGCGAACGTTCGAGGATGCCGCGGATCATCAGGGCGGGGGATTCCCGGGCGATCCGGCGGAAGTGGGTCCAGACCCCGACGCTCACCACGACGTTGACGTTGCCGGTCTCGTCCTCCAGGTTGATGAAGGTGACACCGTTCGCCGTGGCCGGTCGCTGGCGGTGGGTGACAACACCACCGACCTCGATCCGGCGACCGTTCTCGCTGGTGGCCAGCTGGTTCGCGGCCAGTGCGCCCCTGGCGGCGAGGACCGGCCTGGCGTGTCGGATCGGATGGTCGTCGGTGGAAACCCCGGTGGCCCAGAGGTCGTAGGCCACCTGCTCGACAGGCGTCATCAAGGCCAGGAGGGGTGGTTGCACGGTCTCGAAGGAGCCGCGCAGGTGGGCGTCGGTCTCCTGGGCGGCTTCCCCGGCCGACCACAGGGCCTGTCGGCGTTCGAGGCCCAGCCCGTCGAAGGCTCCGGCGGTGGCCAGGGATTCGAGCTGTTCGGTGTTCAGCCGAGCCCGCCGGGCCAGGTCGTTCATGGACCGGAACGGCCCGAATCTGTCCCGGTCGGCGACGATCCGCTCAGCCACCGCCTGGCCGATGGAGCGCACATCGGCGAGACCGAGCCGCACGGCGAGGGCGCCGTCCCTGCGGTGGCCCCGATCATCCACGGGCAGGGTCCTGTCGTAGTCCGGCACCGCGGGTTGCTCGTGATCCAGACAGTCCGGGCGGCCCCCAGGCTCGCCCGACCCGTCGGCCAGCGCCTCGAGCAACGCGGCGGTGCCGGAGAGCTGCACATCGGGGCGCAAAACCTGCACGCCGTGCCTGCGGGCGTCCGCGACCAGGGATTGCGGCGAGTAGAAGCCCATCGGCTGGGCGCGCAACAACGCGGCGAGGAAGGCGCCGGGGTAGTGCAGCTTCAGCCAGGCGCTGGCGTAGACGAGCAGGGCGAAGCTGATCGAGTGGCTCTCGGCGAAGCCGAAGTTGGCGAAGGCCTCGATCTTTTCGTAGATCTCGTCGGCCAGGTCGCCGGTGATGCCGTTTCCGGCCATGCCCTCGTACAGGGTGGCGCGCAGGGAGGAGATCTTCTCGACCCCGCGCTTGGAGCCCATCGCCCGGCGGAGCAGATCGGCGTCCTCGCCGCTGCAGCCGCCCACGGCCATGGCCATCTGCATGAGTTGCTCCTGGAACAGGGGGATACCCAGGGTGCGTTCGAGCACCGGCTCGAGCTTGGGGTGCAGGTAGCTGACCGGTTCCTGGCCGAGCTTGCGTCGGATGTACGGGTGCACGGCACCGCCCTGGATCGGGCCGGGACGGATGAGCGCGATCTCGACCACAAGGTCGTAGAAGCGGCGCGGTTGCAGGCGCGGCAGGGTCCCCATCTGGGCGCGGCTCTCCACCTGGAAGACACCGATGGAATCGGCGCGGCAGAGCATGTCGTACACCCCGGCTTCCTCCCGAGGGATGCTCCCCAGGCTCCACTCCTCGCCGAGAGCGTCCTTGACCAGGTCGAAGGTGTACTGCAGGGCGGCGAGCATGCCGAGGCCGAGCAGGTCGAACTTGACCAGGCCCATCCAGGCGCAGTCGTCTTTGTCCCACTGCAGAACCGTCCGGTTCTCCTTGCGGGCGTGTTCGATGGGGCAGACCTCGCCGACGGGTCGGTCGGTGAGCACCATGCCGCCGGAGTGGATGCCGAGGTGGCGAGGGAATCCGAGTACCTGAGACGCGAGGTCGGCGACCTGGTCGGGGATGTCGTGATCGGGGCTCGACACCGCTGAACCCCAGCGTTCCACCTGTTTGGACCAGGCATCCTGCTGTCCGGTGCTGTAGCCGAGGGCCTTGGCCATGTCCCGAACCGCGAACTTCGGCCGATAGGTGATCACGTTGGCCACCTGGGCTGCGTTGAGGCGACCGTAGCGTTCGTAGACATACTGGATCACCTCCTCCCGCCGGTCCGAGTCGAAGTCCACGTCGATGTCGGGTTCTTCTTCCCGCAGGCTGGAGAGGAACCTCTCGAAGGGCAGGCGATAGAAGATCGAGTCCACAGCGGTGATGCCGATCACGAAGCAGACCGCCGAATTCGCTGCGGACCCCCGGCCCTGGCAGAGGATGCCCGAACGCCGGGCGAACTGCACGATGTCGTGCACGATCAGGAAATAGCCCGGGAAGTCCTTTGCCTCGATTACGGCGAGCTCCTTCTCGAGGCGCTCACGCACATTCGCGTTGTAGCCGGGGTACGCGCGTTCCGCACCGTCCCAGACCAACTGACGCAGCCAGCTCATGGGCGTGTGCCCGTCCGGAACGTGCTGACGGGGGAGCCGGGGCCTGGCCCGGCGCAACGAGAAGGCGAGCTCGTCAGCGAGGGGCACCGTTCGGGCGACAGCCCCCGGATACCGGCTGAATCGGGCGGCCATCTCGGCGCCGCTCCGCAGGTGCTGGGTGGGCGCCGCGGGCAGCCAGCCGTCCATGTCGTCCAGGCTGCGTTGGGCGCGCACGGCGGCCAGCGCGGAGAACAGCCTGAAGTCGGCCGGCTGGGCGTAGTGCACGTTGTTGGTGGCGAGCACGGGCAGGCCTGCCCGTTCGGCCAGTGCGGCCAGCCTGTCGTTGGTCACAGAGTCCTGCGGTCGGCCGTGGTCGACCAGTTCGACGTTCACACTGTCACGGCCGAACAGGGCGATCAGGCGGTCGAGCTCCCGGGCCGCCGCCAGGTCACCATCCTGCTGCATGGCTTGGCGCACCGCGCCGGACCGAGACCCGGTCAGGATGCTCCAGTGCCCGCCGGATGCCTCGGCGAGCTCCTCGAGGTCGTAGACGGGTCGCCCCTTCTCGCCGCCGGCGAGCTGACCGTGGGTGAGCGCCGCCGCCAGCCGGTGATAGCCGTCCTGGCCCCTGGCCAGGACCACGAGGTGGCTTCCCTCTGGGTCTGGCACCCCGTTTTGCCGACGGGTCAGCCCGAGGGACAGTTCTGCCCCGAAGACGGTGCGGACGTCCGGGTAGCTCTCCGCGGTTTCGGCCAGCCGGACCGCCCCGTACAACCCGTCGTGGTCCGTGAGGGCCAGGCCGTGCAGGCCCAACGCACCGGCTTCCTCGAGGAGGTCTTCCGGAGAACTGCCGCCGTCGAGGAAGCTGAAGTTGGAGTGGGCGTGCAGCTCCGCGTAGCCGACGACAGTCTCGGCCGGCGGACGCTGCGGGGTCGGGGCCGCGTAGGGCTGGCGGTGTCTGGACCAGGCCGGGCTGTCGCCGCCGTCGGCCTCGGGGGGCGGGCCGCCGGGGCGCCGGTCGGAGAGCCGGCGCTCCAGTTCCGACCAGGGAATGGGCGGGTTATTGAATCCCATCGGGGTGGCCCGTCCTCTCTGCTCTGCTGGTCGGCCCCGGCCCGGTCATGCCGGGCCTCGTCATACCGGGCCTAGTCATACCGGGCCTCGGCGCGCCAGCCGTCGTCGTCCAGTGCCAGCAGCCACGCGCCGTCGCGCTCGTCGACGATCTGCGCCCGGTGCACGGTGCGCGCGGCCGCCGAGTCCCACCATCGTTCTCGCACCGGCCACGGACCGGCCCAGGCCAGCACCCGACTCGGCTGGGCCCCGCCGGCGCCCTCGAGGAACCGAGGTGCCGAGAACCGTGCCGGCTCACCATCGAACGCGCCGCGGTCATCGACGCGCAGGGACCGGCCGTCGTCGGCGACGAGAGCGACCGGATGGCGTTCCCGGTACACCGTGGCGGGGAGCAGCCCGTCGAGGCTCCCCGACCAGGGCCTGGCGGCACCGGCCGGACCCCCGCCTGGACTGCTGCTCAGACCACGGCCCGACGAAGCGGCACCGTCATCGCCCCAGGGCACGGAAAGTTGTCGGTCGGCAAGCATCCGCCCACCGCCGATGGCCGCCGTGACGACGCCCGCGTGGCCGACCAGGCCCTGCACCCGGGTGAGGGCATGGTGGATCCGCTCGTCGGGCCCCGTTCCCCACAGGCCGTCCTCGTGGTTCGCGACGGCGTCGACCCGATCGGGGGAGAAGACCACCCGGACGACGCCGGCGGCCAGGCCGGAGTCGGCCCGCCCCTCGCCCTGTAACTGCCAGCGCACCCTGTCGATCAGCTCGGAGGCCGAGAACCACCGGGGATGCCGCCAGGTCCGTTCGGTCAACAGACCGTCTTCGGTGCTGACCAGGATCGAGACGGCCGTGCAGACCAGGGTCTGCTCCCGCAGACCCTGCACGAAGGCGTCCGCGGTGCTGCGCAGCGCGAAGGCGAGTTGGTCGATGCGATCCAGCGCCGGTTCGAATTCCTGGCCGCGGTCGAACACCGGGGTGGGGGTGCGGGGCACGACCTCCTCGTGCTCGCGCCCGGCCGCCCTGGCGTGCGCCTGCGCCGCAGCAGCACCGAAACGACGATGCACGTCCAGGGCGGGCAGGGCGGCGAGCTGGCCGAGGGTGTGCACCCCGAGCCGGGCCAGCAGGGTGCCGAGCCCCGCCTCAGCCACTGCCGACACGGGCAGCGGTGCCAGGAACGCGGCGGATTCGCCGGGCGGGACGACGTGAACCCGAGGTTCAGGCCCGACACCAGCGGGACCGACCGCCCGCGCCGCCTGCTCGGCGGCAAAGGGGCCGTCGGCGATTCCGACCCTGGCCTCGGGAAGTCCGGCGCCGTGCAGGTAGCCGAGCATGGCTCGCGCCGCGGCGGCCTCACTGCCGTAGTACCGCACCGGGCCGCGGGCGCGGATCGCGCAGGTGCCGGGCCGGAGCACGGCCACACCGGGCGTGATGTCCTCGAGGCCATCGAGAATCGGGTCGAAGGCCCGCCGGTCCAGCGCGGGGTCATAGGGCAGCACGACGAGGTCTGTGCACCGGAACTGGGCCTCCCGCACGGTCAGTCCGCGCCGGACGCCCAGACGGCGCGCCTCGGGCGAACAGGCGAACACCAGCCCGTGGTCGATGAGAGCCAGCGGCGCATCCGCGGGCAGGCCGGTGGCCGACCGAGCGGCGAGCACCGGCCAGTCCGGGCACCACAAGACGATGGTGCGTTCGCGGTTCATGACTCAGCCCGCTGCCGGCTGCCGGCCCGCGCTCGGCCGCCTCGGCCGCTGTCCAGACGCGGGGCAGGTTCGGCTTCGCCCGGGGTGGCGACCTCCGGAAGGTGCACAAGCGTGGAGCGCCGTCGTCCGGAGCCGTTCCGCCCGGAGACGTGGACGGTCACATCTCGACCTGCCAGGTAGCCGTGTCCGGCGCCCAGGCCGTCCCAGCGGGTGTCGGTGACCCGAAGTGCGGCCTCACCCTGGGGCCAGGTCCCGGCGACGATCAGGGTGCAGCCGCTCTGCCGCAGCCGCGCGGCGAGCCTGGCCGCCTCCGCGTCGCCGACCGCACGCTCGGGATGCACTACAACGATGGGCAGCACATCCACCAGCGCCGCCGTCACGGCCAACCACTGATCGGCGGGGGAGGGAACAAGCACTATTCGCTCGAGGTCGATTCCGAACCCGATCGCCGCCTCCGCGCCGAAATCGGGTAGACCCACCACGGCGCCCCATCCGCCGTCCACTGTCGCCGCGGCGAGCACGGCCATGATCAGCGACGTCGAGTTGTTGACCGTGTAGACCACACCCGTGCGCAGGATCCCGTCGGGAAGGAGCCCGGCGAGGACCCCGGAGACGGGCCGCCCACCGGCATCCCAGCGGTCGCGCTGCATTCCGTGGATGCGCGCCTGGAGCTCGCTGACCCGCTCGGCCGCGGAGCCGGCGGGAGAGCCGGCTGCGTGCGCTACGGAGGTCAGCGGAATGGACACCCTCTAATTTTCGAACACAGATTCGATTTCGTCAACCCGTGTGGATAACCGGGTCCTCCTCGGAGGCACGGTAACCTGAGCCTATGTGTGGGCGATTCATCATTACCGATTCGGCGCCTGACCTCGCCGCCATGTTCGACATCGAGCACGAGGCCGGAGAGCTGCCGGCGGCGTCCTGGAACGTGAAACCGACCGAGCAGATCGCCATTGTGCTCGAATCGATGAAATCAGATCCGGTCGTTCGCCGGCTGGAACCGGCGCGCTGGTCGCTGGTGCCGACCTTCTCTCCGGAGCTGACCGCCGCCTTCGCCACCTTCAACGCACGGGCCGAGACCGTCGCCGAGAAGCCGACATTCCGCACCGCCCTGGCCAAAACCCGGGCCATCGTGCCGGTCACCGGCTACTACGAATGGCACACCGTGGGAACCACGAAAACGCCGTACTTCGTACACTCCGAAGACGGCCTGCCGCTGGCACTGGCCGGACTCTACTCGTGGTGGCGCAATCCCACTCTCGGTCCCGACGACCCGGCCCGATGGGTGCTGACGGCCACCATCCTCACGACAGCCGCCCAGGGCGCCCTCGCCGAGATCCACGACCGGATGCCCGTTGTGCTGCCTGAAGAGTGCTGGGACCGCTGGTTGGACCCGCACGCCGATGGCGATCAGGCCCTCGTCGACGCGGCGGTCGAGGCCTCCTCGGAGGCGGCGGCCGGGTTGGCCTTTTATCAGGTGGCGCCGGTCTCCGGTGATGCGCCGGACCTCATCGACCCGCTCGGCCCGGAGCGTGAGGTCGGGTACAGCGCCTGACCGGCGCGCAGCTCCACGCCGTGCCCGGCGAACTAGTACTCTCGAAACGAGCCCGGATAAGCTTTCGCGGCACCGTTGAGAGGAACATTCCATGCCCATTCTTACCTTCGTCGTCGCGATGGCCATCTTCGTCCTGGGCCTGTGGCTGTTCGGCTTGGCCTTCACCGTGACCGCCTGGCAGGGCGCGATCTTCTTCGCCGGCATCCTGGCCGTCAGCGCGGCCGTCGCCATCCCGATGCGGGCACTGCGCAACTAGCCCGCCCGATGATGCCGGGCCGGCACCCAGCCCGACCAGCCCAGCCACGAGGAACCCATGCGCGCCGAACAGCTCACCGACCCGATCACCTTTCACGGTGAGGGTCCGGTCTTCGCACAGTCCTGGGGCGGTCTGCGCCTCGTCGACCTGTTCGCCGGTGACGTTCTGTCCCTGGCCGCCGACGGCACGGTCACCCGGCGGCACGTGGACAGCATCGCCGCGGCCCTGCGACCGCGCGTGGGCGGCGGTGCGGTCATCGCCCTCGAACGCGGTTTCGCCCTCGAGGACGCCGACGGCACCCTGACCCGACTGCCGGAGGTCTGGGCGGATCCGAGCGTGCGGATGAACGACGGGGGCGGCGCTCCGGACGGCTCGTTCTTCTGCGGTTCGATGGCGTATGACCAGCGCACCGGCGCCGGATCGCTCTACAGGCTCGCACCGGACGGATCCGTGGAGCTGGCCCTGGCGGGCGTGACCATCTCGAATGGTCTCGCCTGGAGCCCGGACGGCTCGTTGGCCTACTACAACGACACCCCGACCGGCCGGATCGGGGTCTTCGATTGGGCCCCGGAGACCGGACTGACCGGGTTGCGCCCCTTCGTCGACATCCCCTCCGCCGACGGCTACCCCGACGGCCTCACCGTGGACAGCGAGGGCGGCGTCTGGGTCGCGCTGTACGCCGGTGGGGCGGTGCGCCGCTACTCGCCGGAGGGCACCCTGGACGAGGTCATCGAGGTGGCCGCGCAGCGGGTCACGGCGTGCACCTTCGGCGGCGACGACCTTCGCCGGCTGTACATCACCACGTCCCGCGAAGGTCTCGCCCCCGGCGAGGACCCGCTGGCCGGCTCGGTCTTCACGGTGACCCCCGGGGTGGCCGGACTGGCGGAAGCGCCCTTCGCCGGTTAGCGGCCCGGCACGGCGCCGCGGCCACGGCTCAGAGGCCGGCCACGAGGTTGATCAGTGTTGCCAGGATGATCGAGCCGAACAGGAATGACATCAGCGCGTGCCGCAGGGCCACCGCACGAATGGTCGACGACGTCAGTGATGTGTCCGACACCTGGAAGGTCATCCCCACTGTGAAGGACAGGTACGCAAAGTCCGCGTACCTGGGCGGCTCCAGCTGGTTGAAATCGACGCCACCGTCATCATCCGCGTAGTAGAGCGAGGCGTACCGCAAGGCGAACAGGGTGTGCACGAGCACCCAGGACAGCGCGACGACGACCAGCGCCAGCGCGGCGAGCAGGCCCTGGCCCGCCCCCTCAGCGGCGCGTGCCTGCACCAGCACGATGAGGATGCTGCCGAGGCTGGCCAGGCTCGCCAGGATCAGCAACAGGTCGGTGATGCCCCGTGACGGGTCTTCCCTGGTGGCGTGCGCGGCCGTGGTGGCGGCGTCCAGCGGAGCGACGCTGACCCAGACCCAGCCGATGTAAAGCACAGCCGCGACCGCCCAGCCGATCGCCGGCGCCAGCAACCAGTTGCCCAGCAGGCCAGACGCCAGACCCGCGAGGATGCCGACGGTCACCATGACGATGAACCGGGTGCTCGATCGGTGCACCCGGGGAACCGGAGTTGAGGTCTTCACTCGCTGATCGTTGCACAAATCAATCGCTGCGCGGGCGCCACCCGGTGTCGGGGAGATACCAGCAACGCTGGCTAGGCTGGGAGACGTACGACCCAACCCGTTTCAGGCCGAAAGAGACCGCACGAATGTCAGAGAGTCCGGCCGCAGCCAGCCCCTACGAGGTGCTGGGCGTGAGCCCGTCGGTGACCGACGAGGAGCTGCGACGCGCCTACCGCCTCAAGCTGCGGCAATCCCACCCAGATGTCGGCGGCAGTGCGGCCTCCTTCCACGCCGTGCAGATCGCCTGGGAACGCATCGGAAGCCCGGAGTCCCGGGCCGCCTACGACGGGGCCCGCTACCCGGAGACCGCATACTCTGGCGCCAGCACCGCGTCACGCCCGACAAGCAGGCCCACCTCGACCGGGATGAAGGCCAGGATGCACGGGCATCCCGGCGGCCACTCCCGCCAGCGTTATCTCGCGATGCTGCGGGAATGGGCCGGTCGCGGCACCGTCATCGCTGACCCGTACGCCCCCGATCTGGTGCGGTCCGCGCCACGGGAGATCCGACACCGGCTGGCCAAGGCCCTCGCCGAGGAAAGCACAGCCCAGCTGATCTCGGGCCTGGGCATCGGCTACACCGCCTGGCACGACATCGCCACCCGCGAGGACCTCGAGAAGATCGACCACGTCGTTCTCGGCCCGGCCGGACTGTTCGCTATCCTCTCGGAGGACTGGGGGTCGCCCGTTCAACTCAAGCGCGGCGAACTCGTCGGCGATGGCCTTGCGCCAGGCGAGGAGCCGCTGGACGAGTTCGCGTCCGCGGCACGCATCCTCGCCAAGTCCCTGCGGGTGCGCTTCACCGCGCTCGTCGTGGTGGTGCCTGATCAGCTCGTGGCAGAACCCGTGTCGCTGCCGAGCCGAGGCAGGCGGCCAATGGTGGTCGTGATCCCACGGTCCCGCCTGGTCGGGGTGCTGCGTGACGGCATCGCCGGGATGGAACGGGGCAGCTTCGAGAAGGTGTTCGAGCTGCGCAGCACCCTGCAGAACGGCATCCGCTTCGTCGAAGACTAGGCGGGCGCGGCCGCGCCGAGACCGAGCTTCTGCACCCAGTAGCCCAGAAATGCGGCGCCGGCCTCATCGTGGATGAGGTCGCCCTCCACGATCACCGGGTACGGCCGCTCCAGGATGCCGTCGGCCGGGCGCACGTCCACGTGTGCCACCTCGTAGCCGGCGGCGTGCAGGTGGTCGGCCATGAGGTAGTCGCTGCGGGAATCGCCCACCGAGCGCCACAGCCTGGGGAGCGGTCCGCCCTCGGCGAAGAAGGCCAGGGCTCGCTTGGCGGCGTGGTCCTTGTCAAGGTCGACCGATTCGATGTCGGTGGAAATGATGGTGGTGTCGATACGGAACGGGACTGTTCCCTCGGCGTCGGGGGAAACCCTGTCGCCGAAGCGCACGCCCAGTCCGTGGTCGATCATGATCGTGTACGCGGCGTCCTCGAACGACGCTTGAGCGGCGTGGTAGGCAGCCCGGTCGACATCCGTGCGTTGTTCAACGGAGACCATGGCGAGCTTGGTCTCGTCGAAGAACATGGTGTCGGCGTAGTCGGTGGCGACCAGCTCGCGGATGCGGCTCACGACGGGGTCAGGCAGGGCGACGCTGGCGTCGACGACGACCTCGCCCATGCCGGTCTGGGTGATCGGGAACCACACGGCGCCCTTCTCGCAGACCCCGTACATGCGCATCTCGCGCGGCAGGCCCGCGGCGACCAGCGGGGCCACCACCTGCTCACTGATGAACTGCGCCGACCGACCGGTGATGAAACCGATGGGTACGTTCGCGCCGGCCAGGGTGATGAGGTCGGTGATGATGCTCGGTGTGGCGATGGTGCGGGTGTCCGGGCTGGCGATCGGACCATCGACATCGAGCAGCAGGCCGAGCGGGGAAACAGTTTCAGGCATGCTTCATTGAACCAGTTCCCGCCCCGGGGCGTTGGCGCCCGTCGCAGCACCTATCGTTGAACCTGATGATTACCAGACGAGAAGCAGCGCTCCGCCTCGACATTCCCCTCGAGATGGCGCAGCGCCACGACCTTCCCAGCCGCATGACCGAAGCCCAGCTCGCCGAGATCGAGAACAACCCGCCGGCCTGGCTCGTGCAGTCCCGTGCGAACCGCACCGGCAAGAAGCCCGTCTGGATCGAACTCACCTGCAGCGTGTGCGGGTTCACCGAGGCGGCGCGGCCGAAGAAATGGTGGCCGACGTTCACCTACCTCAGCTGCGACCACCACGGTTACGACGAGCTCCCGGCCGCCGCGGCCGGCCTCAGCCGCCGCGAAGTCGACGGCATCGGCAGCCGGTTCATCGGCATCGTCGACGCATCCGAGCAGGGGGAGCAGGACTCATGAGCCTGATCCGGCTGAACGACGTCACCGTGCGTTTCGAAAACACCCAGGTGCTCCGCGAGACCTTCTTCAGGCTTGAGCCGGGCGACAGGGTCGGCATGATCGGCAGGAACGGGTCGGGCAAGACCACCCTCATCAAGCTGATCCTCGGTCAGGTGACGCCGGACACCGGTACCGTCACCGTCGACGACGGCGTGAGGATCGGCTACTTCTCCCAGTTCTCCGAGCTGAACGGCGAGTCCACCATCACCGAGGTCCTCGACGCCCTGTTCGTGGAGATCAAGGCCGTCGAGGCCGAACTCGCCTCCATCGACGTTGCCATCGCCGCCGACTCCTCGGCCAGCGCCGAGCTCGACAGGCTGATCCACCGCCAGTCCGAACTGTTCGAGGACATGGACCGGCTGGACGGCTGGGACTACCCGCGCCGGATCGACGCTGCCCTGACCATCCTCGGCTTCGACGAAGCGCACCGCAGCTGTGCGATCGACGAACTCTCCGGCGGCTGGCGCAACCGCGCGGCCCTGGCGAAGATCCTGCTCGAGGCACCGGACGTGCTTCTGCTCGACGAGCCCACCAATTACCTCGACGTGGCCGGTGTGGAGTGGCTGGAGGGCTGGTTCCGCGACTTCAAGGGCGCCGCCGTGATCGTGTCGCACGACCGCACCTTCCTCGACGCCGTCGTCACCCGCATCATCGAGTTGGAGAACTTCCACCTACACGAGTACCCGGGCAACTTCGGCGAGTACGTGGTTCAGAAGCAGTTCCGGCTGAAGACCCTCGAGCAGCAGTTTGTGCACGAGTCCGAACTGCTCGCTTTCGAATCCGAAGGCATCGCCGACCGGCGCGAGGCCCAGAAGAACGCCAGCCGCAAGCTCGGCAGCCAGCTGGCCACCATCAAGAAGTCCCGCACGCCGCGGCCGGTCGACAAGATCATCACCGAAATCTACGGCGGTCTGCACGTGAAGGATGTGCTCTGCCGGGTGGAGATGCTCAGCAAGGCCTACGGCGAGAAGGTGCTCTTCAACGACCTGAGCTTCGAAATCCGCCGCGGCAACCGCATCGTGGTGCTCGGTGCCAACGGCAGCGGCAAGACCACCCTGCTCCGGGTGCTCACGGGTGAGGAATCCGCGGATCACGGCGAGGTCGACTGGGCGAAGGGCGCCGGGATGGTGTCGTACAACCAGGTACTCGCCGAACTGGACGACACCGACACCGTCAGCCACGCGGTCAACGCGCTCGAAGGCAGCCTGGCGTTCACGGCGACCCGCAAGTCGGTGAACCGGTTCCTGACCATGTTCCAGTTCTCCGAGGCCGACCTCAAGCAGAAGATCGGCAACCTCTCCGGCGGCCAGAAAGCCCGGGTGGCCATGGCCCAGTGCCTGCTCTCCGGTGCGTCGGTGCTGCTCCTGGACGAGCCAACCAACCACCTGGATATGTCCAGCACCCAGGTGATGGAGCGGGCCCTGTTGCACTTCCCCGGCGCCGTGGTCGTGGTCAGCCACGACAGGTTCTTCACCGACAAGATCGCCAACCGTCGGCTGATCTTCGGACAGCTCGGTGCCGACCCCGGCGAGGTCGAGGTCGCCGTCGCCTGACCGCCTGACCGCCTGCCGGCGCGGCCCGCGGGTGTGGGGCTGCTCTTGCGACCCCTCAGGATCGCTAGGGGCCGGCGAGGGTGCCGTCCGGGAGGGCCTCACGTATCGACCCGGGACCGGTGCCCAGGTAGAGCGGCCAGATCACCTCGGCGCTGCCCGGTAGTTGCCAGACCAGACCCTCGAGCGCGGATGCCTGGTACAGCGGCTGGCCGGCGGGCCGCCCGGCGCCGGGCTCCTGGATTTCCGCGTACTCGGAGGTCGGGTCCTCGTCGACGTAGCTGCGGGCGCCATCCCAGGCCGGCTCCAGATAAGCGACGATGGCCGTTCCGGCCGGCACAATCCGCGAGCACTCGTCCGGGCCGCCCGAAGCGAATTCGATGTACACGCTGCCGTTGACGGCCGGGTCCAGTTTCCCGTGCACAACCGTGACGTTCGACACGACGATCACCGCGCTTCGCGTCGTCGACGTCTTGTTCGATGCGGTGTAGGTGCTGTCGCGGCCCGCCTGGATCCGAGCGATCTCGCCCATGATCACCACGGTGCTGTCCCGGGCCAGCACCGCCAGTGACTCGATCGGGTCGTAGTCCACGATCCCCGGTGAGCCGCACGCGGTGAAGACCTCGTCAGCGCTGGGCCCGGCCGGCGCCGACCCCATGGTCGGGCCGGCGGCGGACGGAGCCGTGGCGTCGCCGTGGCCGCATCCGGTGATCAGCACACCGACGCACGCAACGGCGACGCACAGCGGCCAGGCCCGTGCGCGGGCTGTTCGGTAGACGTCCATACTCACTAGTATCCGGCCGGCCGCAACTGGTTCCCCTACAGGGTCGCGCGCACCTGCACTGTCGCGCCGGCGGGCGCGTACGGAACCGTGCGCCCCTCGATGGCAACACCGTCGACCTCGAGGCTGGCGCGGGAGCCTTCACGGCCCGAGTTGGCCACGGTGATGACGTACGTCGCACCGCGGGCCTGCCGGGTCACGGTGAACTCCGCGACGTCCGGTCCGATCTGCGGGTCGACCACGAGACCGTCGTAGTCGGTGCGCACGCCCAGGAGGTACTGGGATACGGTCACGAAGTTCCACGCCGCCGTGCCGGTCAGCCAGGAGTTCTTGGCCTCGCCGTGCCTGGAGGCCTCCTTGCCGGCGATCATCTGGGCGTACACGTAGGGCTCGGTGCGGTGCACCTCGGAGATGTCTTCCCGGTACGCGGGGGTGATCTTCCGGTAGTGGTCGAACGCCTTCGCGCCGCGGCCGATCACGGTCTCGCCGATGATCACCCACGGGTTGTTGTGGCAGAAGATGCCACCGTTCTCCTTGTAGCCCGGGGGATACGTCGAGACCTCGCCCAATTCGATGCGGTAGCTCTTGTACGCCGGGTACTGCAGCACCAGGCCGTGCTCGGAGCCGAGCAGCCGGTCCACGGAATCGAGGGCACGGAACGCGGGACTGGTCTTGACCGGGGTGCCGTCGCTGTTGTGCTCGACGCCGACGCCGGCGAGGACCGCGAAGCCCTGCGGCTCGATCCAGATCTGACCCTCGGTATCCTCGGCCGTGCCGACCTTGTTGCCGTAGAAGTCGTAGGCACGCAGGAACCAGTCGCCGTCCCAGCCGTGCGTCAACAGCGCCTGGCTCATGTCGGCGGCGGCCTTGCGGGCCTTGTTCGCCTGCACGGTGTCCCCACCGCGTTCGGCGATGGTGGCGTACTGGCCCGCGGCGAGCACGAACTGCGCGGCGATGAAGGTGGACTCCGCGACCCCGCCGGCCTGGTTCTCGGTGGTCTGGAACGACTCGCCCGGCGTTGTCGAGAAGCAGTTCAGGTTCAGGCAGTCGTTCCAGTCGGCGCGCCCGATCAGCGGCAGCCCGTGCGGACCGAGGTTGTTCAGGGTGAACTCAAACGACCGGGTCAGGTGGGTGTACAGGGTCTCGGCGAGTGCGTCGTTGTTGTCGAACGGCACCACCTCGTCGAGGATCGTGTAGTCGCCGGTCTCCTTGAGGTAACCATCCACCCCGATGATCAGCCAGGCCGGGTCGTCGTTGAAGCCGGACCCGAGTTCGTTGTTGCCCCGCTTGGTGAGGGGCTGGTACTGGTGGTACGCCGACCCGTCCGGCAGCTGGGTCGCGGCGATGTCCAGGATGCGTTCGCGAGCGCGGTCCGGGATCAGGTGCACAAAACCGAGCAGGTCCTGGGTCGAGTCCCGGAAGCCCATGCCGCGACCGATGCCGGTCTCGAAGTACGACGCCGAGCGGCTCATGTTGAAGGTCACCATGCACTGGTACTGGTTCCAGATGTTTACCATCCGGTTGAGCTTGTCGTCGGGCGAGGTCACCGTGTACGCGGAAAGCAGGTCCGTCCAGTAGACCCCGAGGGCGTCGAAGGCGGCATCCGCGGCCTCGGTGGTGGACAGACGCGCGAGGAGGGCCTGGGCCCGGGTCTTATTGATGACCTGCTTGGCGTCGTCGGCCCACTTCTCCTCGCCGGTCTCGGCGTTGTTCTCGACGTAGCCGAGAACGAAGACCAGGTCACGGCTTTCCCCGGGCTGCAGGGTCGAGTCGACCTGGTGGGAGCCGATCGGGTACCAGCCGGAGGCCATCGAATTCGCCGCGGCGCCGGCGTGCGGGACCTTGGCCTCCGCGAGGGTTTCGTAGAGTCCGACGAAGGTTTCGCGGTCGGTGTCGAAGCCGGCGATCTCGGCGTTCACGCCGTACACGGCGTAGTGGTCGCGGCGCTCCCGGTATTCGGTCTTGTGGTAGATCGCGCTGCCGTCGACCTCGACCTCGCCGATGGAAAGGTTGCGCTGGTAGTTGGTCTGGTCGTCCTGGGCGTTCCACAGGCAGAACTCCAGGTAGGAGAACAGGGAGAAGGTCTTGACCGCATCCGACGTGTTGGTGATCGTGACCTTCTGCACCTCCGCCGTCTCACCGAGTGGAACGAAGTACAGCGTGGAGACCCGCAGGCCGCCGCGTTCGCCGGTGATGCGGGTGTAACCCATGCCGTGCCGGGTTTCGAAGAAATCGAGGTCCTTCTTCATCGGCAGCCAGCTGGACGTCCAGACGTCGTCGCCGTCCTTGATGAAGAAGTAGCGTCCACCGGAGTCTGTGGGGACGTCGTTGTAGCGGTAGCGAGTCAGGCGGCGCATCTTGGCGTCCTTGTAGAAGGTGTACCCGCCCGCCGTGTGCGAGACCAGCGAGAAGAAGTCCTCGCTGCCGAGATAGTTGATCCACGGGTAGGGAGTCAACGGGGTCTCGATGACATATTCCCTGGCTTCATCGTCGAAGTGGCCGAACTTCATGCGTGCACCTTTTCGGTTTCAAGGGACCGGGTGTCGCGGGGATCCATTGTTCTGAATCCGCCGGCGCAGCCGGGCCTGGTCTCTGTGAGAGCGCTCTCACGAGCGCCTGGGATGACTCTAGCATCAGGATTGTGGCGACGGCACGTGACCTGTCGCGTTCCGGGAATCTTCACCGGGCGCAGAGCGCGGCGCACCGTCGGTGCGCGCTGACGACGAGCAATACCGAGTCGCCAGAAGTCTCGTTAAACGAGACAGGGCCGGATCCTGAGATCCGGCCCGTGAACTGTCTCAACCAGTTCTCGTTGATCGTTGTCTTACCAACAATCTCCGTGTCCGAGGGGGGACTTGAACCCCCACGCCCTATACGGGCACTAGCACCTCAAGCTAGCGCGTCTGCCATTTCCGCCACCCGGACTGGATGTTTTGGCCGCAGTTATGTTTTGCTGCCGGGGAATAACTTAGCACGGATCCAAACCACTTCCGGACACCGGTGGGTTCCATGCCCGGTAGCGTGAACTGCATGACAGCCCCCGCCACCGGCCCCGTTTCGGCCAATGCTCTCGACCTCACCACCGAGATCGCCCGCGACCTCATCAGGTTCGACACGACGAACTATGGCGAGGGGCGCTCCAACGGCGAGACGGATGCGGCGGAGTACGTCGCCGAGAAGCTGCGCGCCCTGGGCCTGGCGCCGGAGCTGTTCGATTCGGAGCCGGGTCGCACCAGCGTGGTCGCCCGGGTACCCGGCCGCGACCGCAGCAAGGGCGCACTGGTCGTGCACGGCCACCTCGATGTGGTGCCCGCCGACCCGGCGAACTGGTCGGTGGATCCGTTCGGCGGCGAGATCAAGGACGGCATGCTGTGGGGGCGCGGCGCCGTCGACATGAAGAACATGGACGCGATGATCCTGGCGTCCCTCACGGATGTGCTCGACCAGGGTGGCCAGCCAGAGCGGGACCTCGTCATCGCGTTCTTCGCCGATGAGGAGGCCGGGGGAGTGTACGGCTCGCACCACCTCGTCGACACCCGCCCGGACCTGTTCGCGGGAGCGACCGAGGCCATCAGCGAGGTCGGCGGCTACTCGATCAGCATCGGCGGCCAGCGGGCCTACCTGCTCCAAACCGGTGAGAAGGCTCTCATCTGGCTCAAGCTCGTGGCGCACGGCCCGGCCGGCCACGGTTCCCGGCTGGTCACGGACAACGCCATCACCCGGCTCGCCGAGGCCGTCGCCAAGGTGGGTCGGCGGCAGTGGCCGATCCGCCTGACGAACACCACCCGGCAGTTGCTTTCGGAGATCGCCCGGATCCTCGGTGTGGAGCCGCAGTCCATGGGTCCGGACGAGCTGGCCCTGGCGACGGGCACAGCATCCGGATTCATCCAGGCGAGCCTGCGCACCACCATGAACCCGACGGTGTTGCAAGCCGGCTACAAGCACAATGTCATCCCCGATCGCGCCGAGGCCCTCATCGACGTGCGTTCCCTGCCCGGCGAGGAAGACGCCGTGCTGGCCGAACTGGCCGAGCTGGTCGGCCCGGATATCGAAATCGTGGTGATGCACCAGGACGTGGGGCTGGAGACCGAGTTCGCCGGCCCGCTGATCGACCGGATCGTCCAGACCCTCGGCACCCACGACCCGGGCGCTCCGGTGCTCCCGTACCTCATGCCTGCCGGCACCGACAACAAGGCGTTGAGCAAACTGGGCATCAAAGGATACGGCTTCGCCCCGCTGAAACTCCCAGCCGATTTGGATTTTCCGGCGCTGTTCCACGGCGTTGATGAGCGTGTGCCACTGGACGCATTAGTGTTTGGCAGGACGGTTTTGACCGATCTGCTGACGACGTACTAGCCCACTGAAGCGCTAACGGCCAGCACACCGCACAAGCGAAACGAGTATCACGTGGACTTCCTCAACGCGGTCATCCTGGGCCTGGTCCAGGGCTTGACCGAATTCCTGCCGGTCTCCTCCAGCGCCCACATCAGCATCGTGGGTCAGTTCCTCGGCACCGGTGAGGACCCCGGCGCCCGGTTCACGGCGATCACCCAGATCGGCACCGAGGCGGCCGTGGTGATCTTCTTCTGGCGCGACATCGTGCGCATCATCGGCCAATGGGCGAAGTCCCTGGTCGGCAAGGTACCGCGCAGCGACGCGGATGCCCGGATGGGATGGCTGATCATCCTCGGCACCCTGCCCATCGTCATCCTGGGCCTGCTCTTCCAGGACCAGATCGAAACCAGCCTGCGCAACCTATGGGTCACCGCGATCATGCTCATCGCGTTCGGCGTGCTCCTGGGTGTCGCCGACTATGTCGGTGCCAAGCGCCGCAAACTGGACGACCTCACCGTCGGGCACGGCGTCATCTTCGGTTTCGCCCAGGCGCTGGCGCTCATCCCCGGGGTCTCGCGTTCCGGCGGCACCATCACGGCCGGCCTGTTCCTCGGCTACGAGCGGGCCGCCGCCGCCCGATACGCGTTCCTGCTCGCGATCCCCGCCGTTCTCGGCAGTGGCTTCTACCAGGTCTACAAGTCCATCAAGGAACCCTGCGTCGTGGCCGCCGCGAACTGCACGCCCGAACTGTTCGGCCCGCTGGAAACCCTCGTCGCCACCGTCGTGGCGTTCGTCGTGGCGCTGTTCGTCATCGGCTTCTTCATGAACTACATCTCCAAGCGCAGTTTCATGCCGTTCGTGGTCTACCGCATTGCGCTGGGCATCGTCGTGATGATCCTGCTGGGCACGAGCACCATCACGGCGTAGTTAGGCTGGAAGTATGCGCGCCTGGTCACACCCCGTCATCCCGTCGATTCCGGGACTCTCACAGGCCCCGCGCCTGCACGACACCGCGACGGACTCGATCGTCGAAGCCAAACCGACCGACGTGGCCAGGCTGTACGTCTGCGGCATCACGCCGTACGACGCCACCCACCTCGGCCACGCGGCCACCTACCTCGCCTTCGACACGCTGCAGCGCGTGTGGCGTGACGGCGGTTACCGGGTGCACTACGCCCAGAACGTGACCGACGTCGACGACCCGCTGCTGGAACGTGCCACCGCGACCGGCGTCGACTGGCGTGACCTCGCCGTGGAGCAGACCGACCTGTTCCGGGCCGATATGGAGTCCCTGGGCATCATCCCGCCCGACGATTTTGTGGCCGTGACCGACGTCATCGACGACATCAGCGCCGCGGTGCTGGCACTGCGCCAGTCCGCGCTGGCCTACAAGGTGCCGACACCGGATGCGCTGCCCACGCCCGACGGACCCGGCGCCGACCTGTACTTCGACATCCGGGCGGCCGAGCGCCAGGCGCCGTGGGCCCTCGGCGAGGAGAGCAACCTCGATCAGAGCACCATGCTCACCCTGTTCGCCGAGCGCGGGGGAGACCCCGACCGGGCCGGAAAGCGCGACAGGCTCGACCCGCTGCTCTGGCGTGCCGCCCGCGCGGGAGAGCCCTCCTGGGAGTCACCCGTGGGGGCCGGCCGCCCCGGCTGGCACATCGAGTGTTCGGTCATCGCCCTCGCCGAGCTCGGCACCGACTTCACCGTGCAGGGCGGCGGGAGCGACCTGATTTTCCCGCACCACGACATGAGCGCCGGCCACGCCGCCGCGCTGTCCGGGCATCCGCTGGCCCAGGTGTACAGCCACACCGGCATGGTCGCCTACCAGGGCGAGAAGATGAGCAAGTCGCTGGGCAACCTGGTTCTCGTCTCCCGCCTTCGGGCCGGCGGCACCGACCCACGCGCCATCCGCCTGGCCCTGCTCGCTCAGCACTACCGCACCGACTGGGAGTGGACCGCGCAGCAGTTGGTTGATGCCGAGGCTCGCCTGGCGGCGTGGACGTCGGCCTTCGGCCCCGTCGACCCCGTTGACTCCGCGGCCGGCGCTGCAGTCTCGGCGTTCGAGAGCGCTGCGGCGGTTGTCGAGCGGATGCGCGCCGCGCTGGTCGACGATCTCGACACCCGGGGTGCCCTGGACGCTGTGGACGCTGCTGTGGCGGCCGGCGTGGACGACCGTGCCCTCGTCGCCGCGGCGATCGACGCGCTCCTGGGCGTCAAGCTCTAGCCCACCCTGGCTGGTCCGCCTTAGGGCTGGCGGGGCTCCGGGCCCTGACGGCCGTCGGCCCAGCCGTCCCGGCCGCCGTCGCCGCGTTTCCGCAGGTACTTCTCGAACTCCTGGGCGATCGCCTCTCCGCTGGCCTCCGGTGAGTCGACGGTGTCCCTGGCCTGCTCGAGCTGACCGATGTACGCTGCCATCTCCTCGTCCTCGGCGGCGAGGGCGTCGATGCCCGTCTCCCACTCGGAGGCGTCGGTAACCAGGTCGCCGCGGGGGATCACAACGTCGATGATCTCCTCGAGCTTGTCGATCAGGGCGAGCATGGCCTTGGGCGACGGAGCGTTGTGCACGTAGTGCGGCACGGATGCCCAGATCGACAGGCTCGGGATACCCACGGTCTCGGCCGCCGAGGCCAGCACGCTGAGGATGCCCACGGGCCCCTCGTAGCTGCTGCGCTCGATCTGCAACTCGGCACGCACCTCGGGATTGTCGCTCGAGACGAAGATCGAGATCGGCCGGGTGTGCGGCACGTCCGCCAGCATCGCGCCGAGGAAGACGATCCCGCTCACATCCGCGGCGAGCACGGAGTCCAGGATCTCGGCAGTGAAGCTCTTCCAGCTGCGCGAGGGCTCCGTTCCGACCAGCAGGTAGATGTTTCCGGCGTTGGTGCCGCTGACCTTGAGCTGGGCGTCTTCGGCCAACGGAACCCCGCTGGCCCCGGGAACGACGGGACCGTACATGACCGCGCTCGGCCACTCGATGACCCGGTGGCCGTCCTCATCGGTGGAGATGCTGGGGCGGTTGAACTGGTAGTCGAAGTAGAGTTCGGGGTCGATCCGCTTGACCTCTTCGACATCGAGGAGCTCTTTCAGCGTGCTGACGGCGCCCGTTGCGGCTTCACCCGCATCGTTCCATCCTTCGAAGGCGACCACCAGGAGACGTCCGCTGAGGAACCCATTGCCGTCTGTCACTTGAGTGAAACCTCGTGTATTCCGGCCACCACGACTGGGTTGCCTCCTTCAAGGATAGGCCGTGCCCCCTAAACTTGAACCCCGTGACACTGATCCCCGCATTCTCGTCCCCACCCGCCGCCGTTCTCTGGGACATGGACGGCACCCTGGTCGACACCGAACCGTACTGGATGCGAGCCGAACACGAGCTCGTGGAGTCCTTCGGCGGCGTCTGGACGCACGCAGACGCCATGCTCTTGGTGGGCTCCGGCCTGCTCGGCTCCGCCGCCATCCTGCAGAACCGCGGGGTGAACCTCGCCGCTGAGGCCATCGTCGAGGTGCTGACCACCCGGGTTCAGGAGCAGCTCGGTTCGGCCGGCATCCCGTGGCGCCCCGGGGCCCACGAGTTGCTCACCGAACTGCACGGCGCCGGGATGCCGATGGCCCTGGTGACGATGTCCGAACACAGGATGGCCCGCCAGATCGCCGACCTCGTTGGCTTCGACGCCTTCGCCACCATCGTCTCCGGCGACATGGTGCAGCAGAGCAAGCCGCACCCCGAGGCCTACCTCACCGCTGCGGGCATCCTCGGCGTCGACCCCAGGCACTCCGTCGCGATCGAGGACTCCCTGCCCGGCGTCGCAGCGGCCGTCGCCTCCGGCGCCGTCGTCGTCGCGGTTCCGCACATGGTTCCCCTCGAGGAGAGTGAGCACTACACGCTGGTGCAGAGCCTGACCGGCAGCTCGCTGGCCACCCTGACGGAGCTCTACCTGACCCGACGACCTTCCCCATCCACCCGCACCGTTACCCACACCGAGGACGCAACACGCGCATGAGCGACAACCAGGTCATCCAGAACAGCGGTCCGTTCCGCGCCGGCGACAGAGTGCAGCTCACCGGCCCCAAGGGCAAGCTGAACACCATCACCCTCGAACCGGGCAAGACTTTCCACACCCACCGGGGCATCCTCGAGCACAACGACATCATCGGCCTGCCCGACGCGTCCGTCGTCACCAACAACGTGGGCGTCGAACACCTCGCGTTGCGTCCGCTGCTCATCGATTTCGTCATGAGCATGCCCCGCGGCGCGGCCATCATCTACCCCAAGGATGCCGCCCAGATCCTCGCCCAGGCCGACATCTTCCCCGGCGCCACGGTGGTCGAGGCCGGCGTCGGCTCCGGGGCGCTGTCCCTCTGGCTGCTCCGCGCCATCGGCCCGGCCGGCACCCTGGCCTCCTTCGAACGCCGGGAGGAATTCTCCGACGTGGCCCGCGCCAACGTCGCCACCTTCCTCGGCAGCGACCCGCAGAACTGGTCCATCACGCTCGGCGACCTCGCCGACACGCTGCCGGAGACCATGCCGGCCCAGTCGGTCGACAGGGTCGTGCTCGACATGCTCGCCCCGTGGGAGTGCATCGCTGTCGTCTCCGACGCGCTCAAGCCCGGGGGAGTGCTGCTCTGCTACGTGGCCACCGTCACCCAGCTGTCCCGCGTCGCGGAGGCCATCCGCGCCACCGGCAACTACACCAACCCCGATTCACACGAGACGATGGTGCGTGGCTGGCACGTGGAAGGCCTCGCGGTTCGCCCCGACCACCGGATGATCGGTCACACCGGTTTCCTCATCACCGCCCGCCGTCTCGCACCGGACACGATCCTGCCCGAGCTCAAGCGTCGCCCTTCAAAAACTGACTTCAGCGACGCCGACGTCGAGCTGTGGACCCCGGGCGCCCTGGGCGAGAGGTCCGTCAGCGCCAAGGTGATGCGCAAGCGCAACCGCACCGCCGAGAACGGCGCGGCGCTCTCCAAGGCTCGGGACCTCGACGCCGGATAGGATGGGCTTCGGCCTGCCGCCCGCACCAGCGGTTTCGGCCAGCATTCACCCCGAAAGTCACTCGACGGCATCACGCTGCCGCCTCCCCGTATCGAAATGAGGACCCGTGCGTAAAGTTCCCGCACTTATCGCAACCGCCGGCCTGGTGCTCGCGACCCTGACCGCCTGCAGCGCCGGCCCCGACAATGCCGGCTGCACGGCTCCGGTGTCCTCCGGCGACGCGTCCAAGCTGGTGGAGGTGACCGGCAAGTTCGGTTCGTCCCCCACCGTCGACTTCCCGACCCCGCTGAAGACCGAGACCACTCAGCGCAGCGAGATCATCGACGGCACCGGCCCCGGCCTCACCGAAGGCCAAAAGGTGCAGGTCGACCTCAGCGTCTTCAACGCCACCACGGGTGAGGCCATTGAGCAGAGCTCGTACGACGGCACCACCATGGCCAGCTTTGTCCTCAACGACCAGACCCTCACCGGCCTGACCGACGGTCTGCTCTGTGCCCAGGTGGGCTCCAGGGTCGCCGTTGTCGCGTCGGCGGCCGACACCTTCGGTCCGGCCGGCGGCAACGAAGACATCGGCGTCGCCGCGGACGATTCGCTCGTGTTCGTGCTCGACGTCGTCAAGGCGTACCTCACCCGCGCCGACGGCGCCGACCAGCTGCCCGTGGCCGGACTGCCCGCCGTGGTCCTCGCGGATGACGGCACCCCCGGCATCACGATTCCCTCGGCCGAGCCGCCCACCGAGCTGAAGGTCGGCGTGCTCAAGAAGGGCGACGGCGAGACCGTCACCGACGGGTCCACGGTCACCGTGCACTACACCGGTGTCGTCTGGGACTCCAAAGAGGTCTTCGACTCCAGCTGGGCCGCCGGAACCCCGGCCGCTTTCGTGGCCGCGGACGGTTCCACCACCGAGGGCGGCGTGATCCCCGGCTTCGCCAACGCTCTCATCGGCCAGACCGTCGGATCCCAGATCGTTGCCGTCCTCCCGCCCGACCAGGCTTACGGCGACCAGGCGACCGACACCATCCCGGCCGGCTCCACGCTGGTCTTCGTCGTAGACATCCTCGGCGTCGACTAACCGGCTTCCCGGCCCATCCCGCGGTCCCCAACGGGATGGGCCGACCATTGAGTGCACCACCGATAGAATCGCGTACGTGTCGCCCACCCCAGAACAGCCGCACCCGGTCACTGTCGAAGAACGCCTCTTCAGCCTGGTCCTTGCGCTCATTGCCACCCAGATCGGCCTGACCAAGGCCGACATCCTCTCGACCGTCCAGGGCTACCGGCAACGGTTCCGGGTCGGCGGTGACAACGCCAGCCTCGAGCGGCAGTTCGAACGCGACAAGGACGACATCCGGGAACTGGGCATCCCGCTCGAGACCATCGAGTCGCCCGACGACCCGGGCAGCAACCACCATCTGCGCTACCGCATCCCCAAGGGACTCTACGACCTGCCGGCAGACATCGTCTTCTCGCCCGACGAGATCATGCTGCTCAAACTCGCCGCCGCGGTGTGGCGGGAGGGGTCCCTCTCCGCCGAATCCCGCCGCGCACTCACCAAGCTCAACTCTCTCGGCATCGACTCGAGCGACCCTGTGATCGGTTACGCACCGTCGCTGCGCGCCCGCGAGGCGTCCTTCGAACCCCTCGGCAAGGCCATGGACCGCGGCCAGGTCGTCGCATTCCTCTACCTCAAACCGGGCGAGAGCGCGCCGCGCCGCCGGGTCATCGCCCCGCTGGCCGTGGTGCTGCACGAGGGCCGGTGGCACCTGTACGCCGCCGATCAGGATGCCGGAGCCACCCGCACCTTCCTGCTCGCCAGGATCGTCGGCCCCGTGGTGACCGTGCCCGGTCGCACCATCGCGCCGGCCGAGGACGGTCAGGGCGAACGGGCCCTCGCCGAACTCGACGCGTTATGGCAGGCCCAGGTCGCACTGATCACCGTCGAACCCGGCTCGGATGCCGCGGTGCGGCTGAGCAAGCGCGGCGAGCCCGGAAGCGCCGCGGACAGCGTCGAACTGCACTACACCGACGTCAACATCCTCGCCGACGAGCTGGCCGGCTACGGACCGGAGGTCTACGTGCTGTCCCCGCCCACCCTGATCGACGCCGTCCTGGAACGGCTCCGCCGGGTGCGGGACAGCCACGCCCCACTGATCGAGACGCCACTGCCCCGGCCGGAGGCCGCACGATGACCGCCGCCAAGCCCGTCGCGTTCGGAGCATCGGACAAGCTCACCTTCCTGCTGTCCCTCGTGCCGTATCTGATGGACCACGACAAAGTGAGCGTCACCGCGGTGGCCGACCACTTCGGGGTCACTCCCGAGCGGGTGCGGGATGCGGTGAACCTCATCGCCATGTCGGGGGTGCCTGGGGAGACCCGGCAGTACCTGCACGGCGACCTCTTCGACATCCAGTGGGACGAATTCGAAACCAACGACAACATCGTCCTCACCCACCTGGTAGCCATCGACGATTCGCCGCGGTTCTCGGCCCGAGAGGCAGCCGCGCTCATCGCCGGGCTGCAGTATCTCTCCGCCCTCCCCGAGAACGGCGACCGGGACGCCATCGCCACGCTGATGGCCAAGCTCACCCGCAGCTCCACGGGCGCTCCCAGCCAGCTCGCGGTGTCCCGCACCGACGCCGACGTGGCCATTTCGGTCATCCAAGCCGCCGTGCGGGCGGGTACCCAGGTGGAATTCGACTACCTCAATGCCCGGGGGACCGATGAGCATCGCTGTGTCGACCCGTTGCGGATCGAATCGGTCGACAGCGATTGGTACCTGCGCGGCTGGTGCCATCTGCGCGAGGCCATGCGCACATTCCGACTCGACCGGATGAGCAACCTGCGTTCGACGGATGTGCCCGCTGACGCCCACGATGACGGCGTCCTCCTGCCGGACACCCTGTTCCAGGGCACGGCCGACGACCTCACCGTCACGATCGAACTGCCGGCTGCGGCCCTGGAACTCCTCGCCGACTATGGGCCGGTTCCGCACGGACCGGCCGACGACGAGGGACGCTCCAGGGCGCAGGTGCGGGTGTCGCACTTCCACGGTCTCAAACGGCTCGTTGCCGGCCTGTCCGGCGTCGTCACCGTGGTGGATCCGGGCCTGGCCAGACAGACCGTCGCCGAGTGGGCGGCCGCCGGCGCCGCCCGGTACGAGTCGCCGGCTACCGCGCAGAGCGAGCCCACCGCCGGGGCGACGACCTGATGCCGGTCTGGTCCTGGATCCTGATCTGGGCGCTGCTGGTCGCCGGGCTCCTCGCGATGCTGGCCTGGTTCGCGGTGCGCCTGTTTCGCAAGCTGATGGTCACCTTCGGCGCCCTCGAAGACCTTGGCGACCAGCTGGCCGAACTCGACCTCGACACCGCGCTGCCGAGGAAACCATTCTCACCGGCGGTGTTCCAGAAGCGACGGGACCTGGCCGCCGCGATCGACCAGGCTCGCATCGAGCGTGCGCACCGACGAGCGCACCGGCGGGATCTCAGGATCAACCGGGGTAAACTAATCCAACACACTCCCTACAAGCCAGAGGATCGACCCTCATGTTGAGCAATCTGACCGGATGGCACTTTCTGATCATCCTCGTCGTCATCCTGCTGTTGTTCGGTGCGCCCAAGCTGCCCGGCCTGGCCCGCAGCCTCGGCCAGTCAATGAAGATCTTCAAGAACGAGATCAAGAGCGACACCGTTGACGAGCCTGCAGACAAGACCGGCACGCCGGCGCACCCGGACGCCGCTGACGGTACGACGCGGACCGTCGGCCCGGGCGACCAGACGAAGTCCTAACTCCCGTGGCCGTGCGCACCACCAAGCGTGCGAACCGTGCGGGCACGATGTCGCTGGGCCAGCATCTGGTCGAGCTGCGCAAGCGCCTGTTCCGTGCCGCCGCGGGTATCCTCGTCGGAGCCATCATAGGTTGGATGCTCTCCGAGGGAGTCTGGTCCGCGCTGCGCGAACCGATCTACGCCATCATCGAGGCGCAGGACCGGAACGCACAGATCAATTACCCCGACATCACCTCTGCCTTCGACCTCAAGCTGAAGATCGCGTTCTACGTGGGCCTGGTGGTGTCCAGCCCGATCTGGCTGTACCAGATCTTCGCGTTCCTGATGCCGGGCCTCACCCGCGGCGAGAAGAAGTACGTCTACGGCTTCGTGCTGACGGCGGTGCCCCTGTTCCTCGCCGGCTGTGCGGCCGGCTGGTATGTGCTGCCGCAGGTCGTCGGCCTCATGACGAGCTTCGCGCCGCCGGAGGACGCGGCCTTCATCAACGCCCAGAACTACCTGGATTTCACCCTCAAACTACTCGTCGCCATCGGCATCGCCTTTGTGTTGCCCGTCTTTGTGGTCCTGCTCAATTTTGCCGGGGTGATCAGCGCCGCCTCGATCATCAAGTCCTGGCGCATCGCCGTTCTGGTGATCATCCTCTTCACCGCCATCGCCACCCCGGCCGCCGACGTGATCTCGATGTTCATGCTCGCGGTCCCGATGATCCTGCTGTACTTCGCCGCATACGGAATCGCGTACCTGCACGACAAGCGCGCCGCCCGGCGCGCCCGTGCCCTCGAACGGGAGTTGGCGCTCTAGCGCACCAGATGACAGACCTCCAGTCACCGGCGGACCGGTACACAGCAGCACGCCTGCGGGCGCAGACCCCCAAACTCGAGACATTCCGTCGGGGCTTGCGCTTCGACCTGGATTCCTTCCAGCTCGCCGCGGGGGCGTCGCTCGAGGCCGGGAACAGCGTGCTCGTCGCCGCGCCCACCGGCGCCGGCAAGACCGTCGTCGCCGAGTTCGCCATTTTCCTGGCCATGCAGCAGAAGACCGCCAAGGTCTTCTACACCGCGCCGATGAAGGCGCTGAGCAACCAGAAATTCCAGGAGCTCGTCGCCGAATACGGCGCAGACCAGGTGGGCCTGCTCACGGGGGACACCAACGTCAACGCCGGCGCCCGGATCGTCGTGATGACGACCGAAGTGCTCCGCAACATGCTCTACGCCGATTCCGACCTGCTCGGCAATCTCGCGTTCGTCATCATGGACGAGGTTCATTACCTGGCCGACCGCTTCCGCGGGGCGGTCTGGGAAGAGGTCATCATCCACCTGCCCCAGTCGGTGCGGATGGTGTCGCTGAGCGCGACGGTGTCCAACGCTGAGGAATTCGGTGACTGGCTGCAGGCCGTCCGCGGCGACACCGACGTCATTGTTTCGGAGGAACGGCCGGTCCCACTGGACCAGCACGTGCTGGTCAAGAGCAAGATGCTGGACCTGTTCGATTCGTCGGGGCTGGCCGCCACCCACCGGGTGAACCCGGAGCTGGTGCGACTGAATCAGGCCGGAGGTCGGCCGCTCTCCGACAGGTCAGGCCGTGGCCGCCGCGGCTCGAACCAGAGCAGGTACCACCAGCAGCGCGCGCAAGCGGAGTCCGGTCGCATGGACCGAGCCGAGATCGTGCGGATGCTCGAGGGCAAGCACCTGCTGCCCGCCATCTTCTTCATCTTCAGCCGGGTCGGCTGCGATCAGGCCGTGCGCCAGGTCCTCCGCGCCGGCGTGCGCCTCACCGACACCGCCGAGCGCGATCAGATCCGGCAGATCGTCGACGAACGCTGCCGCACCCTGCTCGACGAGGACCTTGCCGTTCTGGGCTACTGGGAGTGGCTCGACGGTCTTGAACGGGGCGTGGCAGCCCACCACGCCGGCATGCTGCCCGCCTTTAAGGAAGTCGTCGAAGAGCTCTTCCAGAAGAAACTGGTCAAAGCCGTTTTTGCCACGGAGACGCTGGCGTTGGGTATCAACATGCCGGCCCGCACCGTGGTGCTCGACAAGCTCGAGAAGTTCAACGGTGAAGCGCGGGTTCCGATCACGCCGGGGGAGTACACCCAGCTCACCGGTCGCGCCGGCCGCCGCGGCATCGACGTTGAGGGGCACGCCGTCATCCAGTGGCAGCAGGGCCTGGACCCGCAGGCCGTCGCCTCGCTGGCGTCCCGGCGCACCTACCCGCTGAACTCCAGCTTCAAACCCACCTACAACATGGCCGTCAACCTCATCGACCAGTTCGGCCGGGAACACACCCGGGAGGTTCTGGAGTCCTCGTTCGCACAGTTCCAGGCCGACCGCGCCGTGGTCGACCTGGCCCGCCGGGTGCGGCAGCAGCAGAGTTCGCTGGACGGGTACGCCACCTCGATGGCCTGCCACCTGGGCGACTTCACCGAGTATTCGGGCATCCGGCGACGTCTGTCCGACCTCGAACGTGAGAATGCCGCCGCCGATTCGAATGCGCGGGGCCGGGACCGGCGCCAGAAGGAATTGGCCGCTCTGCGGAAGCGCATGCGCGCGCACCCCTGCCACAGCTGCCCGGACCGCGAAGCCCACGCCCGCTGGGCACAGAGGTGGTGGAAACTGACCCGGGAGACCGAGGCGCTGACCAGCCAGATCACGGCCCGCACCGGGGCCGTCGCCCGGGTGTTCGACAGGGTCACCGATGTCTTGCTCGGCTTCGGCTACCTTGTGCCCGGCGAGGGCCGCGCCGTAACGCTGAGCGAGAGCGGCCGCATCTTGCGCCGCATCTACGCCGACCGCGACCTGCTCGTCGCCGAATCGCTGCGCCGTGGCCTCTGGAACTCCCTCGATGCGCCCAGCCTCGCCGCTATGGCGTGCGCCCTGGTCTTCGAACCGCGCCGGGACGAGGGCGAGACCGACGAGAGGTTCCTGCCCAAAGGCCCGTTCCGGCCCGCGCTGGACGCCACCTCGATCCTGTGGAGCCAGCTCGACGACCTCGAACGGGACCACAAGCTGCCCGGCAGCAACCCCCTCGCGGGTGGTCTGAGCCTGGCGATGTGGAAATGGGCGCGTGGCGACTCGCTCGGCCTGGTGCTGGAGGAGGCCGAGATGGCTGCGGGTGACTTCGTGCGTTGGACCAAGCAGACCATCGACCTCCTCGACCAGCTCTCGCTCGTCGCGGACGGCCCCGTCGGTCGGACGGCGCGGGTGGCGATGGACTCCATTCGGCGCGGCATCGTGGCGTATTCCTCGGTCGCTTAGGCTATTGAAGTGAACACCGGCATACTCCGACGCACCGGCCTGCCCCTGTGGGCGGCGATTCTGCTGGCCGCCGGCGCCGGCGCGATCATGGACGCCGGGTTCCCGGATCGGTCCTGGTGGATCCTGGCCCCCGTCGGTGCGGCGCTGATGTTCCTGGCCCTACTCGGACGCGGGCCCTGGACGGGCCTGCTGGTCGGCCTGGTGGCCGGCCTGTCGTTCTGGCTCATCCACATCAGCTGGCTCACCCTGTACCTCGGCCCGGTGCCCTGGCTGGCCCTGGCCGGGCTCGAGGCGCTCTTCTTCGCGGTCGGCCTGGCGCTCACCGCAGTGGTGCTGAACGTCGGCCCACGCCTCTGGCCGTCCGTCGCCGGCCGGATCGGTGTCCTGCCGGTCGTCGTCGCCGGGTTGTGGACGGCTCGGGAAGCGATTTCCGCGGTGTGGCCATACGGTGGTTTCGCCTGGGGCCGCATCGCCATCTCCCAATCCGAGAGCCCGTTCAACGGGCTCATCGCCTGGGTGGGCATGTCCGGTCTCAGTTTTGTGATGGTCTGGCTCAGCGCCCTGGCTGTGCAACTGTGCCGCGAGCCCGGGGTGCGCGTCGGCGCCAGGTCTGCGATCGCGGTGGCCGCGGTGGCGGTGCTGTTGGCGTTCCCCGCCTGGCCGACCCTGCAAAGCGGGACCGCCCGTATCGCGGCCGTGCAGGGCGCCTCCGACGCCGGCCTGTTCGCGCAGAATGAGCCCGGCCAGATCCTGAACGACCACGTCTCGGCGACCCTGCCACTGGTGGGTGACCCTGTCGACTTCGTCGTCTGGCCGGAGAACGGCATCGACGTCGACCCGCTCCGCTCGACGGAATCGGCCCGCGTTGCGGATTACATCAGCCGGGCCATGGATGCTCCGCTGATCGCCGGAACCATCACCGAGCGGGACGGCAAGTTCTACAACACCTCGTTGCTCTGGACGGCCGACGACGGCGCCGTCGACCTCTACGACAAGGTGCACCCGGTCCCGTTCGCGGAGTACATGCCGGACCGGGCCTTCTGGCGACCGTTCGCGCCCGATCTGATCGACCTGGTTTCCCGGGACTACGAGATCGGCACCCGGGACAATGTCTTCGACATCGATGGCATCATCGCGGGCATCGCCATCTGCTTCGACATCGCCGACGACCAGCTCGTGCACGAGATGATCGACGACGACGCCGAGATCATCCTGGCCCAGACCAACAACGCAGACTTCGGTCGCACGGATGAGTCGGTGCAGCAGCTGGCGATCGCGAGGCTCCGAGCCATCGAGGCCGGACGCACGGTGGTGAACATCTCGACCGTCGGAACGAGCGCTATCATCACGCCGGACGGTGAGACGCTCGACAGCCTGCCCACCTGGGTGCCCGGTGCCATGATCCAGACCGTTCCGCTGAGCGTGTCGACCACACCGGCGATGACGGCCGGCCGGCCCCTGGAATGGTTCGTGTCCGGCCTCGGCCTGGCGGGGCTGCTGTTCTGCGTCGTGTCGGCCAGAGCCCTACGGCTCTCCGACGCCGGCCCCCGGTTGGCGCCGGCGCCGGTTGTCGCCGACCGCGCGAAGATACGCAAACGGCGCCGGGGTTAGCCGACGCCGTCAGGTGTGTGCGCGGGAGCCAGGCTGCCCGCTGAGCCGGTTACGCGCCGACTTTTTGGCCCCGACGCTGACGCAGGACCGCGAGGCGTTCCTCCAGCAGCTCTTCGAGCTCGGCCCGGGTGCGACGCTCCAGGAGCATGTCCCAGTGGGTGCGGGCGATCTTTTCGTCGGAGTGGTCGACGACCACGGGCTTCGAATCAACCAACCGGGTTGCGGTCTGGGAGCAGAAACGGCACTCCCACTCATCTGGTGCCTCGGCTTCGGCGGAGAAAATCATCACCGTCTCGCGTTCGCACGTTGCACACAAGTACGTGTGACTCACGCGTGGGGAAAAGGTCACGCCCTCTTCGCTCTGCAGGCTCTGTGAACCCAACCTCATGCCACGCAAACTACGATCTGCCATCGTGTGGTCTCCTCTCGCGATGCATTCTCAGTTCTAAACCATCAAGCTGTGCGTTATCTTTCCGTTACCGCCGATCTCGCGGGGATCTCTCAGAAACCGCCGCCTGTCGCAGACGGTTTCACCGCCGGGCGACCACATGGGCAGCGAGGTCGCATCGGTCGGTGACGAGACCATCCACGCCGAGCGCCAACAGCCGGGCCATCACGGCCGGGTCGTTGACGGTCCACACGTGCACCTCCACGCCGATGGCATGCATCCGGTTGATCACCCGCGGGGTGACGATACGCAGCCGTCCGGCCCGAACCGGAACCTGGATGGCGTGGACCCCGCGCAGGATGCGGGGGAGCGCCCAGTGCTGCCGGAGGCCGACCGCGGCCAGCATCAGGGCGATTCCCTGGGCAGACGCCGACGTCGCCGCTCCGGGGACGGCCCGGAGCACCCGACGTCGCCGGCTCTCAGAAAACGAGGTGAGGAGCACCCGGCGGGATGCGGCGGCGGCCCGGATGGCGCGCGCGGCGGGCAGCACGGCGTCGGCGGACTTGACGTCGATGTTGAACCTGGCGTCCGGGAAGGCGGCCAAGGCCTCCGCGAGCGAGCAATAGGTCTGGCCCGCGCCGAGGTCGACCCGGCTGAGCTGGGCCATCGTGAGAGCGTTCACGGCCGGGCCGTCATTCGGCAGGACCGGGTCGTGGCTGATCACGGCGACGCCGTCGCTGCTGGCGTGCACATCGGTTTCGAGGTGCGTAGCCCCGCCGACGATGGCCTGTAGAAAGGCGAGCAGGGTGTTTTCCGGCGCCTGCGTGCTCAGGCCCCGGTGCGCGAGGATCCGCGGCACTGGCGGGGACAGGAAGGTCGTCAGGTCAGCGTTCACGATCGGGTCCCGGGGCCTCTGGGCCGATCCCGGCTGCGTCGGCGGGAGCCGGGTGGGAGCCGGCAACCGGAGTCGGGCCGAAGGCCCGACCGATCCCCTTCATCGCCTCGGTCAGCTCGCTGGGCACGATCCAGAGCTTGTTCGCCGTGCCGTCCGCCAGCTTGGGCAGGGTCTGCAGATACTGGTAGGCGAGGAGCTTCGGGTCGGGGTCGCCGTCGTGGATGGCCTTGAAGACCGTGGTGATGGCCTCCGCCTCTCCCTGGGCCCGCAGCACGGCAGCCTTTGCCTGGCCTTCCGCCTGCAGGATCGAGGCCTGACGCGCGCCCTCCGCAGTGAGGATGGCGGACTGCTTGGTGCCCTCGGCCGTGAGGATCAGAGCTCGGCGGTCTCGTTCGGCGCGCATCTGCTTCTCCATCGAGTCCTGGATCGAGTGCGGCGGGTCGATGGCCTTCAGCTCCACCCGGCCGACCCTGATGCCCCACTTCCCGGTGGCCTCGTCCAGCACGATCCGCAGTTGCCCGTTGATGTTGTCGCGGCTGGTCAGAGCCTCTTCAAGGTTGAGCCCGCCGACCACGTTGCGCAGGGTGGTCGTGGTCAGCTGCTCGACCGCGCCGAGGTAGTTGGCGATCTCATAGGTCGCGGCGCGGGCATCCGTCACCTGGAAGTAGACGACGGTGTCGATCGACACCACCAGATTGTCCTCGGTGATCACCGGCTGCGGGGGAAAAGACACCACCTGTTCGCGCATGTCGATGAGCGGCCGCACCCGGTCGATGAACGGCACCAGGATGTTGAGGCCGGGCATCAGGGTCTTGTGGTACTTGCCGAGGCGTTCGACGACACCGGCACTGGCTTGCGGAATGATGCGGATGGTGCGCACAAGCACCACCACGACAAAGACCAGAACGACGATGATGAGGACCACAATGAAGATCTGGAGCAGGAGTTGATCGAGATTTGGCACGTTAATCGGTCCTTTCCTCGGGGACGACAACAGCTGTGGAGCCTTCGATGGCCGACACCAGGACCCGCTCGCCGGGATCGATGCGGGTCGGGGTCCGGTCGGGGGAGAGGCGGGCCGTCCAGGTCTCGCCGTTGTCGAGCCTGACCAGGCCGCCCAGTTCGGCGATGGTGGAGGACACCCGCCCTCCCATGCCGATCAGCGCGGCCACGTTGCTCGGTGGCACTGCCGCCGCGCTCTTGGCCATCAGGCGTAAGAGCACCGGGCGGATGAGCAGCAACAGCAGCACCGAGACGGCGCCGGCGACGAGGATCTGCACCCACCATTCCCAGCCGAGCAGGTTCGCTCCCAGCCCGGCGAGACTGCCGACGGCGATCATCAGGAAGGTGAAATCCAGGGTCAGCAGCTCGATGATGACGCAGACCAGGATGAAGACCAGCCATACGATCCACAGGTAGTCCGTCACATCCACCATGTCGTCGCCCCTCTTAGCGTCGCTTGCAGATGACGCTAGCACTTGGAGGTGTTGGGCATGTTGGTAGTGTTTATCACCGTGAGCACACCTACGATGAATCCCCTCCAGCCCGGCAGTCTCTCGGGAAAGCGCATCCTCGTCACGGGCTCGTCCCGGGGGATCGGAGCCGACACCGTCGCCTACTTCGCCGAAGCCGGCGCGAAGGTCGTCATCAACTACCGCAACAAGGAAGCGCGCGCCACCAAGCTGGCCGACGCCATCCGCGCCGCCGGCGGAACCGCGATCACCGTGGCCGCCGACCTCACCGACGCGGAATCCGTCTCGGCCATGTTCGACACCATCCGCGCCGAGTACGGCGGACTCGACATCCTCGTGATGAATGCCTCCGGCGGCATGGAGTCCGGCATGGCCGAGGACTATGCCATGCAGTTGAACCGCGACGCCCAGGTCAACCTGCTCACCGCGGCCGTGCCGCTGCTCAGCGACGGCGCCCGCGTGGTCTTCATCACGAGCCACCAGGCGCATTTCGTCGACACCGCGTCGAACGTGGCCGTCTACGAGCCGGTGGCCCGCAGCAAGCGGGCCGGCGAGGACGCGCTCCGCGCCGTCATCCCCGAACTTGCCGAGGCCGGCATCGGTTTTGTCGTCGTCTCCGGTGACATGATCCAGGGCACCATCACGGCGGTCCTGCTCGAGCGTGCGAATCCCGGTGCCATCAGCGCCCGCCAGGATTCTGCCGGCAAGCTGTACAACGTCAGCGAGTTCGCCGCGGAGATCGTACTGGCCGCCGTCGAGCCGGTCCCGGCGAACAACACCCGCTACGTCGGCGACACCTCCGACTTCACCAGCTAGTACCGTCAGTCACCCGGCACTGACGCCCCGCCCGAAGGTGAACGCGCGCACCAGCTGGACGAGTCCCGAGATGATCAGCATGATGCCGCCGATCGTGACGAGGACGCCGATGGTCTGCACCGGCGCGAACAGCACGATCAGGCCCGCCAGGACGCCGACAACGCCGAGCAGGATTCCGGGCCAGCGGCTGGAGTCCGTGGTGTACTCCACCAGCGCCGCCACGCCCTCGACGATCCAGACGATGCCGACGACCAGTCCGAGAACGGCCAACGACCCCTCGGGGTTCCGGAGCGCCAGGATGCCCAGGATCAGCACCAGCACGCCGAGAACTATATTGAGCACCCGGCCGCCGGCGGCCGACCCGGTGCTGGCAACCCCGCGCGCGATCCTGACGACCCCGCTGATCACGAAATAGAGCCCGAACAACACCGCGATGACCGTGAGGGTGGCCTCGGTCCAGACCAGCAGGATCGCCCCGATGGCGATGGCCACCACGGCGCTGACCGCGAAGGCCACCCGGATGCCGCTTATCTCTCTGGCGCTCAGCTGCCGAGGGTCGATGGCGATGGCGAAGACTGCGCTGGTGGGTCCGACGGTGTTGGGCATGGCGCCAACCTAATCCGATGCCGCTCCCACGGCTACGCGCCGTCGACCCGACAATCAAACTGCCCGGTGACCATGGCGATCCTCACGTATGCTCGAAGCTGGTCGACTGCAGAGCCCCGGCACCCATTCTTGGAGACACGATGAACGCTTCAGCCCCCACGGCCCCGCCGTCGTCCAACCAGGTTGCCGACAGCCACGACCTGATCCGGGTGCAGGGCGCCCGGGAGAACAACCTCAAGGACATCAGCGTCGAGATCCCCAAACGCCGCCTGACCGTGTTCACCGGCGTGTCCGGCTCCGGCAAGAGCTCACTGGTGTTCAGCACCATCGCCGCGGAGTCCCAGCGGATGATCAACGAGACCTACAGCACCTTCCTGCAGGGCTTCATGCCATCGCTGGCCCGGCCGGATGTCGACCTGCTCAGCGGATTGACCACCGCGATCATCGTCGACCAGGAACGGATGGGCGCCAACGCCCGGTCGACGGTCGGCACAGCCACCGACGCCAACGCGCTGCTGCGCATCCTGTTCAGCCGGCTCGGCCAGCCGCACCTCGGCTCGCCGCAGGCGTTCTCCTTCAACGTCGCCTCCATCTCCGGCGCCGGCGCCGTCACCATCGAGCGAGGCGGCACCACGACCAAGGAACGGCGCAGCTTCAGCATCACTGGCGGAATGTGCCCGCGCTGCGAGGGTATGGGCACCGTGAACGACATCGACCTGACTCAGCTGTACGACGACTCCAAGTCGCTGAACGAGGGTGCGCTCACCATCCCCGGTTACACCGCCGAAGGCTGGGGCGTCAAGATCTTCACGGGCTCCGGCTTCCTCAACGCCGACAAGCCGATCCGTGACTACACCACGAAGGAACGGCACGACTTCCTCTACAAGGAGCCGGTCAAGGTGAAGGTCGGTGACATCAACATGACCTACGAGGGCCTGATCCCCAAGGTGCAGAAATCGTTCCTGGCCAAGGACCGTGAGGCCATGCAGCCGCACATTCGCGCCTTCGTGGACCGCGCCGTCACCTTCGCGACCTGCCCGGACTGCGGTGGCACCCGTCTCAGCGAGGGCGCCAGGTCGTCCCGCATCGACGGCGTCAACATCGCGGATGCCTGCGCCATGCAGATCAGTGACCTCGCCGCGTGGGTGCGCACCATTCACGACCCGTCGGTGGCCCCGCTGCTGGCGGCTTTGCAGCACCTGTTCGATTCCTTCACCGAGATCGGCCTGGGCTATCTGTCGCTCGACCGGCCGGCCGGCACCCTGTCCGGGGGAGAGGCGCAGCGTACCAAGCTGATCCGGCACCTCGGCTCGTCGCTCACGGACGTCACCTATGTCTTCGACGAACCCACCATCGGCCTGCACCCGCATGACATCCAGCGGATGAACGAGCTGCTGCTGCGCCTGCGGGACAAGGGCAACACCGTGCTCGTGGTGGAGCACAAGCCGGAGATGATCGCCATCGCCGACCACATCATCGACCTCGGCCCCGGCGCCGGCACGGCGGGCGGATCGGTCTGCTTCGAGGGCACCCTCGAGGGCCTCCGGGCCAGCGACACCCTCACCGGCCGCCACCTCGACTACCGCGCGAGAGTGAAGAAGGCCGTGCGCACGCCCACCGGTGCCCTGGAGATCCGTGGCGCGACGGAGCACAACCTTGAGGACGTCGACGTCGACATCCCACTCGGGGTGCTCGTAGTCATCACCGGCGTGGCCGGCTCGGGCAAGAGCTCGCTGGTGCACGGATCGATCCCCGCCGGCGCCGGCGTGGTATCGATCGACCAGGGCGCGATCCGCGGCTCACGCCGGAGCAACCCGGCCACCTACACGGGAATGCTCGAGCCGATTCGCAAGGCCTTCGCAAAGGCCAACGGTGTCAAACCGGCCCTGTTCAGCTCCAACTCCGAGGGCGCCTGCCCGAATTGCAACGGCGCCGGCGTGATCTTCACCGACCTGGGCCCGATGGCGACGGTCTCAACCACCTGCGAGGTGTGTGAGGGCAAGCGGTTCGACGCATCCGTGCTGGAATACCGGCTCGGTGGCCGCGATATCAGCGAGGTTCTCGCAATGTCGGTCACCGAGGCCGTGGCGTTCTTCGGCGCCGGTGAGGCCCGGATCCCGGCCGCGCACGCCATTGTCGTCGGCTTGGCCGACGTGGGGCTCGGCTACCTCAGCCTGGGCCAGACGCTCTCGACGCTGTCCGGGGGAGAGCGGCAGCGGCTGAAGCTGGCCATGCACCTGTCGGAAAAGGGCGGCGTGTACGTTCTCGACGAGCCGACGACGGGCCTGCACCTCGCTGACGTCGAACAGCTTCTCGGCCTGCTGGACCGGCTGGTCGATGCCGGCAAAACGGTCATCGTCGTTGAACACCACCAGGCGGTGATGGCCCACGCTGACTGGATCATCGACCTGGGTCCCGGCGCCGGTCGCGACGGCGGCCGGATCGTTTTCGAGGGAACTCCGGCCGACCTCGTCGCCGCACGGTCCACCCTCACCGGCCAGCATCTGGCGGCGTACGTCGGCGCCTGAGCCGAGTTTCTTGACATAATATGCGTTGAGCTCGGGCCGCACCGTTTCAGCCGGAAGGGGTGCGACGACTGGTGCAACCGGAGTCGTTCCTGCGGCGCCTTCGGGTTTCCGCACGCTCTCGTTCCGTGACCGGAGTGCGATCGAAAACCCTGCCGAGCCGACCCAGGCGGGCAGTGATGGGGATCTAGCCGGAGAGTTTCCAACGCCGGACGGACGAGGACCGACCCTGTTTTCCCGGGATGGAAATATGACCGATAATGCACATTATGTCAACAAGCGGAGATTGGACCGAGAATCAATCTCGGGTTGAGGGTTTCACAGCTCGTCGGCGATCCGCGTGACGACCGCCACCTGCGGTCGCACTCCGCGCAGACTCACTCCGGCAAGCCCTCGTCCGGGCGACGACGGATCACCATGCCGTATTCATTCACCGGCTCGAAAGCATCCCGGTCCCAGGCCCCGGGGTGCGGGACCGGGCAGTTCAACACGGTGTCATGTGCCGAGTGCTCGATGGTGTGCTCGGTCATCGGCCGGCCGCACACCGGGCACTGGGCCAGCCCGGTCGTCTCGGCCGCGTCGTAGGTGCCGACGGGCGGCGAGTCGAAGGCGGGCCGGAGTCGGTCTTCTACCCAGTCGAACAAGCGGTTCGCGCCCTTGCGGTGAGCCTGGGCCGAGGATTTATCATTCTGGACCATGGCCACAGCGTACGCCCCTGAAGCGCGCCCAGCCAACCAGCGGCTGCGCGGGAACTATTCTTCGCCGAAGCCGGTCTCGATCAACTCGGCCAGGGCGTCTACCGCCGCCCGCGATCGTTCGTCGGGTCCGGAGATCTCCACGCTCATCCCCCGGGTCAGTCCGAGCGACATGATGCCCAGCAGGCTGTGCGCGTCCTTGCCGTTCACGGACACTTCAGCGTCGAATTGGCTGGCGAGCTTCACGAAGTCGGCCGCCGGCCTGGCGTGCAGCCCGTCCCGGTTCCGCAAGGTCACCGTGCGGCTGACCGGTTGCGGCAGCTCCTCGGTACCGGCTGTGCCCGGTGCGGGCGGCGCGGCGTCTGCCGGTGCCGACCCGGCGCCACTGGCCGACTCGGCCGCCGCCAGCACCGCCGCGACGTCTCCCCCGATCTCGGCGGCCACGGCGGCAGACACGCCGCCCTCCACGAGCGGTGCGTCGGCGATGCGCACCCGTGCCCGCACCTCGTCGTCGAGGAAGTCCACCGCGGTTTCCGCGGTCAGGATGGCCGAGCCCAGGTCGCAGAGCAGCACGACGCCGCTGCCGTGGTCGGCTTCCTCGATGCCTGCCACGATTATGTCGAAGCTGGTGCCGATGCCGCCGTCGTCCATTCCGCCCGCGGCCACCAGGGCGACGTTAGGGGCCATCTGACGGGCCAGTGTCACCAGACCGGATGCTATCTCGACGCTGTGTGAGACGAACACCACGCCGACGCGGGACGCTGCCACGCTCTGGTCAGCGTCGTTGAGGTCAGCCACGATCAGGACTGTGCGGCCGCATCGGCGCCGCAGCGCAGGATGAGCGCCGTCGACTGGGCGCCGGGGTCGCGATGGCCGATGGCCCGCTCCCCCAGGTAACTCGCCCGCCCCTTGCGGGCGACCCAGGGTTCGGTCGCGACGGCGCCGGCCTCGGCGGCGTCAGCGGCGGCGGCCAGGATCAGGCTGGGGCTGGCCCCGGCGGCTTCGGCCTCGACGGCCGCCTCCACTGCCGGGGTCCAGGCATCCACCATCGTCTTGTCACCGGATTCGGCCTTGCCGCGCAGCACGATGCCGTCCCGTCCGGCCGTGAGCAGGGCGACGACGGCCGGGCCGTCCAGTTCGGCGGCCCCGCTCACGGCGCCGGCGGCCTTGAGGTACGCCGTGCCGTAGAGCGGACCGGCCGCACCGCCGACGGTGGAAATGAGCGTCGCCGCGAGAGTCTTGAGCAGTTCGCCGGGCGTGGCAGCGTCGGCCAGCGCATCGAGCTTGGGCAGCACGGCCTGGAAGCCCCTGTCCATGTTCTCGCCGTGATCACCGTCGCCGATCTCGCGGTCGAGTGTGTTCAGCTCGGCGCGGTGCTCGGAGAGAACCTTCGCGCTGCTCCTGATCCAGGCCTGGGCCCATGCGACGTCTACGCTCATTCGGTCTTCCCTACTTTCCCCACCGCAGTGCGGCTGTGTGCACCGGAGCATCCCACAGGGCGGTCAACTCATCGTCGAGCTTGAGAATCGTGATCGACATGCCCTGCATCTCCAGTGATGTTGTGAAATTGCCGACGAGCGTGCGAGTCACCTCGATGCCTCGTTCGGCGAGAACTTCGGCGGCCCGTCGAAATACAATGTACAGCTCAACCTGCGGCGTCCCGCCCATTCCGTTGACGAAGAGCAGAACCTTGTCTCCGGATGCGTAGGGGATGTCGTCCAGGATCGGACCGAGGATCCGGTCGACGATGGCGTCGGCCGGTTCGAGCTTGATCCGCTCGCGCCCGGGCTCGCCGTGGATGCCGATGCCGATCTCGATCTCGTCGTCGGCCAGGGTGAAACTCGGCTCGCCGGCGTGCGGCACGACGCAGGGGGTCAGGGCCACGCCCATAGAGCGCACCTGGCCGATCACCTTTTCGGCGACGGTCGCCACGTTCGTCAGGTCATCACCGCGTTCGGCGGCCGCACCGGCGATCTTCTCCACGAGCACGGTGCCCGCCACTCCCCTTCGCCCCGCGGTGTACAGCGAGTCCTTCACGGCGACATCATCGTTGACGATCACCGTGCGCACCTCGATCTCATCGGCCTCGGCCAGATCCGCCGCGGTCTCGAAGTTCAGCACGTCGCCCGTGTAGTTCTTCACGATATGCAGCACCCCGGCTCCCCCGTCGACGGCCTTCGTCGCGGCCAGGATCGGGTCGGGTGTCGGCGAGGTGAACACGGCGCCGGGCACGGCGGCGTCCAGCATGCCCGACCCGACGAATCCGCCGTGCAGAGGCTCGTGCCCGCTGCCGCCGCCGCTGACGATACCGACCTTGCCGGCCACCGGCGCGTCGGCCCGCACGATGAACACCGGATCCAGCGAGACTCGCACGATATCCGCGTGCGCGGCACCGAAACCTGCGACGGCTTCGTCGACAACGTTCTTCGGGTCGTTGACAAGCTTTTTCATGACCATTCCTTCATTTCGTCGGGATCGATCGGCGCACGCTAGAGCGCCGGGCACGCAACTGTGCTCCGTGCCCAACCTACGCGCTGCCAACGGTCTCGGTAAGAGGCAGATGATGCAGCCCATCGGGACTATTTCGCTCACGCCCCGCCCGCGCTATGGTGACTGCGAAATCGCTCACCGCGAAGGGATTGCTCCGGTACTGCCGGCATCTCGCTACTACGAGAAAGGTCATCGTGGACAATATCGGTCTAGTGTTTTTGTCGGAGGTGCTGGGCACAGGGATGCTCACCCTCCTCGGTTGTGGTGTCGTGGCGAACGTGGCCCTGACGAAGAACAAGGGCTTCGGCGGCGGCTTCCTGATGGTGACCATCGGCTGGGCCTTCGCGGTCTTCGTCGGTGTGGTCGTCGCGTACAACTCCGGTGGCCACCTCAACCCGGCCGTCACCCTCGGCATCGTCGCATCGGGCTCCGACACCTTCGGCGGTGCTGCGGACGTCCCGGTGAACTTCCTTTCGACGCTCGTGTATCTGGCCGGCGAGTTCCTCGGCGCCTTCCTCGGCGCCGTGGTGGTCTGGCTGGTGTACAAGCAGCACTACGACGAGGAACCGGAACCGGCGAACAAGCTCGGTACCTTCTCGACCGGGCCGGCCATCCGTTCCTACGGCTGGAACCTCGTCACCGAGATCATCGGCACCTTCGTCCTGGTCTTCGTCGTGTTCGCCTTCGGTGGTTGGGGCCAGTCCGGTGACGTGGGGGCCGTAGCCGCCTTACCCGTCGCCCTCCTCGTTCTGGTCATCGGCGTCTCACTCGGTGGCCCGACCGGATACGCCATCAACCCCGCCCGTGACCTGGGCCCCCGGATCGCGCACTTCATCCTGCCGATCAAGGGCAAGGGGTCCTCGGACTGGGCCTATTCCTGGGTCCCCGTGGTCGGTCCCGTCATCGGCGGAGTCCTCGCGGGCTGGGCATCGCTGGTCTGGCTGCCCATGGTATGACCGTGGCAGGCCGGTCCCTCCCCGGACTGGCCTGCTTCGCTGTGCATCAGTCCACCTGAAAACCGCCACACGGTTTTATAGTCTGTTCAAGCCATCATGCAACGTACAAGGAGGTACACCATGGCTAAGTACGTACTCGCCATCGACCAAGGCACCACGAGTTCACGCGCCATCATCTTCGACCACTCGGGGTCCATCGTCTCGACCGGACAACTCGAACACGAGCAGATCTTCCCCCGCGCCGGCTGGGTCGAGCACAACCCGATGGAAATCTGGGACAACACCCGTGAGGTGATCGGCCAGGCGCTCTCCAAGGCCAACCTCACCCGGCACGACATCTCCGCTGTCGGCATCACCAACCAGCGGGAAACCGCCGTGGTCTGGGACCGCACCACCGGCAAGCCCGTCTACAACGCCATCGTCTGGCAGGACACCCGCACTCAGCCCATCGTCGACCGTCTCGCCGCCGACGGCGGCGTGGAACGGTTCAAGCAGAAGGTGGGCCTGCCACTGGCGACCTACTTCTCCGGCACCAAGATCGTCTGGATCCTCGAAAACGTCGAGGGAGCGCGGGCGAAGGCGGACGCCGGCGACCTGATGTTCGGCACCACCGACTCCTGGGTGCTCTGGAACCTCACCGGCGGCCTGGAGGGCGGCGTGCACGCCACCGACGTCACCAACGCCAGTCGCACCCTGTTCATGGACTTGGAGACGCTGCAGTGGGATGACGAGATCCTGAGCATCTTCAACGTACCGAAGTCGATGATGCCGGAAATCAAGTCCTCCAGCGAGGTCTACGGCACCGTCAACGAGCACAGCCTGCTGCGCGAGGTGCCCATCGCGGGCATCCTCGGTGACCAGCAGGCCGCCACGTTCGGCCAGGCCGCCTTCGACCAGGGTGAGGCGAAGAACACCTACGGCACCGGTAACTTCCTGATCTTCAACACCGGCACCGACATCATCCACTCCAAGAACGGCCTGCTCACCACCCTGGGCTACAAGCTCGGCGACGCCGAACCGCACTACGCGCTGGAGGGGTCGATAGCCGTCACCGGCGCCCTGGTGCAGTGGCTGCGCGACAACCTGGGCATGATCACGTCGTCTGAGGAGATCGAGACGCTGGCCGCCACGGTCGATGACAACGGCGGCGCCTACTTCGTGCCGGCGTTCAGCGGCCTGTTCGCGCCGTACTGGCGCGCGGATGCCCGCGGCGCCCTGGTGGGACTGACCCGGTTCGTGAACAAGGGCCACATCGCCCGGGCGGCGCTGGAGGCCACTGCCTTCCAGACCCGCGAGGTCCTCGACGCGGTCAACGCGGACTCCGGGGTGCCGCTGACCGAGCTCAAGGTCGACGGCGGAATGATCAAGAACAACCTGCTGATGCAGTTCCAGGCCGACATCATCGGTGTGCCGGTGATCCGCCCGGTTGTGGCGGAGACCACCGCGCTCGGCGCCGCGTACGCGGCAGGCCTGGCGGTGGGCTTCTGGAGCACCCTGGACGAGCTGCGGTCGAACTGGCAGGAAGACAGCCGCTGGACACCGAAGTTGAGCGCAGACGAGAGCGCCCGGCAGTTGCGGAACTGGAAGAAGGCCGTCACCAAGACCTTCGACTGGGTCGACGAGGACGTGCTCTAACCGTCAAACCGCCGTGTGGTGCAGGTCAGGCGCGGCTGGCCTGCACCCAGTCGGCGAGTTTCGCGGTTCCGGCGCCGGAGTCGATGGCCTGCGCGGCCACGGCGAGTTTCGCCCGGAACCGGTCCAGGATGCTGACCTGGGACTGAGCGGGATCGTGGGCGAGGTCGTAGGCGACCAGGCCCGCTGCCGCGTTCAGCAGCACGATGTCCCGCACCGGTCCCTGCTCTCCGGCGAGGACCGAGTGCACCACTGCCGCGTTGTGTTCCGGCGAACCGCCGATCAGCTGGCTCATGGTCGCCCGCGGGATGCCGAGATCGCGTGGGTCGATGTCGTGCTCGGTGACCAGACCCCTGGAGACCTCCCACACGTGGCTGTGCCCCGTCGTGGTGAGTTCGTCGAGGCCATCGTCGCCACGGAACACCAACGCCGATGCTCCGCGGGTCTGGAACACCCCGACGAACAGAGGGACCCTGTCGAGGTTGGCCACACCGACGGCGGAAGCTTCCGGCCGGGCCGGGTTGACGAGGGGGCCGAGGAAGTTGAACACCGTGGGGATACCCAGCTCGGACCGAACGGCAGCGGCATGCCGAAAACCGGGGTGGAACGCGGCAGCATAGGCGAAGGTGATGCCCGTGGCAGCCAGGATCGAGGCCACTGCGTCGGCCGACAGGGTCAGGTCGATGCCCAGCGCGGCAAGCACGTCCGACGAACCGGATGCCGAACTGGCCGCCCGATTGCCGTGTTTGATCACCGGCACACCGGTTGCCGCACACACTATCGACGCCATGGTCGAGACGTTCACGGTCCCGAACCGGTCTCCCCCGGTGCCGACGATGTCCAGCCCCATCGAGTTGACGTTCAGCGGAACGGCGTGGTCCAGGATCGCGTCGCGGAAACCGACGATTTCATCGACGGTCTCACCCTTGGCGCGCAGAGCCACCAGGAATCCGGCCAACTGAGCCGGGGTGGCCTCGCCGAGCATGATGCGTTCCATACTCCACGCCGCATCGGCGACGCTCAGGTCCTCTCTACGCAGGAGGGCATCAAGAACGGCGGGCCATGACTGGGATTCGAGCATGGCCCAATCTTAAGCGCCGGCGCTCCCCCGACCGGTATTTCGGCGCCGTCAGGCCTCGGTTGGGGATACCAATTTTCACATTAGGGTCTTATGGCACTTCACCTTGAGAAAAACCTGTGGAGGAATCGGTCATAATGGAATAGTGACGACGACCTCAATTACTCCCCGGGCGACCATTCCCGTAGTTAACAGGCCCAACAGCGTGGCGGTTGGCACCATTGTCTGGCTGGGCAGTGAGGTCATGTTCTTCGCTGGCCTCTTCGCCATCTACTTCACGTTGCGGTCCACCTCCCCGGAGCTGTGGCAGTTCGAGACGGAAAAGCACAACTTCGTCTTCGCCCTGGTGAACACCCTGATCCTGGTCTCCTCCTCGATCACCTGCCAGTTCGGCGTCTTCGCTGCCGAGCGCCTGCAGGCCAGGTCCACCGGGTGGAAGCCCAGCCAGTGGGGCATGGTCGAGTGGTTCTTCCTCACCTATGCCCTCGGCGCCGTCTTCGTCTCCGGCCAGGTCCTCGAGTACGCGACCCTCGTGTCGGAGGGCGTCACCCTCGCCTCCAACGCCTACGGCTCAGCGTTCTACCTCACCACCGGATTCCACGGCATCCACGTGACCGCCGGACTCATTGCCTTCCTCCTCGTGATCGGTCGCGGTTTCGCGGTCAAGAACTTCGGTCACAAGGAAGCCACCAGCGCCATCGTGGTCTCGTACTACTGGCATTTCGTCGACGTCGTGTGGATCGGGCTCTTCCTGGTCATCTACGTTCTTAAATAACAAGCAGGAGCGGACACACTCAGTATGCCCAGGACTCAGAAACCTACCAACGGCCGCACACGTCGCAGCGGTCGGCGCAGCCCGCTGGCCAGCGTCGCCCTGATCGCGATCGGCCTGCTCTTCACCGGCGGCGCGTACGCGATGATCAGCACCAGCACGGCAACCGCACAGACCGAAACGGCATCGCAGCAGACCGTCAGCGAGGGCGAGAAGCTTTTCGCCGCGAACTGCGCGACCTGCCACGGCCTCAGCGCCGACGGAACCGGCACCGGTCCCAGCCTGATCGGCGTGGGCGCCGCGTCCGTTGACTTCCAGGTCGGCACCGGGCGCATGCCCATGCAGGCCAACGGCCCGCAGGCCATCGTCAAGCCTGTGCAGTTCACCGAGGAGCAGACCGCGGCTCTCGTCGCCTATGTCGCATCCCTCGCGCCCGGCCCTGCCATCCCCGAAGCCGAATACCTGGATGCCGAGGGCGACGCCGCCGCCGGCGCCGAGCTGTTCCGGATCAACTGCGCCATGTGCCACAACGTCGCCGGAGCAGGCGGCGCGCTCACCGAGGGCAAGTACGCTCCCGCGCTGGACGGCGTCACCCCGCAGCACATCTACGAGGCCATGATCACCGGCCCGCAGAACATGCCGGTGTTCAACGACATGAACGTCTCGCCGGAAGACAAGCGCGACATCATCACTTACCTCAAGTACATCGAGAACAACCCGTCGCCGGGTGGATTCGCCCTCGGATCCCTCGGACCGGTGTCCGAAGGCCTCTTCCTCTGGATCTTCGGTCTGGGTGCCATCGTGGCCCTGACCGTGTGGATCACGGCGAAATCGAATTGATCGGCACCCGGCAATGACACACCCAGCACAGACAGCGCCCACGAAGGAGAACAATGGCCAGCGATGAGACCAGCGGAAAGGATCTGACCGCTGCCGACTCCTCGAGTGTCGAGCACGTCACGGCCGCCGTCGGCACCGCCGTCGTCGCCCGCGACGCCGTGGCCAATCCCGGCTTCCCTCCGCACCGCCCCCGGATCACCGACCTCGACCCGCGCGCCGAGAAGCGCGCCGAGCGCACGGTGTACACCCTGTTCTACCTGTCGATCGTCGGCAGCATTTTCGCCATCGCGGCGTACATCATCTTCCCGATCGTCCCCGAAGACCCGGGCTCCGTGCGGCTGAACAACCTGTTCATCGGGATCGGGCTCGCGTTGGCGCTGCTGGCGCTGGGCATCGGTGCGGTGCACTGGGGCAAGGCGCTGATGCACGACGAGGAGGGCGTGGACGAGCGTCACCCGGTCCGGGGCAGCGACGAGACCCGCGCCCGCGCGGTCGAAATCTTCCAGGAAGCCAACACGGAGTCCGGCATCGGCCGACGCGCCGTGATCCGCAACAGCCTCATCGGGGCCCTCGTGGTCTTCCCGCTCCCCGCCGTCGTCCTGTTCCGCGGGCTCGCCCCGATGGACCAGGATCCCGTCGCCCTCCTGAAGCAGACCATGTGGGAGAAGGGCACCAGGCTGGCCCTGGACCCGTCCGGTGCGCCGATCAAGGCCTCGGACGTCACCCTGGGTTCGTCCTTCGCGGTGATCCCGGAGGGCCTGATGGATCTTGAGCACGGCCGGCTTGAAGAGAAGGCCAAGGCTGTGGTGATCCTCGTGCGCATGAAGCCCGAGGACCTCATCGAAACGCCCGAGCGGGCTAGCTGGTCCTACGACGGGATCGTCGCGTACTCCAAGATCTGCACACACGTAGGCTGCCCCGTCGGCCTGTACGAACAGCAGACGCACCACCTCCTCTGCCCCTGCCACCAGTCACAGTTCAATGTGGCCGACCAGGCGAAAGTCATCTTCGGACCCGCCAAACGCGCCCTTCCGCAGCTGCCCATCGCCGTGGACTCCGAGGGGTACCTCATCGCGCAGAGCGATTTCCTTGAACCGGTCGGACCGAGCTTTTGGGAGCGACAGTGAGTACCACAACCGATATGAAACCCGCCGAGTCGAAGAAGTCCGGTGGCTTCACCGGCGCCGCGGCGAACTACATCGACGAGCGCACCAGCATCTCCACCGCGGTCAAGGAACTGGGTCGCAAGATCTTCCCCGACCACTGGTCTTTCCTGCTCGGTGAGGTGGCGCTCTACAGCTTCGTCATCATCCTGCTGTCCGGATCGTTCCTGACCTTCTTCTTCCAGGCCTCGATGGCCGAAGTGCACTACGAAGGCTCCTACGTGCCTCTCAAGGGCGTGGAGATGTCGGTGGCCATGGCATCCTCGCTGGACATCTCCTTCGACGTGCGCGGCGGACTGCTGATGCGTCAGGTACACCACTGGGCTGCGCTGCTGTTCGTGGCATCCATCGGACTGCACATGCTGCGCATCTACTTCACCGGAGCCTTCCGCAAGCCTCGCGAGCTGAACTGGGTGATCGGCTTCGTCCTGTTCATCCTGGCCATGGCTGAGGGCTTCACCGGCTACTCGCTGCCCGACGACCTGCTCTCCGGAAACGGCCTGCGGATCATCGACGGCATGGTCAAGGGCATCCCCGTCGTCGGAACCTGGATCTCGTTCCTGCTCTTCGGCGGCGAGTTCCCGGGCACCGACATCGTCGGTCGTCTGTATTCGCTTCACATCCTGCTGCTTCCGGCGATCATCGTCGCCTTGATCGCGCTGCACCTGCTCTTCGTCGTGGTGCACAAGCACACCCAGTACCCCGGAGCGGGCCGCACGGACACGAACGTCGTCGGCTACCCGGTGCTCCCGGTCTACGCCGCCAAGGCCGGTGGATTCTTCTTCATCGTCTTCGGCGTCGTGATGCTGATGGCCTCGTTCTTCACGATCAACCCGATCTGGAACTACGGACCGTACGACCCCTCACCGGTCTCCGCCGGGACCCAGCCGGACTGGTACATCGGCTTTGCCGACGGCGCCCTCCGGTTGATTCCGCCGGGACTGGAGTGGGTTGGTCTGGGCGGCACCTGGTCGTTCAACATCCTGATCCCCCTCGTGGGCCTCGGCGTGTTCATCGGCGTTGTCCTGCTGTACCCGTTCCTCGAAGCGTGGATCACCGGTGACAAGCGCGAGCACCACATCCTGGACCGTCCGCGCAACGCGCCGACCCGCACGGCCATCGGCGCCGCGGGTGTCACGTTCTACGCCGGCCTGTGGGCGGCGGCGTCCTCGGACATCATCGCCACGCACTTCTCGGTGACCATGGAGGGTGTCATCCACACCCTTCAGGCCGTCGTGATCCTCGGCCCGTTCGTCGCCTACTTCATCACCAAGCGAGTGTGCCTGGCGCTGCAGAAGAAGGACCGGGAGATTGTCCTGCACGGCTACGAGTCCGGTCGCATCGTCCGTCTGCCCGGCGGCGAGTACATCGAGGTGCACCAGCCCGTCGACGAGTACGAGCGTTGGAAGTTGGTCAGCTACACCAACTACAAGCCGCTCGAGTTGACTCCGAACGCCCAGGGCAAGGTGTCCCCGGTTCAGCGGGTTCGTGCCGGCCTGTCCCGCTGGTTCTTCGAAGATCGGATTGCCCCGGTCGGGACCAAGGAACTCGAAGAAAGCCACGGCGATCACCACTAGTTCCTCAGCCGAATCGGTTCGGGCACCCCACCCACTCCAGACTCTGTCTGAGTGGCTGCGGTGCCCGAACTGTTTGGGCGACCTGGTCCCGGCCGGCGACCGAGTTCTCGCCTGCAGCACCGGCCACCGTTTCGACACGAACCGGCGGGGCTTCGCGTCCCTCATGGTCGGTTCACGCAAACTCATCGGCGATTCCGCCGCCATGCTGGACGCCCGCGACATCTTCTTGGAACGCGGGTGGTATACCGAACTCCGCGAGGCCCTCAGCGCTCTCGTGGCCGCCGAATCCCCGCACCGAATCATCGACATCGGCTGCGGCACCGGCTATTACCTGCGGGGGGCCCTGCACGCCGCCTCCGGCGGCCATTCCCCCGGTTCCCCGCTGTCCCGTACCCCTGGCGTCGCGGCACTGGCCATGGACCTGTCAGCGGCCGCGGTCGCACGAACGGTCCGGGCCGGTCTCACCGAACCTCACTCGACCACGGACGGGCTCGTCGCGGATGTCTGGTCGCCGCTGCCGATCCGGGACGGGGCCGCTGACGTCGCCATCAACGTGTTCGCTCCCCGGAATCCGGCCGAGTTCCATCGCATCCTGGCTCCCGGAGCACTTCTCGCCGTCGTGGTGCCGCACGCCAGCCATCTCCAGGAACTGCGCGCCGCCGGCCTGGCCCTGGAGGTGCACGGGAACAAGACCGACGACCTGGTCGCCAGCCTGGCGCCGGGCTTTCACCTGGAGTCCACGGCGGACCTCTCCAGGGTCCTGGTACTCTCCCCCGACGACGTTGCCGCCCTCATCGGCATGGGCCCCTCCTCGCACCACACATCCTCCACAGACCCCGCAGACCCTACCGGGCCGCCAGGGTCGACCGAGGTGACCGTGGCGTTCCGACTCCTCGGCTTCCGCCGCTCCCTGCACTGAGCATCGGTGCACGACAAAGCGCCAGTGACCCGAAGGTCACTGGCGCTTTGTCGTGCGGTGGTGGGGCCTAGCGGGCGAAGAGTCCGCGGTAGTACTCGTAGACCCAGCCGACGAGGCTGATCACGCCGATGCCGACGGCGATGAAGGAGATCCAGAAGCCGACGGCCAGTCCCAGGAACAACAGTGCCGCGCTGGCCGCGAGCATGATCGGCCACCAGCTCCACGGGCTGAAGAAGCCCAGCTCGGGGTCGCCGTCATCGATGTTGGCGTCGAGCATGTCCTCGGGAAGTTCGCCGCCCTGCGCCTTGTAGACGCGAGACAGGTAGAACGCGATGAACGCCACGAGCAGTGCGCAGAGGGAGATCGCGAAGGCTCCGACCCACTCGATGCGACCCTGGCTCGGGTCGACGAGGCCCCACACGACGTACGCGACTGCTACCAGCGCGAGGAATCCGGTCAGGATCCAGTAGAGGTTGACATTGGCTTTCATCTACTTAACCTTTTCCGATCCTGCGTCATAGGTGGGAGCATCCGGGGCGTCTTTTGCCGGACCGATGCCGACGGGCATACCGACCTCCGGGTGATTCAGGTCGAATGCGGGACGCTCGGAGCGGATACGCGGGATCGACGTGAAGTTGTGGCGCGGCGGCGGGCAGGATGTAGCCCACTCCAGGGAGGCGCCGTAGCCCCACGGGTCGTTCACCGTGACCCTCGGAGCCGTTCGGGCGGTGACGTACACGTTCAGGAAGAACGGGATCATCGAGATCGCGAGGATCATCGAGCCGACGGTCGAGAGCTGGTTCATCCAGGTGAACCCGTCGTCGGGCAGGTAGGACGCGTAACGGCGGGGCATGCCCACCACACCGAGCCAGTGCTGCACGAGGAAGGTTGTGTGGAAGCCGATGAACAGGAGCCAGAAGTGCCACTTGCCCAGGCGTTCGTTGAGCATCTTGCCGGTCCACTTGGGCCACCAGAAGTAGAACCCGCTGAACATGGCGAAGACGACCGTGCCGAAGACCACGTAGTGGAAGTGGGCAACCACGAAGTAGGTGTCTGACACGTGGAAGTCCAGCGGCGGTGAGGCCAGGATGACGCCGGTCAGCCCACCGAAGGTGAAGGTGATCAGGAAGCCGATGGCCCAGAGCATGGGGGTCTCGAAGGTCAGCGAACCCCGCCACATCGTTCCGATCCAGTTGAAGATCTTCACGCCGGTCGGAACCGCGATGAGCATCGTCATCAGGGAGAAGAACGGCAACAGGACCGAGCCGGTCACGTACATGTGGTGCGCCCACACCGTCACGGACAGCGCCGCGATGGAGATGGTCGCGTAGATCAGGGTCTTGTACCCGAAGATCGGCTTGCGGCTGAAGACCGGGAACACCTCGGACACGATGCCGAAGAACGGCAGGGCGATGATGTACACCTCGGGGTGACCGAAGAACCAGAACAGGTGCTGCCAGAGGATGGCACCGCCATTGGCCGGGTCGTAGATGTGCGAGAGGAAGATCCGGTCGCTGGCGGCGGCGAGCATGGCGGCGGCGAGCACCGGGAACGCCATCAGGATCAGCAGCGAGGTGACGAGAGTGTTCCAGGTGAAGATCGGCATCCGGAACATCGTCATGCCGGGGGCACGCATGGTGATGATGGTGGTGATGAAGTTCACGCCACCGAGGATCGTGCCGAAGCCCGAGAGCCCCAGGCCGACCATCCACAGATTACCGCCGACCCCTGGCGAGAAGGTCGTGCTCGCCAGCGGTTGGTAGGCGAACCAGCCGAACGACGCCGCTCCCTGCGGGGTGAGGAAGCCGCCGACCGCTATCAGGCTGCCGAAGAAGAACAGCCAGAAGGAGAACGCGTTGAGTCGCGGGAACGCGACGTCGGGTGCACCGATCTGGAGCGGCATCAGCGCGTTCGCGAAGCCGAAGAACAGTGGTGTCGCGAACATCAGCAGCATGATGGTGCCGTGCATCGTGAAGAGCTGGTTGTACTGCTCCTTGGTCTGCACGATCTGCAGTCCGGGTTCGAAGAGCTGGGCGCGCATCACGAGCGCCATCACCCCGCCGAGGCAGAAGTAGATGAACGAGGTGATCAGGTACATGTACCCGATGACCTTGTGGTCGGTGGAGGTGATCCACCGAACGACGATGTTGCCCTTGCGGTCAACGCCGGTCGGCCGGGCGGCCGAGGACGCTGCCGGAGCGCCGGCGGGAGCTGTTGTGGTGCTCATGGTCTAGTTGCCTTCCTCAGCCGTCGGGGCGTCGGTGCCTGGTTGGTTCAAGTTGCGGTCGTATTCGCTGTCGACCTGGCCGTCGTTGCCGGCGGCGCGCAGGGAGTCGACATAGGCTTCGTAGTCGGCCTCAGAGACGACCTCCACGTTGAAGAGCATCAACGAGTGGTACTCGCCGCAGAGCTCGGCGCATTTGCCGGCGTAGGTGCCTACGCGTTCGGGGATGACCGACATGTAGTTGGTCTTGCCCGGGATCATGTCCTTCTTGTAGAGGAAGTCGATGACCCAGAAGGAGTGAATGACGTCGCGCGCTTCCAGCGCGATCTCGATCTTCTTGCCGACGGGCAGGACGAGCGTGGGGATCTCGGACTCGACCAGCGCGCCCTTCTCACCCTCGAGGTCAGGCTGGCCCTGAATACCCTGAGTGAAGACATCGTCGGTGACGTAGTTGAAGTCCCAGGCCCACTGCTTGCCGATCGCTTCGATCTGCAGGTCAGGCTCGTCGAACCGAGCCTCGATGGCGTTCTGGTCCCGCGCGGTGAAGGCGAAGAAGCCCAGCACCAGGATGAGCGGGACGATCGTGTAGAAGATCTCGATCGGCATGTTGTACCGCAGCTGCACCGGGAGTCCGGTCTGGCCCTTGCGCCGACGGTAGACGACGACGGACCAGATCGTGAGGCCCCAGGTGATCAGGCCGACAATGAGCAGCACGATCCACGAGGTGGTCCACAGACCGGACACGCGCTCGGTGTTGTTGGTTACCGGGGACTCGCCCTCCTCGAAACCGGGCAGGTACCCGTTGAGCTGAGCCTGGGTGCATCCGGCGAGGACAATGGCTAGCGTTGCTGCGACCGGTATGACGGCCCATCGGAGACGGCGGTTTTTGAGCACCGGTGACCTTTCGGAAAGACGTGAAGGCACTACACAGGAAGTGCATTTATCATCTTTAGCTTACTCCGCGCCGGTCGCACCCGAGTGCACGAGCGACGGACCCGTCGCAATTCTCCGCTCCGATTGGGGAGTGACAACAGGGTCGAAGGGCCCGTCCTGAGCCGTTTTGAGCCAGAAGCGCCGACGACGACGGGACCCGAACCGGATGTGCAAAAAGGAGACCGTCCAGTGGACGGTCTCCTTTTTTTTATGATCACACGCTAGTTGAAGGAGTCCCCACAGGCGCAGCTGCCGCCGGCGTTCGGGTTGTCGATGGTGAAGCCCTGCTTCTGGATGGTGTCCTCGAAGTCGATGGACGCACCCTCGAGGTACGGGACGCTCATCTTGTCGACGACGACCTCGACACCGTCATAGTCCATGACGGCGTCACCCTCGAGGGTGCGCTCGTCAAAGTACAACTGGTAGATCAGGCCTGAACAGCCGCCGGGCTGCACGGCGACGCGCAGTCGCAGGTCTTCGCGGCCTTCCTGGGCGAGCAGGCTGCGCACCTTCGCGGCGGCGACGTCGGTGAGACCGACGCCGTGGGCGATGGTGCTGGTTTCGATCGTGTCGGTCATGGTGCTCCTCGGTATTATCCGGTTTCGCGTCGGTGAGCATCCCACGCGCATGGGGTCCGCCGGCGAATCTGTTCCTAGTGTATCCGCCCGGGCCGTGAGCGGGCTGGATGACGCGGACGCCTTCTCAGGCCCTGCGGTGGGGTCAGTGGCCGGTGCGGTCGTTGAGGCGGCCCAGAAGGAAGGCCTCACTGAGCACGGCTCGCTTGAAGACGCCCAGGTGCAGCGACTCGTTGGGGCTGTGCGCCCGGGAATCCGGGTCTTCGACCCCGGTCACCAGGATCTGCGCTTCGGGAAACTCCCGGACCAGGTCCGCGATGAACGGGATCGACCCGCCCACACCGATGTCGACGGGCTCCACGCCCCAGCCTGCCGTCATGGCCAGGCGGGTCTCCGCAACGGCCCACCCGCCGGTGTCGACCAGGAACGGTTCTCCGGTGTCCAGGTCGTCGATGGCGAGGTGGGCGCCGAACGGTGCGTGTGCACGCAGGTGGGCCTCGATCACGCCGGCAGCTTCCTTGGCGGACTGGCCGGGCGCGATGCGCACGCTGATCTGCACGCTGACCGCGGGCGTCAGGGTGTTGGACGCGTTGGCGACGGTGGGAGCATCGATTCCGGTCACCGTCAGCGCGGGCTGGGACCAGATGCGGCTGAGGATGGATCCGTGCCCGATCGGGGAGACTCCGTCGAGCAGGCCGGTCTCCGCTCGCAGCGCGGACTCATCGTACGGCGGTGTCGGCGCGTCGTGACTGGTCAGACCGCTGATCGCGACGGACCCGTCTGCGGCGTACAGGGTGCCCAGCAGCTTGATGGTCGCCATCATGGCGTCCGGGACGGCGCCGCCGAACATTCCGGAGTGCGAGGCGTGCGCCAACGTGCTCACGGTGAGCCTGAAGGTGACGTTGCCGCGCAGCCCGATAGTGATGGCCGGAGTGTCGACGTCCCAGTTGTTCGAGTCGGCGACGACGATCGCGTCGGCGCGGAGCGCCTCCCGGTTCTCGGTGAGGAAGGTGGCGAAGGAGCGGCTGCCGAATTCTTCCTCGCCCTCGATGAAGAGGGCCAGGCCGAGGTCGAGGTCCCCGTCGGTGGCCGCGAGGAGCGCGCGCAATGCGGCGACGTGCGCCATGACGCCGGCCTTGTCGTCCGCGGCGCCGCGACCGTACAGGCGGTCCCCGCGCAGGGTCGGTTCGAAGGGCGGCGAGTCCCACGCGTGGTCGAGCCCGGGAGGCTGCACGTCGTGGTGGGCGTAAAGCAGAACCGTGGGGCGGCCGTTCTTGGCCGGGCGGGTCGCGAGGATGGCGGGCTGTCCGAGTTCGTCGGTACCGGGGATGCCCGCCTGCGTGACCGTGACGGTGTCGAAGATCCCGATCTCCCGCACCAGATCGGCGACGGCGTCGGCGCTGGCGCGCACGTGATCGCGATCGAATGCGGCCCAGGACACCGAGGGGATCCGCACGAGGGCGCACAGGTCGGCGACCGTCCGCGGGAGCTCCCGTTCGACGGCGTTCCGCAGCGCCGATTCACGGGGGTGTGCTGCGACTTGCTGGGTGGTTGCTGCTGCTGTGTCCGCGGTATCCGTCATGCGAGTAATCTTAAGGCAACCTAACTGCAAGGAACTGATGTGGCTAAGCAACCTGTAAATCCCGGCGCAGAACCGTCGATCGAATCCGCCGATGAGACGAAGTCCCGTCTGGCCGGTCAGTCGACGCGCAAGGGCCAGCCCACGCCGAGCCGCCGTGTACAGGAGGCCGCGAACAAACGCCCACTGGTTCCGGACGACCGCAAACTGGCCGCCAAGCAGGCGCGGGCGAAGTCGGCCGAGGCCCGTGAGAGGGCGCGTCTCGGCATGGCCGCCGGTGACGACAAGTACCTCCCGGTGCGCGAGCGTGGACCGCAGAAGCGTTTCGCCCGTGACTACATCGACGCCAGATTCAACGTGGGCGAGTTCATGATCCCGGTGATGTTCCTGGTCATCCTGCTCACCTTCTTCCCGGATCCGTCCGTCCAGACGTATGGCATCCTCGCTCTCTGGGCCTTCTTCCTGGTCGCGATCGCGGACTGCGTAGTGCTCGGTTTCATCCTCACCAAGAAAATCGAGGCCAAGTTCGGCGCCGACCGGGCCGAGAAGGTCCGTTGGTATGCGGCCATGCGAGCCCTGCAGTTGCGGGTCATGCGCCTGCCGAAGCCCCAGGTGAAGCGGGGCCAGTACCCGGCCTGATCCACGAAAACACGAAGAACCCCTCGGAGCCGGCTCCGAGGGGTTCTTGCGTGCATCGGGTCAACGCCGGTATGCGCCCAACCTGATGACCGGAACACGCAGTTCCTCATCGGTCAAGGAGCCGTGCTGGCCGACCATGCTGCGCGCCGACTGGTTGGGTTCCCGGGAGTCGTAGTACGCGATCAGCTTCCGGGCGGCCACGATGACGTCGCCGATCCGTGCCGCGGCGTCGTCTCGCACAGCACCGAACAGTCCCGCGGCCACGGCCTCGCTCCGGGTGAAGATCCAGGCGCGCTCGCCCTCGACCGCACGCCAGGTTTCGGCCAGCACGTCGGCGTCGACACCGGCCTCGGTGTAGAGCTGCAGGCAGCGCGGGTCACCGCCGATGTGGCGCACCCCGGCGACGAGGGCCGGCACGGTGTCGAAAAGCACCTGCTTGGCCGCCGGAACATCCACGACCCCGTGGTCTGCCGTGACGATCATGCCCTCGTCCGGGCGCAGGGTGGCGGCGAACCTGGCCGTTTCGGCGTCGAGGTTTTCCAGCTGCGCCAACCACCTGGCGGATTCCCAGCCGTGGGCGTGCGCGTTGATGTCCAATTCGGGCACGTACAGGTAGATCAGGGCCGTGGGCTCGGCGTCGAGAATCGCCCGCGCCGCGTCGAACCGCGCGCCGATGGTCTCGGCCGGCACGTAGCCGGCACCGCGAAGCACGGCCCGGCTGAAGCCGGAATCCGTGAACCTCTTGGGGCCGACGGCGAAGCTGGGGATCCCGGTCTCCGCGGCCGTGTCGAAGACCGTCGGCTGGTTCTGCCAGCTGTGCGGCTCCATCCGCTCGTCCCAGCCCGTGAGCTGGTTGACGACCCTATCGTTGGCCGCGTCGAGCACCTTGTAGCCGACCAGCCCGTGGGTGCCTGGCGCGACCCCGGTGGTCAGTGAGGCGATGCCCGCGGCGGTCGTGGCCGGGAACACCCCGTCGACGACGTCGGTCTTGGCCAGATGCGAGGTGAGGAACCGGGCATGCCCGGCGCGAGCTCGCAGGTTGCTCATCCCGAGACCGTCCGCGAGGAGCACGAGGGCCTTGCCAGCGGGCGGGAGCCCGAGCGGGTTCGGCTGGGACCGGAGCGAGGCCAGCGAACTTGTCAAAACGTCGGCAAGGCGAACGGCGCTGAAGGGCCGGACCGGTAACATAGGGGGCATCTGGCCCAGTCTGACATAGACCCGGCCGCAGGTTTCCTCAGCGCAGGTCCGTGCGCATCAGCCTGGTGCTCCCGGTTCCGCCGACATGCACCACACAGCAGAATCTACGAATGAGCCGCTCAGACAAGACAGTGTCAGCCCACCAGGGGCCCGCCGCATCCACCGAGCGCATCGAAGACGTCGATGTGTCGACGGAGATGCAGGGGTCGTTCCTCGAGTACGCCTATTCGGTGATCTACTCCCGAGCTCTCCCGGACGCCAGGGACGGCCTCAAGCCTGTGCAGCGCCGCATCCTGTACCAGATGAGCGAGATGGGCCTGCGGCCCGACCGCGGGCACGTGAAGTCGGCGCGCGTCGTCGGCGAGGTGATGGGCAAGCTGCACCCGCACGGCGACACCGCCATTTACGACGCCATGGTGCGGATGGCCCAGGCCTTCACCCTGCGGGTGCCGCTCATCGACGGGCACGGCAACTTCGGTTCGCTCGACGACGGGCCCGCTGCGCCCCGGTACACCGAGGCGCGCCTGGCGGCACCGGCACTGGCCATGACCGAACACCTCGATGAAGATGTCGTCGACTTTGTGCCCAACTACGACAATCAGCTCACCCAGCCCGACGTGCTGCCGGCGGCGTACCCCAACCTGCTCGTGAACGGGGCCAGCGGCATCGCGGTGGGCATGGCCACCAATATGGCCCCGCACAACCTCGTCGAGGTCATCGGTGCCGCCCGGCACCTGCTCGCCCACCCGCGTGCGACCCTCGACGAGCTCATGGAGTTCGTGCCGGGCCCTGACCTGCCCACCGGCGGCACCATCGTTGGCCTGGCCGGCATCAGGGATGCCTACCTGACCGGGCGTGGCAGCTTCAAGACCAGGGCCAAGGTGTCGGTTGAGGCGATCACCGCCCGCAAGGCCGGGCTCGTCGTCAGTGAGCTGCCCTACCTGGTCGGACCCGAACGGGTGATCGAGAAGATCAAGGACGGCGTCAACTCCAAGAAGCTCAGCGGCATCTCCGACGTCACCGACCTCACCGACCGCACCAAGGGTCTGCGCCTGGTGATCGGGATCAAGACCGGTTTCAGCCCGGAGGCCGTGCTCGAGCAGTTGTACAGGGTGACCCCGCTGGAGGACTCCTTCAACATCAACGCCGTCGCTCTCGTCGACGGCGGTCCGCAGACGCTGGGCCTGGTCGAACTGCTGCAGGTGTACGTCAACCACCGCGTCGAGGTCGTCACCCGGCGTTCCGCGTACAGGCTGGCCCGACGCCGCGAACGCCTGCACCTGGTCGAGGGACTGCTCATCGCGATCCTCGACATCGACGAGGTCATCCAGGTGATTCGCGCCAGCGACGACACCGAGCAGGCCCGTACCCGGCTCATCGACGTGTTCGACCTCAGCCAGCTGCAGGCGGAGTACATCCTCGAGTTGCGGCTGCGCCGGCTCACCAGGTTCTCCCGCATCGAACTGGAAACAGAGCGAGACCAGCTGCTCGCCGAGATCAAGGAGTTGGAAGCCCTGCTCGCCAGCAAGCAGGCCATCCGCACGCTGGTCTCCGACGAGCTGGCCACCATCTCCGACAGGTTCGGCACCCCGCGACGCACGCTCCTCACCGAGGCGCGTCCGAGCATCGCCGGAGCCTCAGCGCGGAAGACGGCCGTGCTCGAGGTTTCAGACTCCCCCACCCGCGTCTATCTGAGCAGCACGGGCCGCATCGCCAGGGTGGACCTGCCGCAGCCCGGCGACGACCAGATCGAACGCATCACTCCGGCGCACCGCCGCAGCAAGCACGACGCTGTCCTCTCGGCGCTGGACACCACCAGCCGTTCGGAGATCGGTGCCGTGACCAATCGCGGCCGACTCATCCGCTTCTCCCCCGTCGACCTGCCCGTTCTGCCACCCACCTCGATCCAGTTGGCGGCCGGTGTGCGGGTGCGCGACTACCTCTCGCTGGGCAGCGGCGGTGAGGTGGTCCGTGCCCTGGTCTCTCTGGACAGCGAACGTGCCATCGCGCTCGGCACCCGGCAGGGCATCGTCAAGCGGGTCACCCCGAACGACTGGGCGAACAAGCCCGACTTCGAGATCATCGCGCTCAAGCCCGGAGACGAGGTCGTCGGCGCCGTCCAGGGTGCGGAGGACGACGAGCTGGTCTTCGTCGCCTCCGATGCCCAGCTGTTGCGGTTCCCCGCATCGACGGTGCGCCCGCAGGGCCGGACGGCCGGCGGGATGGCGGGCATCAAGCTGGGCCCGGACGCCCGGGTGGTGTTCTTCACGAGCCTGGCGGGCGACGCCGCCGAGGACGCCGTGGTGGCGACGATCGCCTCCGGAAGCCAGACCTTGCCGGGAACGGATCCAGGTAGCGCCAAGGTGTCGGCCTTCACCGAATTCCCCGCCAAGGGCCGAGCCACCGGTGGGGTGCGCTCGCACCGCTTCCTCAAGGGCGAAGACGCCCTGGCTGTGGCCTGGGTGGGCGCGGCACCCGCCCGCGCGCTGGGCGTCGAGGGCTCTCCCCGGACCCTGCCGGACACCGGGGCGCGACGCGATGCTTCCGGAACCATGTTGGATGCCGTCGTCGGCTCGATCGGTTCGGGTATCGGCTGACGGGCTGTCCGACCGCCGTTCGTTTCCTGACCGCGTTTCAGCCACGGTCGGGGCGCCCGCAGTAGGGTGAAACATGCCCGAACTCCACGGTTCCACAATCCTCGTCGTCGGCGCCACGGGCGGACTCGGCCGGGAGATCGCCCGGCAACTGTCCGACGCCGGAGCAAACCTTGTGCTCAGCGCCCGTGACCCCGCCGCCATCGCCGAACTCGGACTGCCCGGCACTGTCATCCCCGCAGACCTCACCGATCCCGCCGCCGTCCGGCGCCTCGTCGACGTGGCGGTCTCGGTGACCGGCCACCTCGACGGGATCGTGGTCGCCGCGGGTGTCGTCGCCTTCGGCCCCGCTGCTGAGTTGACCGGAGACACCATCGCCCGGCTCTTCGCCGTGAACACCACCGCGCCCATGCTGCTGCTGCAGGCCGCCCACGGGCCGCTCTCGGCCTCGGCCGCCGCCGGCCGCACACCGTTCTTCCTCACCCTCAGCGGGGTGGTCAGTGAGAGCCCGACCGCCAATCTCGCGGCATACTCGGCGTCCAAGGCCGCCCTGGCCGCCTTCGGCACCGCGGCCGGCCGGGAACTGCGGGGGGCGGGCATCCGGGTCATCGACGCGCGGCCCGGGCACACCGAGACGGCGCTGTCCAGCCACCCGATCAGCGGCACGGCGCCGCCCTTGCCCGTCGGCCTTGACCCCGTGGCCGTGTGCGCCCGAATCGTTCGGGGCCTCGCGGACGGCGACCGGGATCTGCCCAGCACCGTCTTCGCCGCCGCCGCGCCACGCTGACCGCCGCCCGCGACGCGACCAGTCTCACGCCCGCAACTGTTGCCCATTCGGACTTCTGCGTCCGGCACACCGGACGCAGAAGTCCGCTTCGGGAACAGTCGGGCCCGGTCAGACGTCGATGCGGTCGCGGCTGAGCTTGTCGGAGCTTTCGATGATGAACTCCTTGCGCGGGGCGACGTCGTTGCCCATCAGCAGTTCGAACACCTTTCCGGCCATTTCGGCGTCGGCGACCCTGACCCGGCGCAGAGTGCGGTGGGCCCGTTCCATCGTGGTGGTGGCCAACTGGTCGGCATCCATTTCGCCCAGCCCCTTGTACCGCTGGATGGGATCCTGAAAGCGTTTGCCGCTCTTCTTGAGCGCGGCGAGGACACCCTGCAGCTCTGCTTCGGAATAGGTGTAGATGGTCTCGTTGGGTTTGCTACCCGGGTTCATCACCACGACCCTGTGCAACGGGGGCACCGCCGCGAAGATCCGGCCGGCTTCGATCATCGGGCGCATGTACCTGAAGAACAGGGTGAGCAGCAACGTACGGATGTGCGCACCGTCGACGTCGGCATCCGCCATGATGATGACCTTGCCGTAGCGGGCGGCGGACAGGTCGAAGCTGCGGCCGGACCCGGCGCCGATGACCTGGATGATCGAGGCGCACTCCAGGTTGGAGAGCATGTCGGAGACCGACGCCTTCTGCACATTGAGGATCTTGCCCCTGATAGGCAGCAGCGCCTGATGTTCGCTGTCTCTGGCCAACTTCGCGGTGCCGAGTGCCGAGTCACCCTCGACGATGAACAGCTCACTCAGGGCCACATCGTTACTGCGGCAGTCCACCAGCTTCGCCGGCAACGAGGAGCTTTCCAGGGCGTTCTTGCGCCGCTGGGTCTCCTTGTGGGCGCGGGCGGAGATGCGGGATTTCATCTCGGCCACGATCTTGTCGAGCACCACTGCCGATTGGGTCTTGTCGTCGCGCTTGGTCGAGGTGAACCGTTCGGTCATGGTCTTGTTGATCACCGCGGCCACGATGGCGCGCACCGCGGGGGTGCCGAGCACCTCCTTGGTCTGGCCCTCGAACTGCGGCTCTGGCAGCCGTACGGTGAGCACCGCGGTGAGCCCGGCGAGGATGTCGTCCTTCTCGAGCTTGTCGGAGCCGACCTTGAGCCGCCGGGCGTTCTGCTCGACCTGCGCCCGCAGGAACTTGAGCATGCCCGCGTCGAAACCCGCCTGGTGGGTGCCGCCCTTGGGCGTGGAGATGATGTTGACGAAGCTCTTGATGACGGTGTCGTAACCCGTGCCCCAACGCAGGGCAATGTCGACCTGGCACTCCCGGACGAGCTCAGTGGGGATCATCGCGCCCGTGTCGGTGAGGACCGGCACGGTTTCGGTGAAGCTCCCGGCGCCGGTCAGCCGCCAGGTGTCGGTGATCGGCGTGTCGACGGCGAGGTGGTCCACGAACTCGGAGATACCGCCGGCGAAGGTGAACGACTCCGCGATGGGCACGGCGCTCCGCCGGTCGTCGATGTTGATGGTCAGGCCCGGGATCAGGAACGCCGTCTGGCGGGCCCGGCCCATCAGGTCCTCGGTCTGGAAGGTGGCGCCCTTGGTGAAGATCTGCCGGTCGGCCCAATAGCGAATGCGGGTGCCGGTGACACCCTTGCGAACCTTGCCGACCACGCGCAGTTCGCTCTTGTTCTCGAACGGCGTGAACGGCGCATCCGGGCTCTTCTCACCGGTGTCGGCGAAGACACCGGGCTCGCCGCGGTGAAAGGACATCGCCCAGGTCTTGCCGTCGCGGTCAACCTCGACGTCGAGGCGCTCGGACAGGGCGTTCACGACCGATGCGCCGACACCGTGCAGGCCGCCGGACGCCGCGTAGGAACCGCTGCCGAACTTGCCGCCGGCGTGCAGCTTGGTGAAGACGACCTCAACCCCGGAGAGTCCGGTCTTCGGTTCGATGTCGACCGGGATTCCGCGCGCCGTGTCGCTGACCTCGACGCTTTCATCGGGATGCAGCACGATGCCGATCGATGACCCGTGCCCGCTGAGCGCCTCGTCGACCGAGTTGTCGATGATTTCCCAGAGGCAGTGCATGAGCCCACGGGAGTCGGTCGATCCGATGTACATGCCGGGGCGTTTGCGCACCGCGTCCAGGCCTTCGAGGACCGAGAGGTGGCGGGCGGAATAGTCAGAACTCACAACTGTTAAGAATAGCGACCCGGATGCGTGCAGCCTCGTTCGACACTCGAGCGGGGCTCCCCCGAGCCGGGTCCACCGCGCGGAAGGCTACGCGGTGAGCGAAATGTCACCCAACTGTGGCCCAATCCACGCCCGGCCGTGTTTACATGGTGAGTAAGGATTCAATTGGTATCACCTGGTATCAGTCTGGAGGAGGAGAATATGTCCCAGATCGCCACCGAAAATGGTGCCGTCGACCAACAGGGCGCCCCCCACCAGCTCACCGCGGCCGACCGCTGCGACGCTTGTGGCGCTCAGGCCTACATCCGTGTAGTCGTGAATAACAGCGAGTTGCTCTTCTGCGCCCACCACGGACGCAAGCACCAGGAGAAGCTCGCCGCAATCGCCGAAAGCTGGCACGACGAGTCGAGCCGACTCTTCGAGGACCAGAAGTCCTAATCACCGGTCGGCGCCGCAGGCAACTGCGGCGCCGACGGCGCTTGACCGGAGTTACTCCGAGGTGAGGCTGAGCCGCACTGCAACCTGGTTGCGTGCGGCTTTTGCTATGCCGTCGACCGATTCGGTCTGAGCGGTCGGGGTCAGGGTGAGGCCTCTGGCAGCGGCGGCAGTTCCGAGCATCCGGTCGGCGAGCTGCGGATTGCGGGCCAGGACCGGGCCGTGCAGGTGAGTGCCGATGAAGCTGCCGTCGACGGCGCCCTCCGTGCCGTCGCCGTTGCCGGTGCCGTAGTCCAAGGTGCCCAGCGGGGCCGCGGCTCCGGCGTACCCGCGCAGATGGTTTTCGAAGCCGAGGAGGCGCAGACCGTCGGCGTCGACGACGAGGTCGTCGGTGACGCGGGCCGGCAGGGCGCCCGCGCGCCCCGGCACCAGGCCGAGACCGTCGACCGACGAGCCGTCCGCCAGGTTGAGCCCGGCGCTGAGCAGCTCCCAGCCGGTACCGACGGCCAGCACGGGCACTCCCCCGGTCAGCCAGGCACGCAGTGGCTCTGCCAGGGTACTGAGGGCGTCGCGAGCGGCGACGAGGTCGGTGTCGGTTCCCGATCCGATGACGACGAGGTCGACGGTCTCGGGAAGGTCGGCGACGGCGTGCACGGGCACTATCCGGGCCGACAGTCCGGCCCAGCGGGCGCGCTGCGCGAGAACCCGCGCGTTCGCGGCGTCGCCGTTGGTGTCCAGAAGCCGCGGGAGCAGGCTCACGATGGTGAGATCGGCCGGGTGGTCAACTGTCATGACGGGTCCGCTTCGTTGGTTTCCAGGCCGAGGTGCGCCCGGGTGCGCCGCATCGAATCGGCCGAGAAGATGATCGTCTTGACACCGTGGGCGGGTTCCGGTAGCGCCAGGAAGTCGTCGAGGGCCCGGCCGAGGTCGGGTTCGATGCGGTCGACGAGCACGCCGTCATAGGCCAATTGCAGGCCGATGTCGTAGGCCTTCGACCCCGAGGCGATAAGCACGTGGCCGAGGGCGGAGGTGTCGGCCGGCCAGAGGTAGGACGGGTCGCGCACGTCGGAGCCGACGGCGACGAGGATCTGTTCGGTGTCGGGGTCCAGGCTGTCCACGTTGAGCTGCAGGCTGGCGGGGTTCTGCACCAGCACGAATTCCACAGTGGTGCCGCGCACCGATACGATCTCGCCGCGGCCGAACACCGGGGGGATGCTGGAAATCGCGGCGACCGCCACAGCGGCATCGAACCTGTCGAGCAGGGCCGACCGGGCGGCGGCAAGGGCCGTGAGCGCGTCCACCGCGTAGTGGGTGCCTCTGGCCGGCAACCGCAGCGTGTGCACCCGTCCGTCGACCAGCACCGTCGCGTCGAGTCCGGAGACCGCGGTCAGAACCATGCCGTCGGCGGCGTCAAGCCGGGTCGGTGCGGTGAGGGTATAGCCCAAACCCCGCGGGTTCGCCGCAAGCACCTCGTCGGCCACGCCGTAGCGGGCCACGGCGACGCCGGGGGCAATACCATCGCCCAGCCGGGACAGGTGGAGGTCGTCGGCGTTCAGCACGACGGAGCCGGTGGCCCGTGCGGCGATCTTGGCCAGCATCGCGGCGACCATGTCGGAGTCGTGGAAACGGTCGATCTGATCGACCATCACGTTGGTCAGCACGACGACGCGGGGGTTCAGGGAGCCCGAGATCAGGGCGCCGTGGCCCTCGTCCATTTCGAGGACCGCGATGTCGCCCTCAATGCGGCCGGTCAGGCTGACCCGTTCCAACAGTGCCGAGGTGAGACCCTGGCTGATGTTCGCCGTCGACTGGTTGGTGAAGACAGAGAGGCCGTGGGCGCGCAGCGCCGCAACAAGCATCTTGGTGGTCGTGGACTTGCCGGCCGAGCCCGTCACGATGACGAGCCCGCCCGGAAAACCGTTCAGGGTGCGCGGCAGGAACCCGGGCGCGATGGTGTTGACGACCAGGCCGGGGACGGCAGAGCCGCCACCGGGCTTGCGCCAGCGCGCGAGGGTGCGCGCGACTCTGCCGAGCAGGATCGCCGGCGCGTACCGTACAGCCAACTCTTTACTCGAGGTAGTCGCGCAGCGACTGCGACCGGGACGGGTGGCGCAGCTTGGCCATGGTCTTGGACTCGATCTGACGAATCCGCTCACGCGTGACGCCGAAGGTGTCGCCGATCTGGTCGAGGGTCTTCGGCATGCCGTCGCCCAGGCCGAAGCGCATCCGGATGACGCCGGCTTCGCGTTCGGAGAGGGAGTCGAGCAGGCTTTCCAGCTGCTTCTGCAGCATCGTGAAGCCCACGGCATCGGCGGGAACCACCGCTTCAGTGTCCTCGATCAGGTCGCCGAACTCGCTGTCGCCGTCCTCGCCGAGCGGGGTGTGCAGGGAGATCGGCTCGCGGCCGTACTTCTGCACCTCGACGACCTTTTCCGGGGTCATGTCGAGCTCGCGGCTCAGTTCCTCCGGCGTGGGTTCGCGACCGAGGTCCTGCAGCATCTGGCGCTGCACACGGGCGAGCTTGTTGATGACCTCGACCATGTGCACCGGGATACGGATGGTGCGGGCCTGGTCGGCCATGGCGCGCGTGATGGCCTGGCGGATCCACCAGGTCGCATAGGTGGAGAACTTGAAGCCCTTGGTGTAGTCGAACTTCTCGACCGCACGGATGAGGCCCAGGTTGCCCTCCTGGATCAGGTCCAGGAACTGCATTCCACGACCGGTGTACCGCTTGGCCAGGGAGACGACCAGACGCAGGTTGGCGCCGAGCAGGTGACTCTTCGCGCGGGCGCCGTCCTTGGCGACCCACTGCAATTCGCGTCCGAGCGCGCTCTTCTTCTCGGCGTCGGTCATCTGGGAAAGTTTGTCTTCGGCGAACAGGCCCGCCTCGATGCGCATGGCCAGTTCGACTTCTTCGGCGGCGTTGAGCAGCGCGACCTTGCCGATCTGCTTCAGGTAGTCCTTGACCGGGTCCGCCGTCGCGCCGGTGATGGCGCTCGAGTAGACCGGTACCTCATCCTCGTCGTCGACGAGGGACAGCACGAGCGCACCGCTGGGCAGCGGCTCGGCAGGGGCGACGCGCTTGGCAGCGCCGTCGGTGGTGTCGTCATCATCGGTGTCGTGCTCGTCACCGGGAGCGACGGCCTCGTCGTCGCCGGCTTCGGCATCGCCGGCCTTCTTCTTCCCCACTGGCGCCTTGGTCTTCGTGCTCGCGGCGCGCTTGCGTGGTGCGGCCTTCTCGGGGGCGTCGGCACCGGCCGCGGCGGCGGCGGCGGCCTTGGCGGCGGCCGTGGCTGCGCGCGTCGCAGCGGCCTTCTGTGCGGGCGTCTTGGCCGCGGTGACGGTTGCGTCGTCGGCCGGCTGGGTCTCGGTGGTCTTCAATTCGGGCTCTGTCTTCGTTGGGGTTGCCATTCGAACACCTCTCATGCCGTGATTCGTGCGCGTGCGGCGCGGCCTCGCTCGTTGCGGTACTCGGCGCGGGCCGGGTTCATCTGAGAGCGGGGTTATGGGCAGTACGTTTGTGGGCCGTACGTTTTTGGGCAGTACTAGGACCCATGTCAAGTCCCCGGGATTGCAGCCGACAACTGATCGGCGCGTCCAGGAACCAGAACGGGTCCTATTGACAATTATTGCACGGATTGTGTATAAACCGAGCCACGCGCTCTCACTCTCCGCGCCCGCGGCGTCTCATTCTTCTAGAGAGTTCAACCCAGAGCGGCGCCACTTCTATTCCCTCATCGCGGGACAGCAGTCGCCTGGTGCGTTTCCGGGTCCTCACGAGCATGACCACACCGATGCCGACGATCAGGAACTGCACGGTGAACGCGAAACGGAACGAGTCCAGCGAGTAGAGATCGCTGACGCCACCCTGGGCCTGACGCCACCCGTCCTGCAGGTCCAACAGCACCCCGATCAGGAACATCATCACGAAACTGGCCAGGAACCCGCCGACGTTGACGACCCCGTTGGCGGAGCCGAGGCTGCGTTGCGGATTGAACGTGCGCGCGAAGTCGAAGCCGATCAGCGAGCCGGGGCCGCCGCCGCCCAACACGATCAGCAGGAGGACGATGAGCCAGAACGGCGGCGCCACCGGCCACAGCAGGACGACCGCCCAGGTCGCTGCCATGACGGTCACGATGCCCAGCACTATATTGCTGCGACGCAGCGGATGCCGGGCCGTCAGCACGCCGAGAATCGGTCCGCAGATCATCCCGGCGGCGACCGGGATGGTGAGCATCGCGGCGGCCATGCTCGACTCGTAGCCGAGACCGTAGACCATGAACGGGAAGCCCCACAGGAGGGTGAAGACCGTCCCGGAGGACTGGGTGACGAAATGGGACCAGAAGCCGAGTTGGGTTCCCGGTCGGCCGAGACTGTGCCGCAATTGGGTCAGGGCGCTCCCCCAGCTCTGCGGTCGCGGTTGGTCCGGCGACCCGGCCGGCCGGTCGCGGACACCCACGACGACGACCACGAAGGCAACGAACGCGACCAGGGTGGCGCCCAGGAACGCCGGCGTCCAACCGAACTCGTGCAAGACCCAGGCCAGCGGCACTGCGGAGAGCACCTGGCCGAGCTGGCCGATGTTGCCGAACCATTGCGACAATTGGGGCACGATACGCCCGGAGAACCAGGAGGTGATCAGCCTGATCACCGAGATGAAGATTGCGGCGTCGCCGGCCCCCACCAGCATCCGCCCCGCCACCGCGAGAGTGATCGACGGGGCGAAAGCAAGCGTCAGCTGCCCCGCCACCATCAGGACGGTCCCGGCGAGCATGAGGACGCGGGGGCCGAACCTATCGATCAGCACGCCGACCGGGATCTGCGCGGCGGCGTAGACGATCAGCTGCACCACGGCGAGGCTGGACAGGACGGCGGCCGAGCCGCCGAATCGTTCGGTTGCCGACACTCCCGCGATGCCGAGCGAGGTGCGCTGCATCACGGCGGACAGGTAGACGAACGATCCGAAGGAAAAGATCAACCAGGATCGACGAGAGTTCACTCGCCTCAATCTAGCCGGGCGAGCCGGTCCTCCCGACCATCGCCGTCCACCGGGTGGGCATCGGGTCAGGGCTGCTGGCCGTCGTCCCGCCCACGCCGGGTCGCGAGGAATTTCTCCAGCTCCGCCGCGATTTCATCCGCGGACGGCAGCGCGCCGTCCTCGTCTGTCAACGGCGACCGCAGAGTGTTGCCCTCCATGTAGGCGTCGTAGCGCTCTTCGAGGGTGCCGACGAGCTTGGCGAGTTCGGGGTTCTCCCCCACCTGCTCGTCGATCCGGCCGATGAACTCGCGGTTCTTTTCCCGCAGCCGATCGGTGGGGAAGATCAGCCCGGTGGACGCGCTCGTGCTCTCCAGGGCAGAGAGGGCGGCGGACGGGTATTCGGTGTCGGCAAGGTAGTGCGGGATCAGCAGGACGTATCCGATGGTCCAGGCCCCGATTTCCTGCAATCTGAATTCCACCAGGTGCAGCGCGTTGGCCGGCACCTGGGTGTGCGGACGCCACACCGACATGCTCTCGATCAGGTCGGTGCGATTGCCGCTGACCGTCACACCGATGGGTCGAGTGTGCGGGACCGGCATCGGGATGGCGTGCACCCACGTGGTGGAGGACACCCTGAAGCGGCTCACGAGATCGAGCACCGCGGCCGTGAACTGCTCCCACCGAAAGTCAGGTTCGAAGCCGGCCAGGAGCAGGAACGGCTGGCCGATCTCATCCCGGGCCAGGTAGAGCCGGAGCCGGGGTGGTTGGTAGTCGGTCAGGTGATCCTGATCGAAGTAGATGATCGGTCGCCGCGCCCGGTAGTCGAGCAGCAGGTCCGCGTCGAACTCGGCGATGACCTCATGCTCGAGGGTCGCGAGCAGATATTCGGTGAACTGGGAGACCGCGCCGCCGGCGTCCGCGAATCCGGTCAGGCCCGCGACGAGATGCAACCCTTCTGGAACGCCTGCGGCGTCCGAAGTGAGCGTATAGATTTCATCAGGATCGCGCATCCATTAACTCTAAGCGGACGATTCGCCCACTGTCGGAGAATCGCTCCTCACACCGTGGTGCCCAGAGCGAACACTCCGCCCCGTAGCATCGAGGCATGACCGTTTCCCGCGTTTCCGTGTCCGCACAGCCCTCCATCGAATCCACAGCCGACGTGATCGTCATCGGTGCCGTGCAGGGAAAGGACGGGCCTACCCTGTTCGCCGACCCGGGCTTCGAGGAGATCGCCGCGCAATTCGCCGCTGTCGCCGTGTCCGGAACAAAGGATCAGTTGATTCGTCTCGCGCCAGTCGTCGGGGCCGCGAAGACCATCGCCGTGATCGGGCTCGGCTCCGTTGTCACACCGGAGTCGCTGCGTTACGCGGCCGGCTCGGCGGTGCGCCAGCTCACCGGCGCCGCCACGGTGGCGTTCGCCCTCCCGCTGGCCGACGCTGACCAGGCCGCAGCCGTTCTGGAGGGTGCAGCGCTCGGCGGTTACTCCTTCACGACCTATCGCAAGGCGTCTTTGGCCGCCACCAAGCTTCCGGCCACCGACATCACCGTGCACACGGATCAGGCCGATGAGGACGCATCCGACCGTGCCGGAATCGTGGCCGATGCCGTGAGCCTGGTGAAGGACCTCGTGAACATGCCGCCGCTCGACCTCTATCCCGAATCGCTCGCAGACCTCGCCGCTGCGGCCGCTGAGGGCCTTCCCGTGACGTTGACGGTGTGGGACGAAGACCAGCTCGTCGCCGACGGCTTCGGCGGTATCGCCGGAGTGGGCCAGGGGTCGACCCGGCCTCCGCGACTGGTCAAGGTCAGTTACGACCCGATCGAGGCGACCCAGCACCTCGCGCTGGTGGGTAAGGGGATCACCTTCGACACCGGCGGACTGTCCTTGAAGCCGCCGGCATCCATGGTGGGCATGAAGTACGACATGACCGGCGCCGCCACCGTGCTGGCCGTGACGCTGGCCGCGGCCCGCCTGCGCTTGCCCGTGCGACTCACGGCGTGGCTGTGTATCGCCGAGAACATGCCGTCCGGGTCCGCGATCCGCCCCAACGACGTGCTGACCATGCGCGGCGGCCGCACCGTCGAAGTGCTCAACACCGACGCTGAAGGCCGGCTGGTCCTCGCGGACGGACTCGTCGCTGCGGGTGAAGAGCGCCCCGACGCGATCATCGACGTCGCAACCCTGACCGGCGCCGCCATCGTGGCCCTCGGCACCCGCTACTCCGCGGTGCTGGGCAACGACGACCTCGTGGCCCAGGTTCTCGCCGCGAGCAAGGCCGAGGGTGAACTCGCCTGGCCGATGCCGATGCCCGAAGAACTGCGCGCCCTGCTCAACTCCGACGTCGCAGACATCGCGAACGCCAAGATCGGCAACACCGGCGGCGGGATGCTCCTGGCCGCGGTTTTCCTGAACGAGTTCATCGGCAGCACAGGCGAGGGCGCCGAGACCACCACCATTCCGTGGGCGCACCTGGACATCGCTGGCAGCGCCCAGCTTGTCGGCGGCGGGCTCGGCTTCACCGCCCCCGGTCCGACCGGTGTGACGGTGCGGACCCTGTTGCGACTGGCCGAGGAGTTTTCGCGCAAGTAGTAAGGTCTTATAGGCAGGAAAATCCTTGCCGTTCAACGCCTACCCACGCACAACACGTGCGTCGGGCGGGCCGTGAAAGTGTATGTGATGCACGAGGGAGTATCTGGGTGTCTGAACAGAATTTTGACCTTGTAGTTCTCGGTGGCGGCAGCGGCGGCTACGCGGCCGCCTTGCGTGCCGTTCAGCTGGGCCTGACCGTCGGCCTGATTGAGAAGGACAAGCTCGGTGGCACCTGCCTGCACGTCGGTTGTATCCCGACCAAGGCACTGCTGCACTCGGCCGAGGTTGCCGACGTGAGCCGCGAGTCGGCCAAGTACGGGGTGAACACCTCCTTCGAGGGCATCGACATCGACGCCGTGACCAAGTTCCGCGAGGGCATCGTCGCCAGCAAGTTCCGTGGTCTGCAGGGACTGATCAAGGCCCGCGGCATCACCGTCATCGCCGGCGAGGGCAAGCTCATCTCCCCCACGACCGTTCAGGTCGGCGAAGACACCATCGTCGGCAAGAACGTTGTGCTGGCCACCGGCTCGTACTCCCGGTCGCTGCCCGGCCTGGCCATCGAAGGTCGCGTCATCACCAGCGAGCAGGCCCTCGAGCTCAACTACGTTCCCAAGAAGGTCGCCGTGCTCGGCGGCGGCGTGATCGGCGTCGAGTTCGCCAGCGTCTGGAAGTCCTTCGGCGCCGACGTCACGATCATCGAGGCCCTTCCGCACCTCGCTCCCAACGAAGAGGAGTCGGTGTCGAAGCAGCTCGAGCGGGCGTTCCGCAAGCGCGGCATCGAATTCTCCCTCGGCGTGCGTTTCCAGTCGGTCACGCAGGATGACTCCGGCGTCGTCGTCACGCTGGAGAACGGCACCACGATTGAGGCCGAGCTGCTGCTCGTCGCCGTCGGTCGCGGCCCGTCGACCGCTGGTCTCGGATTCGAAGAGGCCGGCATCACCATGGACCGCGGCTTCGTCATCACCGACGAACGCCTCGCCACCAACATCCCCGGCGTCTACGCGGTCGGCGACATCGTCCCCGGCCTGCAGCTCGCGCACCGCGGTTTCCAGCAGGGCATCTTCGTCGCCGAAGAGATCGCGGGCCTGTCCCCGATCGTCGTCGACGACCTGAACATCCCCAAGGTCACCTACTGCGACCCCGAGATCGCATCGGTCGGTTACACCGAGGCCAAGGCCGTCGCCAAGTTCGGCGCCGACAAGGTCACCAGCTACGAGTACAGCCTCGGCGGCAACGGCAAGAGCTCGATCCTGGGCACCACCGGGTCGATCAAGGTCGTCCGTGAGGCTGATGGCCCCATCATCGGCATCCACATGATCGGCGCCCGCGTGGGCGAGCTGATCGGCGAAGGTCAGCTCATCGTCAACTGGGAGGCCTACCCTGAGGACCTCGCGCCGCTGCTGCACGCGCACCCCACCCAGAACGAAGCACTCGGCGAGGCCTTCCTGGCCCTGGCCGGCAAGCCTTTGCACGCGATGTAGCCCGTTTCGGCACACAGATTCTCACTAACATTGGTCAGACATTAATGGTTTCAAAGGAGACAAACGCATGAGCGAATCCGTCAACCTCCCGGCACTCGGTGAGAGTGTCACAGAGGGTACGGTCACCCGCTGGCTCAAGAACGTGGGAGACCGCGTCGAAGTCGACGAACCGCTGCTCGAAGTATCGACCGACAAGGTCGACACGGAGATCCCATCCCCCGTTGCCGGCATCATCGAAGCCATCCTTGTCCAGGAGGACGAGACCGTCGAGGTCGGCACCCCGCTGGTGACCATCGGCGACGGCTCTGCTGCGGCCGAAGCACCGGTCGCAGAGACGCCCGCCGCAGAGGCGCCCGCCGCTGAGGCGCCCGTCGCCGAGGTTCCCTCGACCGAGGCACCGGCGCCCGCCGAGGCGCCTGCCGCCGTTGCACCGCCGGCCCCGGCCGCCGTGGAGCCACCGCCCGCCGCACCCGCACCGGTCGCTGCTGCACCCGCAGCCCCGGCACCCGTGGCGGCAGCACCCGCCCCCGCACCGGCGGCCCCGGCACCGGTAGCAGCAGCACCCGCCGCCGCCCCGGCAGCATCCGCTGCCGAGCCGACCCGTGGCGCCCACGCCGGCACCAGCGGTTACGTCACGCCCATCGTCCGCAAGCTCGCGAACGAGGCCGGCGTCGACCTGTCCACCATCACCGGCACCGGTGTCGGCGGACGCATCCGCAAGCAGGACATCGTCTCCGCCTCCGCCACGGCTGCGCCCGCGACTCCGGCCGCCGCCGAGGTCGAGGTGTCTCCGCTGCGCGGAACCACCGTGCCGATGTCGCGCCTGCGCAAGGTCGTCGCCGAGCGCGCTGTAGCGTCGATGCAGCAGACGGCCCAGCTCACCACTGTCGTGGAGGTTGACGTCACCCGTGTCGCCATGCTCCGCGACAAGGTCAAGGTCTCCTTCCACGAGAAGACCGGCAACAAGCTGTCCTTCCTGCCGTTCTTCGCCCTGGCCGCGGCCGAGGCACTGAAGGCGAACCCGATCATCAACGCGACCGTCGACGGCACGTCGATCGTGTACCCGGGCCAGGAGAACATGAGCATCGCCGTGGACACCGAACGCGGACTGCTGACTCCCGTCATCCGCGACGCCGGTGACCTCGATCTGGCCGGTTTCGCCGCCCAGATCGCTGACCTGGCTGCCCGCACCCGCGACAACAAGCTCAAGCCCGACGAGCTGTCCGGTGGCACGTTCACCCTCACCAACACGGGTTCACGCGGCGCTTTGTTCGACACCCCGGTGGTCTTCCTCCCGCAGAGCGCCATTCTCGGCACCGGCGTTGTCTACAAGAAGCCCGTCGTCGTGACCGACAAGGGTCTGGACTCCATTGCGATTCGTTCGACGGTGTTCCTGGCGCTGTCCTACGACCACCGCATCATCGATGGAGCGGACGCCTCGCGCTTCCTCACCACCATGAAGGCACGTCTGGAAGCCGGCGCATTCGAGGCCAACCTCGGAATCTAGTGTCACAGACCCGCCAGACGGGTCAGTAGTCGAAGAGTTCGCGTAACCGCCAGCCGGCCTCGCCCTTGATCACCAGGGCTGAGGCCGGTTGTGTGTTCGCGGGACCGCCGGCCGCCGGCGTCAGAACAATCAGCGCGGCGTTGCCGCGGCGCTCCTGCACGGTGGCCGTGAAACCCGCAGCAGTGCGGTCGGCGCTCGGTTCCATCTGAAGTGCCCGATACGAGTCGGCGGCCATGGCCACGGAACCGGCCTGGTCGACACTTTCCAGACACAGCACCGACGCCTCCGCCAAACACCCCTCGCGCAGCTCGAGCAGGACCAGGGTCGCCGCCGCCGGATCGTCGGACACGAGAGTCGCTGCGGATCCGTCGGCGCCTGCCGGCCCGTCGTCTCCCGGCCCCGCGGTCGCTTCGGCACCCGGTGACGAGGACCGCGTCGCGGGCGCCGACAGGTCGCCGGCGTCCCCGGCGACCACCGGGGACTCGGCTGGGGACAGCGCCGCAAGGCCTCCGGCGGCCAGCGCCACCGCGAGGCAGACACCGACGATGACCGGCCGTGCTCGACTCCGGTTCCGCCGCAGCGCCTGCAGCCACCGAGCGCCCACCCGCGACCGAGCATTCACGATTCGCAGCCCTGACCGGCATCCGGCCAGCCCACGCCGCACCTGCCGCTCCAACCGTCCTGTCGGCTTCGCCGCGCTTCCACGCTCTGCACCCGCCAGTCGCCCGCCGGCTCGGATGGCCGGCTCACGCGCCCCGGCCGGGCGGGCCGGTCTGGTCAGTCGGCTCGACGGTGCGGCCAGGCCGTGGGTATCCTCCGGTCCCTCGGGATCTGCCGGCACGGTGCCCGGTACCGCACCCCGGACGGCTGTCGCTGCCGCCCAGTCGAACAGAACGGATTCCACGCCGGACAAATCCGGCGGGACGGGTCGCGCCGTGGCCGCGGCTTCGAACTCGGCCACGACCGACTCCGCCGTCGCCGCCTCCGGAGCCTGAGGGTCCAGGTGGTCCCGGATGGATCTCACACAGCCCGCCAGGCGCACGAGGTCGTCCCGCCGCCGCGCGACACCGGCTCCCCCGGCGGGCAGATCCTCCAGCGCGCCCAGCCCGAGAAGCACCGGTCGGCCACAGCCGTCGAACCGTACGCAGGCAGGTCCGATCATGGAGTGGCTGAATCCGGCGTCGTGCAGCGCCTGCAGTGCTGCCGTGATCGTCGCGGCAATGGTCACGACCTCACCGGCACCGAGGGTGCCCCGCTCGGCCAGCAGCCGGTCCAACGACGAACCGGTCAGGCGGTCCAGCACGAGGCAGAGCCGGCCGTCGGGTGCCGTCGCCACGTCCCGCAACGGCGCGAGCATCGCCGGCGGCACTGTGAGCATGGCTCGCACCTGCCGGTCGAGCGCCGGCCTGTCAGCCTCCGGCCCGAACACCTTCAGTGCCACATTCAGGGCCTGGCCCTGCTCTCCGGGCGCCCGGCCGAGGTAGATGATCGAACGGCTCCCCGTGCCGATCCGGCGTATCAGCCGGAACCCGGCCAGGGTCTCCTCTCGGGCGGGAATCTGCCTGTGCTCCATCACTCCACCGTGCCGTTCGGACCGGCGGCCCCCTCCCCTCGGTGGGAATCTGGCGGAAACTCGAGCGGTGCTCAGGCTGGGGAGGAGACCCCCTAGACTTACCGCATGCTCGACTTTGTCGTCGCGGGGCTAAGCGCCAACTCCGTGCCGTATTTCGAGGGCCTTGAGCTCCAGCGCGCCGTCCATCGCACGGTGGTATCCGGTCAACGACCGAACACCGTCCTGCTCCTCGAACACCCCGCCGTGTACACGGCCGGCAAACGCACCCAGCCGGAGGACCGTCCCACCGACGGCACGCCGGTCGTGGACGTCGACCGCGGCGGCCGGATCACCTGGCACGGGCCCGGTCAGCTGATCGGCTACCCGATCCTGCGCCTGCCCGAACCTCTCGACGTGGTCGGCTACGTGCGTCTGCTCGAGGACATCCTCATCGACGCGCTGGCCGATTTCGGGATCGACGGCAGACGGGTTCCCGGACGCAGCGGTGTCTGGGTCGGGCCCGCCGGGGCCGAGGACAAGATCGCCGCCATCGGCATCCGGGTCGCCGACGGTGTGACCATGCACGGGTTCGCCCTCAACTGCAACAACTCGCTCGAACCGTACGACCGTATTGTCGCCTGCGGCATCGTCGATGCGGGCGTCACCACCATGTCTAAGGTACTCGGCCGAGACGTCAGCACCGAGGACGTCGTCGACTCCATCACAACCCGTTTCCGCAGCCGGCTGGCGGTGTCCGTATGACCGCCGCGCCCGACGGACGCCGGATGCTGCGACTGGAAATCCGCAACGCCGAGACGCCCATCGAGCGGAAGCCCGACTGGATCAAGACTCGCGCCAGGATGGGCCCCGAATACCGCCACCTGCAGGATCTGGTGAAGAGCGAGAACCTGCACACGGTGTGCCAGGAGGCCGCCTGCCCGAACATCTACGAGTGCTGGGAAGACCGCGAGGCCACCTTCCTGATCGGCGGCTCCCAGTGCACCAGGCGCTGCGACTTCTGTCAGATCGACACGGGCAAGCCCGCAGACTACGACACCGACGAGCCGCGCCGAGTCGCCGAGTCGGTGGTGGCGATGAACCTGCGTTACGCGACGGTGACCGGGGTCGCCCGCGACGACCTGCCCGATGAGGGCGCCTGGCTCTACGCCGAGACGATCCGGCAGATCCACCTCCAAAGCCCGGGGACCGGGGTCGAGATCCTCGTCCCCGATTTCACGGGCAACCCAATCCACCTGGCCGAGGTGTTCTCTGCCAGCCCTGAGGTCTTCGCGCACAACGTCGAGACGGTCCCGCGGATCTTCAAACGCATTCGTCCCGCCTTCCGTTATGACAGGTCCCTCGACGTGCTCAGCCAGGGGCGGGCCGCGGGACTGATCACCAAGTCGAACCTGATTCTCGGCATGGGCGAGGAACGCGCCGAGGTGTCCCAAGCGCTGCAGGACCTGCACGATGCCGGGACCGACATCATCACCATCACGCAGTACCTGCGGCCGAGCCCCCGGCACCTGCCGGTGGCCAGGTGGGTGCGACCGGAGGAGTTCGTTGACCTCAAGGCCGAAGCGGAGCAGATCGGTTTCCTCGGCGTGCTCGCCGGACCGTTGGTGCGTTCCTCCTACCGGGCCGGTCGGCTCTGGGCACAGTCGATGACGGCCACCGGACGCCCGGTGCCCGCCCACCTGCAGCACCTCGCCGACGCGACCGTGGCCTTCAGCCAGGCCGTTTGACCCTAAATCCGTTCCGCGGATATCGACCGACTGGGTAGTCTTAGAACCATGGCACGAAGCAAGGACAAGAGTCCCCGCACCCCCAAAGAACCTGGCCGCTTGAAGCAAATGTGGCAGGTCTTCCAGATGACCCGGCGCTACGACTCGAACATCGTTCTGTTCATGATCTTGGGTTTCCTGATCCCTGTTGTTGTCGGCTTGGCCCTTGCGCTGCTGCTGACCCCCGACAACGGTTTCACCATCGCCCTCTGGATCGTCGCCGGCGTGCTCGCCGGCGTCCTGGCGATGCTGATCATCCTGGGTCGGCGTGCAGAGAAGGCCGCGTACTCGCAGATCGAGGGCCAGCCCGGCGCCGTCGGCGCGGTTCTGCGCAGTTCGTTGAAGCGCGGCTGGGTGGGGAGCGAAATGCCCGTCGCCGTCAACGGTAAGACCCAGGACGCCATCTATCGCGCCGTCGGCCGCGGTGGAGTTGTGCTCATCAGCGAGGGACCGCGCACCCGCACCGCCCGCATGTTGGACGAGGAAAAGCGTTCGGTGGCCAAGGTCGGCGGCAACGTCGCGGTCACCGTCATCACCGTGGGCCCAGACGCCGACGCCGTTCCGCTGCACAAGCTCGCCCGGCGGCTGACCAAGATCAAGCCGACCCTGACCAAGGCCGAAGTGCTGGCGGTCAACAACCGCCTCAACTCCATGACCAAGAAACTGCCGATTCCCAAGGGTGTCGACCCCACCAAGGCCCGTCCGCAGCGCGGCAACTAGCCACACGCATCCACCAGAACACCGAAGGGCACGGGGTCAACCCCGTGCCCTTCTCTGCGTGCCGGAGACTAGCGCCTGATCAGGACGGTGCCGGCGATCTTGTCGTGGAAGCCCCGCTGGTCCGAGTCCCAGACCAGGGCGGGAACGGCCAGACCCAGCAGCACCGACCGGACGATCGGGCGCCACAGGCCCGCACGGCCTCCGGTGAGGGCGATCACACGCAGGCCGAGCAGGCGGTGGCCGACGCTCCCCCCGAACACGGCGACTTGCAGGGCTTGGAGGCCCACGAAGACCATCAGGACCACGAAGCCGTCATAGTTGAGCCAGGTGTACCCCCAGATCAGGCAGGTCAGGGCCACGGCGACGGCCCAGTCGATGGCCAGCGCCGCGATGCGCCTGCCGACCCGCCCCACGGAATGCGGTCCGGTCCGAGGCAGGCCGAGTCGCTCCCCCGGCCAGGTGCTGGGCGGTAACTGCCCGAAGGTGGTGGGTCTTGACGGCGTCGAATTCACCCGATCAGTGTACCGACCGAGCCCTCTGTAACATGGAGGAAACATAAGCGTCATTCTTAAGTAACCCGTCCGTAATAGTGTCGGGGAAGCCGCAGTGTGCGACATTTCTAGTCACCCACGCCTACGTCGTTTGGAGTCAACCCGCATGTTCCGCGATTCGTCCGAAGTCCTCTCGTTCATCAAGGACACCGATGTCAAGTTCCTTGACCTCCGTTTTACCGACCTGCCGGGTGTGCAGCAGCACTTCAACATCCCCGCGTCGACCGTTGACGAGGACTTCTTCACCGTCGGCCAGATGTTCGACGGCTCGTCGATCCGCGGTTTCGCGTCGATCCACGAATCCGACATGCAGCTCATCCCCGACGTCACCAGCGCGTACATCGACGCGTTCCGCGCCGAACGCACCCTGATCATGCTCTTCGACATCTACAACCCCCGCAACGGCGAGATCTACTCCAAGGACCCCCGCCAGGTGGCCAAGAAGGCCGAGAAGTACCTCGCCTCCACCGGCATCGGCGACACCGCGTACTTCGGCTCAGAGGCCGAGTTCTACATCTTCGACGACGTGCGCTACGAGGTCAACCAGCACACCAGCTTCTACTCCGTCGACTCCAGCGAGGGTGCCTGGAACTCCGGCCGCAAGGAAGAGGGCGGCAACCTCGCCAACAAGACCCCGTTCAAGGGCGGCTACTTCCCGGTCAGCCCGGTCGACCAGCACGCCGACATGCGCGACGACATCTGCCTCAAGCTGATGGACGCCGGCCTCATCCTCGAGCGCAGCCACCACGAGGTGGGCACCGGCGGCCAGGGCGAGATCAACTACAAGTTCGACACCATGGTGCACGCGGCCGACGACCTGCTGAAGTTCAAGTACATCGTCAAGAACACCGCGCACGAGTGGGGCAAGACCGCCACGTTCATGCCCAAGCCGCTGTTCGGCGACAACGGCTCCGGCATGCACACCCACCAGTCCCTCTGGGCCGACGGCAAGCCGCTGTTCTACGACGAGGCCGGCTACGGCGGCCTGTCCGACGTTGCACGCTGGTACATCGGTGGCCTGCTCAAGCACGCCCCGGCTGTGCTCGCCTTCACCAACCCGACGGTCAACTCGTACCACCGCCTGGTTCCGGGCTTCGAAGCTCCGGTCAACCTGGTCTACTCGGCCGGTAACCGCTCGGCCTCGATCCGTATCCCGATCACCGGCACCAACCCCAAGGCCAAGCGCCTCGAGTTCCGCGCCCCCGATGCCTCCGGCAACCCGTACCTCGCCTTCGCCGCCCAGCTGATGGCCGGCCTCGACGGGATCAAGAACCGCATCGAGCCGCACGAGCCCGTCGACAAGGACCTCTACGAGCTGCCGCCGGAAGAAGCGAAGAACATCCCGCAGGTTCCCGCATCGCTGGAAGAGGCCCTGCAGGCGCTGGAGGCCGACCATGACTTCCTGCTCGCCGGCAACGTCTTCACCCCCGAGCTGATCGAGACCTGGATCGACTACAAGCGCGAGAAGGAAATCAAGCCCCTCGCGCAGCGCCCGCACCCGTTCGAGTTCGAACTGTACTACGGGGTCTAATCTCCCCAACGCACGACGAAGGGGCCGCAACCGTCAGGTTGCGGCCCCTTCGTCGTCGACGGTGTCGAGGTCAGCCGGAGAACGGCCCCGGCCGTTCGACCGGTCCATAGAACCGGCGTTCGAAGACCGCACGGGCGCGCCGGGTCACCGCGAGGTAGTCTTCCTCGAGCTGATTCGCCGAACCCGGCGGGTACTCCATCATGCGGGCGACGCCGTCGAGCTGCATCCTGTCAGTGGGCAGCACATCCGCGGTCTTGTTCGTCCACAGGGTGATCGCCGAGCGGCACCGTGACGCGAACAGCCACGCGGCGCGGAGGACGGCGGCATCCGGTTCGGTGACCAAACCGGCGCGAGTGGCCTCCTCGAGTGCTTCGAGGGTTGACGTCGTGCGCAGGGCGGGGACGCTCGCGGCGTGCTGGAGCTGCAGCAACTGGACGAACCACTCCACATCGCTCAGCGAGCCGCGGCCCAGCTTGAGGTGCCGGTTCGGGTCGGCTCCCTGCGGGAGACGTTCGTTCTCGACGCGGGCCTTGATGCGCTTGATCTCACGGACGTCCTGGTCACTGATCTGTTCCGGGTACCGCACAGTGTCCATCACGGCGTGGAAGGACTCCAGGAGCGCGGGATCGCCCGCGACACCGCGGGCGCGCAACAGCGCCTGGGCCTCCCAGGTGAGCGACCACCGGCGGTAGTAGGCCTGGTAGGAATCGATGGACCGCACCACCGCACCGTTCTTGCCCTCGGGGCGCAGGCCGATATCCAGGTCGAACGGCAGCCGGTTGTCCTCGGTGAGTCGGTTCAGCTCCCGGACGATGAAGGTGGCCCGGTCGTGGGCCGCACCGCCCTCGAGGGCAGCGGGCCTGAAGACGTACATGACGTCAGCGTCGGAACCGAAACCGAGTTCGGCTCCCCCGAACCGGCCCATGGCGATCACAGCGAACTCGATGCCATCCGGAGCGAACGGACCGTCGTCCCCGGTGAGACCGGCACCACGGATGGCGCCGAGGATTCCCTGGATGATGACGGTGGAGATATCCGTCAGGCCCGCGGCGAGCTCGTCAATGCTGATGCGACCGAGGATGGCCGACAGCGCCAGGCGAAGCATCTCGCGTCGCCGGCTGGTGCGGAGCACGGACGCGGCGGCGTCGGGACTGCCGTGCCTGGCCAGCACGGCACGCGCCTCGTCCTGCAACACGCTGAGCGGGCGGGGGCGCAGGTCATTGTCGTGTTCCAGCCAGGCGACGGCCTCGGGAATGGTCTCCAGGAGTTCGCCGACGTACCGCGACGCCGAGAGCACCCGGGTGAGACGTTCGGCGGCCCCCGACGAGTCCCGGAGCATCCGCAGGAACCAGTAGGTGGAACCGAGGCTGTCGCTCAGCCGCCGGAAGGCCAGCAGCCCGTAGTCGGGGTCGGCGCCATCGGACAGCCACTGCAGCAGCACCGGCAACAGGTGTTGCTGAATGGTCGCCCGCCGGGACACACCGCTGGTCAGCGCGGCGATGTGGGCCAGGGCGCCCGTGGTGTTGCGGAAGCCGATCGCCGCCAGCCGGGCCTCGGCCTGCGCGCTGGTGAGGTTCAGGCCCTCAGCGGGCAGGGCGGCGACCGCGGAGAGCAACGGCCGATAGAACAGCCGTTCGTGCAGGCCGCGCACCCGGTGTTTGGTGGCCTCCCACCGGGTTGTCAGCGCCGCCGCGCTCGTGGCCAGGCCCGTCGCCCGTGCCAGGACCCGCAGCCCGGACTCGTCCCGGGGCAGCAGGTGTGTTCGGCGCAGCCGGTCCAGTTGCAGCCGGTGTTCCATCAGGCGCAGCATCCGGTAGTCCTGGGCGAACTCGGCGGCCTCGGCGCGACCGACGTAGCCGGCATCGGCCAGGGCGGCCAGGGCCGGCAGGGTGCCGGGCTGACGGATGTCGGGATCGGTCTGGCCGTGCACGAGCTGAAGCAGTTGCACGGTGAATTCAATGTCCCGCAGACCGCCGGGGCCCAGCTTGAGTTGCACGGCGACCTCGTCGGCGGGGATGTTACTGGTCACCCGTTCGCGCATCCGCTGCACGGAGTCGACGAAGTTCTCCCGGCTGGCGCTGGTCCATACCTTGGGGGCCACCGCGGCGACGTAGCGGGAGCCGAGCTCCAGGTCGCCGGCCAGGGGGTGTGCCTTCAGCAGCGCCTGGAACTCCCAGCTCTTGGCCCAGCGGTCGTAGTACGCGATGTGGGAGTCGAGGGAACGCACCAGGGCGCCGGACTTGCCCTCGGGGCGCAGGTTGGGATCGACCTCCCACAGCTCGGGCTCCATGCTGGGCTGGTTGAGCCCACGCATCATCAGGACCGCGAGCCGGGTGGCGATGTCCACCGCCCTGGCGGCGCTGAGCCCGGCGTCGTCGTTGCCCTCTGCGACGAAGATGACGTCAACGTCACTGACGTAGTTCAGCTCCCCCGCCCCCGCCTTACCCATTCCGATCACGGCGAGCTTGGTCAGCCGCACCTCGTCAACGGGATAGACGCCGTGCGCGGCCACGGTGCCGCTGCACATCCCCCTCGCGACCGCGAGGGAGGCTTCCAGCGCCGCCGCGGCCAGGTGCGCCAGGGTCCTGGCGATCCGGTCGAGTCCGGCCACGGGGTCGGCCTGTTCGAGGTCGAAGGCTGCCAGTTCGGCGAGCCGGCGGCGGTACCGCACCCGCAGGGCCACCCACCCGTCGTCGTCGATGAGTTCGGCGAAGCCATCCTTCGACTGGACGGCGTCGAGCAGGTCGTCTGTCAGCTCACGGAGCCCGGCCACGGCGGTGGTCTTCTCGTGCAACACCGCGAGTTCTGCCGGATGCCGGAGGAAAAAATCGGTCAACCCGGTCGAAGCCCCGGACACGAGCACCAGGCGCTGCAGGGCGCCGGGATGCCGCCGGAGCGCCACGAACTCGGTCGGGGCCTGGCGCACCAACGACAGCACGGCGAAGAGGGCCGCATCGGGATTCGCAGCCCGGGTGAGCAGCGGGAACAGATCCGACGGGTCAGGCCCGCCGAGTTCACCGACCTCGTCGAGACGCGCGCGGGCCTCGCCGAGATCGGCGAAGCCCACCCGAGCGAGGTCCGTCAGAGTCAACTGTTCTCTCGCCATGTCCTGTACCTGTCTGAGGTGAGTCCCTAGAGCATCTCGAGGTTCTTATTGAGTTCGAATGGGGTGACCTGCGAGCGGTACTCTCGCCATTCCTGACGCTTGTTCAGCAGCACATAGTTGAACACGTGCTCCCCCAGCGTCTCGGCGACCAGCTCGGACTCCTCCATGTACTGGATGGCATGGTCGAGGCTGGCGGGCAGCTGGTGGTAGCCCAGCGCGCGACGCTCGGTGTCGCTGAGTCCCCACACGTTGTCCTCGGCCTCCGGCGGAAGCTCGTAGCCCTCCTCGATGCCCTTGAGCCCGGCGGCGAGCATCAGCGAGTACGCGAGGTACGGGTTGGCTGCCGAGTCGATCGCCCGGTACTCGATGCGCGAGCTCTGGCCCTTGTTGGGCTTGTAGAGCGGAACGCGAATCAGCGCGGACCGGTTGTTGTGACCCCAGCACACGAAGCTGGGGGCCTCGTCGCCACCCCACAGGCGCTTGTACGAGTTCACGAACTGGTTGGTCACCGCCGTGATCTCCGGCGCGTGCCGCAGCAGACCGGCAATGAACTGACGCCCGGTCGTCGACAGCTGGTACTGCGCGCCGGCTTCGTAGAACGCGTTGGTGTCGCCCTCGAAGAGGGAGAGGTGGGTGTGCATTCCGGAGCCGGGCTGGTCGGAGAGCGGCTTGGGCATGAACGTCGCGTAGACGCCCTGCTCGATCGCCACCTCCTTGATGACGGTGCGGAAGGTCATGATGTTGTCGGCGGTGGTGAGAGCATCCGCGTAACGCAGGTCGATCTCGTTCTGGCCGGGGCCGGCCTCGTGGTGACTGAACTCCACCGAGATGCCGAGATCCTCGAGCATCCGCACCGACCGGCGCCGGAAGTCGTGCGCCGTGCCGCCGGGAACGTTGTCGAAGTACCCGGCAGAATCGACCGGGACCGGTCCGTTCTTGCCGAACTTGGACGATTTCAGGAGATAGAACTCGATCTCCGGGTGCGTGTAGAACGTGAAGCCTCGCTCGGCGGCCTTCGCCAGGGTGCGCTTGAGCACGTTCCGGGGGTCGGCGACGGCGGGCTGTCCATCCGGAGTGGTGATGTCGCAGAACATGCGGGCGGTGGGGTCGACCTCGCCCCGCCAGGGCAGGATCTGGAACGTGGTGGGGTCCGGGTGGGCCAGCACGTCCGCCTCGAACGAGCGCGTCAGGCCCTCGATCGCTGACCCGTCGAAGCCCAGTCCCTCGGCGAACGCACCCTCCACCTCGGCCGGCGCGATGGCAACCGACTTGAGGGTGCCGACCACATCGGTGAACCATAGTCGAATGAACTTGATGCCCCGTTCCTCGATGGTCCGAAGAACGAAGTCGCGCTGCTTGTCCATCCACGCCCTTTCTTGTTGCCCCTAGGCTACCGGCTGCCGACGGCGCGCGGGCGAAAACCGGCTGATCGCACCTGCGAATGACTCTCAGAATCGACCGCTGAGTACACTTGGGCACATGCCAGAGATCCCCACGCCAGACGCCGCCAACGCCGTCGAGGTGCAGAATCCATACGTCAGTGCCACCGCAGGGCCCAAGCGCGTGCGCACCAGGCATTTTCAGAACGCGAAGCAGCAGGGTATCCCGATCACGGGCCTGACCAGCTACGACATGCTCACCGCCCAGATTTTCGACCAGGCCGGCATCGACTTCCTACTGGTGGGAGATTCCGCCGGGAACAACGTCTTCGGTTACGAGACCACCCTCCCCGTCACCGTCGACGAGTTGATCCCACTGACCCGCGCCGTGGCCAGGGCCGTGACCCGGGCGCTGGTCGTTGCCGACATGCCGTTCGGCAGCTACGAGACCGGCCCGTCTGAGGCCCTGCACACCGCGGTGCGTTTCATGAAGGAAGCCCAGGCTCACGCCGTGAAGCTGGAGGGCGGGGTGCGCAGTCGCAAGCAGATCTCGCGGATCGTGTCTGCCGGCATCCCGGTCATGGGGCACATCGGCTTCACCCCCCAGAGCGAACACGGTTTGGGCGGGCACATGATACAGGGACGCGGCGCGGGCGCCGAACAGCTGATCACGGATGCTCTCGCCGTGCAGGACGCCGGCGCTTTCGCGGTCGTTCTGGAGATGGTGCCGTCAGGCGTCGCCGCAGAGGTCACCGAACGCCTGGAGATCCCCACCATCGGCGTCGGGGCCGGGCCCGGCGTCGACGGTCAGCTGATGGTCTGGACAGATTTCGCCGGCCTGACCGGGGGACGCGTGCCCCGGTTCGTGCGGCAGTACGCGAACCTGCGTTCGGTCCTCACCGATGCGGTGCACTCGTTCAAGAACGACGTCGATTCCGGCGCCTATCCGGGCCCCGAGCACAGCTACGAGTAAACACTGCCGGAGCGGGTGCGCCTCAGCGGTCCTCGGCCTCGTCGTCTTCGGCCCATTTGGCGCTGTTGGCGCGGAGCTTGTCGAGGGCGTTCGTCGCCTCGTCGAATGTCGAGAACGGGCCTACCCTGTCGACGGACGGCGACAGCATGCCCTTCTCGACGGCGCCAGTGCGCATGTTGTACCAGAACTGGTGATCAGCATCTTCGGCCATAAGGTTGATCCTATGCCTAAGGATTCAATCGGTCACCTCGTTCCGGGAGCCGTGTCCAGCCACCGCTCCGTTCCCTCCCACATCGTTCGGCCCGAGTATGTCGGGCACACCGCGCCGGCCCGGTTCACCGGATCCGATGTCTACTCCCCCGAACGCATCGCACTGATCCGGGAGTCCGGCCGCATCGCCGCGAACGCGATCCAGGCGGTCGGGCGTGCGGTGCGCCCCGGGGTCACGACCGAGGAACTGGACAGGGTCGGCCACGAGTTCCTGATCCGGAACGACGCCTACCCGTCCACGCTCGGCTACCGCGGCTACCCGAAGTCGCTGTGCTCCTCGGTCAACGAGGTCATCTGCCACGGAATTCCTGACGACACCGTGCTCGAAAACGGTGACATCGTCAATATCGACATCACCGCGTACAAGAACGGGGTGCACGGTGATTCCAACGTCACCTTCATCGTCGGCGAGGCCACCGAGGAGGTCACCCTGCTCGTCGACCGCACCCGGGAGGCCCTGGCGCGCGGAATCAAGGCCGTGGCACCCGGACGGCAGGTGAACGTGATCGGCCGCACCATCGAGTCGTACGCCAAGCGGTTCGGCTACGGGGTCGTTCGCGACTTCACCGGTCACGGGGTGGGGGACGCGTTCCACTCGGGCCTGATCATTCCGCACTATGACTCCGCACCGCAATACGACACCGTCATGGAGGTAGGCATGGTGTTCACCATCGAGCCCATGCTGACCCTCGGCACCAGTGACTGGGACATGTGGGCGGATGACTGGACGGTTCTGACCCGTGATCGCAGCATCACCGCGCAGTTCGAGCACACCCTGGTGGTCACCGAACGTGGCGCCGAAATCCTGACGCTGCCGCAGCCGGTAGATTGACATCATGAGTTCAACCACTGCCATCGGCATCGATATCGGCGGAACCGGCATCAAGGGGGCTGTGGTGGACCTGTCCACCGGGGCCCTGCTCTCCGACCGCGTCAAGCTGCCCACTCCCAAGGGCGGCCGGCCCCAGGACATCATCGAGACCACCCGCCAGCTCCTGGCAACGGTGTCCGCCGGAACGGGCGAGATGCCCATCGGCGTGTGTTTCCCCGCCGTCGTCAAGCACGGTCACACGATGTCGGCGGCCAATGTGTCCGACAAGTGGATCGGCCTCGCCGCGGAAAAACTTTTCGAGAAGGGCCTGGGCGTGCCCATCCACTTCGTCAACGACGCTGACGCGGCCGGATACGCGGAGTCGACGTTCGGCGCGGCCAGGGGCGTCGACGGTGTCGTGCTGCTCACCACGCTGGGCACCGGCATCGGCACGGCCCTGATCAACGACGGGGCCCTGGTGCCCAACACCGAGTTCGGTCATCTGGAGATCGACGGCGTGGACTACGAGACCCGCGCGGCCTTCTCGGCCAAGGAACGGGACAACCTCAGCTGGGAGAAGTGGGCGTCACGCCTGCAGAAGTATTACTCCAAGCTGGAGTCCCTGTTTACTCCCGACCTGTTCATCGTCGGCGGCGGCGTATCGAAACACCACGAGAACTTCCTTCCCCTGCTGGACCTGAACACCCGGATCATCCCGGCCGTCCACCGCAACAATGCCGGCATCCTGGGCGCAGCCGCCCTGGCCGTCAAGCACGCGCCAGTTTCCGCATAGCGGACTCCGGCCTCGCCGACTCCGCTTAGCTGTACGCCCGGGTGCTCTGGCGCTGCTGACGCGCCCGCCACCAGAGTCGCACCCGGTGCGCGAGCCGTCGGACGACCGTGGTGACCCGGTGGGCAGCGGGGAACTCCGTGCCGAGCACGGCGACGCCCACGAAGACGATCAGCCAGCCCGGTCCCGGCAGGGGAACCAGGATGAGACCGACGACCATGACCGTCAGCCCGGCGAGGGCGACGAGCAGCCGATACGGCGCCCGCAGGCGCGGGTGAGCGTGGATCCAGGTCCGGGACCGGCCGAGCAGCGCCCTGAACCGCAACCAGACCCCGGACGAGGCCGTGGCCGGGCGGTGCGTGGTGACGGCATCGGACGTGGACCCGGGGGTGCTCATGGCCCCAGCGTAGGAGCACCGGCTGGGAATGCACCACCCCCGCGGCACGGTCCCGCGCAACTCACAGGTTCGAGAGGGGAATGGGCCGACTATTACGCCGGGTTTTGTCCCGGTTTTCACCATGGACGGCCATCTATCTCGGGACTACGTTGCCGCAGCCCTCTAGCGGTCTACCCGGAAACTCGGCGAGCCGCCTTGGCGTTTCCTGTTCGACCTTGCTCCGGACGAGGTTTACCTAGCCGGCCAGGTCACCCTGGCCCCTGGTGGTCTCTTACACCACCGTTTCACCCTTACCCCCGGCTTGCGCCGGTGGCGGTCTACTTTCTGTGGCACTGTCTCGCGGGTTGCCCCGGGTGGGTGTTACCCACCGTCCTGCTCTGTGGAGCCCGGACGTTCCTCGGCATCACGAGCTGTGAAAAGCCCGGATGACGCGACCGTCTTGTCGACCCATTCCGTCGTCGAGCCTACAGCGCCCCGGCCCTGTTGCCGAACCGGGCCCTGGCGGCGGCCTGCTCTAGATGCCGGATTCCTCGGTGCGGACGAGGATGGCGCCGCAGTCCGGGCAGAAGACGATGTCGTCGGCGGGCGCTGCCCGCACCTCTTCGAGGTCGTTGCCCGTCAGGGTCATGGTGCATCCGCTGCAGGTGCGGGCGCGGAGCAGGGACGCCGCGTTGCCCCGCCCGGCCACGCGCCGCTTCTCGTACAGCCCCGACAGGTCCTCGCCGATGGCGGAGACGATCGCGACCCGGTCCCGGGCCAACTCGCCCAGCTGGCGGTTCAGATCGACCAGAAGCGCGTCGCGGTCGGCTTCAATTCCGGCGACCCGGCCCGCGACGTCGGCGCGTTCGGATTCGGTCTCAGCGACGGCCGCTTCCTTGTCCTCGAGACGTTCCATCACCGCGAGTTCGATCTCCTCGAGCGCGGCCAGACGCGCGCCCAGGGCGGTGAGTTCGCTCTCCAGTGCGTGAACATCCTTCATCGAGGAGGTGTGCTGGGCGCGCTCGGTATCGCGGGCGATGCGCTTCTCGACCACCTCGACATCAGACTCGATGCGGCGCAATTCGATCTGGGCGTCCTCGACCTCGCCGACCTGACCGGTCAGGACCGTCTTGGACGCATCGAGTCCGCGGCCCAGCTCTGCAAGCTCGGCGTGTTGCGGCAACGCCTTGGCCTGATACTCGACCTGCTGCAATTTGATATCGAGGGCCTGGAGCCGCAGAAGCTCCTTCTGCTCGGTGGGAGATGCCTTCACAATGTCCTGACCTTCATGATTATGGAGTTGAAATGAACGGGGGTGAGCCAGGCTCACTGGGTGACGGCGAAGTCCCAGGGGTCGGTCCGCACGTCGCTGACCTCGATGCGGATGCCGGGCAGCCTCTGCCGCAGCGCCGAGGCGGCGACGTCCAGCCAGAGCCATTCGCTGGCCCAGTGTGACACGTCGATGAGGGCGGGGCCAACCCCCGCCAGGATCGACTGTTCCCTGGACTCCGACGCCGGGTGATGCCGGAGGTCGGAGGTGATGAACACGTCGGCGGAGCGCACGGCAGGTTCGCGCAGCAGCGAGTCACCGGCTCCCCCGCACAGGGCGACGGTCTGGATCGTGTCGGCATAGCCGCCGGCCACACGCACACCCGTCGCCGTCGGGGGGATCAGCGCCGCCAGGCGGCGGGCGAGAAGACCGAGCGTCGTGGGCTCCGGGAGCCGGCCGACCCGACCGATACCCGTGCCAGGGACCAGTCCACCCGTGATCGGGCGCGTGTCGACCAGGCCCAGACTGGAGGCGATGACATCGGAGACCCCGTCTTCGACGACGTCGGCATTGGTGTGGGCGGCCAGCAGGCCGCAATCGGCACGGATCAGCCGAGCGAGCAGGGCACCCTTGTAGCGGTCTTCGGCGACGCTGGTGACCCCGCGCAGCAGCAGCGGGTGATGGGCCAGCAACAGGTCGGCCCCGGAGGTGATCGCTTCCGCGACGGTCTCGGAGACGACATCGACGGCCAGCAGAATGGAATCGACCCGACGCGCGGGGTCGCCACTGATCAGACCCGGCGCATCCCATTCCTCGGCGCCGGACAGGGGCCACAGTTCATGGGAGACCCGGGCGACTTCAGCGAGCGAGAATGACACCCTGTCAGCCTACTATCCGGCGGCCGCCACAACCGGCGACGTGCCGACGCTCACCAGCCCAGTGTGCCCGGCGCACCCTTGAACGGGCCGACGATCCGGTCGGTGATCCACCCGCCGTAGAAGTCGCCCGGCTGAGCGCGCACGAGTTCGCCGTCCACCGTGCACTCGTCGAGCCGGCCGGGGTAGACGGCCACCCGGCCGGCCAGCGATTCGAAGCCGGCCTCCGGATGGGGATAGTGCCAGGCAACCGCATCGGCCCGTCGGTCGCCGACGACGATGCTGAGGTAGGACGCCAGCCCTTTGTACTCGCAGAAACTGTGCCCGTTGACCGGGGCGAGCACACCGGCCGAGAACGCGTCCCTCGGCAGGTAGTAGGTGGGCGGATGGCTGGTCTCCAGCACGCGAACGCTGTCCCTGGTATCGGCGATCACTGTGCCGTTGAACCGGAGCACAACATGCTCCAGACTCGGTTCCACCCGCGGCGGGCGCGGGTAGTCCCAGACCGACTCCTGGCCGGGACCCGGTATCGCCGGGTGCCGGTTCGTGGCGCTCATCGGCTGACTACCGCGGGCGCAACCCGGCGCCGTACACGGCTGCCTGGGTGCGCCTGGCCATGCCGAGCTTGGCGAGCAGGCCCGACACATAGTTCTTCACGGTCTTCTCGGCCAGGTCGAGCTGGTCACCGATCTGCCGGTTCGTCAGTCCCTCCGCGATCAGCTCGAGCACCTGGCGCTCCCTCGTCGTGAGATTGGAGGCCGGCGAATCCGCGGCGGTGCCGGTGAGCTCGGTGACCACCTTGCGGGTCACGGCCTTCTGCACGAGGGACTCGCCGCGGGCGACCCGACGGATGGACTCGACCAGGTGCTGCCCGCGGATGTCCTTGAGGACGTAGCCGGATGCGCCGGCGAGGACAGCCGAGTAGCTGGCCTCGTCGTCGTCGTATGCGGTGAGCATGAGGCACTGCACCCCGGGGTTGGCCGAGCGGATGGTGCGGCACACGTCGATACCGCTGCCGTCGGGCAGCCGCACGTCGAGGACCGCCACGTCGGGTACCGTTGCCGCGACCCTGGCGACCGCCTGCCGAGCCGTCGACGCTTCACCGACGACCTCGAGGTCGGGCTCTGCGTTGATCATGTCCGCGATTCCGCGGCGCACCACTTCGTGGTCATCCACCAGGAAGACTCGGATCATCACGATTCCTTTCGTACAGGTTCAGGTTCGATGAGGGCGGTCCAGCGCAGTCGGCTGCCGCCCCTGGCACGGTTCTCGAGGACGAGGTCGCCGCCCCACTGCTGCGCCCTGGCGGAGAGGTTGGCCAGTCCGCTGCGCCGGTCGGATTCCACGACGCCGATGCCGTTGTCGACCACCTCGATCACCACCAGGTCGTCCGCGACACTGAGGTTGACGACGGTTTCGGTGGCGTCGGCATGACGGATCACGTTCATCAGCCCCTCCCGGATGACCGCGGCGATGTCATCGGACATCTCCGGCGGGGTCAGCAGGTCGATCGGGCCGGTGAAGACCAGGCGGGGGGTCTGGTCGAAGAGCGACGCGAGCTCACTGAGCAGGTCGATCACACGGTGACGGATCGAGCCGCGGTCGCGGCTGGTCTCGGCGGTCAGGGCGAAGATGGCCGTGCGGATCTCGACGATCGCCACGTCGAGCGCCACGACCTCCTCGATGATGCGCTCCCGGACGTTGGGGTCGTCAACCGACCCGCTGATGGCCTGCAGCCCGATGCCGGCCGCGAACACCCGCTGGATGACGTTGTCGTGCAGATCGCGGGCGATCCGGCTTCGGTCTTCCAGCAGCGCCAGTTTCTGGCCGGCGGACCGACCGCGGGCAAGTTCGAGCGCAACACTGGCCTGGCCGGCGAAGTCCGCTGCCATCTCGAGGTCGGAGGTGGTGAAACGGGGTCGGCCGGAGGAGCGGGACACCGTCATGACACCGTGGGTGCGGCCGGAGGCCAGAAGCGGGATCACCATTGTCGGGCCGAGCACCAGCTGGGCGTCCGGCTGGTCGAGGCTGGCACCGCCGTCGGCCGTGAGGATCGGCTGACCGCTTTCGAAGGCCCGCCCGACGGTGGTTCCGGCGGACGGGATGACGAGTCCCTTCACTTGCTTGGCGAGTTTTCCCCTGGCGGTGTCGACGATGAGCGTGCTTTCGCCTGCGGCGAGGACCACACAGACCAGATCGGCGTCGGCCAGTGACGCGAAACGATCGGCGAGGAGTTCGAGGGAGGCATCCGCCCGGTCGGAGAGCAGCGCGGCGCTGATCTCGGCCGATGCCGCCGACCAGCGCTGCCGGCGGCGGGTCTCGTCGAAGAGACGGGCGTTGTCGATCGCGATGCCCGCCGTGGCGGCCAGGGCGGTCAGCAGTTCCTCGTCTTCTTCGCTGAACGCGCCGGACACCTGATTGGACAGGTAGAGGTTGCCGTACACCTCGCCGCGCACCCGCACGGGCACGCCGAGGAAGCTGTCCATCGGCGGGTGGTGCGCCGGAAAGCCCGAAGATCGGGGATCCTCGCCCAGGTGCGTCAGGCGGATGGCGTGCGGGTCGTCGATGAGGGCGCCCAGTAGACCGTGCCCGGCCGGTAAGTGGCCGATCGACGTGGCCAGCTCGTCCGGGATGCCGACGTGGATGAATTGCTCCAGATTGCCGTTGGGTGCGATGACACCCAGCGCGCCGTACCGGGCTCCGACGAGGTCGACGGCGACGTCCACGATGCGGCGGAGCACGGCCGCGAGGTCGAGTTCTTCGACGACGGCCTGGCTCGCCTGAAGCAGGCTGCGCAGCCGCCCCTGGGTGGCGAGCACCTTCTGGGCGTTCAGGACGAGTTCGGACAGCGCCTGGTCAAGAGCGGACCGCGGTCCGTCGGGAAACGAAAGCCTGGTCTCAGGAACGGTCACGGAATGCGTCCCCTTTCGGTCGGAGCTAGCCCAAAGTGTACCTGACTGGGACCTTCGGCCCTTCCCCGGATTCGCACTCCGGCCCATTCTGGAGATGTGTCATCTCCCGAAGCACCCCGGGAAGAACTGGAGATCAGCTCATGGTTGAGAGAGTGATCGTAGCCGTTGACGGGGGGCCGGCGAGCCGGGCCGCCCTGGACTGGGCGTTGGCCAGGGCCGAGGACGTGCCGCTGAGTCTGGAGCTGACCACCGTCGTTGAACTCGGCTGGTCGCCGGTCGGCGGCCCCGAGGATGATTTTCAGCCCGTCTACGAACGTGCCCTGGCCGAGGCCACCCGTTTTGTGGCGCAGAACGTCCCCGCGGTCAAGGCGACAGGTGTCGTGCGCCGTGGTGTTCCCGTCGACGAGTTGGTGCGGGCTTCGTCCGCGGCCGACCTGCTCGTGATCGGGACCAACAAGACCAGCGCGCTGGCCGGCGCCGTGCACGGCACGTTGCCGCTTCGGCTCGCCGCTCACGCGCACTCGGCCGTCGTGGTCGTTCCGGCCGGCTGGGTCGCCGGCGGCGACAGGGTCGTGGTCGGCATCGAGGATGACGGCACCATGGATGCCCCCCTCGACGTCGCGGCGGCCGAGGCCGCCCGCCGCGCCGTACCGCTCGTACTCGTGCATGCCTGGTCGATCCCGGCGACTCTCGGTGTGGACTACGGCGCCGCTGTGCCGTTCGACGCCCTGATCGAGGCGCACGAGGACATCCTGGCCCGTGCCCTCGAACGGGTCAGGGCCCAACACCCGGCGGTCGACGCATCCGGGACCCTGGTACAGGGCGCCGCGGCGCCTGCCCTGGTCGAAGCAGCCGGGCACGCGGCGCTTCTCGTCGTGGGAACACACGGCCGCGGTGCCGTGGCCGGACTGATTCTCGGCTCCGTCAGTCACGACGTGCTCCTGAACATGCCCTGCCCGGTCGTCGTCGTGCCGCGCAGCCGGCCCGCCGCCGAGCCGCAGCGATCGGGGGCGTCAGAATGAGCGCCACCTACTACATCGGTGTCGACGGTTCCGGCCCGAGCCGAGCCGCGTTGCGCTGGGGGGTCCGCCGCGCCGCAGAGCGGAACGCCGACGTGGTACTCGTCAACACGGTCGACGACGAATGGGGTCTGGTCGGCCGGGACGCTGCCGCCGATGCGGAACGTCAGGCCAAAGAACTTCTGATCGAGGAGTCCGCCCGGGTCACAGCGCTGCACTCCGGGGTGACCCTGACAACGCGGATCGTGCACGGCGGCACGGCGTGGGCGCTCGCCACACTGCCCAGCCCCGAGGACCTTCTGATCGTCGGCACCCACAAGACCGGCTTCCTGCGCGGCCGGGTGCTCGGCTCGCGGAGCGTGCAGATCGCCTCTGCGGCGCGCTGCTCGGTGGCCATCGTGCCAGACACGACTCTCGATTCCCGCCACGACGTCGTCGTCGGCGTTGACGGCACCGACGGCGCCCTGTCCGCGGTGCGGCTGGGCGCGCAGGAGGCGGCCAGACTCGACCAGGATCTGCTCCTGGTTTACGCTCCTCCGGGCTCGCCTCGATCCGAGTCGTCGCGCTCGGACCCTGTTGAGGACCGTAGCCCGCAGGCCGCGCGTATGCTGCAGGACGCCGCCACCGAGGCCGCCACCATGGCGTCCCGGATCACGGTGCGACGCCGTGTCGCGCACCGGGACCCGGCCGAGGCCCTCCTCGACGCCAGTTTCGACGCCGCCCTGTTGATCCTGGGAGTATCGACCCGGCACGGCGAGAACACGCTGATCGGTTCGGTCACCCACGACGTCCTAATGAACATCAACGTCCCCGTTCTCATCGCACGCGGGCTCCCCACCACGAGCGACACGACGTCGCTCGCATCGTCGGCCAGCGCCTGAGGGCATCCGAACCCGCTGCTTTCCCGCACGGTGATGCTGCCGGGCGCGGTCAGTAGTCGAATTCGTCGAACTGTGGCGACCCCTGCGGCGCACCCGCCCACGCCAGCGACGCGGCCATCGTACCCACCCGCACCTTGTCCTGCAGCGCTTGGGTCGTCGCGATCTCGGTCAGTTCCCAGTCGCTTTCGGTGCTGGTCACGCAGACCAGTTGGCTGGACGACCCGATCAGGAACTGCGCCCGACCGTGACTGCCGTCAGCGGTTATCACCGGGATGTCGACGACATCGGTTTCCCGACGGTTGCTCAGCGCTTCGGCATAGAGCATCACAGCGTCAGCCAGTGCGGTACCGGTGACTATCGAGCCACCCGGATGAAAAATGCGTTTCATGATGCTTCCCTGCTTGTCACGGAAAAAGACACGTGCAGCCAGGGTCTGGGGCTATAGGCAAATACTACGTCCGTGCGGACTAAAGCGCGAGGTCTCCGCTGACAATCTGCGCGGCCACCTCGGCCAGCGGCAGCCCGTTCGACCGCGCGTGCTGGCGCATCAGAGCGAAGGCCTCGTCCATGGTGGCGCTCCGGGTGTAGGCCACGACGCCCTTGGCCTGTTCGATCACGACTCGGCTGCTCAACGCGTACTGCAACTGCTGCCGGGCGACGTCACTTTCCCGCAACGCCCGTTCCTGGAGGATCCCGATCGTGGCCACGTCGGCGAGGGCCTGCACCGTCGGCGCGTCGGAACCCGGCAGCCCACCGGTGCGGTCCCAGAACAGGTTCAGCGACCCGATCGTGGTCGTCCGCAGGCGCATCGGCACCGAGAACATCGACCTGAAGCCTTGCTCGACGGCGCCGGCACGGAATCGGGGCCACTTCGGACCGGAGCCCTCGATGTCGGGAACGGAGACGGCGTGCCCGGTGATGACACTTTCCACGCACGGACCGGAACCGCTGCGCAGCTGGAGGATCTCGATGAGGCGGCTGCGCTCGTTGGTGGAAGCGACGACCTCGAACTCCTCATCGTCGGTGAGGATGATGCCCGCGGCCGAGGCGTCGAAGAGCGGCACGCACTGGGTGACGAGGGTGTGCAAGAGATCGACGAGATCGTAGCCGACCACCAGAGTGTCGGCGAGAGTCACGAAGGCCTCGACGAGTTGGCCCTCGCGTGTCTGTGTCGCCATCACCCCATCATAAATCACGCGTGGCTACCGACGATCAGAAGTGTGTGGGCCCTACCGGGCTCGAACCGATGACATCCACGGTGTAAACGTGGCGCTCTACCAACTGAGCTAAAGGCCCCGACCGAAGATTTTCGGATAACAGGATGGCACGAGCTTAGCGACATTCCGGCCGGGAGGAAAACTAGGCCGGCTGCAGCTCGTCGAGGGCTGCCCGATACGCCGCGAGCGAGCGGGCCTCCCCCGGAGCGGTGATGAAACTCGCCCGGATGATGCCGTCCGGATCGATCAGGAAGGTCGCCCGGTTGGCGAAGCCCTTGTCTTCGAGGAAGACCCCGTACTCCTTGGCGACGGCGCCGTGCGGCCAGAAGTCGGCGAGCAGGGTGAACCCGTAGCCCTCCTGGTCTCCCCAGGCCCGCAGGGTGTGCCGGGAGTCCACGGAGATACCGATCAGCTCGACACTGTTGTCGGCGAAGAGCGCGAGGTTGTCGCGCAGCTCGCAGAGTTCGCCGCTGCAGATTCCGGAGAAGGCCAGGGGGAAGAACACCAGCGCCACGGACTTCTCACCCCGGTACCGGCTGAGCTGGATTCGCTCGCCGTACTGGCTGACGAGCTCGAAGTCGGGTGCCTGGGTGTCATTCTCCAGCGCCATGGTGCGTGTCCTTTCCGGCCATCGGGGGACGATGGCTGAATACGGGGGGCAAGCCTAGCCGCCCCAGGAGGCTTCACCAACACTGACCCGGCATACTGCGGCGCCGCCGTACGCGCTTCCCAGTAAGAATCACTAGGCTGACGGGGTGCCTTTCGGTCGTGACCCGACCTAGTTCTGTCCGGCACGCCTAACCAGGCATGATCTTCCCCCACACGATCTGCCCTACAGAAAGAGGTCGAGTGTGACTGTCAACGACCAAGACCCGTATTCAATGGACAACTCGGACGCCGATCCGGATGAGACGTCCGAATGGTCGCAATCCCTCGACGCGCTGGTCGCGGCCAACGGCCCCGGCCGGGCCCGCGAGATCATGCTCAGCCTGCTCAAGCGGTCCAAGGAATTGCACCTGAACGTTCCGATGGTGCCCACCACGGACTACATCAACACCATCGCCTCGTCGAACGAGCCTGACTTCCCCGGCGATGAAGACATCGAGCGCCGCTACCGCGCCTGGATCCGTTGGAACGCCGCCGTGCTCGTGCACCGCGCCCAGCGCCCCGGCATCGCGGTCGGCGGCCACATCTCGACGTACGCCTCCTCAGCTGCTCTCTACGAGACCGGCTTCAACCACTTCTTCCGCGGCCAGGACCACCCGGGCGGTGGAGACCAGATCTTCATCCAGGGCCACGCCTCCCCCGGCACCTACGCCCGCGCCTTCCTGGAGGGCCGTCTGAGTGCCAACCAGCTCGACGGTTTCCGTCAGGAGAAGTCGCACGCGCCCGACGGCATCTCGTCGTACCCGCACCCCCGGTTGATGCCGGACTTCTGGCAGTTCCCGACGGTCTCGATGGGCCTGGGCCCGATCAACGCGATCTACCAGGCGCAGTTGAACCGGTACCTGACCAACCGGGGCATCAAGGACGCCAGCGACCAGCAGGTCTGGGCCTTCCTCGGCGACGGCGAGATGGACGAGGTCGAAAGCCGCGGACAGCTCCAGGTCGCCGCCAATGAGGGTCTCGACAACCTCAACTTCATCGTCAACTGCAACCTGCAGCGACTCGACGGTCCGGTGCGCGGTAACGGCAAGATCATCCAGGAGCTGGAGAGCTTCTTCCGCGGCGCCGGCTGGAACGTCATCAAGGTGGTGTGGGGCCGCGAGTGGGACGACCTGCTCTCCCGTGACACCGACGGTGCCCTGCTGAACCTGATGAACGTCACCACCGACGGTGACTACCAGACCTACAAGGCCGAGAGTGGCGCCTACGTGCGCGAGAACTTCTTCGGTCGCGACCCGCGCGCGCTCAAGCTCGTCGAGGGTTACACCGACGACGAGGTCTGGAACCTCAAGCGTGGTGGCCACGACTACCGCAAGGTCTACGCCGCGTTCAAGGCCGCATCGGAGCACAAGGGCCAACCGACGGTCATCCTGGCGAAGACGGTCAAGGGCTACGGCCTGGGCCCGAGCTTCGAGGGGCGCAACGCGACCCACCAGATGAAGAAAATGACGCTGGACAACCTCAAGACCTTCCGCGACAGCATGCACGTGCCGATCACGGATGCGCAGCTCGAGGCCAACCCGTACCAGCCGCCGTACTACACCCCCGGTGAGAACGACGAGGCGATCCAGTACATGCACGAGCGCCGCCGCGCGCTCGGCGGCTACCTGCCCGAGCGTCGCAGCAAGTACACCCAGGTGAACCTGCCGGACGACTCGACCTACGCCGTGACCAAGAAGGGCTCCGGCACCCAGGAGATCGCCACCACCATGGCGTTCGTCCGGCTGCTCAAGGAGCTGCTGCGCTCGAAGGACTTCGGCCACCGCATCGTGCCGATCATCCCCGACGAGGCTCGCACCTTCGGCATCGACGCGTTCTTCCCGAACGCGAAGATCTACAACCCCAACGGTCAGCACTACACGTCGGTGGACCACGCGCAGCTGCTGGCCTACAAGGAAAGCCCGCAGGGCCAGATCATCCACGTCGGCATCAACGAGGCCGGCGCCCTCGCCGCCTTCACGAACGTCGGAACGTCGTACGCCACCCAGGGTGAGCCGCTCATCCCGGTGTACGTGTTCTACTCGATGTTCGGCTTCCAGCGCACCGGCGACGCCATGTGGGCCGCCGGCGACCAGATGGCCCGCGGCTTCATGATCGGCGCCACCGCCGGCCGGACCACCCTCACCGGTGAAGGCCTGCAGCACGCCGACGGCCACTCGCCGTTGCTCGCGTCGACCAACCCGGCCGTCGTGTCGTACGACCCCGCCTTCGGGTACGAGATCGGGCACATCGTCCGGTCCGGCCTCGAGCGGATGTACGGCGGCACCCACACCGACCCGAACGTCATGTACTACATCACCGTGTACAACGAGCCGCAGGTGCAGCCCGTCGAGCCGGCCGATGTCGACGTCGACGGCATCATCCGCGGCATCCACCGCGTGTCGGAGTCCACCGTGGCCGGCCCGAAGGCCCAGCTGCTGGCCTCCGGCGTTGCGGTGCCGTGGGCACTCGAAGCGCAGACCCTGCTCGCCGAGGACTGGGGGGTGTCCGCCGATGTCTGGTCGGTCACGTCCTGGTCGGAACTGCGCCGGGACGGCCTCGCGGCGGAGGAGCACAACTTCCTCTTCCCGAACGAGGAGCCGCGTACCGCGTATGTGACGGACAAGCTCGCCAACACGGCCGGTCCGTTCGTGGCGGTGTCCGACTTCATGCACGCCGTTCCGGATCAGATCCGCCAGTTCATCCCCGGCGACTTCGCCACCCTGGGTGCCGACGACTTCGGGTTCTCCGACACCCGCCCCGCGGCTCGCCGGTTCTTCAAGATCGACGGCCCGTCCATGGTGGTCCGCACGCTGCAGCAGCTCGCCAACAGCGGTGAAATCGACCGCAGCCTCATCCAGCAGGCGATCGACAAGTACCGCCTTCACGATGTCCTGGCCGGCAACACCGGCTCGGCCGGTGGCGAGAGCTAACCCGGACCGTGTCACCGGCGCCGAAGACAAAGGAACAGACCCTCACCTGGTTGCGCACAATTTCGGGTGAGTTGTCTACGGCGACTCTGAAACGACTCGAGGACACGCTGCCCTGGTATGGCGACATGCCACCAGGGCGGCGGTCCGCCGTCGGCCTGGTGGCCCAGGCCGGCATCACCTCCTTCATCTCCTGGTACGACGACCCACGGTCCACACCGTGGATCGCGGCGGATGTCTTCGGCGCCGCTCCCCGGGAACTGCTCCGCTCGGTGAGCCTGCAGCAGACCCTGCAGCTGATCAGGGTGACCGTCGAGGTCGTCGAAGAGCGGGTCAAGGACGGCTCGGAGACCCTCCGCGAGGCGATCCTGCTGTACTCCCGCGAAATCGCCTTCGGTGCCGCGGATGTCTACGCCCGCGCCGCGGAGGCCCGTGGGCTCTGGGACGCCAGGCTCGAGGCCTTGGTCGTCGACTCCATCCTCAGCGGCGAGTACGACGACGAACTGCCCAGCAGGATCGCGGCCCTCGGCTGGCACGGCCACGGCGAGGTCTGTGTGCTCGTGGGCACCACACCGAAGATGCTCGACGTCGACCAGCTACGCCGGGCGGCGCGGCACATGACCGCCGACGTGCTGATCGGCGTGCAGGGCAACCGGCTGGTGCTGGTCATCGGCCGGGCCCACCCGGCCAACCCCGAGGCCGACGAAGCCGCCGGAGGACCGTCCTCACTCAGTTTCATGGAGATCGCCATGCAGCTCGAGCCCAGCTTCGGCCCCGGCCACCTCGTCCTCGGTCACGAGGTGCCCAACCTCGTCGATGCCTCCAAAAGCGCCAAGGCGGCCCTGGCCGGGTTCGCCGTCGCCCGCTCCTGGCGGAACGCTCCCAGGCCGGTGCAGGCCGACGACCTGCTTCCCGAGCGGGCCCTGGCCGGTGATCCGCTCGCGCGCGCCACGCTCATCCACCGGATCTATCGCCCGTTGCAGGCGCACTCCACCGAACTCCTCACCACGCTGTGGTGCTACCTGGACAACGGCCGCTCGCTCGAGGCGACGGCGCGTGAACTGTTCGTGCATCCCAACACCGTGCGTTACCGCCTCAAGCGGGTGTCCGACGTGATCGGCTATGACGCGACGGGGGCCAGAGAGGCGCTCATCCTGCAGTCGGCGCTGATCATCGGTTCGATCAGTGACCACGACGGCTCGACTCGGCGCCGCTGAACCCCCGTTTGCGGTATCTGACAAACGTTCCGCGGATAGTCGGTAGATTGCCCACACCCTCCGTCCGTTTCGAATTGGGAGACTAAGGAAATGATTGTTGTCGTCTGTCCCGGTCAGGGCTCGCAAACGCCCGGATTCCTCGAACCCTGGCTGCAGGATCCGGCCTATGCCGAACAGCTCCGCGCCATGTCGGAGCAGTCCTCGACCGACCTCGTGACGGCGGGAACTGTCGCTGATGCCGACACGATCCGCGACACCGCGATCGCCCAGCCGCTCATCGTGGCCGCCGGGCTCCTCGCCCTCACCGCCCTGTTCGCCGACGGCCGGCGCGACGCCATCGGCGGTATCGCCGGGCACTCCGTCGGGGAGATCACCGCCGCGGCCGGCGCCGGAGTCCTCAGCTCCTCGGACGCTCTCACCTTCGTCGGGGAGCGCGGGCGTGCCATGAAGGCCGCAGCCGCCGTCACGCCCACCGGCATGAGCGCCGTCCTCGGCGGGGACGAGGCCGAACTCCTGGCCCGACTCGCAGACCTCGGCCTGGAACCGGCCAATTTCAACGGCGGCGGCCAGATCGTGGTCGCCGGTGACCTCGACGCCCTCGCCGCCCTCGCCGCTGATCCGCCCGCCAAGAGCCGCGTCATCCCGCTCCAGGTCGCCGGCGCCTTCCACACCCGCCACATGCGTCCCGCCGTCGCGCACCTCGCCGACGTGGCGACAGGCCTGAACCCGCAGACCCCGACCCTGCCGCTGTGGACGAATCATGACGGCAGCACCGTGGCCGACGGGTCGCGTTTCGTCGACCTGCTCGTCGGTCAGGTGTCGTCGCCGGTACGGTGGGACCTGTGTATGCAGTCGTTTGCCGACGCTGGAGTGACCGGAATCATCGAGGTCGCACCGGCCGGCGCACTCGTCGGACTGGCCAAGCGCGCCCTGCGGGGCATCCCGAGCGTGGCCATCAAGACCCCCGACGACCTGCCCGCTGCGTACGACCTGATCGACCGCCAGGCCTGAATCAGCCAGAGTCGCCACCGGAAGAGACGAATGACCCAGCCACAACTCCTGCAGTCGCAGGGCGCCCAGTACACCCGCATCCTCGCCGTCGGCGCCGCCCGCGGCGACCTCATTGTTCCCAACGACGACATCGTCGGCCCGATCGACTCGTCCGACGAGTGGATTCAGCAGCGCACCGGAATCATCACCCGCACCAGGGCCAGCCAGGATGTGCTGGCCGTCGACCTCGCAACGACCGCCGCACTCGAGGCCATCGAACGCTCCGGCATCGCCCCTGAGCTCATCGACGCCATCATCATCGCCACCATCAGCAACGGCCGCCAGACGCCGTCGATGGCCGCCGTCGTCGCCGAGCGTATCGGTGCGGTTCCCGCCGCCGCCTTCGACCTCAACGCCGCCTGCGCCGGCTACGCCTACGGTGTCGCCCAGGCGGATGCCCTCATCCGGTCCGGCGCCGCCCACTATGCCCTGGTCATCGGTGCGGAGAAACTCTCCGACATGGTCGACCCCACCGACCGGAGCATCTCGTTCCTGCTCGGTGACGGTGCAGGCGCCGTTGTCATCGGCCCGAGCGACTACCCCGGCATCTCCGCCTCAGTGTGGGGCTCGGACGGGCGCGCTGACGCCGTGGGGATGAACGGCACCCTGCAGGAATACCGACGGGGCGAGAAGGAATGGCCGACCCTGCGCCAGGAGGGCCAGACCGTCTTCCGCTGGGCCGTCTGGGACATGGCGAAGATCGCCAAGCAGACCCTGGCCGCCGCCGGCATCACCGCCGACCAACTCGCCGCCTTCATCCCGCACCAGGCGAACATGCGCATCGTCGACGAGTTCGCCAAGCAGCTCAAGCTGCCGGAGTCCGTCGTCATCGCCCGCGACATCGCCACGACCGGGAACACCTCGGCCGCGTCGATCCCCCTAGCCACCCACCGCTTGCTCGAGGAACACCCCGAACTCAGCGGAGGTCTTGCCCTCCAGATCGGCTTCGGAGCCGGCCTGGTTTACGGCGCGCAGGTGGTTGTGCTGCCGTAGCTCCCCTCTGTCCAACTAAACTGAATCTCGGTCAAACGAGACACCCCCAAGGAGAAACAACATGGCATTGTCCACCGAAGAAGTTCTTGCCGGCCTGGCCGAGCTCATCAACGACGAGACGGGCATCGCAACCGACACGGTTGAGCTGGACAAGTCGTTCACCGACGACCTGGACATCGATTCCATCTCGATGATGACCATCGTCGTCAACGCTGAAGAAAAGTTCGACGTCAAGATCCCCGACGAAGAGGTCAAGAACCTCAAGACCGTCGGCGACGCCGTCGAGTTCATCGTCAAGGCCCAGGACTAGGTCCACGCCCGAACGGGCCGGTTGGCTCTGCCAGCCGGTCCGTTCTCCAGGGACGCTCCAACCGGGGTTTCCACCTCGTTTCGCACACGTTCTCACTCGAGCACGTTCTGACGGAGAGTCGTTGTTATGACCAAAAAAATCGTTGTCACCGGCCTCGGTGCCACCTCGCCCCTCGGCGGGAACGCCACCGACACCTGGAACGCCCTCCTCGCCGGCGAGTCCGGCGCATCCACTCTGGACTACGAGTGGGTTGAGCGCACCGCGCTCCCCATCACCTTCGCCGCCCAGGCCAGGGTGCGCCCCGTCGACGTTCTGGCCCGTCAGGAAACCAAACGCCTCGACCCGTCCAGCCAGTTCGCCCTGATCGCCGGCCGCGAGGCCTGGGCCGATGCCGGGATGCCTGAGGTCGACCCCGAACGTCTCGCCGTCGACTGGGCCACCGGCATCGGCGGAGTGTGGACCCTGCTCGACGCCTGGGACACCCTGCGCGAGCGTGGACCCCGTCGGGTCCTGCCGATGACCGTGCCCATGCTGATGCCCAACGGTCCCGGAGCAGCGATCGGCATGGACCTGCACGCCCGCGCCGGCATCACGACGGTCGTGTCGGCGTGTGCGTCCAGCACCGAATCTCTCGTCAACGCGTACAACCGTCTGCAGGCCGGACTGGCCGACGTCGTCATCGCCGGTGGCTCGGAGGCGGCCATCCACCCGCTGCCGATCGCATCCTTCGCGGCGATGCAGGCGCTCTCCAAGCGGAACGACTCCCCCGCCACCGCGTCCCGCCCGTATGACGTCAGCCGCGACGGCTTCGTGCTCGGCGAAGGCGCTGCGGCCCTCGTGATCGAAACCGAAGAGCACGCCCTCGCCCGTGGTGCGCACATCTACGCCGAACTGCTCGGCGGCTCCATCACGAGCGACGCCTACCACATCACCGCGCCGGATCCCGAGGGATCGGCCGCCGCGCGGGCCATGATCGCGACGATCCACAACGCCGGGGCCGACCTGTCCGACGTGATGCACATCAATGCCCACGCCACGAGTACCCCGGTGGGCGACATCGCTGAGTACAACGCGCTCCGCCGCGTGTTCGGGGACCTCCTCGACGGAATCCCGGTCTCGGCAACCAAGGCGTCCACCGGGCACCTGCTCGGCGGAGCCGGCGCGATCGAGGCGCTGTTCACGGTGAAGGCCCTGGCCGAACGGATCCTTCCGCCGACCATCAACCTGACCCAGCAGGACCCCGCCATCCCGCTCGACGTGGTCACCTCGCCGCGTGCCCTGGGCACCGGCGATCTCCTGGCCATCAGCAACTCGTTCGGTTTCGGCGGCCACAACGCCGTCGTCGCGTTCCGCTCGGTCTAGCCGTCGCGGGCGGGGCCCCGGCCTCGCCCGCACTCAGCCGACATTGTGCAGCCAGACCACGCTGGAGAAGTCGCTGGCGTGCCGGTACGGCTCCAGTTCGTCATCCCAGGCCTGGCCCAAGGCGCGCCGCAGCTCACGGTGCAGGTGCACGGAGTCGGTACCCGCCGCGTGGATGGCCGCACGCAGACGGTCCTCCGGCAGGACGACGTTCCCGGCCGTGTCGGTCTGGGCGAAGTGGATGCCCAGAGCCGGCGTGTGCAGCCAGCGGCCACCATCGCGGCCGGGCCCCGGGTCCTCGGTCACCTCGAAGCGCAGCTGATCCCAGCCGAGCAGGGCGGACGCTATGGCCGCGCCGCCGCCCGCAGCGCCCTCCCAGAAGAACTCCGCACGCTGGGCGCCCGGGAGGGCAGGCTGTTCGCTCCAGTCGAAGCTGACCGCCTCATCTAGCGCGCTGCCGGCGGCCCACTCCACGTGGGGGCACAGGGCGCGCGGCGACGAGTGCACATACAAAACTCCCCGTGCAGCCGGTGACTGACGAGTGCGGGGTGCCGTCATAGTGTTCTCCGTTCCCTGGATGGTGTTCGAGGTGCGTCTTCCCCAACGATCTCAAACGACTTTCAACCAGGACCCGCGGAACACATTTCGGCGGCTAGCTGAATTATGCCCCACCCGGCCGGGAAATCCCAACAGCCGGTCGTTCTCTAATGTATATTCGGTATGGCTTTAGAGGTCGACCGCGACCGTCGCAGCCGCAGGCTGGAGACATCGTGTCGGTACGCAATTCGCTTCTCGCCATCCTCACCATGGGCCCGGCATACGGCTTCCAGCTGCACGGCGAGTTGGCGACCCGCACCGCCGGCCGGCGCACGGTGAACGTCGGACAGATCTACAGCACCCTGGAGCGACTGGTCCGCCAGGGCTCCGTCGAGGCGGCGGGCAGCACCGAGGACGGTCTCCCGCTGTACAGGCTGACCGGGGGCGGCCACGCCGAGGCTTTGGCCTGGCTGCGGGAGACCGACAGCGACTCCGGAGCCGACTGGACCGACATGCTGGACAGGGTGCTGATCGCCTCGTCCCTGCCGCACGTCGATCTTGCGCCGCTGCTGGCCGGCTACCGATCCGCCTGGCAGCTGAGGCTGAACCGCGGCGGAGACGGGAGCGGGCGTCCCTGGGAGTCCGGTCAGGAACGGTTGGCCACCGAGGCCCAGCTCGTCCAGGCCCGGGCCGCGCTTGCCTGGCTCGATACCGTGGCCGCTGTCGCCGATCGTCCTCCAGCGGAGGAGGAACCTCGACTGCACCGCGAGCTGAGCCTGCAGCGACCCAAACGGGGCCGTCGGCCCGGCACATCGTCGTGACCTATTTTGCGTCCGCGTAACTGTCCACTACAACGCAGGTCAACGGGAAGTCCACCGGGAAATCGCCGAACAGCAGTCGGCCCGCCGTCGAGGCCGCCTCGGTGACGATTCGCGACACCTCGCCGGCCAGTGCCGCAGGGGTGTGCACGATGACCTCATCGTGCAGGAAGAAGACCAGATGAGGGATGTCCGCGAACGGGCTGGGGGGCGTCCGGGCCGGCACCTGACCGCGCGCGAACACGGTGGGCGGCTGTGGCGGGACCGGCAGGGCCCGAAGCCCTTTCCTGATCTCGGCCATCCAGCACAGCGCCCACTCCGCGGCGCTTCCCTGCACGATGAAATTGCGGGTGAACCGGCCCCAGTCCCTGGCCTGGCTCCTGGCCCGGCGTTCGTCGGCCGGTGTCGCCCCGGCCTCTGACCCGCGGGCCTGGTCGTCCTGCCAGCCGCCCCCTGGCCGCGGCGAGGACCGGCCCAGCCGGGTGCTGACCACGTCGCCGCGCTCCCCCGCCCTCGCCGCCGCCTCGGTCAGGGCGATCGCCCGCGGATATGCGCGCGCCAGTCGAGGCAGCAGGCGCCCGCTTTCCCCGGATGTGGCGCCGTACATGGCGCCGAGCATGGCGACCTTGGCGTGAGCGCGGGTGTCCACCACTCCGCTCGCGACGATTCCGGCATAGAGGTCAGTGCCCCGTCCGGCGGCGGCCATGGCGGTGTCGGTGGACAATGCGGCCAGGATGCGAGGCTCCAATTGGGCTGCGTCCGCCACCACGAAGCTCCAGCCGGGGTCGGCCACGACCGCGCCGCGAATCTGCTTGGGCAGCTGCAGGGCACCGCCGCCGCGGGTCGCCCATCGACCGGTCACCACCCCGCCCGGCAGGTACTCAGGGTGGAAGCGGTCGTTGATGATCCAACTCTCCATCCAGAACCATCCGTTGGCGGCGAGCAGCCTGGACAGCTTCTTGTAGCGCAGGAGGGGCTCGATGACGGGGTGTTCGAGCTTCTCCAACTCCCATGCCCGCGTGGTCGCCACGGCCAGCCCAGCCCGGTTGAGCGCCCGGAGCAGGTCTGGCGGGGAATCCGGGTTGACCTCCAGGTCGCCGAGTTCGGTGCGGATACGCCCCGCGAGTTCTTCCAACCGTGCCGGCCGGATGCCCGAGGCTGCCCGCGGGCCCAGTTCTGCGGTGAGCAGGCTGTCATGGATCGCGCTCCGCCACGGCAGTCCGGCGAACTGCATTTCGGCCGCGATGAGGGCGCCAACGGATTCTGCCGCCAGGAGCAGACGCAACCGGCCGGGGTCGGCCGAGGCGTGGACCGCCTGAAGCTGGGCCTGGAACTCCGCCAGGACGTCGTCGTCGGCCGGCTCCGGTCCGGCGTCGTCGGCCAGACCCAGATCCATCTCGAACAGGGTCGTCCCCGGGGATTCGACGGGGACGGTCGCAGCAGGCGCATCCCACCGGCTTGCCGGGGCGTTCGCCAGCGCGCTTCCGCCGGTCAGCGCCGAGTTGCGCAGGATGGCGTGACACAGCCGTAGATCGTGGCAGCGCTGGACAGTGACACTCCCCCGCAGCAGGACGGGATAGCTCCGCGCGGTGTCCTCCCAGACCCAGCGCACCGCGTCTTGATCGCGTTCCCGCACCACCGCACGGAACTCGTCGGTCGTGAGCGTTGTGTCGGCACCCTCGGGAACGCCGGCGGCGTCGAGCTCCCTGACCCGGAGCCGTTCCGAAATCGATCGGGTCACCAGGATGTACACAAACCGTGCTTTCTCGTAGGGTGGACGGGACTTGAACCCGTGACCGTGCGGTTATGAGCCGCGTGCTCTAACCAGCTGAGCTACCACCCCGTGCCTGACCATAGTATCGGCCAGGCCCCGCCCTTCAGTCGCGCCGAGGCGTGACGTCCAGGACCGGAGGGTGGGCCGCGGCCGGATCCGGCTGGACGCTGGAGTTCGTGTCCGCCGTGGATACGCCGCGGTAGAGGCGTTCGAATGTCGTCAGGGTGCGCTTGATGTCGTGTGCCTCGATCAGCTTCAGCGACTCGTTCTTGAGGGCGTCCAGTTCGTCGGGCGACGTCGAGAACACGCGGGTCAGCTTGTCCGCAAGGTCCTGGGCGCTGCCCGGCTCGAACAGGTAGCCGTTCTGCCCGTCGTGGACCAGGTGCGGCAGCGCCATTGCGTTCGCCGCCACGATCGGGAGACCCGACGCCATCGCTTCCATGGTCGCAATGCTCTGCAGTTCCGCAATGGACGGCATCGCGAACACCGTGGCACGCGTGTAGGCCTCGCGCAGCTCCTCGTCGGTGACATAACCCGTGAACGTGAACTGTGCGCTCAGTCCGAGCGATTCCACGAGGTGTTCCAGGTTGCGGCGCTGGTCGCCACCGCCGACGATTTCAACCTGGGCACACAGGTTCGGATCCAACAGGGCGACGGCCTGCACCAGGACGTCGATCTGCTTCTCACCGGTGACCCGGCCGACGAAGAGAATCCGGTTCTCGGTGCGCGGAGCGAAGCTGGGGGAATAGTTGTCGGCGTCGATTCCGCAGGAGATGGCCTGCACCCCCGCGAGCCCCGTGTACTTCTCCAGGAACTCCGCCGCCCGGCGGGTCGGCGTGGTGACGGCCTCTGCACGCTTGAAGGTATGTTCAGCGTCCTTCCAGAGTGCCTTGACGAGCTGGTCCTGGAAACCCTTGGGAACGAGGGAGAACTGCAGCATGTTCTCCGGCATGAAGTGGTTGGTGCCGATGATGCGGATCCCGCGTTTCTGTGCCTCGATCGACACACCGCGACCCACCACGATGTGGGACTGGAAGTGCACGACGTCGGGCTGGAACGAGTCGAGGATGGCACGGCTCTGTTTGCGCACGATCCACGGCAGCGCGAAGCGGAGCCAGTCGTGCGGGCGCCACCGCCAGCTGTGCAGACGGTGCACGGTCATCGATTCGCCCTCGTGCACCTCGGTCCAGGTGCCGTGCTTGCGCGTCGGAGCCGGAGCCATGATCTGCACCACGTGGCCGCGTCCGACCAGGCCGGCGGCGAGCCGTTCCGCGAACCGGGCCGCGCCGTTCACATCGGGCGCGAAGGTGTCTGCGGCGATGAGAACCCGGATGGGTCGGGTGGTGCCCGGCATGGCCGGGTCGGACGAGCTGCCCGGTAAATCAGATGAAGCGCTCAAGTGGGATAGTCCCTACGTAGGTGGGCCGGGGATCAGCGTCCGGCGCGAAGTCTGGGTCTCAACGATTCTCGCCGTCGAGGTGTGTTAGCACCCTATTCTAAACCGCTTGACCCATGGCAGCCCCCCAGACGCGGCGCGTTCACGAAAAAGCACCGGTCAGCTCTGGGTTTGCGGGTGATACTTCGCGAGTCTGAAGACGCCCCACATCGCCACGGCGCCGGCGACCGCGAAAAGAACGGCGGCCCAGGTCGGCGCCTGAGAGGCTTCGCCGAGCACGATGACGCCGATGCCGACGGCGATCATCGGGTCGATCACGGTCAGACCCGCGATGACGAGGTCGGGCGGACCCGACGAGTATGCGTTCTGCACGAAGTAGGCGCCCGACGCAGCAGCGAGGAGCAGGCCGACGACGCAGACGACGGTGAGCCACTCGACGTTGCCGTTCTGGATGCGGTTGATGATCACCTTGGCGAGGGTGGCCACGAATCCGTACAGCACGCCGGCGCCGATGATGTAAAAAATCGCCTTGAACCGGCTGCGCAGCAGCACGAACGCGACGGCGAAGGCGGCCAGGACCACAGCGAGGACCACCAGGATGGTGATCAGGTTCGCATCCGTCACGGGCTTGTCGACCGCCGTGAACGCGGCGACCGTGACGAAGAGTCCGACCCCGCCGACACACATCGCGATCGCGATGACCGAGGCTCGGTTCAGCTTGACGTGGCTGACCCTGGCGTTCAGGATCGCCGTGATCACCAGAGCCACCGCCCCGAGGGGCTGCACGACGATGAGGGGCGCGAAGGCGAGGCTGGTGAGCTGGAAGGCGATGGCCAGACCGAGCATCACGGTGCCGAACACCCAGGAGGGCCGGGAGAGCAAGAGCACCAGCTGCCGGGTATTCAGTCCGCCGGTGATTTCCCTCGTGTGGGCTTCCACCTTGGTCACACCGCGGTGCTGGAATTGTGCGCCAAGGGAGAGGAAGACAGCGCCGATCAACGCGAGCGGGATGCCGATTGCCTGGCGCGGATCAATCGCGATCTCTCCAGCCAGGTCTGTCAGGTCGGGAGTCACTCAACGAGACTATCGAGATCCATGCCGATATCCTTGGTGAATGGCCGTTCGACCGATAGTAATTTCAGGTGACCCCGTCCTGCACTCCCCCGCCGCTCCCGTCGTCGAGTTCGACGACGAGTTGCGCACGCTGGTGCAGGACATGTTCGAGACGATGGATGCCGCTCCCGGTGTCGGTCTCGCCGGACCCCAGGTGGGGGTCGGGCTGCGGCTGTTCACGTTCAGCTACCTCGACGACGACGAGGTCGAGACCAGGGGGGTCGCGATCAATCCGGAGCTCTGGATCACGCCGGTCCCCGCCGGTGAGGCCGATGAGGACGAAGACGTCGAGGGGTGCCTGTCGTTTCCCGGCGAGCGGTTTCCGCTGCAGCGGGCCGGCTCGGCCGTGTTGCGCGCCGTGGACCTTGACCAGAAGCCCTTCGAGATCCGGGCCGACGGCTGGCTGGCACGGATTTTCCAGCACGAGTTCGACCACCTCGACGGCACCCTCTACGTGGACCGGCTCGAACACTTTTACGCCAAGATCGCCGCCAAGGTCAGCCGGAAGCGCGGCTGGGGTGTGCCCGGCGTGACCTGGCTGCCCGGTGTGGACGACCTCGAAAGCTGAGCTGCTGAGACGCCGTGCGGGTCAGCGGGTCAGGTTGACGCCGTGCACACCGTTGTGGAACCGCAGCGACGGGAAGACGGCTGAGACCGAGAAGCCGACCCCCGGCACGGTTCCGGCGTTGAAGATCCCGCCGAAGAGCTGTGCTCGTTCGCGCATCTGGGTGATCCCGGCGCCCGAGATGCTCTCGCTCAGGGCCTTGAGGTCGTCGTCGATCGTGTAGGCCGTCTTGGCGGCGAAATCCGAGGGCGAGGCGCTTTCCCGCTTGGCCGCCGCGCGGATGCCGTCGTCGTCGATGAGGAGCTGCAGGCCGTCCTGGGTCCAGGTGAACGACACTCTGGCCTCGGTGCCGGGCCCGCCGTGCTTGAGCGCGTTCGCGAGGGCGCTCTGCAGGATGCGGTAGATGGCGAGCTCCGCCCCGGGTTTGAGCGGGAACCTGTCACCAGACTCGGTGAAGGCGACGGCCAGGCCGGCGTCGCGCATCACGCCGAAGAGGCTGCGGGCCGATTGCAGGCCCGGTGCGCTGGTCGCGATGGCCTCGCCCTCCCTGGCGATGGTCAGAACCCGGCGCAGGTCGGCGAGAGCGACCCTGCCGTCCTCGACCAGGGCCGTCGCCGCGCGCACGGCCGTGGATGGGTCGCTCTCGGCCGTGTACCGGGCCCCCTCGGCCCGGGTGATGAGGCGTGCGAGAGACAGCACGGCGATGTCCTGCAGCTCGCGGATGATCGCGAGACGCCCGTGCTGCTCGGCGAGGGACAGCTCGAGGTCGATTCGCACGCGTTCGGCCGCCGATCTGGCGAAGCGGCTGCGGCGTTGCTGCGCCACGGCAAGCAACCAGAGAATGACCACGGCCACGGTGAGCACGGCCAGTACAGCGCTGAGGGTCTGCCAGGGGAACACAACCGCCACCTTTCGCATCTTTTCGGGATCAGACTAGCGGCACGCACAAAAAAGGCCACCGGGGGTGGAGCCCCTAGTGGCCTTTTCGCTCCCCGACTTGGACTCGAACCAAGAACCTGCGCATTAACAGTGCGCTGCTCTGCCAATTGAGCTATCGAGGAATGCATGCTCAGCGAAAGTTTCCCTCGCTTGAACGGCGTAGTTACTTTACCAAAAGTTCGCCGTGCACCAAATCCGAGTGGACGCTCAGTACCCCGCAGCGGGGTCGACAACCCCGACAAACGGCCCGTTTCCCAGCAAAGCGGCCACATTGAGCCGAATTCTCTCGGCCAGAAGCGGCGCGGTCATCTCGGGCGTGTCGGCCATGTGCGGCGTGATGAGGCACCGGGGCTCACCCCAGAGCGGATGCCCGTCCGGCAGCGGTTCCGGGTCGGTGACGTCGATGGCCGCGCCCGCGAGCGTGCCGGCGGCCAGAGCGGCCACGAGCGCGTCGGTGTCGACCAGGGGGCCTCTGGCGATGTTCACCAGGTGGGCGGTCGACGCCATCAGGGCGAGTTCGGCCCCGCCGAGCAGGTGCCGGGTGTCGCCGGTCAACGCGGCAGCGACCACCACGATGTCGGCCAGGGGCAGCTCCGTGTTCAGCTGCCCCACCGGCACGGTGCGGGCGGCTCCCGGCACGGGCTCCGAGCTGCGACGCGCCACCACGATGCGGGTGCCGAACGGTTCGAGCAGCCGGATCAGTTCACGGGCGATGCCGCCGGCCCCGATGATCAGCACCGACCGGCCATAGAGCGATGTTCCGGCGGGCACCGAATTCCAGGACCGCGCCCTGGCCCGCACGGGGAGCACCCTCAGCGACGCCAGGATCAAGGCCAGCGCGTGTTCGGCCACCGGTTGGGCGTAGGCGCCCTTGGCGCTGGTCACGAGCAGGTCGTGCCGCTGATGCCGGGAGAGAATGTCGGCGAAAGCGTCGACACCGGCCCAGGGCAGCTGCACCCAGCTGATCTGGGGGTTTTCCGCCAGCACCTCCTCTAGTTCCGCGGCGCGGGCGTATGACAGCCAGATGAGTCCCCGGGTGTCCGGTGACAGCGGGGCGACGACTCCCCCGGCCGACGCGACGGCGCCGGCGAAGAGAGCGTTGTCCTCGGGCAGGATGGCTACCGGACCGGCCGTCGGCCGCCATCCGCCCGGGTCGCGCTCGGGTTCGTCGGAGAGGACCGCGCGGTGCTGCCCGGTCATGCCTCCGGGCTCCGGTCGGTGTCGGCCCCGACATCGTGCGCCGGGGAATCCAGCACGGTGGAATCCAAAGCTGCGCCGTCCAGCGTCAGCGCCGCCGCGAGTTCGACGACGTAGGGATGCCACGGGTTGTCGAAGACCTCGTCGATGGTGCCCAGCCCGACCAGGACGCCCTGGTGCATGACCCCGATCCGGTCGGCGACCCGACGGAGCACGCTCAGGTCGTTGCTGATCAGCACGGCCGAAAAGGCACGTTCTCGTTGCAGCTCGCCGATCAGGTCGATGACATCGTCGCGCACCAGGGCATCCACGCCCGCGGTGGGTTCATCGGCGATGAGCAGCGTCGGCCCGAAGACCAGGGCCCTGGCCAGTGCAACACGCTGGCGTTGGCCGCTGCTGAGCTCATAGGGGTACTTGCCCAGCACCGAGAGCGGCAGGCGCACGGCGTCGATCATCGTCGCGACGAGGGTCTCCAACGCCGCTCTGTCGTAGCGCCGATCGCGTTCGAGGACGGGTTCGGCGACGATGTCCGCCACGGTGAGGCTGGCGGGGAGGGTGCTCGCGGCGTTCTGGGCGAGCATCCCCACGCCGAAGGTGAGCCTGGCGAGTTTGCGTCGGCCGATGCGCCGCAGCGGGTAGCCGAGCACCGTCGCCTGCCCGCCGGTGATCTGCGCGCGCACGTCACCGTGGCCGGTCCCGGAGTCCGCCCCGGAGAGCACCCGGGCGATCGTGCTCTTGCCCGACCCGCTCTCGCCCAGCAGTCCGAGGACTTCCCCCCGGCCGAGGGTCAGGGTCAGTCCGCGCAGCGCCACGAACGCGGGGCTGGCGCCGTGGCCCGGGTATTCGACGGTCAGGTCACTGGCAACGATCGGATACGGATCTGCTTCGACGCGTCTCATGACTTCTATCCTGCCGCACGCAGCCTCCGGAGTTCGTCCCGCCGCTTCGCCTGGGCGGCCGGATCGGGCACCGGCAGCGACGCGAGAAGCCGCTGGGTGTACGGGTCCCGGGGCGATCCGAGCACCTGGGCGCCGGTGCCCTCCTCGACCAGGCGACCGTGGTAGAGCACGGCGATCCGGTCGGCGAGGATGTCCACAACGGCGAGGTCGTGGCTGATGAAAAGGGCCGCGAAGCCGAATTCGCGCTGCAGCTCCGCGAAGAGTTCCAGCACCCTGGCCTGCACAGACACGTCCAGCGCTGAGGTCGGTTCGTCCGCGATCAGCAGGGCAGGTTCCAGCGCCAGGGCCCTGGCCAGGCTGGCCCGCTGGCGCTGACCCCCGCTGAGCTCGTGCGGGAAGCGGTCACCGAAGGCACGCGGCAGCTGGACGGCCTCGAGCAGTTCGTCGACCCGTGCTCGCGCGGCCCGGGGGTTGGCGGCCCTGCCGTGTACCACGAGGGGTTCGGCGACGCAGTCCGCAATGGTGAGCAGCGGGTTGAAGCTGGAGGCCGGGTCCTGGAACACGAAGCCGATATCGCTGCGAAGGTGCTTGAACCGGCGCTCCTTGAATCCGTTCATCTCGTGTCCGAGAACGGTGAGGGACCCGTCGGTGACCCTGGTGAGGCCGGCGATGGCCCGGCCGATGGTGGTCTTACCCGACCCGCTCTCCCCCACCAGGCCGAGCACCTCGCCCGGGCGGATCGAGAAGCTCACTCCGTCCACGGCCACAAAGCCCGGCCGGCCGAGCCTGCCGGGGTATTGGATGCGCAGGTTGTCCGCGACGACGACGGGGGTTTGTGCGGCCCACTCCGGGGAACGGGCCTCGGCCCGCTCCGCCGCCCGCACGACCCCCTGGCCCACATACGGCACCGCTGCGAGGAGCTTCTGCGTGTACGGATCCTGGGGTGAGCTGAAGAGGGTCTGAGCGTCGGCTTCCTCGACGACCTTGCCCTGGTACATCACCGCGACCCTGTCGGCGAGGTCGGCCACGACACCCATGTTGTGGGTGATCAGCACGATCGCGGTCCCGAACTCGTCGCGGCAGCGTCGGAGCAGGTCGAGGATCTCGGCCTGCACGGTCACGTCGAGCGCGGTCGTGGGTTCGTCGGCGACGATCAGGCCCGGTTCGAGGACCAGGGCCATGGCGATCACCACCCGCTGCTTCTGACCGCCGGAGAACTGATGCGGGTAGTAGTTGACCCGCACCTCGGGGTCGGGGATGCCGACCCTGCCGAGGATCTCGATGGCCTTCTTCCTGGCGTCGGCGCGGCTGACGGTGCCGTGCGCCCTGATGCCTTCCATGATCTGCCAGCCGACGGTGTATACCGGGTTCAGCGCCGTGGACGGCTCCTGGAACACCATGGAGACGTCGGTGCCACGCACCTGGCGCAGACGCTGGCGGCTGAGCGCGATGACGTTGTTCTCACTCGCCCCATCCCTGCTGGTGAGGATCACGGCGCCCTCGGAGACCGCGGTCTCCGGCAGCAGCCCGAGGATGGTCTTGGCGGTGACGGTCTTGCCGCTGCCGCTCTCGCCGACGATGGCGAGGACCTCGCCGCGACGCACGCTGAGGGTGACCCCGTCGACGGCGCGAACGGCACCGGCATCGGTGGCGAAGGACACGCCGAGGTCGGCGATCCTGAGGACGGTCTGCTGGTCGGTGCGGTTATCGCTCATGAGGTGGCCTCGCCGTCGTTGGTGTGGAGGGGGCCGCTTTCGAGCCCGCCGAGCCCGCCGGGGCCGGCGGTCAGGGTGCCGCCGGGGACCACGGAGGTCTCGGCGACCAGGCCGGCGTTGGCGCCGACCGCGCGGCGGCCGCGCAGTCGTGGGTCGGCCAGGTCGTTGAGACTCTCGCCGACCAGGGTGATGCCCATCACCACCAACACGATCGCGAGGCCGGGAAACAACGAGGTCCACCAGATGCCGCTGGACACGTCGGAGATTGCCTTGTTGAGGTCGTAGCCCCATTCGGATGCGGCGGTCGGTTCGATGCCGAAACCGAGGAAGCCGAGTCCGGCGAGGGTGAGGATCGCCTCGGAGGAGTTGAGAGTGAAGATCAGTGGCAGCGTTCGGGTGGCGTTGCGCAACACGTGCCGCACCATGATCCGGATGTTGCCGGAACCCAGCACCCGGGCGGATTCGACGTAGGCCTCGGATTTGATCCGCACGGTCTCGGCCCGGATCACCCTGAAGTACTGCGGGATGAACACCACGGTGATCGAGATGGCTGCCGCCATGACCCCGCCGACGAGGTCGGATTTGCCGCCGGAGATGACGATGGACATCACGATGGCCAGCAGCAGCGATGGGAAGGCGTACACGGCGTCACAGACGACGACGAGCACGCGGTCGAGCCAGCCGCCGAAGTACCCGGACACCAGGCCCAGGAACACGCCGGCGAAGATCGACAGCAGGACGGCGACCACAATCACGAACAGGGCCGTCTGGGCACCCCAGAGCACCCTGGACAACACGTCGTAACCGCCGACGGTGGTGCCGAACAGGTGTGCGCCACCTGGCGGCTGCTGGGCGCCGAAGACCCCGTCCGGACCGCGCAGCTGGCTGTAGCCGTACGGCGCGACGAGTGGCGCCAGGATGGCGGTGAGCACGAACAGTGCCGTGATGACCAGGCCGGCCACGAGCATCCCGCGTTGCAGGCCGACGCTCTGGTGGAGCTGGTGGATGATGGGCAGGCGGGCCAGGCGGCTGGGCCGGCGCGGCGGGGAATCGATCCGGGTCATGATCAGTACCGCACTCTCGGGTCGATCAGCGCGGCGATGATGTCCACGATGAAGTTGGACAGGGCGACGATGACGGCGAGCAGGGCGACGATGCCCTGGACGGCGACGAAGTCTCTGGCCTGGAGGAATTCGGAAAGCATGAAACCCAGCCCCTTCCACTCGAAGGTGGTCTCGGTCAGCACGGCGCCGCCGAGGAGCAGGGCGATCTGGAGGCCGATCACCGTGATGATCGGAATCAGTGCTGGCCGGTACGCGTGCTTCCGCACGAGCCTGAATTCGCTGATCCCGCGGGACCGGGCGGCGTCCACGTAATCGGTGCCCAGGGTGCCGATCACGTTGGTGCGGACCAGGCGCAGGAAGACCCCGGCGGTCAGCAGACCGAGGGCCAGGGCGGGCAGCACCGCGTGGGTCAGGACGTCGACCAGGATCGCCGGGTTGCCGGTCTGGATGGCGTCGATGGTGTACAGACCGGTTTTGCCCGGCAGCAGCTGCATCTGCAGCTCCGAGCTCGTCGAGGCCCGGCCGGCGACAGGCAGGACCTTCAGCCAGACGGCGAAAATGAGCTTGAAGAGCAGGCCGGAGAAGAACACCGGGGTGGCGTAGCAGAGGATTGCGAAGATTCGCAAGGACGCATCCGGCGACTTGTCCCGCCAGTACGCGGCGACCATGCCCAGCGGGATCCCGACGATGAAGGCCACCAGCAGGGCGTAGAACGCCAGCTCGGCTGTGGCGGCGCCGTAGGTGAGGAGCACCTCCGAGACCGGCCGGTTGGTGCTGATCGTGGTGCCGAAGTTGCCCGTGAAAATCTGGCCGAGGTATTCGACGTACTGCACCAGGATGGGCCTGTCGTAGCCGGCCGCGGCGACCCGCTCGGCGAGCTGGTCGGCGCTCAGCCGGCCACCGAGAGCCGCGGTGATCGGGTCACCCGTGGTGCGCATCAGCCAGAACACCATGGACACCAGGATGAAGATGGTCGGGAAGATCAGCAGGAAGCGGATCACGATGTAGCGGATGATTCCGCCGCCGGAACCCTTTTTCTTCGGTGCCGTCGTGGTGGGCTGTCGCCCGGCCGCCGGGGCCGCTGGCGTTGTCGCTACAGTCGTCATTCCTACCTCACTTATGCAAACGAAAGACGGGGGCGTTCGGCGCGTAGTCGCCTGAACGCCCCCGTCGTCTAGCTAGGTGAAACCTGCGAGCCTAGCCCTTGGCCAGGGCTGCGTAACGGAACTTGAACGACGCGTCGAGCGTGTCGCTGGCTCCCGTGACCGTCGTCCCGGTCACGGCGACCTGCGCACCCTGGAGCAGCGGCACCGTCGACAGCTGGGCCGCGACCTTGTCCTGGATCTGTTCGAGGAGCGCGGTGCGCGCGGCGGGGTCGACCGTCACGGCCTGCTGCAAGATCAGGTCGTTGACCTCCTGGTCGACGTAGTGGTTCTTCAGGAAGTTCTCCGTGAGGAAGAACGGCGTCAGGTAGTTGTCAGCGTCGGAGTAGTCCGGGAACCAACCGAGCTGGTACGCGGGGTACACGTCGCTGGAACGGTCCTTGGAGTACTGCACCCACTCGGTGGTCTGCAGGTTCACCGTGAACAGGCCGCTGGACTCCAGCTGGTCCTTGATCAGCGCGTATTCGTCACCGGACGAGGGGCCGTAGTGGTCGTTGCTGTACTGCAGGTTGAGCTCGACGGGCTCGGTGACGCCGGCTGCCGTGAGGGTCGCCTTGGCCTTGTCGGCATCCGGAGCGCCGTTGCCGTCGCCGTAGAGGCCCTTGAGGGACTCGGTCGCACCGGTCAGGCCGGCCGGGACGTAGGAGTACAACGGGGTGTAGGTGCCCTTGTACACCTGGTCGGCGATCTCTTCACGGTCGACGAGGTCGGCAACCGCCTGGCGAACGGCGAGGGACTTGGCCGCGTCGGCGTCGGCTGTGGTGGCGCCGAACGGCTGGGTGTCGAAGTTGAAGGTGATGTAGCGGATCTCGCCGCCGGGTCCGTCGACGACCTCGACGTTGTCGTTGCCGCGAAGGTCTTCGATGTCTGTCGCGGACAGGCTGCGGAATGCCACATCGATGCCGCCCTCCTGGACCTCGAGCTTGAGGTTGGACGAGTCGGCGAAGTACTTGACGTTCACGACGTCGGTCTTCGCCGCACCCAGGAGACCCTCATAGTCGGGGTTGGCCTTGTAGCCGATGAGGTTGTTGAAGTCGTAGCTGGTGATGACGTACTGTCCGGCGAACGCATTGGCCTTGACGATGTCGTCGTCGCTGGTGAGCTCGGTGGCCGAGAATGACTCTTCGTCCACGATCGGGCCGGCCGGGCTGGACAGGATCTGGGGGAAGATCTGGTCGTCGGGGGCGAGCAGGTTGAACACGACGGTGGTGTCGTCCGGGGTGTCGACGCTTTCCAGGTTGTACAGCAGCGAGGAGGGGCCGTTGTCGGCGGCGATCGCCAACTGACGGTCGAAGGTGAACTTGACGTCAGACGAGGTCAGCTTGTTGCCGTTGGCCCAGACCAGGTCGGGCTTGAGGGTGACCGTGTACTGCGTCGGCGCGGTGAACTCGGCGGAGACCGCGATGTCGGGTTCGACGTCGGGGCTGCCGTACGGCGTGTTCATGAGGAACGGGAAGACCTGGTTCTGCACGGCGAACGAGCCGTTGTCGTACGAGCCGGCCGGGTCAAGGGTGGTGACCTTGTCGGTGGTGCCGATGGTCAGCGGAGCGGCGCCCGCCTCCTCGGCGGTGGAGCCTGCACAGCCGGCGAGCACGAGTGCTGCGGCGGCGAGACCGGCGGTGACGCCGACGGCGCGGCCGCGCCTGGTGGGTTCAAAAGCCATAGTCGAATGCCTCTTCCTCAAGGTGTGGGTGTCTTGGTGAAACCGAATATCTGCGCTCAGACGCAGATATGCGTTGCTGTAAACCAAGAATTAGCACACTCTGCGCGTCAGACGGCCATTCTGCAATGCATCTTAATAGACCCGCAATATAAGCCGGCTACTCGACCCGGAGGTTGCGCCGTTCGGCTTCGACCCGCACGAGCTCGAGCTGAATCGCGACGTAGACCTCACGGTTGGTCGCATCGGCCCGTTGCAGGCGGCCGAGCAGTTCGGCCTTCTGCCGCAGCAGGTCCTTCTCGATCAGCACGATGGTGATGTCTCGCACATAGCGGGTGACCTCGCGCTCGGTGCGCTCAGGCAGCGGGGCCATCGCCAGTTCGGTGACCAGGTTCGCCAGCGGAGCCGGGGTTTCTGCGACGACCCGTTCCAGCCAGTCCGGAGCCGCGGCGTGCGGCAGGGCGGCGGCCACGGCGTCCCGGACGACGGCGAGGGTGCTGTTGGTCATGCCGGTCGACACCGCCCGCTGCACGAGGTCGAGCCCGACGAGAGTCGGATGCTGCAGCATCGCCATCAGCGCGTCGCGCTCGATCCGGGTGACCGGGTCCTGGGGCAGGTCGGCGAGGGCGAAGAGGCGCTCGCGCGGGGCCGGTGCCGGTTCTCCCGCCCGGCGAGGTGCCTCGAGGGGCGCGGTGCGGGACCGCGCCTGGGCCGAGCTGACGGCGCGGGACACCTCACCGAGGTCCATTCCCAGCATGCGGGAGAGTTCGTGGGTGTAGCCCGGTCGCAATGACGGGTCCCGGATGTCGCTGACCACCGGGGCGGCCGCGCGCAGGGCGGAGACCCGGCCTTCGACGGTGTCGAGGTTGTACTGGGCCAGAAGCTGGCGGATCATGAACTCGAACATCGGCTTTTTGGAGTCGACCAGTCGACGCACGGCGTCGTCTCCGCGGTGCAGCCGCAGGTCGCACGGGTCGAGCCCTTCCGGGGCGACGGCCACGAAGGTCTGGGCGCTGAACCGTTGCTCCTCGGCGAAGGCCCGCACGGCGGCTTTCTGCCCCGCGGCATCGGGGTCGAAAGTGAAGACGACCTCCCCGACACCGCTGTCGTCGCCGAGTACCCGGCGCAGCACCTTGATGTGGTCCACACCGAACGAGGTTCCGCAGGTGGCCACGGCCGTGGTCACGCCGGCCAGGTGGCAGGCCATGACGTCGGTGTAGCCCTCGACGACCACCACCTGGTGGTTGCGGGAGATGTCACGCTTGGCCAGGTCCAGGCCGTACAGCACCTGGGCCTTGTGGTAAATCGGGGTTTCGGGTGTGTTGAGGTATTTGGGGCCTTTGTCGTCCTCGAGCAGCTTGCGGGCGCCGAAGCCGATGGTCTGCCCGGTGATGTCACGGATCGGCCAGACCAGGCGGCCGCGGAACCTGTCGTAGATCCCTCGGTCCCCGGCTGACACCAGGCCGGAGAGGGTGAGTTCCTCGGTGCTGAAACCACGGCCGCGCAGGTGTTTGGTCAGCTCGTCCCAGCTTTTCGGCGCGAAGCCGACGCCGAACCGTTCGGCGGCCTGAGCATCAAAGCCACGGTCGCCGAGGAAGGTGCGGCCCACCTGGGCCCCCGGGCTGCCGAGCTTGTCGATGAAGAACTCGGCGGCGGCCTGGTTGGCCGCGTACAGCCGCGCCCGGTTGGTGTGGTCAGGGGCCTCGGCGCCGCCACCCTCGTAGTGCAGTTCGATGCCGGCCCGGCCGGCCAACCGTTCCACGGCCTCGCTGAAGCTGACATGGTCCATCTTCTGCAGGAAGGAGTAGACGTCGCCGCTCTCTCCACAGCCGAAGCAGTGGTAGAACCCGACCTGCGGACGCACGTGGAAACTGGGGCTGCGCTCGTCGTGGAACGGGCACAGGCCCTTCATCGAACCGACCCCGGCAGATTTGAGGCTGACATAGTCGCTGATGATGTCGGCGATGTTGGTGCGGGACTTGACCTCTTCGACGTCGCCCTGCCGGATCAGTCCTGCCATGCGGCACCGGTCCGAAGCGTGATCCCGGCGGGTTCACGGGTCAGGTGCAACCGGCGCTGCAGGGCGATCGCGCTCTGATCGGTCAGGCTGGCCACCTGGTCGACGATCACGCGTTTGCGGGCCGCGTCGTCCGCGGCAGCTACCCAGTCCTCCCGGAAGCCGGGGTCCAGGTGCTCGTCGCCCGTCGCCAACAGCGTGTCCGCCAGGTAGGTGAGTGTTTCGCGTTGCTCGATGTAGATCGGCTGGCGCACGTGGGTGGACATGACGAACGCGGCGACGATGCCCTTGAGCACGCCGATCTCGGCCTGGACCTCCCGCGGGACCACGACGTGGGCGGCGAACCTGATGAGGTGTCGGTCGGGGTAGGCGGCTCTGGTGGCCGAGACGGCCGCGCCGCTGAACCGGCCGATGAGCTGGCTGGTCAGGTTCTTCAGACGGCCCTGGTCCCGGCGGCCTGCGTTCCAACCGTGCAGCCATACGTCGAGGGCGTCGAGCCTGTCGAAGGCGGCGATGAGTTCGTCGTGGCTGAACTGCCCGCCGGTCCACTCGTACATCGAGGTGACCAGGGCGGCGTGATCGCTGCGGCTGCTGAGCAGTGCCACGTCGAGGTAGCCGCTGACCACGGCGTCCTCGAAGTCGTGCACCGAGTAGGCGATGTCGTCGGAGAGGTCCATCACCTCCGCCTCGACGCAGAGCTGGCGTTCCGGTGCGCCGTCGCGCAGCCATTCGAAGGCCGCGCGGTCGTCCTCGTAGAAACCGAATTTGGCGCGTCCGCTCGGGTCGGCGACCGAGGAGTCGGCTGCCCACGGGTACTTGCAACTGGCGTCGAGGCTGGCGCGGGTGAGGTTGAGTCCGAAGCTCGCGCCGTTGTCTCCGAAAACCTTGGGTTCGAGCCGGCTGAGCAGGCGCAGGGTTTGCGCGTTGCCCTCGAAGCCGCCGATGTCGACGGCCCAGGTGTTGAGGGCCTTCTCGCCGTTGTGACCGAACGGCGGATGCCCGATGTCGTGCGCCAGGCACGCCGTATCGACGATGTCGGGGTCCAGGGCCAGGCGCAGGGCGAGCTCCCGGCCGATCTGCGCGACCTCGAGCGAGTGGGTGAGGCGGTTGCGGGCGAAGTCCAGACCGGCGGCAGGGCTGAGCACCTGGGTCTTCGCGGCCAGGCGGCGCAGGGCGCTGGAATGCAGCAGCCTGGCCCTGTCGCGGGCGAAGTCGCTGCGGCTGGAATCGTGCTCTTCAGGTCGGAACCTGGCCTCGTCGTGAACGCTGTATCCGGTCTGATTAACCACCGCTGGTGTCCCCCTCGCCCTCCGTGAGATTGCTGCGCTCTGCGCCGACGATGTCGCGAGACTCGAGCCAGCGTTCGGGCAGGGAGGTCTTCTTGGGGCTGCCGGCCCGGCCGCGCTGGCCCTCGGCCCCGATGCCGGGATACGGCTGGTCGGGGTCCATGGTTGCCAGGAGCTCGTCCAGCTGCTCGAGCGACACGACGGAGGCCAGGCTGGCGCGCAGGTCACCGCCGACGGGGTAGCCCTTGAAGTACCAGGCCACGTGCTTGCGCACATCGCGGCAGGCCCGTTCTTCGCTGTCGAAGAACTCGGTGAGCAGTTCGGCGTGCCGGCGGAACGCATCCGCGACCTGGCCGAGGGAGGGTTCGGCCTTGAGCACTTCACCGCGGAAGGCCGCCGCGAGGTCGCCGAACAACCACGGACGTCCCAGGCAGCCACGGCCGACGACGACGCCGTCGCACCCGGTCTCCTCGATCATGCGTAGAGCGTCGGCGGCGGACCAGATGTCACCGTTGCCGAGCACGGGCACGCTGGTGATGGTGTCCTTGAGGGTCTTGATGGCGGCCCAGTCGGCGTGGCCGGAGTAGTAATCCGCGGCGGTGCGGGCGTGCAGCGCGATCGCGGCGACGCCGGCGCCCTCGGCGACGCGACCGGCCTCGAGGTAGGTGAGGTGGTCGGAGTCGATGCCCTTGCGCATTTTGACGGTCAGCGGGATCGTCCCCGCGGCCGTCACGGCGGCCTCGACGATCTCCCGGAACAGGGTGATCTTCCACGGCAGCGCCGCTCCCCCGCCCTTGCGGGTGACCTTGGGCACCGGGCAGCCGAAATTCAGGTCGATGTGGTCGGCGCGGTCCTCGGCGACGAGCATGGTGACGGCCTCTGAGACCGTCTTCGGGTCGACACCGTAGAGCTGGATGGAGCGGGTCTTCTCGCTCTCGTGGTGCGTGATCAGCCGCATGGATTCCGGGGTGCGTTCAACGAGCGCCCGTGAGGTGATCATCTCGCTCACGTAGAGTCCGGCGCCGTATTCGCGGCAGAGCCGGCGGAACGCCGTGTTGGTGATGCCGGCCATGGGTGCCAGCACCACGGGCACATCGAGTTCGATGTCGCCGATTCGTAGCGGGGACACCGGGCTGATCGTGGAAGTGGGAATGTTCATCTCATCCAATTCTCCCAGACCTGGCCGGGCATGGACGCCACGTTCGTTCGACGGTGGAAAACCGTCGGACGGCCGGGCTGAAACGTCGGACGGCTAAATGCCGCAGGACCCGCCGCCGCAGCATCCGCCGGCGTCGGGCTGGTCGAGCAGCTGGATGATCGGACGCAGCACCGGGGTGGTCGCAGTGTCGGTCGCGGTGGTGGTCTCGCTCATGCGTGGGTCTCCTCGGTTGCGCGGGTGTCGGTGTCGGTCCGCTCGCTGCGGACCTGGCGGAGGGCTTGCGCAAAGGTATCAGGGTCCTGTGCGCCGGAGATGCCGTATTTGCCGTCGATCACGAAGAAGGGCACCCCTTGGATGCCGTACTCGGTGGCCTGGGCGACATCGGCCTTGACCGCGGCCAGGTACTCGTTCTCGGTGAGGGAGCGCACCACGTCGGCGCGGTCCAGGCCGACCGTGGCGGCGAGGTCGGCGAGATCCTCGATGCGGCCGACGTGGCCACCGTCGACGAAGTACGCCTTGAGCAGGCTCTCCTTCATCTCCAGCTGCACACCGTGCGCCTTGGCGTAGTGCAGCAGCTCGTGCGCCTTGATGGTGTTGGTCTGGTGCACCGAGTCGTAGTCGTAGTGCAGGCCGACACTCTCGGCGATGCCGGTGACCCGCTCCAGCATCTCGAGCACCTGCGGCACCGGGATGCCCTTGCGCTCGCTGAGGTAATCGATCGGGCTGCCCGCGAAATCGACGGGGGTGTCCGGGGCGAGTTCGAAGGAGTGGTACTCCACCTCGACGTCGTCGCCGAATGCGGCCACGCCGGCCTCGAACTTGCGTTTGCCGATATAGCACCAGGGGCACTGCACGTCGGACCAGATGTCTACTTTGATGGTTTCGCTCACGTGGAGGCTAACTCGAGCAGACCCTCCAGTTATTCCCGCGTACCCGGAACGGTCAGGCGGTGGGCGTGTCCACGGCGCCGCCGTAGCGGCGGTTGCGGGCGGCGTACAGCTCGATGGCGTGCCAGAGGTCGACGCGGGTGAAGTCGGGCCAGAGGGTGTCCAGGAACACCATCTCGGCGTATGCGCTCTGCCAGAGCAGGAAGTTGCTGGTGCGCTGCTCGCCGGAGCTGCGTACGAACAGGTCGACGTCGGGCAGGTCGGCGGTGTACAGGTGCCGCTGGATGGACTTCTCGGTGATGCCGGACGGCTTCAGCCGGCCCGCGGCGACGTCCTCGGCCAGGGCCCGCACGGCATCCGCGATCTCGGTGCGGCCGCCGTAGTTGACGCACATGGTCAGGGTCAGCACGTCGTTGCCGGCGGTGAGCTTCTCGGCGAACTGCAGCTCGTTGATCACCGAGGCCCACAGCTTGGGCTTCCGGCCGGCCCAGCGCACCCGCACGCCCCAGTCGTTGAGCTGGTCGCGACGGCGGTGCAGGACATCCCGGTTGAAGCCCATCAGAAAGCGCACCTCGTCGGGTGAGCGCTTCCAGTTCTCGGTGGAGAACGCGTACACGCTGAGGTGCTTGACGCCGATCTGGATGGCTCCGGCGACCACGTCGAGCAGTGATGCTTCACCGGCCTTGTGGCCCTCGACCCTGGACAGGCCCCTGGCGTTGGCCCAACGGCCGTTGCCGTCCATCACCACGGCCACGTGTTCCGGCACGGCCTTGGCGGGCAGCGCCGGCGGGTAGAGCCCGGTCCAGTCGACGGGCTTGAACGGCACCGCGTCCTTGTGGGTGAAGGGGGTGCTCGAGGAGGAACGGAAGGGATTCGGCGTCATGGGCGCACGTGCTCCAGTGATCGGAGGCCGCGGCCGAGGTGCCACTGCGTGTATGCGGCGACGACCCCGGTGGCCTGGGCGTGGGTGGTGTCAGAGGCATCGGCTGTGAAGGCCCAGTCTCCGGTGAGCAGTGCGCTGAGCAGGGCGATGGTGTCGGGGTCGAGGCGGGGCGAACCCGGGGCGGCGCAGTTGTCGCAGACGATGCCGCCGACCTGCGCCACGAAAGCCGAATGCGGGCCCGGCGCGCCGCAGCGGGCGCAGTCGTGGAAGCTGGGCGCCCAGCCGGCCATGGACAGTGACCGGAGCAGGTAGGAGTTGAGGGTGGCGCCGGAGCCGTGCTCGTGCCTGGACAGAGACCGCAGCGCCCCCACCAGAAGCAGGTATTGCTGCAGCGATCCCTCGGATTCGGTGAGCTTGTCCGCGGTTTCGACCATGGCGCTCGCGGCGGTGTAGCTGCCGTAATCGGCGGTGATGACGGCCCCGTACGAGCCGATCGATTCGGCCTGGTTGACAATGTCGAGGCTGCGACCGATATAGAGCTGCACGTCGACGACCATGAACGGCTCGAGCCTGGCACCGAATTTCGACGCCGTACGGCGCACGCCCTTGGCGACAGCACGCACCTTGCCGTGCTGGCGGGTGAGCAGGGTGATGATGCGGTCGGCTTCGCCCAGCTTGTGGGTACGCAGCACGACGGCTTCATCACGGTAAACGGGCACGGTCAATTCTCCCACTCCGGCGGACGGATGCCGACGCCCGCGCCGGAGGTCATGCGGGCCGTGGTAGATATTGACGGTGCCCACTCCCCTCTTCGCCATTCCGCTCTGGATCGACCTCGTCGCCGTCGCCATCGGCGCGATCCAGGGGGCGATGTTCGCGGGCCGGTTCACCGACCGCCGGATGGATCTGCTGGGCATCTCGATCATCGGCATCACGGTGGGCCTGGGCGGCGGCCTGCTGCGCGACATCCTGCTCGGCGGGGTGCCGGCCGCGCTGCTGAGCAACTGGTACCTGCCCGTCGCGGCGGTGTTCGCGCTGCTGGGCATGCTGTTGCAGAGCCTGTTCAACCGGCTCGGCCCGCTGATCATCACCCTGGACGCCGTGACCATCGGCCTGTTCGGCGTGATCGGCACCACCAAGGCGCTCGCCGCCGGCCTGCCGGAGATTCCCGCCCTGTTCGTCGGGGTGGTCTCCGCTGTGGGCGGGTCCGTGCTGCGAGACATGATGCTGAACGTGCCCATCGCCGTGATGCACGTCGGCTCGCTGTACGCCGTCGCCGCTCTGGTGGGCTGCGGGCTCCTGGTCACTCTTGTGGTGCTCGAGGTGCCGATCACCGCGGCGGCAATGATCTGCGTGGTCACGACCACGGTCATCCGGGTCCTCGCAGCCCGATTCGGCTGGACCCTGCCGCAGCAACGGGCCATCGGCAGTTGGCCGCACTGGCGCCGGCGGGGTTCGATCCAGCCGTTGCGGTTCTGGCCACGGCGCCGCACCCAGGCGCACCCCGAGCCCACCGTCACCGCTGACCGCTGACGCGTTCCGGAGCGTTTTCTGAGCATTTGTCATCCGGACCGGTTTTGGCCTCGCCTTTCCCCCAATCTGGGGTCAGTATTGAGGCACAACCACGTCGCAGGGAGGTACTCCATGAAACGATACGAGGGCACTGCGCCCGAGCTGTTGCCTGTCCTTTCCCGGGGCAAACACAAGTCCCCACGCAGCGGAGCGTGCTTCATGGAATTCGCGTCGCACCTGTCCGGTGAGGCGTGGAGCGACCATCCAGCGTGCACACATCCGGTCTTGGCCTCGCTGGCACGCATGGTCAACGACTGCACCTCCGATGACGCCAGATCCCGCCTGATGATGCTGATCCCGTCCGTGATCGGTCTGCGCGGCGACGACCAGCGGGTCCGTCTTGTCGTGGCCCTGCGGGCCGCGACGGCCGGTCTGCCGGTGGTCAGCGCCGATCACCAGCGGGCCCTGGCCGTGGGCATCCTCAACTGTCAGCGTCACCTGGCGCGGTCGTCGGAGGGCACCCCGATCGATGTGTCAGAGCAGGTACGTGCGGCATTCGACAAGGCACCGCAAACCGAACGCTGGGCGCGCGAGTTCATGGGTTCGGTCGGGTCGTGGTCTCGTACCCGGTTCACCGACCGCACCGCGGAGTCGATCATCCGCATCACGGTGCAGGGCATCGCCGAGGCATGCATTCCCGACACCGATGAGCGTCTCTACGCACTGTTGGCGCAGGCGATCGATGACTGCACGGCGGTGCTGGGCAAGCCGGACGGCGAACCAGTGCCGGTTCCTCAGCCGCTCACACCCAGCCAGGCCCGACGGGCCATGCGGGTCTGAGCCGTACACAGGACGGCGCAATACGCAGGATGGCCCCGGCCGCGACGAGAGTCGCAGCCGGGGCCATCCGCGTGCAGGTCAGACGGTCGCCAATTCCCGATCGCCCGCTTCGGCCCGGATGCCGCGGTTGACCGCCGACACGACGGCCTTCAGTGATGCCGTCGAGATGTCGGGGTCGATACCGACGCCCCAGAACCGCTTGCCGTTCACGTCGAGTTCGACGTACGCCGCGGCCGAGGCGTCTCCGCCGGCGGCCATGGCGTGCTCAACGTAGTCGTACAGGGTGATCGTGACGCCACGGTCCGCCATGATGCCCAGGAACGCGGCGATCGGGCCGTTGCCTGTCGCCGTGGCCGGGGCGACGGCGTCCGAATCGCGCAGGTCGACGGTGAGGTCTACCGCGCCGGCCAGGTCGCTGGAGGTGCGGGTGGAGAACAACTCGAACCGGCCCCACTTCGCATCCGGGTTGGTGTGGTTGGCGGGCAGGTACTCGTCGTTGAAGATGTCCCAGATCTGATCACTGGTGACCTCGCCGCCGTCGGTGTCGGTCTTGGCCTGCACGACGCCGGAGAACTCGATCTGCAGCTTCCGCGGCAGGTCGAGGTGGTGGTCCGTCTTGAGCAGGTAGGCGACGCCGCCCTTGCCGGACTGCGAGTTGACCCTGATGACCGCTTCGTAGCTGCGGCCGAGGTCCTTGGGGTCGATCGGCAGGTACGGTACGGCCCAGACCAGTTCGTCGACGCTGGCCCCGGTCTCGGCGGCTTCGGCGGCCATGGCCTCGAAGCCCTTCTTGATGGCGTCCTGGTGGGAGCCGCTGAAGGCGGTGAAGACCAGGTCGCCCGCCCAGGGGCTGCGTTCGGGAACGGGCAGCTGGTTGCAGTACTCCGCTGTGCGCTTGACCTCGTCGATGTTGCCGAAGTCGATCTGCGGGTCGATGCCCTGGGTGAATAGGTTGATGCCCAGGGCGACGAGGTCGACGTTGCCGGTGCGTTCGCCGTTGCCGAACAGGCAGCCCTCGATACGGTCGGCGCCGGCGAGGTAGCCCAGCTCCGCAGCCGCGATCGCGGTGCCGCGGTCGTTGTGCGGGTGCAGCGACAGGATAACGTTCTCGCGGTGGGCCAGGTGCCGGCTCATCCACTCGATGGAGTCGGCGTAGACGTTGGGCGTGGCCATCTCGACGGTGGCCGGCAGGTTGATGATGACCTTGCGCTCCGGGGTGGGCTCGAAGATCTCGATCACCTGGTTGGAGATGTCCACGGCGAACTCCAGCTCGGTGCCCGTGAAGCTCTCCGGCGAGTACTCGTAGTACACGGCGGTGCCGGGAACCGTAGCCTCGAGGGCCCGGCAGGTGCGGGCGCCGAACAGGGCCAGGTCGATGATGCCCTGCTTGTCCTCCCGGAACACGACATCGCGCTGCAGCACACTGGTGGAGTTGTACAGGTGCACGATGGCCTGTTTGGCGCCGACGATGGACTCGTAGGTGCGACGGATCAGGTGCTCACGAGCCTGGGTGAGCACCTGGATGGTCACGTCGTCGGGGATCGCGCCGTCGTCGATGAGACTGCGGACGAAGTCGAAGTCGGTCTGGCTGGCCGACGGGAAGCCGACCTCGATCTCCTTGTAGCCCATCCGCACCAGCAGGTCGAACATGATGCGCTTGCGTTCGGGGCTCATCGGGTCGATGAGAGCCTGGTTGCCGTCTCGCAGGTCGACGGCGCACCAGCGCGGTGCGACGGTGATGCGGTTGGCCGGCCAGGTGCGGTCCGGCAGGTCGACGTTGAACTGGTCCTGATACGGGCGGTACTTGTGTACCGGCATAGTCGATGCGGCCTGATTGTTCTTCATGGTCTAATCTCTCCTCGCGAGTGGTGGTCAGCCGACGACAAACTCCGCGACGAGTGAGGCCTCAGATTAGGACTCGTCGCGGCAGCTAAGGAGGAGCAGACCGAACAGCACACAAAGAGGGTAACACCGATTGCCGAAGAGTTCCTCAGCATCCGCTCAGCCGGCGGCCAGGGCGGTCACCGGGGCGACGGACACCGCGCGCCGGGCGGGCACGATGGTCGCAGCGACTGCCAGGACGGCGGTCCCGGTCACGCTGAGCACCACGAGCAACCAGGGCACCGCCGGTGTGACGAAACCGATGTTGGCCACCGTGCCGAACAGCGACTGCGCGGCAGCCCAGCCGTAGACGACGCCGAGGGCCAGCCCGAGGGCGACCGCGGCCACGGTCATCTGCAGGCTCTCGGCCAGGATCATCCTGCGCACCTGTCCGCCGGTGAAGCCGAGCGCCCGCAGCAACCCGATCTCCCTGGACCGCTGGAGCACGCTCAGGGCCAGGTTGTTCACCATGCCCACCGCCGCGATGAGGGCACTGAAGCCCACCAGCACCGAGATCACCGCCAGGCTGATGCCGACCATCTCACTGATCGCTGCGCGCACCGACGGGTCCTCCATGGCCAGCGCCATCATCTTCTCGAAGGTGGCCCCGGCGACGGCGAACATAGTGATCAGCGTCACGCCGATGACCAGGCCGATGGTGGCCCTGGAGCTCCGCTCCGGATGCTGCTGCGCGTTGGCGGCCGCGAGCCTGGACGGAGCGTTCGAACCCAGCAGACGACCCACGAGGCCAAGGACGGGCGGCATGATCAGGTGCGAGCCCAGCACGAGCCCGCTGAAGGACAGCAGCCCGCCTACCAGGCCCAGCAGGACTCCGTACTCGCTGATCTGGCCCACGACGACACCGCCGGCGAGGAACAGGACCCCGGCCACGATCAGCAGCACGGCGACGATGTTGCGGGCCGGACGTCGGACCGTTTCCTCGAGCGAGCGTTCCTGGGCGGCGCCGACGGCCTGCATCGGACTGACCGAGAGCACCCGGCGCGAGCCCACCCAGGCCGCGCACCAGGTGGAGAGCACCACAACGAGGACGGGAAGCGCCAGGAGCGGTTCGATCAGGCTGTACCGCAGGTCAGGGAGCGTGCCGGCGGCCACGGCTATCCACAGTCCGATGCTGAGAAGCACCGATCCCACGACCGCGCCGAGGACGGCGCCGACGGCACCGACGAGAAGGCCTTCCTTGGCCACCGCGCGGCGCTGATCACGTGCGCTGGAGCCGATCAGGCGCATCAGGGCGATGGTGCGGGTGCGGCCGGCGATGATCGTCGCGACGGTGTTCGTGGTGACGATCGAACTGACGTACACGGCGATGGTGATGAACAGGACCGCCACGATTGACAGTGCCGAGCGCACCGCCCCGATGTCGGAAACGCCGTCACCACTGATCACCGTGGCGAGCACGCTGGTGACCTGCAGCAGCACCACGCCGAAGGCCGAGGCGAGGCCGGCTACGAGCAGGCTTGCACCGCGGCCGCTCATGCGCGCTGCTCCATGCCGAGCATGATGCGGGAGATGTCTTCGGCCGAGGACCGTTCCCGGTCTTCGACCAGGCGGCCGTCGGCGAGGAAGAGGATCCGGTCGGCGAAGCTGGCCGCAATGGGGTCATGGGTGACCATGGCGATGCTCTGGCCGTAGCCGGTGCTCGCCGCCTTGAGCAGGGCCAGCACCTCCCGACCGCTCCGTGAGTCGAGGTTGCCGGTGGGTTCGTCGGCGAACACCAGTTCAGGCCGGGTGGCCAGGGCCCTGGCGATGGCGACGCGCTGCTGCTGTCCGCCGGAGAGCTCGTGCGGCCGGTGCGTGAGCCTGTCGGCCAGGCCGAGCGAGTCGATGAGCTGCTCGATCCAGTTGTTCTCGGTGGTGCTCGGCTTCCGGCCGTCCAGGGCGAAGGGCAGCAGGATGTTGCCGCGCACGTCCAGCGTGGGTACGAGGTTGAAGGCCTGGAAGATGAAGCCGATCCGCCGCCGGCGGAGGACCGTCAGTGCGGCGTCATCCAGGGCGCTGATCTCGGTGTCACCGAGCCAGGCCTGGCCCGCGCTCGCCGTGTCCAACCCCGCCATGATGTGCATCAGGGTGGACTTGCCCGAGCCGCTCGGGCCCATGATGGCGGTGAACTGGCCCCGACGGATGCCGATGGACACGTCGTCGAGGGCCGTCACCGACGTGGTGGCGGAGCCGTAGGTCTTGCGCAGGGAGGTGACTCTGGCCGCGAGGCCGAGTTCTGACGGTGAATTTTCCATGTTTCCACGGTACGAATCCGGTGCCAGCGGCCGCATCGGGCCCCGGGTGTAATCAGCGGGGCCGGACGGATGAGTGCCGGCGGTGCCGGGTCATCCGCTGGGCGGTTACCGGGTGGAGCAGAGCTACTGGGTGAGGCGGTGCTGAAAGGCGAAGACCACGAGCTGCACCCTGTCGCGCAGCGAGAGCTTGGCCAGGATGCGGCTGATGTGAGTCTTGACGGTGGCCTCGCTCAGGAACTCACCTGCGGCGATCTCGGCGTTGCTCAGGCCGAGGGCGGCGAGGGCGAAGATGTCCCGTTCCCGGCTGGTCAGGGTGGTGTACGCCACCGGCACCTCCTGCTCCGGGGCCGGAGCGTCGAAGTGGGCAAAGAGCTCGCGGGTGGCGGAGGCGGCGATGACGGCGCTGCCGGCGTGCACGGTGCGGATGGCGGCGAGCAGGAACTCCGGATCGGCGTCCTTGAGCAGGAAGCCGCTCGCCCCGCCGCGGATGGCCCGGCTGGCGCTCTCGTCGAGTTCGAAGGTGGTGAGCACAATGATCCGCGGCGGGGTCGTTCCGGCCAGGGTGGCGGCGGCGATGATGGCCGCAGTGGCGTCGATGCCGTCCATCACGGGCATGCGGATGTCCATCAGGATCACGTCGGGGAAGACAGCGGCGGCCATGGTGACGCCGGCGGCGCCGTTGCCGGCCTCTCCGACGAACTCCAGATCGTCCTGGGAGGAGACCAGCATGCGGATCCCGGCCCTGAAGAGGGCCTGGTCGTCGACGAGGGCGACCCGGATGCGCGGAGCATCCTCCGGGTGGACGTCACTCATGGGCGTTCTCCGTTGGTCGGGGCGGGGCCGGGGTCAGCACGGTGGGCCGTACCAGGGCACTGGTGGTGATGGCCGGCAGGCGCGCGGCCACGATGAACCGGCCGCCGATGGGCTCCGCGGTCAACGAGCCGCCGGCGAGGAGCGCCCGTTCGCGCATGCCGGGTAGTCCGTGGCCGAGTACACCGGATGCGTCGGCGGCCGGGCTCGGTCGCACCGCGTTGTCTATCGTCACCGCAACCCATCCGTCCGTCCAGGCGAGGCTCAAATATACCGCCCGACCAGCGTCACCGTGCCGGAGGGCGTTGGTGAGGGCCTCCTGCACGATGCGGTAGACGGCCAGCTGGGCGCCGGAGCCCAGGGTGGTGGGTGTGCCCGTGGTGGTCCACTCGATGTCGAGCCCGGTGCTCTGCATCTGCGCCACCAGGCGGTCGAGGTCGGCGAGCACGGGTTGCGGTCCGTCGGCCGCGTCCTGGCGCAGACGGGTGAGCAGGATGCGCACGTCGCCCAGGGCGTCCCTGGCCGTGGTCGAGATGGTAGTTAACGCCTCGTCGACGGCCTCGGGGTTCGCGGCACGCGCGTACCGGGCCCCGTCGGCCTGGGCGATGACCACGGCCAGGGAGTGGGCGACAACGTCGTGCATGTCGCGGGCGATGCGGTTGCGTTCCTGCTCGACGACCACGCTGCGCTGCGCGACGCGCTGTTCCTCCACCGCTCGATGCTGGCTGAGCCGGCCCGCCCTGGCGGTCTGCCAGGTTCGCATGAGTAGTCCGAGGGTCCAGGAGAGACCGAGCACCGCGACGCTCGCGATCAGGGTGGCCACGAAGGACCAGACCAGGCCGGCCGCGTTGCCTTGCGCGAGTGCCTCGCCGATGGAGAGCGCGCCCTGTTGGATAACCGCGATGTAGCCGGCGGCGAGTACGGCGCCGATCCCCACGGAAACCAGGCCGACCCAGCGCAGCATCCTGTCGCCGTAGGCCGCCGTGGCGTACAGAACGGCCAACACCGCGAAGTTGCCGGTCAGCACCGGCAGCCCGGCCAGCATCTGGGCGAGGGCGCTGACCCAGGCGATCGTCAGGGCCAGGCCCGGTGACAGCCGGCGCACGGCCAGGGCGGCCGTGAAGCCGACCAATACGAGGAACGACACGATGCCATTGCCGGCATCGATGATGAGGCAGAAGAGGGAGAAGGTGACCGCGATTCCGACGTCGACGGTGACGGTGCGCCGTGAGACCGGGCGGAAGACGAGCCGGCCGCCGGTGCGGTCACCGAGCAGGGCGCTGAGGGGGCCTCGGATCGGAACGCCCATCGTCACCGTGCCCGTCGGTGCGCCCTGCGGCAGCATCAGCCAGGTCTCCAGGGTGAGGGCATCTGCCTCGACCGGCCCTGCGGCGCCACGGCGATCGGCCCGGCCCCGAACGACCAGCGCCAGCGCCCAGCCGCCTACGAGAGCGAGGGCGGCCAGGAAGCCGCCGGTGAGCCGAAATCCGAGGTCGCCGAAGAACCGGAGCGTCCCGTCCAGGTCCTGCGCCCCCTGCATCGACAGAGGCAGTAAGAGGAAGACTGTGACAAGCATGCCGAGGAGGAGCCCCGCGGCCAGGCCGACGAACCTGACCCAGCGCCGCCCGTGGAGTCCGGCGCCCCAGACCGCCAGGCAGCCGGAGGTGAGCAGCAGCGGTACGGCGCCCGGCCCGGTCAAGTGGCCGGTTCCGGCGGTGACCACGGCCAGTGTCGCGACAGCGCCGATGGTCAGCCCCAGCAGAGGGGCGAAGCGGGACAGTCCCACCGCGATCGCGAACATCCAGACCGCCAGCAGTGCCGCCGATTGGCCCGCCCAGAGGGCCGGGATCCCCCACACCAGGGCCACAGCCAGACCGAGCGCGGGTTCAAGTGCCCAGCGGTGCGGGGCGGCACGCGTGAGAAACCCTGGGACCGGCATGGTTACAGCGTAGGGCTCCCCCAGCGCCGCGTCCGGGTTCCGGCCACCAGATCATCCCGGCGTCCCCGGGAAGTCATCCCAGCGATGTAGCCGTTCCGAAAGTCATCTCGCAGTGAGGTCCGCCAACAGCCCATCCACGGCGGCGGTGTCCGCACCGAGACTGCGACCGCGGCGGGCGAGGGCTCCCCCGATGGCATCCAGCTCGCTTCGCTGACCCGCCTCCAGGTCGTTCTGCAGCGACGAGCGCATAGATGCCGGCAACGCGGCGAGGGCCGTGGCCAGCTGCCCGGCGTCCGTGGGCACGCCGTCCAGGCTGGCGACCCGAGCCACGTCGGTCAGCACCGCGGTCGTCAGTGCGGCGTCGCGTTCGAGGGCGGCGCCGATGGGCAACCGCCAGTACGAGGTGAGCAAGGCCATCGGGGCCAGAAAGCGAAATTTGGCCCAGAGCACCTCTTGGTCGGTGCCGGCCACCGTGACGTCGAGTCCGGCCTTCCGCCACGCCGCGGTGATGCCGGAGTCGGCGGCAGTGGCCGGAACGGTGAGCCGAAGGAACGGGCTGCGATGCTCGATCACGGTGGGGCTGAGCCTCGTCGATTCGACCGCCACCGAGGCTCCGGCGACGAGGGCTCCCGGTGCGTGGTCGCGGAGGATCGCCAGGTGTTCGATGCCGTTGAGCAGGGATACCACCTCAGTGGGCCGCGCCTGAGCGAGCGAGTCGGTCACGGCGGGGAGTGCGAAAGCCTTGGTGGCGAGGATGACGTTGGCACCGTCGGGTATCTCGGTGACCGCGGTGATCCTCGAGACACCGTCGCCGAAGTGCGGGCTGTGGATGGTGAGTCCCTCCGCCGCGATCGCTCGAGCGGTCTGCGGTCTGGCGACGGCAACGACCTCGACGCCGGCGCGGTCCAGCAGCGCAGCGAGCAGGCCGCCCACGGCCCCGGCGCCGACAACGGCAATGACCGGCTCAGACATTGTTACCTGCGACATGTTGACTCCTTCGATCCAGGCTCCGGCGCCCAGATGGACCGTGCCCGACACCATTCTGGCAAAGTCGCGGCAGCGTCAGCGGCAGGGTCGGCGGCAGGGTCGGCTGCAGAGTCAGTCCTCACCGCCCGGGTGCCCCCAGTCATTCACTGTGGGGTGGCCGTCGGGTTTTGGGGTCGTGGGCTCGGTGTTGGGGTGGTTTTCGCCAGGTGTCGGTGGGGTCGATCCAGTGTGGGGCTTTGACTTCGGGCATGCCCAGGACCATGCGGATGTGCCACCCGGAGGTGTCGATGTTGTGGTGGTGGCGCCAGCACAGCAGTACCCCGTTCGAGACGTTGGTGGGGCCGCCGTGCTGCCACGGTGTCACGTGGTGGACTTCGGTCCATTGCGGTGGGCAGGTGCAGCCGGGGATGATGCAGCCGCCGTCTCGGGCGGTGATCGCCCTGCGTTGCAGCGGCGTGAAGCAGCGGACTGTGTCGCCGAGGGCGAGGACGGCGCCGGTGCCGCCGAAGAGGATCGGCCGGAAGCCGCCGTTGTCGACCATCTGGTTGATCGTTTTCATCGAGACGGGGCCCTCGACGCCGTCGATCCAACCGACCCCGACCCCGTTGATCAGGTCGGTTGCGTTCACGTGCACCATCACCGTCGGCGGCATTCCGCCCATGGTCGGGGTGCGGGGGTCTTGGGCGACCTGGACCAGGATGCCGCGGAGAATATCGGCGCGTTTCTGACCGCCGTCGCGTTCGTCGAGGATCTCGCCGGGCACGAGTTCGCCGGCCTCGATGCGCTGCTGCTCCTCCGCGGACGGGAACGCGGGAGCGCTGCGCGCGGACTGGAAGGTGTTGAACAGGTTCTGAATGATGCCCTTGAGCTCCGGGGTCACCCCGCCGCGCAGCGGGTGCAGGCCTTGGCTGAGCTTGCCGAACGAGAACGTGGATTTGGCCTCGAAAACCGCATCGCTCGGCGCGGCGCCGTCGGGGTTCAACACCGCCTGCCACGTCGCCGCCATCTCCCGGATCCGGTCCGCCGGGAAGGTGAACCCCGCCGACGCACCCAAACGCCGGACCGGTCCCGTGCAGACTCGCCCGGCGCCAGCACCGGTGTCGGCGTCATCGGCATCGGTGGCGGTGGCGCTGTCGCCGGGTCCGGGGGTGCGGCCGAACACGGACCCGGTCGCGGACTCCACCAGCTCGGCCTCACCGCCGTCCACCATCGACTGGTCCGCGTCGAACCGGCCGTGCACCTTGTAGTCGGCCAGGCCCTTCACAATGTTCTCGGCCGCATCAAGACCGATCTCCCCGGCCGCCAAGGCTGCGGCCACGAACGGGAACTCGGGCTCGAGGACCGTGCCGCCCAACATCCGCGGGGCGACCTTCTCACCCAGGGCCACGCGTCGTTTCACCTCCGGCACCGACGTGCCGGTCAGCCCGATCAGCAGATCATTCTGGTGCGACGCCCCCAACCGCCAGGCCAACGACTCCGTGCCCAGCCCGCTGCGGGACCGGTAACCCACCACGGTCGCCGTGGCCACCCGGGCGGCATCCACCGGCCGACCGGTGCGCTCGACCATCTGCGTCAACGCGACCACCTCCGGGTCACTCAACGCGTTCACGTCAATGGAATCCATCACCGCCATCACCATCCGCGCCGCATCATCCAGGGCCTGGAGCTTCTGACCGAACGCACCGGTATGCGCGCGCTGCACCCCTGGCAGCTCGGCCGGATCCCGCCACTCAGGCCGCGGCTTAGACGGACCCCGACCGGCCCGGCTCGAGCCCGTCGCGGGGCCGGCCGCAGGGCCGGCGGCAGCGGCGGCCTTCATGTCGGAGATGCCGCTCAGACTGGCGGCATCCAGTGCCGGGAGGGGATCCGGACCGGCCAGGCCCGTGTTCCAGTCGTGCAGGTTCGGACCGGTGGGAGTCATTCCCGTCGGTGCGGTGGAGCCACTATCCAGCTCGTCGTCCATACCCCCATTCTCTCACGAATCGCACCTATATGCGAGGAAATGTCAGGAAGTTCTCGAGCACATATCGAACGCAGTTCTGAGCCAAAGGGGACGGGCAGCGAGGGTCTCGACAGGGTCGACCGATGGGTGAGGTCGGTCGCCCGCGAGGACAGGTTCCAGGGTCTGGTGCGACCGGACCCGACCGGGCGCTCGGTTAGAAGCCCAGCCGACCGAGCTGCTTCGGGTCGCGCTGCCATTCCTTGGCGACCTTGACCCGCAACGAGAGGAATACCCGCTTGCCGACGAGAGGTTCGATCTGCTTGCGGGCGCGCATGCCGACGTCCTTGAGCCGGCTGCCCGACTTGCCGATGATGATGCCCTTCTGGCTGTCCCGCTCCACGAAAAGGTTGGCGTAGATTTCGACGAGTTCCTGGTCGTCACGTTCGATGATGTCGTCGATCGTCACGGCGATCGAGTGCGGCAGTTCGTCGGTGACGCCCTCGAGCGCCGCCTCGCGGATGTACTCGGAGATGCGCGATTCCAGGCTTTCGTCGGTCACGGCATCCGCCGGGTACAGCGGCGCGTCGCTGAGCGGCAGCAGGCGCAGCAGCTCGCTGCTGAGCACATCGAGCTGGATGCGGCTGGTCGCCGAGATCGGCACGATCGCCTCCCAATCGCGCAGCTGCGAGACCGCGAGAAGCTGGTTGGCGACGCTGGTCTTGGAGGACATGTCGATCTTGGTGACGATGGCCACCTTCTTGGCGCGCGGGAAGTTGTCCAGCTGTTCGTTGATGAACTTGTCGCCGGGGCCGATCGGCTCGTTGGCCGGAATGCACAGGCCGACGACGTCGACGCCGCTGAGCGTCGACTGCACGAGACTGTTCAACCGCTCACCGAGAAGCGTGCGGGGCCGGTGGATGCCGGGGGTATCGACCAGGATCAGCTGGCCGTTCTTCTGATGCACGATGCCCCGGATGGCGCGGCGGGTGGTCTGCGGCTTCGACGAGGTGATCGCCACCTTCTCTCCCACCAGGGCGTTCGTCAGGGTGGACTTGCCCACGTTGGGGCGCCCGACGAAGGATACAAATCCCGCCCGGAAATCAGGTTCTTGTGTCATTGCCGTGTGCTCCTTCGGTGTCCGGCATTCCCAGGAATGCGGACTGTGCGTTTCTCAACGCCTTGTCTGGTTCAACCAGCACTGTGCTGATTCGTTTGCGTCGACCCTCGGTTCGCTCCGCGGTGAGGATCAATCCGCTGGTTCTGGCTTCGGAGCCGGCGACCGGCAACCTGCCGAGCGCCTTGGCCAACAGTCCGCCGACGGAGTCGACCTCGTCGTCGTCGAGGTCGAGGTCGAAGAGTTCTCCGAGTTCATCGACGGGCAGGCGGGCGCTGACCCGGAAACGGCCGTGGCCGAGATCCTCGATCTCGACGACGTCCCGGTCGTACTCGTCAGAGATGTCCCCGACGAGTTCCTCGATCAGGTCCTCGAGGGTGACCAGGCCGGCGATGCCGCCGTACTCGTCGACGACCATGGCCAGGTGGTTCGACTCCAGTTGCATTTGGCGCAGTAGCGCGTCGGCCTTCTTGGACTCCGGCACGAACTGGGCGGGTTTGGCGAGTTCGCCCACCCGCAACGTCTCGAGGTTGCGGGGCCGTTCGTAGACCAGCCTGGACACGTCCCGCAGATACAGGATGCCTGTCACGTCGTCGACTTCGCCGTCGACCACGGGGACCCGGGAAAAGCCCTTGCTGAGGAACAGACCCATCGCCGCACCGACGCTGGAGTCGGCGTCGATGGTGACCATGTCGGTGCGCGGGATCATGAGCTCGCGCACGACGGTCTCACTGAACTCGAAGATCGAGTGGATCAGCTCGCGGTCGTCTTCCTCGATCACGTCGAGTTCGGTGGCCTCGTCGACCATGCTCAGCAGCTGGTCCTCTGAGGTGAACGTGGCAAGCCGGCTTCGGCCGGGGGTGACCCGGTTGCCGAGGGCGACGAGGGCGTTGGCGACCGGGCCGAGAAGCACCCTGAGGAAGTGCACGAGGACGGCTGTGAGCATGAGCAGAGTCTGCGGATGAGCCCGGCCGACGCTGCGGGGGCTCGCCCCGACGAGGACGAAGGACACCGCCGTCATCAGCAGGGCCGACAACAGCAGGGCAAGCCAGATCGCGTCGATGGTCGTGGCGAAGACCAGGGTCACCAGTACTGCTGCGGTCGTCTCCGCGATGATGCGCACGAAGTTGATGGCGTTCAGGTGCGCGCCGGTGTCGGCGGCGATCGCGCTCAGGGACCGCTTGGATCGCGCCGTCACGGCGAGCTCGGCGATATCGGCCCTGGACTGGGACATGATCGCCGCATCGACGGCGGCCATCAGCCCGCCGAAGGCGACGAGCAGGATGGCGGCGGCCAGGAACCACCCGACGATCATCGGGGCCGGCGTCGTTCCTGCATGGCGAAGCCGATCAGGATGTCGCGCTGGATGCCGAACATTTCCTTCTCTTCGTCGGGCTCGGCGTGGTCGAAACCGAGCAGGTGCAGCACGCCGTGCGCGGTGAGCAGCAGCAGTTCGTCGAGGGTGCTGTGGCCGGCGGTTTCGGCCTGGCCCTGGGCCACCTGCGGGCACAGCACGATGTCGCCGAGCAGACCCGGCGGGGTCTGGGCGTCTTCGGTGCCCGGGCGCAGCTCGTCCATCGGGAAACTCAGGACGTCGGTGGGACCCGGCTCGTCCATCCACTGCACGTGCAGCGCTTCCATGGCGCCCTCGTCCACGAGGACGATGGCCAGTTCGGCGTCGGCATGCACATGCATGGTGTCCAGCGCGAAGGCGGCGAGGCGCTGGATGGTGGCTTCGTCGACCGGGATGGCCGACTCGTTGTTGATTTCGATGCTCAACTGGATCTCCGTTTCGGGGTGCGATCGCGCGGGTTCCCCTGGTGCGGAGCGCGGGAGGCGAAGTCGCGGGCCTGTTCGCTTTCGTAGCGTTGGGCCTGCTTCTGCGCGTCGTATTCGGTGTAGGCGTCGACGATGCGGCCGACGAGGCTGTGGCGCACGACGTCGGCGCTGGTCAGGCGCACGAAGGCGATGTCGTCGATGCCGTCGAGGACCTTGGTGACCAGGCGGAGGCCGCTGGCGCCGGCGGGCAGGTCTACCTGGGTGATGTCGCCGGTGACCACCATCTGGGAGCCGAAGCCGAGGCGGGTGAGGAACATCTTCATCTGCTCCGGGGTGGTGTTCTGCGCTTCGTCGAGCACGATGAACGCCGAGTTGAGGGTGCGGCCGCGCATGTAGGCCAGTGGGGCCACCTCGATGGTGCCGGCCGCGAGGAGCTTGGGCACCAGCTCGGGGTCCATCATCTCGAACAGGGCGTCGTAGAGCGGTCGCAGGTACGGGTCGATCTTGTCGGTCAAGGTGCCGGGAAGGAAGCCGAGCCGTTCGCCGGCTTCGACGGCCGGCCGGGTGAGGATGATCCGGTCGACCTCCTTGCGCTGCAGGGCCTGCACGGCCTTGGCCATGGCGAGGTAGGTCTTGCCGGTGCCGGCCGGGCCGATGCCGAAGACGATGGCGTTCTCGTCGATCGCGTTGACGTAGTCGCTCTGCCCGAGGGTCTTGGGCCGCACGGTGAGGCCACGCGAGGTGAGGATGGCCTGCCCGAGCACCGTGGAGGGGCTAGAGGTCGCGTCGGCCCCGAGCATCCTGGCGGAGGTGCTCACCTCGGCCTCGCCGAGGTCGGCGCCGGTGCGGAGCAGCAGCTGGAGCTCCTCGATCAACCGCACCACGGCCTCGACGGAGACCGCCGCGCCGGTGAGGGTGACCTCGTTGCCGCGCACGTGCACGACGACGTCGGGGTATTCCTTCTCGATGGTGCTGAGGAACCGGTCCTGCGGGCCGAGCAGGCGCACCATGGCGACGCCGTCCACCAGGAGCTTGCGCACCACGTCGAGCGCACCGCCGTCGGGAGTTTCGGCGTCAGAGGGCAGCAAGCGTGCCCTCCTCAAGAGCGCCACCGAGGACGTGCGCGTGCACGTGGAAGACGGTTTGACCGGCCGAGGCTCCGGTGTTGAAGACCAGGCGGTACTCGCCGGCGCAGTGTTCGTCGGCCACCCTGCCGGCCACGGCGATCAGCTCGGCCAACAGCGCCGGGTCCCCCGCGGCGAGTTCACCGACGTTGCGGTACTGCTGCGACTTCGTGGTCACCACGACGTGCACGGGCGCCTGCGGGGCGATGTCGTTGAACGCGATGATGTCATCGGTTTCCGCGACGATGGTCGCGGGAATTTCGCGCGCGGTAATGCGGCTGAAGATCGTGGGTTCTGCACCGGAGGAAGCCATGGTTCTATCTTAAGCGCTCCTACCAGCGCCCGAGGGTTGCGTTCAGGATGGCGACCGCGGCGGGGCCGGCCGTCGAGGTGCGCAGCACGGTATCGCCCAGGCGCACCCGGCTGGCGCCGGCCTGCTCGAGGATGTCCAGTTCACTCGGGGCGATGCCGCCCTCCGGCCCGACGACGAGCACGATATCCCGGTCGTCGGTGGGCACGGCGATCGCGGTCAATCTGAGCTCGGCGGTCGGCTCGAGCAACAGCATCCGGCTGGTCCCAGCGAGCTGGGCCAGCTGCTTGGTACTGGTCAGCGGCAGCACGTCGGGCAGCCACGGCCGGATGGACTGCTTGCTGGCCTCCCGCACGATGGCGGACCAGCGCGCCTGCCCCTTGGCGATCTTGACGCCCTCCCAGCGGGCCACCGACCGGGCGGCGGCCCACGGGATGACCCCGTCGACGCCGAGTTCGGTGGCGGCCTGCACGGCGAGTTCGTCGCGGTCACCCTTGGCCAGGGCCTGTACGAGCAGGATGCGCGGCACGGCCGGCGGCGTCCGAGTCACGGTGTCCACCCTCGCCGTGAGCTCGGCCGGCGCGGCCGACAGGACCGTGACGCCGAGCACCAGGCCGGCGCCGTTACCGAGCAGCAGGGTCTCGCCGGGGCGCACCCGGCTGACGGTGACGGCGTGCTTGGCCTCGGCCCCGGTAATGCTCACCGTGGCCCCGACCGCGGGGTCCGCGGTTGGCGAGCCGTCGGCGGAGGCGCCGAGGGTCTCTGACAGGAAGAAGTGCGCCATCGAACGTGGTCCTAGCCGAGGAACCTGTCGCGGAGCTTCGCGAACAGGCCCTGCTGGAACTGGCTGAGGGCGGGCGCCGGAACCTTGTGCCTGGCGGCGAAGGCCTCGATCAGTTCCCGCTCCTTGTGGTCGAGCTTGGTGGGGGTGAGCACCTGCACGCCGACCCGCAGGTCGCCGCGGCCGTTGCCGCGGAGCCTCGTGACGCCGCGGTCCTTGACCGTGAGGATCTCGCCGGCCTGTACGCCGGGGCGCAGTTCCACTTCGATGTCACCGTCGAGGGCCTTCACCGTGGCCGTCGCTCCGAGGATCGCGTCGGTCATCGGCACCTCGAGGGTGCAGAGCAGGTCGTCACCGTCGCGGCTGAAGACGTCGTGGTGGCGCACCTTCATCTCCAGGTACAGGTCACCGTTCGGGCCACCGGCCGGCCCGGCCTCGCCGCTGCCGGGCATCTGCAGGCGCAGGCCCGTGTCCACGCCGGCGGGGATGTCGACCGGCACGGTGCGGCGGGCACGCACGCGGCCCTGGCCCTGGCAGGTGACGCACGGGGTGGCGATGATGGTTCCGTAGCCGCGGCAGGAGCCGCAGGGGCTGGAGGTCATCACATTGCCGAGCAGCGAACGCACGGCGCGCTGGATGCTGCCGGTGCCGTGGCAGATGTCGCAGGTGACCGGGGAGGTACCCGGCTGGCAGCAGGTGCCCGAACAGGTGGCACAGACGATCGCCGTGTCCACCTCGATGTCGCGGTGGGTGCCGAAGATGACCTCGTCCAGGTCGAGTTCGACGCGGATGAGGGCATCCTGGCCGCGTTCACGCCGGGAACGGGGACCACGGCTGCCGCCGCCGCCACCGCCGAAGAAGGTCTCGAAGATGTCGCCGAAGTTGCCGGCGTCGAAGCCGCCGCCCTGGCCGTTGCCGGAGCCGCCGCGGTCGTAGTTCTGGCGCTGCTTGGGGTCGCTGAGGACGTCGTACGCGTGCGTGACGGTCTTGAACCGTTCTGACGCCTCGGCGCCGGGGTTCACGTCGGGGTGCAGCTGGCGGGCGAGCTTGCGGTACGCCTTCTTGATTTCGTCGGTGCTGGCGTCGCGGGCGACGCCGAGTGCTTCGTAGTGGTCAGCCAAAGCTGGCTCTCCTTGGGGTTCTGGGGTGGGGAAGTCGGGTCGAGATAGGTGTGGGGCGGCTAGTTCTCGCCGAGCAGTCGGGAGAGGTACCGGGCGACGGCGCGCACGGCCGCCATGTTGTTGGAGTAGTCCATCCGGGTCGGGCCGAGCACACCCAGGCGGGCGGCGTCGCCGCGGGATGTATAGCCGCTGGTGAGCACGGAGGTCTCGCCGAGCCCGAACGGTGCGTTCTCCCGGCCGATGCTCACCGACACGCCGTGCTGGTCTGTGGCCATTTCGCCGAACAGGCGCAACAGCACCACCTGCTCCTCGATGGCCTCGAGAACCGGATAGATGCTCCCGGTGAAGTCTTCCTCGGTGCGCACGAGGTTCGCGGCTCCGGCCATGACCAGGCGGTCCTGCCGGTTCGCTCCGACCTGATCGCGCAGGGTGCCGGTGATGAGATCGACGAGCTCGGTCTGCTCCGGCGATCCCAGACCGGTCGGGCCGCTCAGGGCCGTGGCGGCGGCCGCCATGCCGAGGCCGCCGACGACGGCGTTCAGCCTGGAGCGCAGCTCAGCCAGGGCGGCTTCCTCGATCGGGCGCGGCAGTTCAACGACCCGTTGCTCCACCCTGCCGGAGTCGGTGATCAGCACCGAGAGCACCCGGGTGTCGCTGAGCGGCACGAGCTCGATGTGGCGCACCGTGGCCCGCGACAACGAGGGGTATTGCACCAGGGCCACCTGGTGGGTGAGCTGGGAGAGCAGGCGGACACTGCGGGCGAGGACTTCGTCGAGATCGGCGGACTGGCCGAGGAAGACCTCGATGGCCTGCCGTTGGACGCCCGTGAGTGGACGCAGGTCGGCCAGGTGATCCACGAACAGTCGGTAGCCCTTGTCGGTGGGGATGCGACCAGACGACGTGTGCGGCGCGACGATGAGTTCTTCCTCTTCGAGCAGGGCCATGTCATTGCGGATCGTGGCGGCCGAGACGCCGAAAGCGTGCCGGTCGACGATCGACTTGGACCCGACCGGTTCGCGGGAGGCCACGTAGTCCTGCACGATGACCCGAAGGACTTCGAGGCTGCGGTCTGATACCACTGGACGCTCGCCTCCCTCTCCCGTTTGTGCCGCCGACGGCTGGCACTCTCTTCGTATGACTGCCAATCATAACGCGGGCGTCTGGGATACCCGTTGCTCACGGACGAATTCGCGCAGTACCGTGGTGGCACACGTATCTCCGTGGCGGTATCCACCGCTGTTCTCCATCGCTGAATCCACTTGCACGTCGAAGGGCATCGTCATGAGCTATCCCAATGGGCCTGGACAACCGACAGGGTCGGGCACCGCTGCTGCGCTGACTCCGGAGCAGGACAAGCTGTGGGCGTCCCTGGCGCACCTGGGCGGCATCCTCTCGTTCCTGCCGGCCCTGATCATCTGGCTGGTCTTCAAGGAGCGCGGGCGATTCACCGCCGGCGAGGCCAAGGAGGCGCTCAACTTCCAGATCACGCTGTTGATCGGCTATCTCGCCATCAGCGTGCTCAGCACCGTCCTGGCACTTCTCACCTTCGGCCTGCTGGCCGGGCTCGGCTCGCTCACCTGGGTGCTCTGGCTGATCGGCGCGATCTTCTCGGTACTCGGTTTTGTCAGCGCCCGAGACGGCCGCCCGTATCGCTACCCGTTCGCTCTGCGCCTGATCAACTAGCGCCCGATCAGCTAGTTTTCTCACTGCGGGCGCCCGAGACCGGCGCTATTCTGGTGACAGCTCGACCAGCACCATCCTCGCTCCCCCGAGCGCCCACGAAGGAGATTTAATGTCTGAGGCAACGCCTCCCCCCGCCAACCCGTACCAGGCACCCAGCCAGCTGAGCCCGGCCGACGAGAAGCTGTGGGCGACCCTGATCCACATCGGCGGAATCCTCTTCGGCTTCCTGCCCGCCCTGATCGGTTACATCGTGCTCAAGGACCGCGGTCCGTTCATCCGCGCACACGCCGCGACGGCCCTGAACTTCCAGATCACCCTGGCCATCGCCTACCTGGTCGGATCGATTCTCACCGTCATCCTCGTCGGCTTCCTGATCCTGGCCGCCGCCTGGATCCTCAGCATCGTCTTCAGCATCATGGCCGCGATCGCCGCGAACAAGGGCGAGTGGTACACCTACCCGCTGACGATCAAGTTCGTCAGCTGATCGTAAGAACCGGGCCTCACTAGTCGGTAAGCAGTCGGCGCACCACGGCGTCGGCGAGCAGCCGACCGGTGAGGGTCAGTTCGATGTTGCCGCCGATGGCCGCGCGAGCGTCGATGAGCTCGTCGGCGATCAGACCGGCGACCTCTCGGCGGCCGAGCGCCGACAACGTCGCCACCGGGATTCCCTCACGGATGCGCGTGAGCAGCAGCACCCGTTCGGTTTCGCGGGTGGCCTCGTCCAGGGTTTCCCGTCCGGCGGCCGGTGAGTGGCCGGCCAGAATGCGGTCGGCGTACGCCGCCGGATGCTTGACGTTCCACCAACGCACCCCACCCACGTGGCTGTGCGCGCCGGGGCCAATGCCCCACCAGTCGGCGCTGCGCCAGTAGGACAGGTTGTGCCGGGACCGGTGTTCGGTTCCCCGTGACCAGTTGCTGACCTCGTACCAGCCGTAACCGGCCTCGGCCAGACGCGCATCCGCGAGTTCGTAGAAGTCGGCCTGCAGGTCTTCGTCGGGCTGGACGAGCTCGCCCCGGCGGATCTGCCTGGCCAGCTTGGTACCGTCCTCGACGATGAGCGAATAGGCGCTGATGTGGTCGGGCTGCTGGCCGATGGCCGCGTCCAGGCTGGCCCGCCAATCCTCGATGGTCTCCCCCGGTGTGCCGTAGATCAGGTCGAGACTCACGTCCAGGCCCGCCTCGCGCGCCCAGGCCACCACGAGCGGGACCCGTTCGGGATCATGCGTTCTCTCGAGGGTGGCCAGGACCCGCGGTACCGCGGACTGCATGCCGAAGGACACCCGGGTGAAACCGGCCTGCTTGAGCTGGCGGAGATAGGCCAGGTCGACGGAGTCCGGGTTGGCCTCGGTGGTGATCTCGGCGCCCGGCACGATGCCGAAGGTGTCGCGCACGGCATGCAGCATCCGCACCAGATGGTCTGCGGGCAGCAGCGTGGGGGTGCCGCCGCCGAAGAAGACCGTCGCGGCGGGCCGGGCCGGCACACCGGATTCGGCCAGGATGCGGGCGGCGGACTCCACCTCGAGGACCGCCTGGCTGGCGTAGTCGCTCTGCTTCACCCCGCGCAGTTCCGTGGCGGTGTAGGTGTTGAAGTCGCAGTAGCCACAGCGCACCTTGCAGAACGGTACGTGCAGGTAGACCCCGAAGTCGCGGGTCGAGGCGCCGAGCGCGGCCGAATCCGGGATGAGGCCATCCAGTGGTGCGGGGTCGCCGACCGGGTGCGGTCCAGCCATCCGGTCAGCCTCGTCCGACGGGGTGCAGGGCGAGCAGGTACTTGCGGGTGTAGCGCTCCTGCTGGACGCGCAGGATGGGCCAGGCCAGCGTGTAGTACCAGGTGCTGGGACGCGAGAAGGAGCGGATGGTGAGCCAGACGGAGTCGTCAGCGCGACGGTCGACGATGAAGCATTCCTCGCCGGTCTGCGGGTGGCCGCGCATGGTTCCGTAGGCGAAGCCGATCTTGTCGGCCTCGTCGATGACGTAGACGACGCGCACCGGTGCGGCGACGGTGAACGGGCCGGTGGGGATGGCCAGCTTGGCGGTCATCCCGTTGCTGATGAACGCGGTGCCGTCCTCGGCGAAGGTGGCCTCGTTCACCGGGTGTTCCTGGTTGGGCGCCGGGGTGCCGTTCTCGGTGAAGACGATGCCGGTGTACTGCACGCCGGTGCCGGCGTCGAGGTCGGTGACGTCGATGCCGCTGCCGCGCTGGATGCCCCAGGTCATCAACGCCGTCGTGGCCACCCGGAACCGTTCCTCGCCGCTGCCCAGGCGCACCGTACGCTCCAGCGGGCGGTGGCCCTTGGGCGGGTAGCGCATCAGGTCGGGGGCCAGGGTGCCGCCGATGGCGGCGTAGGTCACGGCGGCGTCGGTGAAGGTCGAGCGGCGCATGATCGTTACTTCTTTTCCTTCTTGGCCGGCTCGTCGCCGGAGAGCGCGGCGATGAAAGCCTCCTGCGGAACCTCGACCCTGCCGACCATCTTCATGCGCTTCTTGCCTTCCTTCTGCTTCTCCAGCAGCTTGCGCTTACGGGAGATGTCGCCGCCGTAACACTTGGCGAGGACGTCCTTGCGGATGGCGCTGATCGATTCGCGGGCGATGATGCGGGCTCCGATGGCGGCCTGGATGGGCACGTCGAACTGCTGGCGCGGGATGAGCTTCCGGAGCCGTCCGGTCATCAGCACGCCGTAGTCGTAGGCCTTGTCGCGGTGAACGATGGCGCTGAACGCGTCGACCTGTTCGCCCTGCAGCAGGATGTCGACCTTGACCAGATCGGCCTCCTGCGAGCCGATGGGCTCGTAGTCGAGGGACGCGTAGCCGGCGGTCTTGCTCTTGAGCTGGTCGAAGAAGTCGAACACGATCTCGCCCAACGGCATCGTGTACCGGATCTCGACCCGGTCCTCACCGAGGTACTCCATGCCGAGCAGGGTGCCGCGGCGACCCTGGCAGAGTTCCATGATCACGCCGACGTAGTCCTTGGGCGCGAGGATCGCTGCCTTGACGATGGGTTCCTCGACGACAGCGATCTTGCCGTTGGGGAACTCGCTCGGGTTGGTGACCGTGACGGTCTTCTTGTCGTCGGTGGTGACCTCGTAGATCACGCTGGGCGCGGTGGTGATTAGGTCGAGGTTGAACTCCCGGTCGATGCGCTCGGTGATGATCTCCAGGTGCAGCAGGCCGAGGAAGCCACACCGGAAGCCGAAGCCGAGGGCGACGGAGGTTTCGGGCTCGTAGACCAGCGATGCATCCGAGAGCTTGAGCTTGTCGAGCGCTTCGCGCAGCGCCGGGTAGTCGCTGCCGTCGATCGGGTACAGGCCGGAGAACACCATCGGCTTGGGTTCGGTGTAGCCGGGCAGCGCCTCGGTGGCGGGCTTCATCGCGGTGGTGACGGTGTCGCCGACCTTGGACTGGCGCACGTCCTTCACGCCGGTGATCAGGTAGCCGACCTCTCCGACGCCCAGGCCCTTGCTGGGGGTGGGTTCCGGGCTGGTGACGCCGATCTCGAGGATGTCGTGGGTGGCGCGGGTCGACATCATCTGGATCTTCTCGCGCGGGCTGAGGTGCCCGTCGATCATTCGCACGTAGGTGACGACGCCGCGATAGCTGTCGTAGACGGAGTCGAAGATCATGGCGCGGGCCGGCGCGTTCGCGTCGCCGACGGGGGCGGGGATCAGCGAGGTGGCCCGGTCGAGCAGTTCGGACACGCCGACGCCGGTCTTGCCGGAGACCCGAAGCACGTCGTCGGGGCTGCCGCCGATGAGGCTGGCGAGCTCCTTGGCGTACTTGTCGGGGTCGGCGGCAGGCAGGTCGATCTTGTTGAGCACCGGGATGATGGTGAGGTCGTTCTCGAGCGCCAGGTAGAGGTTGGCCAGGGTCTGGGCTTCGATGCCCTGGGCGGCGTCGACGAGCAGGATGGCGCCCTCGCAGGCCGCCAGGCTGCGGGAGACCTCGTAGGTGAAGTCGACGTGGCCGGGGGTGTCGATCATGTTCAGCGCGTAGGTCTGACCGTCCATCTCCCACGGCATCCGCACCGCCTGGCTCTTGATGGTGATGCCGCGTTCGCGTTCGATGTCCATCCGGTCCAGGTACTGGGCACGCATGGAACGGTCGTCGACGACGCCGGTGATCTGAAGCATCCGGTCGGCCAGCGTGGACTTGCCGTGGTCGATGTGCGCGATGATGCAGAAGTTACGGATGAACGCGGGGGCGGTGGCGGCCGGTTCCAGCGCCTTGAGAGCTCTCGGTGACATGATGGCCCAATTCTCCCATGCCCCGCAGCATCGGTGTGACCTGCCCGGGAGGCAGTCGGTCATCCATTCGACGGATGACGGAACCAGCGGTCCTGATTAGGCTGGGCGCACCATGTCCAGCCTCGCACTCCGCACCTCCCCGCTCCGCCGGGATCCCATGCCGCCCGCCAGCATCGGCGAGGGTCTTCCGCACTCAGCGCTCACCCCGGTGTTCTCCGGCCTGCGGATCGGCCTGCACGTTCTGATCATCGGGCTGACCGGGCTGGTCATCGTGCGGACCCTGTTGGGGGCGGTGCCGAACCCCGTCGCCGTGGTGAGCCTGTCGCTGCTCTTCCTGGCCAGCTATGTCGGCGGCAGCGAGCTGGCCCGCCGGCGGCCGTGGCGATGGGTCGTGCCGGTCTGGATGGCCGTGCTGCTGGTGGAGTGGCTCGCACTGACCCTGCTGGCACCGGATGCCGCCTTCATCGTTTTCCCGCTGTTCTTCCTGCAGCTGCACGTGCTGCCCCTCAGGGCCGGCATCCCCCTGGTCCTGCTCAGCGTGCTGTTGACGATCTGGGCGATGAGCTTCCACGTGGGCCTGAGCCTGGGCGCCACCCTCGGCCCGCTGGTGGGCGCGGGCGTGGCGGTGGCGGTGGGCCTGGGCTACCGGGCACTGCTGCGCGAGGCCGCCGAACGGCAGAACCTGATCGAAGATCTGCTCACCACCCGCACCGAACTGGCGGCCACCGCACGTGACGCGGGCACCCTCGCCGAGAGGGAACGCCTGGCCAGGGAGATCCACGACACCGTGGCGCAGGGGCTGTCGAGCATCCAGATGCTGTTGCACGCCGTCGAGGGCCGGGTATCCGATCCGGCGGCCCTGGAGCACCTGCGCCTGGCCAGGGATACCGCGGCAGCCAATCTGCAGGAGACCCGCCGGTTCATCCGGGAGCTCACCCCGCCGGCCCTGGACAGCCAGACCCTGCCGGGCGCACTCGCCAGGCTCGCCTCGTCGGCAGAGCGCACCGCACCGGTCGGCGACCATGCCACCAGGGTCAGCCTGCATGTGACGGGTGACCCGATCGCGCTGCCGATGTCGCTGGAGACGACCCTGCTGCGGATCGCGCAGGGCTCGCTCGCCAACGTCGCCCAACACGCCGGCGCCAACCGCGCGGAGGTCACCCTGAGCTACATGACCGATGAGGTGGCCCTCGACGTCGTCGACGACGGGCGCGGTTTCACCCTCACGGACGCCACGGCTCAGAGTCCGGACTCGTTCGGCCTGGTCGCCATCCGGCAACGTGTCGAAGCGCTCGGCGGCTCCTTCGTCCTGGAGTCCGCACCGGGCCTGGGCACCGCGGTCGCGGTGCGATTCCCGATTCGTCAGGCGCTGGCATGATCCGGGTGCTGCTCGCGGACGACCACCCCGTGGTGCGGGCGGGACTGCGCGCCATGCTCGGCGCCGAGCCGGACCTTGAGGTCGAGCTGGAGGCCGGCACGGCGGAGGAAGCCGTGGCCCTGGCCGCCTCCGGCCGGGTCGACGTGGTGCTGATGGACCTGCAGTTCGGTGGTGCGCTGCCCAATACCGACCCACCGGGCACCCCCATGCAGGGCGCGGAGGCCACCCGGTTGGTCCGGTCCCGACCCGGCGCCCCGCACGTGCTGATCCTCACCAATTACGACACGGATGCCGACATCCTCGGTGCCATCGAGGCCGGCGCCAGCGGGTACCTGCTCAAGGACGCGCCGCCCGCCGAACTCGTCGCCGCCGTGCGGGCCGCGGCGGCGGGACAGAGCGCACTCGCTCCGGCCATCGTGACCCGGCTGGCCGATCGGTCGCTCGTTCCGGAGGGCCGGCTCTCCCCCCGCGAGGTCGAGGTGCTTGCCCTCGTGGCGGCCGGCCGCTCCAACCGGCAGATCGGTCAGGACCTGTTCCTCAGCGAGGCGACGGTGAAGTCGCACCTTGTGCACATCTTCGGCAAGCTCGGCGTCGGGTCGCGGACCTCCGCCGTCGCCAGCGCCCGCGCGTCGGGCACCCTGCGGGGCGCCTGATGCCCACCGCCGGTTACCGGGTCCCCGTCGTGCTCGTGCACGGGATCCGCACCTCGGCCAGCATGTGGCGGCACCAGCTGGAGTGGCTGGCGGCGGCGGGACATCCGGTTGTCGCCGTGGACCTGCCCGGCCACGGCTCGCGCCTGGGCGAGCCGTTCACCCTCGACGGTGCGCTCGGTGCCATCGATGGGGCGGTGGACGCCGTCGAGGGGCCGGTGCTGCTCGTCGGACTGTCGCTCGGCGGCTACTACGCCATCGCCTACGCGGCCAGGAACCCGGACCGGGTGCTCGGCCTGGTGGCCGCCGGGTCGTCGTTCGAACCGGGCGGGCCGGGACTGGCCGCCTATCGCTGGCTCGCCCGGATCATCCACAGGTTCCCGGACCGCGGTCTCTGGCTGCACACCTTCCTGGTCCGGCGGATGCTCCCGCCGGCCGGGGTGCGGGATGTGCTCGCCGGCGGCGTAGGCCTGGACGTCATGGACGCGGGCCTCGCGGCGACGGGGCGGTTGTCGCCGCTAGCCGATCTCAGGGCGTTTCCCGGACCGGTCTGGCTGGTCAACGGCGCGTACGATCACTTCCGCCTGCACCAACGACGGTTCCTCGCGGCGGCGCAGCGAGGCACCCTCGTGACGGTTCCCGGGGCCGGCCACCTGGTCAGCCTGCATCGGCCGCACCGGTTTGATACTGTGCTCAGGCACATCATCACTGAGATCGAGGCCGATCTTGATCAGAGCTCCCCCGATTCGGTCAGCCAGCCGGGCAGATAACTGGTATCGTTGCCTGTTGGCTTGCGTGTTGGGTCCCACCCCACACGATTTTCGCCGCACGGTGCCCTCTATCGCCGGGCGGCCCATCCGAACAAGAACCTAACGAAAGCGTATAAAACGTGGCAAACATCAAGTCGCAGATCAAGCGGATCCTCACGAACAAGAAGTCGCAGGAGCGCAACAAGGCGGTCAAGAGCGAGTTCAAGACCGCCATCCGGGCCACGCGCCTCGCCGTCACCGCTGGTGACAAGGACAAGGCTGTCGCCAGCCTCGCCGTTGCTTCCAAGAAGCTCGACAAGGCCGTCAGCAAGGGCGTCATCCACCAGAACCAGGCAGCGAACAAGAAGTCCGCTATCGCCAAGGCTGTCAACGCGCTCTAAGCAGCACCGCTCTTCAGCAGTTCAGAAGTACAGACACACCCCCGCCCTCCTGGGCGGGGGTTTTCTGTGTTGCCGCCGGATCCGGCCGGCCCTTTCCGAGGTGCCCGGCCGACGCTATGGTGGCGTCGTGACAAGCGAGCAGACCGGCCCGGTGAAACCGTCCGCCTGGCGCCATCAGGCCCGGTTCCTCGGCGGCGCGTTCGCCGTGGCAGCCGCCGTCATCGCCGTCGGCCTCTGGTCGGCCCCCGCAGTCACCGCATACGAGGGCCTGAACCCCTGGGTGTTCGCGGGGCTGCTCGGTTTCATCCTCGTGTTGACCGGGGCCTGCGTCCTGTTCGCGGCCTCGCTGCCCACCGCGCCCCCCAACACGGCACCGTCCACCGCCGCACTGTCCATCACCGCACCGTCCATCACTGCGCCCGCCGCAACGCCGCCGGCCACCGAAGCTGCCGCGCAGCCGGCAGCTCAGCCTGCAGCGCACCCGGCAGCACACACGGCAGCCCCTCGGCGGGGGCTGACCATCCTCGGGTCGGTGTTCGGCGTCGTCGGCCTCGCGCTGGCCGCTCTCGCGGTGGTGCTCACGGTACTGTTGCCGATGCCCACCCAGCGGATCATGGTGCAGTTCACCGACCTGTATGGCAGGGTCCAGCTGGAATACTGCCCGTCCCTGCCGGCGTCGTTCGCCGCGACGGCATCGCGGGCCGATCTGGCCGGCTCCTCAACCATTTTGCCGGTGAAGGTGAGCGGGGATATCTGCGGCGACCCCGAGTTCACCGACGGGGTGTGGATCTACCTGAACCGCTCGTCGGTCACGGTGTCCGGCCAGCCCTGAGTCGGCCTCGGCCGCCCGGTCCGTGACCGGCCGCCCTCATTCGCCGCGTTTGGCGATGACCGTGACGAGCCGCTCGAGCGCGAAGATCGGGTCTCTGCCGGCGCCCTTCACGGCCGCGTCGGTCTCGGCGAGCATCACGATGCACCGGGCCAGACCGTCATCGCTCCAGCCGCGCAGATCGCGTTGGGCGCGCTCCACCTGCCAGGGGGCCAGGCTGTAGGTGGCCGCCAGCTGGGCGGACCCGCCGCGCACGCCGAACAGCTTCGCCATGGTGCGGATCTTGCTGGCGAACGCGGCGACGATCGGGACCGGGTCGGCTCCTGACGACAGCGCGTGCCGCAGGGTGACGAGTGCCTCGCCGAGACGCCCGGCGATGGCGGAATCGGCGACCTTGAACGCGTTGGTCTCGACTCGGCCGCCGTAATAGCGGTCCACCGTGGTCTCGGTGACCTCGGCTCCGGTGTCGGCGATGAGCTGCTGGCAGGCGGCGGAGAGCTCGGCCAGGTCGTCGGAGAACGCGGCCACCAGCGACCGCAATGCGCTCGGGGTGACTCTTTTGCCCGCCGAGCGGAATTCGGCGGTGGCGAAGTCGTGCTTGTCCGAATCCTTCTTGAGCTCGGCGCAGACCACTTCCACGGCGCCGCCCACGCCGCTGCGGATGGTGTCCAGGAGCTTCTTGCCGCGCACGCCGCCGCCGTGGCGCAGCACGACGTAGGTGTCGTCTGCGGGGTTCTGCAGGTAATCGATGGCCTCGGTGAGGAAGGTGTCGCTGCACTTCTCGACGTTGCTCACGCGGATCAGCCGCGGCTCGCCGAACAGCGAGGGGCTGGCCAGGGTGAGCAGCTCACCGGGCGCGTAGCTGTCGGCCTGGATGTCGCTGACCTCGAGGCTGGGGTCCTCCAGCTTGAGGAAGTCCCGCAGCGACCGGATGGCGCGTTCGGCGAGGAAGGTCTCGGTACCAGAGACGAGCACGACGGGCGCCGGGCGCACCTGATGCCAGGCGAGCTGCGGGATCTTCGCCGCGCCGGCCTTGGCGGCCGGTTTGCCGGTTCGTGCCTGTGCGGTTGTTCGTGCGGCCACGCGGCTCCCTTCGCTACCAACCCAGCCTAACCGGCACCTGTGACCTTCTCCGTCCAGACCACGAGTCCCCGGCGGGCCGTCGGGGCACCGGTGCCGGGCGCGACCACCACCATCCCGTCCCGGTCGGTGCGCAGCACGGTGGTTCCCGCCGCGCCGAGGATGTCGAGCACCGACCTGGTGGGGTGTCCGTAGCCGTTGTCCGCACCGACCGATACGACTCCGATGCTCGCCTCGATCTCGGCGTAGAGGGCGGCACTCTGGTCGCGAGAACCGTGATGAGCGACCTTGACCACGTCGACGGCACCGATCTGACCGGCGGCCATAAGCCCCTTTTGTGCCTCTTCGTCGAGGTCGCCGAGGAAAAGCGACCGGATGCCGCCGCCGTCGAACACCATGCTGACGCTACCGGGGTTCCCGGTCTGCATGAGGGTCGAGCCGCGGATCGGCCACAGGATCTCCCAGGTCAGTGCGCCGAGGGCGCCGGTGTCGCCGCGGGCGGTTTCGCGCACGTCGGCCCCGCCTGCAGCGAGCCGGTCGAGCAGCGCCGCATCCTGGCTGGTCTCCGGCCGGCCCACCAGTGCGGTGTCCACCCGGCCGATCACCGCGGCCAGACCGCCGATGTGGTCCAGGTCGTAGTGGGTGAGGACCAGAAGATCGACCCTGTCGATGCCGAGGGTGTCCAGGCAGTCGGCCAGCAGCGCCGGGTCCGGGCCCACGTCGACGAGCGCGACCGACGCACCGTCACGCACGAGCACGGCATCGCCCTGGCCGATGTCGCAGGCGGCGATCTGCCAGGCCGTGGGGAAGACTGCGGCCCGGCCCAGCTCGTAGCCGACCGCGCCTCCGATCGCCCACCCGGCGACCACGCAGACCAAGGTCCCGCTCACGGTCCGCACCAGCACTGTCACCCGGCCGGAGCCTCGGGCGGCAAGCACAGTCAGCACGGCGACGGTACAGGCCACGATGAGGACCACTCCGAACGGTCCACCCGGCCAGGGCAGGCTGTTGGCAGGCATACCGGCGGTCGTGGTCGCGACAGCGGCGATCCAGGTGGCCGGCAGCCAGGCCAGCCACACCAGCGGGGTCGCGAGAACGGGTGCCCACGGCAGGAGCAGACAGGCGACCAGGCCGGCCACGGTGGCCACCGGCGCGGCGGGGGCTGCGAGCAGGTTCGCCGGCACCCCGTACACCGGGAGCGTCGGACTGAGCATGACCAGCACCGGCTGGCAGGCCAGCTGAGCGGCGATCGGGATCGAGAGTACCGCGGCGACGGGTGTGGGAAGCCAGCGTCTGAGCCGACGGCTGAGCGGCCCCGCCAGCACCAGCAGCCCGAGGGTGGCCAGCACCGACAGCGCGAAGCCGTAATTGCGGGCCAGCCAGGGATCGAAGATCAGCAGACACAGCGAGGCCATGGCCAGGGCAGGGAGCCCCCGCCCTGGCCGACCGAGCGAACCTGAGAGCAGAACGATGGTCGCCATGGTCGCGGCCCTCACCACGCTCGGTTCCGGAGTGACGAGCACCACGAAGCCGGCCAGCACGACCAGCCCGCAGACCAGCCGCCACCCCCGGCCGAGGCCCAGCGCGGCTGCTGCCACCAGGACGATGGCGAGCACAATGGCGCAATTGGCTCCGGACACCGCGGTGAGGTGGCTGAGCGAGCTCGTCTTCATGTCCTGGTCGAGGCTGTCATCCACCGCCGTGGTGTCGCCGATCGCCAACCCGGGCAGCAGGCCCGCTCCATCACCGGGCAGCTCGGCGGACGCTGTCGCGAACCCCTCGCGAACGGCGTTCGCCCAGGCCAGCCACCACGGCGCGGGGTGAACCGGTTCCGGTGGGGCTCGCCCGAAGATCAGGACGGCGGCCGCGTCACCCGGCTCCGTTGCGCCGAGAGTGCCCGTCATCCGGATCCCCTCGCCGATGGCGGGGGTCTCAGCGGATGCCGGGGCGAATACGACGACGGGCACCGAGAGGCCGGTCCCGGCTGGGGAAGCCTCCCCCGTGCTCGCCTGACCGGGTGGCTCGCCGATGGTGGTGAGCGTGGCCCGGAACCGCATCTGCGCCCCACCCCCGATGGCCGACCGACTGCTCTGCGCCGGCGCCGACCAGACCGTGAGAACCACGGAGGCCTCGCCGTGTTCGGCTGCGACAGCGCGAACGGATTCGGGCAACCGCACCGGCGCCTGCACCGCGACGGACAGCCCGGCCAATGCGGCCGCAACGCAGCACACGGCCACGGTGGCCAGTACCGGGCGGACGCGCTGCACCAGGAAGCCCGCGCCACGTGCTCGCGACCCGGTCACGAGTGCACCGACGGTCAGCAGGACGGCGGCGGCCGCAGCCAGGCCGGCCACGAGGGCTGCATCCGTCGTCGTCGCCACCAGCAGCCCGGCCGACAACCAACATGCCGCGGCCGGCAGCACCAGCCGCAGGTCCACGCTGTTCCGGCTTCGGGTCATGCCGTCCTGGTTCATACGGTGATCAGGTCCGTGAGCGCGGCGAAGGTCTTCTCGCCGATCCCGGTCACGTTGCGCAGATCGTCGATGCTCGCGAATCTGCCCTCCGCCGCGCGGTAGTCGAGGATGCGCTGGGCCATCACCGGACCGATCCGAGGCAGCGTGTCGAGGTCCTCCAACGTGGCCGTGTTGAGGTTGACCTTCGCCGCTGCACCCCCGTTCGCGGCGCCGGGTGCGCCGCCGGGCGTCCCGGCGCCTCCGGCCTGCGCCCCGGCAGGCGGACCGGGCACGACCTCGCCGTGCGCCGGAACGTAGAGCTGCTCGCCGTCGGCGACGAGTCTGGCCAGATTGAGGCCGGCCTCGTCTGCGGTGGGGAGCAGACCGCCAGCGGCGGCGACCACGTCGATGACCCTGGCACCCTCGTGCACTTCGAACAGGCCGGGATGCGCGACGGCACCCAGCACGTGCACAAACACTCCGGGTGCTTCCGCTTCGCCGGTCGGCGCACCGGTGCCGCGCGGGTCGGCCTGCGCTTCCGGGGTCGCGCCGGTGGGTGGATCCGCTGTCTGGCTCGCACTCGCGTCGTCCACCAGCGGGTCCGCGCCCGGATTCGCCGGCACCGCAACGCTGTGGCTGACCTGCCCGATGGCGGTCACGGTCACGCTGATGCCCAGCGCCGCGAGCAACAGGACGATGGCCGCGCCCACCCCGACGCGTATGCGGGTGCGACCGGGGCCGGCCGACAGGGCCCCTGGCTCCCCAGAGCGCGTGCGAGATGACGGCGTCAAACTGGCGAACGGGTCAAAATCCATGCGGACAGGCTAAACAGCGCCGCCACTCGCACCGGTTCCGTGAGGGGATCTGTGTCGGGGCGACTACCGGCCAGCCTGTGGAGGAACCCCCGCGGGGCGCCGAGGCTGTAGAGCCGGTCCACGTTAGTGGTGGTTACAGCGCTCCGCCCCGCGCACCGGCCCCTGAGGGGAACCTGTGCGCGGGGCGGAGCCGGGCCCGACTGTGGAGGCGGGGCGTGCGGCCTAAGCGGCGGGCTTGGTGACGATGCTCACCATCCGGGGCGCCCGCACGATCACCTTGATGATCTCGCGGTCGCCGATCGAACGGATCGCGGCTGCCGACGCACGGGCGAGGGCCTCGAGATCGTCGCTGCTGATCTTCGGGGAAACCTCGAGGCGGTCGCGCACCTTGCCGTCGACCTGCACCACCGCGGTCACCGACTCGGCGACCAGGAGGCTGCGGTCGGGCTTCCGCCACAGGGCTAGCGCGACGCACGGTTCGTAGCCGAGCCGCTCCCACATGTCTTCGGCCGTGTACGGGGAGAACAGGTTCAACGCCATCGCGGTGACCTCGGCGGCTTCGCGCACGGCGGCATCGGCCGGTCCGGCACCGGTATCGATCACCTTGCGGGTCGCGTTGACGAGCTCCATCATTCGCGCCACGACGACGTTGAATTTGAACGACTCGATCAGCGAAGGGGCGTCGGCCAGGAACCGGTGGGTGACGCGGCGCAGGGCAACGTCCCCGGTCTTCCACTCCACATCCGGGGCGCTGGTGACGTCGCGCGCGACGCGCCAGGCACGGGCCAGGAACTTCGCCGAACCGACCGGGGACACGTCGGCCCAGTCGATGTCGTCTTCGGGCGGGCCGGCGAACGCCATGGTCAACCGGACGGCGTCGACGCCGTACTTGTCGACCTCCTCGGTGAAGTAGACCAGGTTGCCCTTGCTCTTGGACATCTTGGCACCGTCGAGGATGACCATGCCCTGGTTCAGCAGAGCCGTGAACGGTTCGGTGAAGGTGACGTAGCCGAGGTCGAAGAGCACCTTGGTGATGAAGCGGGCGTAGAGCAGATGCAGGATGGCGTGCTCGACACCTCCGACGTACTGGTCGACGGGGGCCCACTTGTCGGCTTCCTTCGGGTCGAACGCCTTGGTGTCGTCGGTGGGGTTGAGGAAGCGCAGGAAGTACCAGGAGCTGTCCACGAAGGTGTCCATGGTGTCGGCGTCGCGCTTGGCCGGGGTGCCGTCGATGGGGTTGACGACGTTCACCCAGTCCGCGGCACCGCCGAGCGGGGAGGTGCCCTTGGGCTTGAGGTCGAGGCCGTCAGTGGGCGGCAGCAACACCGGCAGCTGGTCCTCAGGAACCGGGATCTCGGTGCCGTCTTCGCCGTGAATGATCGGGATGGGGGTTCCCCAGTAGCGCTGACGGGAGATCAGCCAGTCGCGCAGGCGGTAGTTCTTGGCCGCCCGCCCGGTGCCGTCGGCGACGAGCTTGTCGATCATCCGCTTGATGGCGTTGGCCTTGGTGAGGCCGTTGAGGGCCCCGGAGTTGACCAGGCGGCCGTCGCCGGTGAGCGCGACGCCGGTCTGGGCGGGGTCGAGGGCGTCGGAGTCGAGGGACGGCAGTTCTTCGGAGCCGTCCAGCATCCCCGGGGTGATCACCGGGATGACACCGGTGACCGGCGCCGTGGTGTCGACGACGACGCGTACCGGAAGGTCGAACCGCAGGGCGAAGTCGAGGTCGCGCTGGTCGTGGGCCGGAACCGACATCACGGCGCCGTGACCGTAGTCGGCCAGCACGTAGTCCGCGGCCCAGATCGGCAGGCGCTCACCGTTGGCGGGGTTGATCGCATACCGTTCGAGGAAGACGCCGGTCTTCTCCCGGTCGGTGGCCTGGCGTTCGATCTCGGTGCTGTTCTGCACCTGCACCAGGTACGCCGCGAAGCGCTCGCGCACCTCGGGTGAGGCATCGGCGACGAGGTCGGCAGCCAGGTCGGCGTCGGGGGCGACGACCATGAACGTGGCACCGAAGAGGGTGTCCGGGCGGGTCGTGAAGACGCTGACCGGCTCCGCGCGACCTTCGATGGTGAAGTCGACGTCGGCGCCGATGGAGCGGCCGATCCAGTTGCGCTGCATGTTCAGGACCTTGGCCGGCCAGGTGCCCTCGAGCTGGTTGAGGTCATCGAGCAAGCGGTCGGCGTAGTCGGTGATCTTGAAGTACCACTGGGTGAGCTTCTTCTTCACCACGACGGCGCCGCTGCGTTCGCTGGTGCCGTCGGCGAGCACCTGCTCGTTGGCGAGCACGGTCTGGTCGATCGGGTCCCAGTTGACCCAGCTGTCCTTGCGGTAGGCCAGGCCCTTCTTGTACAGCTGCAGGAACAGCCACTGGTTCCACTTGTAGTACTCGGGGTCGCTGGTGTGCAGCTCGCGGGACCAGTCGAAGGATGCCGCGTAGAGCTTCATGCTCTTCTTCTGCTGCGCGATGTTGTCGTAGGTCCATCCGCGCGGGTCGATGCCGCGCTTGATGGCGGCGTTCTCGGCGGGCAGGCCGAAGGAGTCCCAGCCGATCGGGTGCAGCACGTTGAAACCCTGCTGGCGCCAGTAGCGGGCGACGATGTCGCCGAGCGCGTACACCTCGGCGTGGCCCATGTGCAGGTCGCCGGACGGGTACGGGAACATGTCCAGCACGTACTTGCGCGGCCGGGTGTCGTCGGGGTCGCTGGTGCGGAACGGCTCCAGCTCGTCCCAGATCGGCGCCCACTTCGCCTGGATGGCGGCGAAGTCGTAACCGTCTTCGTCCTCGGGGCCGTTGGACATGGTGTCGTGCTCGTGTGCCACGTGACTCTCATTCATTGTGGTGAGGTGGCGTTCTGCACAGCGGGTCTGTACCCCGTTGGCGACGCCCAAGCTCCTAGGTTACTAAACCCTGACCATCCGCCGGGTCCGGCGCCGCGGCGGACGCCAGGATCGCGCCGATCAGGGCCCTGGCCTTGATCCGGGTCTCCTCGATCTCCTCGGCGGGCACCGAGAGCGCCGTGATGCCTCCCCCGGTTCCGATCGAGGCGCCCGCCGGGCCGAGCACGATGCTGCGGATGACCATGGCCAGATCGACGGCGCCGTCGTTGCCGAGGTAGCCGAAGGCCCCCGCGTAGATGCCACGGTCGCCACCTTCGAGCGCGGCGAGGATGCTCATGGCGCTGGCCTTGGGCGCCCCGGTCATCGACCCGGCCGGGAAGGTGGCTTCGATGGCGTCGACCGCGGTCATCCCCGGCGCCAGCTGGGCGACGACGGTGCTGACCAACTGGTGCACGTGCGGGTAGCTCTCGACCTGCAGCAACGACGTCACCGCGACCGTACCGAGGGCGGCCACCCGGCCGAGGTCGTTGCGCATCAGGTCGACGATCATCAGGTTCTCGGCGCGCTCCTTGTCGCTGGCGAGCAGTTCGGTGGCGAGCATCCGGTCGGTGACCGGATCGGGAGATCGAGGCCTGGTGCCCTTGATGGGACGCGTTTGCACCCGACCCCGTGGTGTCACGGAGAGGAATTCCTCCGGAGAGGCACTCAACAGCGCATGCGAGCCGAACCTGAGTAGGCCGCCGTGGTGACTCGGACTGCCCGCGCGCAGCTGCCGGTACACCGTGACGGGGTCGAAGCTGCCGGCGATGGTGACCTCGTTGGTGAGGCAGAGCTGATAGGCGTCGCCGGCTTCGATGCGATCCTGGCAGGCCTCGATCAGGCGCGCGTACTCGCCGGCGTCGTGCCGCCAACGCACGTCGACGGCCGTGGCGGATGCCAGATGCAGCAGCGGTCGCGCCGGCGTGTCCTGCGGAGCGGAGTCGGGCAGCCGGCTGCTGATGTCCCGAGAGCTGAGGTTCCGAGAGCTGAGGTTCCGAGAGCTGAGGTCCCGAGAGATGTGCAGTGCCCACTCCTCGATGGCGGCAGGGGAGAGGTCGGGTCCGCTGCTCGCGAGCAGGGTGACCGTGCGGGCGGCGTGGTCGAAGGCGATGACACGGTCGACGTAGAGCAGCGCGGCATCGGGAGCATCGCCGGCCTGCTCCCCCGCCCGGAGACCGGCGGCGGTCGCCGCCAGACCGTAGCCGAACCAGCCCATCCAGCCGAGCCGGAAACCGACCTCGTCCGGAGAGGTCCCGACCGCCGACGTCGCGCGCACTGTGTTCAGGTCGGCACGCAGGAAGTCGAAGATGGTGCCGGCCGTCGTACGGGCCTCAGTGGCGGCGTCGAGCGGCCGGGAACACGTTACCGTTCCGGTCCGGGCCGAGGCGGTGACGAAACGAGAGCCGTCGTGGGCGGCCGCCAGATAGCTCACACCTGCCGTCGCGCCGGTTCCGGCGTCCAGCCAGACGGCATGGCTGGCCTCGCGGTGCAATAGATCGAAGGCCGCGGCCGGGTCGATCCAGTGCGGGAGCCGACGGGAGAACACCGGGTCGGGCAGCATCCGGGCCGGGCGTTGGGTGACGTCCGGTTGCGGGAGGCTGGGTGTCGACGGCATCCCCTCAGCCTAGAGCCGCGGAGATGACTCCCGGAGGGGCAGGCCTGTCCTCGTGGCCCTGTCTACAGCTCGTGGGCGATGAGCGCGATGACGAGGCCCCAGCAGGCACCAGTCAGCAGAGCCAAGGCGATCCTGATGGTACGCGGCCTGAGCCACGGGATAAGTGCGAGAGCCAGGGTCATGGCCACGGCGGCAGCGATGCAGGCGGTGATCGCCGTGCCGGTGTCTGCGGGGTACGGGCCCTGCCAGCTGCGGCACCCGCCCCATGGGCACCAGCTGAGTCTGGCGATAGCGAGCGCGGGCAGGCTGACGACGAAAACCAGGGGCATCGCCCAGAGCAGGTGCAGGGCGCTTCGGCGCTGGATCACGATGCGGCGGCGGTGCGCACCATCCTGACGGTTTCGCCAGGGTGGGGGCCGCGCATCCTTGTTGCCATGGTCCATGGTCGTGCACGCATTCTGCAGGGTCCAGCACCCAGTTCAGGGGATGACTGATCCCCAGCCACGCCCGCACGCACGGGCGCACACCACCCGCGCAGGCACACGCTTTAGGCTGGCGAGGTGAACGACGTACTCAACTGGATCCTGGACGCCGTGAGCTCCGTCGACCCCGTCGTGCGCACCCTGCTGGCGGGCGTGGGCATGCTCCTGGAGACGTCGGTGCTGATCGGATTGGTCGTCCCTGGCGACACCATCGTGATCGTGGCGAGCACGGCCGTGGAGGGACCCGTCGAATACGTCGGCTTGGTGCTGGCGGTCATCCTGGGCGCACTGGCCGGCGAGAGCATCGGTTTTTATCTGGGGCGCCGATTCGGCCCGTGGATCCGGCTCAGCTGGCTCGGCCGGCGCATCGGTGAGAAGAACTGGGCGGCCGCGGAGCGCTACCTGGCACGGCGCGGCGGGATCGCCGTATTCCTCTCGCGGTTCCTGCCGGTGCTGCACTCGGTCATCCCGCTCACCGTGGGCATGAGCACCATGCGGTACCGCACCTTCCTGACCTGGACGGTGCCCGCCTGTGTGCTCTGGACCGTGGCCTACGTGAGCGTCGGCGCCGCGGCGGCCGAGGGATACCGCAGCATTTCAGACCAGCTGCACTTCGCGGGGTACCTGTTCGTCGGCGCGATCGCTGCCTTCGGCGTGGTTGTGGTCCTCGTCAAGCGCTGGCTGAAGCGCCGGGAGGCCAGATTCATGGAACGAGAGCTTCCCCCGGAGTAGGGTCCAGCTTCAGGCCGGATCCGGCCGTGAGAGTGTAGGTGCTCGTGATCAGCCCGACCGGAACCGGGGTGTGCGAGATGAGCAGCACGGCCCGGCCGGCGCCGGCCGCCGCCGACAGGATGTCCCGCACGAGAGTGTCGCCGAGTCCGGTGTCTACGTTGGCCGTGGGCTCATCGACGATGAGGACCGGGAAGTCGGCCAGCAGCGCCCTGGCCAGGGCTATCCGCTGGGCCTGGCCGCCGGAGACGAGGGCCCCGCGCTCGCCCACCCGGGCATCCAGGCCGCCGCGCCGGCGAACCCAGTCGGCGAGCCCGACCCGGGCGAGCACGTCGAGAAGGTCATCGTCGGTGGCGGTGTCCCGCGCGAAGAGCAGGTTCTGCCGTACGGTGTCGTCGAACAGCCACGGTCGTTGCTCGCACAGTCCCACGATCCGCCGCACCTCGGCCGGAGCCAGGTCTCTGGCTTCGACGCCGTTGACCCTGTATGACCCTGTGTAGTCGAGGAAACGCACCAAGGTCTGCGCGAGGGTGGTCTTGCCCGCTCCACTGGCCCCCGCCAGGTGGACGCGGTCGCCGGCGTTCAGCCGTAGCGTCACCCCGGCCAGCGCGGGATGATCTGTTCCCGGCCAGCTGGCTCCCAGCGCCGTGAGCTCAATGAGCGGGCTGCCGGTCTGAGGAACGACGGCGGTCGGCTCTGACGCCTCTCGCAGGGCGACATCCGACGGGATTTCGGCTGGAATCGTCTCGGGCACCGCCGTCGCCACCCGCTCGGCACTGGAGCGGACCTGGCGCCAGGCACTGATGGCCGGGGGGATCATGGCGAAGACCTCGAACACTGCCATGGGAATCAGCACGACCACGGCGAGGGCGGGGCCGGACACACCGCCGGAGCCCAGGGCCGGGATTGCCGCAATGAGTGCGAGTACGGTCGCGGCGCCGGCGCACAGTGAGATCACGGCGGCCTGCACTCCGGCTCCCGTTGAGCTGCGGAGCGACGCCGTCCGCAGCCTGTTCTCCACCGCTGCGAGTTCGGTCAGTCGGGTCTCGAGGGCGCCGAAGGCCGTGAGCACGTCGAGGTTCTCGACGACCTCGAGCACCTCGTCGGCCAGGGCACCTCGAAGCGGTGCCAGGTCGCGCTCGGAGCGAGCCGACAGCGCCGCTGTCGCGAGGGTGCCGACGATGCCGGCCACGATCAGGCACACCATCAGGGTGAGCCCCGCCGACGGCAGCACCCACCAGACCCCGACGACGCTGAGAACGGCCACCAGGCCAGAGGTCGCCAGGGGCTGCACTACCCGCAGCGGCAGGTCCTGCAGGTCGTCGACATCGCGCACCAGCCGGGTCAGTAGGTCGCCCCTCCTGGTGCCGGCGAGTCCGGCGGGGGCCAGGGGCAGCAGACGGGCGAAGATGCCCAGCCGCAGTTCTCCGAGCTGGCGGAACGCCGCATCGTGGCTGAGCAGTCGCTCCAGATAGCGGAGCGCCGCGCGGGACAGGGCGAACGCGCGTACACCGACGACGGCCAGGCCGAGGAACAGGATCGGCGGCATTTCGGAGGCGCGGGTGATGAGCCACGCCGAGCAGGCCAGGAGCGCCACCGCACTGGCGGCGCTGCCCACCCCGGCCGCGAGGCCGGGCAGGCTGCGGCGTGCCGGCGGTTGGGCGAGTCTGAGCACGGACCGGGTCGCCGTGGACACACCCAGCGCGAAGGGAGAACGTCGATCAGACATGGGCGACCTCGTTCAGGTGGACGACGTGGTCGGCGGCGGACACGAAGGCCGGGCGATGACTCACGACGATGACGATGCGGCCCTGGCCGGCCAACCGGCGCAGTCCCTCGATGAGGGCCTGCTCGGCGGTCGTGTCGAGAGCCGAACTCGGCTCGTCGAGCACGAGGACCGGACAGTCCAGGGAGATGCACCGGTAGATGGCCCTCGCGGCGGCGACCCGCTGGGATTGACCGCCGGACAGTCCGGCCCCGTTGACACCCAGGCGCAGTGCGGGATCCAGATCGCCGGCGCCCGCCCACCGCAGCGCGGTGGTGACCAGGGCATCGTCGGTGACGGCTGCGCCGAGGGCGACGTTGCTCGAGATACTGCCGGAAAATAGGCCGGCGCGTTGCCCGGACCAGGCGAGCCAATGCCGGCTGTCGTCGGGGAGCACGGCCCTGGCGCCGAGGAACAGCCGGCCGTCGTACGGAATGAAGCCCTGAAGGGCACCGATGAGGGTGGACTTGCCCACGCCGCTCGGGCCGCTGAGCACACTGAGCTGCCCGGCGGCGAAGTCAGCGCGGAGACTGTCGATAATCGTGGCGTCGCCGCGGCGGATGGTCACCGCGTCGAAGCGGAGGGTGTCGACGCTGTCGACGTCGTGGGGCGTTGCGGGAACAGTCGCGCCGGCCGTCCCTTCCGAACCGACCCGGGGCATACGGTCCGGGAGGTCGTCGTCTTCCAGAATGGCGAAGACTTCTTCGGCCGCGGCGAGGCCGTCGGCCGCGGCGTGGAACTGTGCGCCGACCTGTCGCACCGGTAGGAAGGCTTCCGGCGCCAGCAGCAGCACGAACAGGCCCACACCCAGCAGCAACGACCCGTCGACGAGCCGCAGTCCGATGGACACGGCGATCAGGGCCACCGAGAGGCTGCCGGCGAGCTCCAGCGCGAATCCGCTGAGGAACGAGACCCGCAGCACCTTCATGGTGCGGCCCCGGTACTCGTCGGTGAGGTTGCCCAGGCGGGCGGCTTGGCGGCGGTCCCGACCGAAGATCTTCAGGGTGGCCAGACCGCCGACCACATCGAGGAAACCCGCCGACAGCCGTTGCAGGGCATCCCATTGCTGACGTTGCACGACCTGGGTGGCCTGGCCGATCAGGATCATGAACACGGGGATGAGCGGGAGAACGATGATCACCGTGATGCCGCTGGCCGGGTCCTGCCAGAGCATCACCAGCACCAGGATCGGCGTGGCGATGGCCGTCAACAGCAGTTGGGGCAGGTACCTCGCGAAGTAGTTGTCGAGTGCGTCCAATCCGCTCGTGACCACTGTCGCAACCCTGGCGGACTGCTGGCCGGCCAGCCAGTCCGGTCCTCGCTCAGCCAGCCGGCGAAGAACCGCGGTGCGCAGCTGACTCTTCACGGCTGCGGCCCCCCGGCTGGCGGCGACCTCGAGAAGCCACACCAGTGTGGCGCGCAGGATGACCACGGCGGCCAGCGCGGAGACGGTGCTGCTGAGTGACTCCAGCGACTCGCCGCTGACCGCGAGCGTGATGCTCTGGCTCAGGAACCAGGCGAACGCGACGATGGTGAGGGTCTGGGCCAGGCCCAGAACCGCACCGACGAGGAGGAACCACCGGGCTGCGGAGGCATGGGTGAGAAGCCGAGGATCGAGGGGACGCATCCGTTTTAGTGTACGGCGGCTTCGATGTGCGACCGGCTGATCCGCTTGCGGAACACCCAGTAGGTCCACCCCTGGTAGCCCAGGATCACGGGGGCCGCGATCAGCGCGGTCCAGCTCATCACCTGCAGCGTGTACGGCGTGGACGAAGCGTTCTCGATGGTCAGGCTGTTGGCCACATCGTTGCTGGCCGGCATCACATCAGGGAACAGCGACGCGAACAGGGTCAGCACGGCGAAACCGATGGTGACGGCCATGAGGCCGAACGCGGTGCGCTCGTTGCCGCGCAGGTTGGCCAGGTAGGCGGTGATCAGGGCCACGGCCGCGACGGCGGCGAGGATGCCGGAGGCGAGGGTGCCGTAGGCGAGCGTTGTCCAGACCAGGAAGGTCGCTGCCACGACGATGGTGACCAGCCCCGACTTGATCGCAAGGGCGCGGGCCCGCACCCGGATGTCGCCCTCGGTCTTGGTGGAGACGAAGATCACGCCGTGCGTGAAGAAGAGCAGCAGCGTGGTGAGGCCCGCGAGCAACGCGTAGGGGTTCAGCAGATCGAAGAAGCTGCCGATGTAGTTGAAGTTCTCATCCAGCGGCACGCCGCGGACGACGTTGCCGAAGGCCACACCCCAGAGCAGGGCGGGCACGGCCGAACCGACCACGATCATGGTGTCGAAGGACTTCTTCCACTTCAGCTCGGGCCGCTGATGCCGGTACTCGAACGACACGCCCCGTGCGATCAGGGCCAACAGGATGAGCAGCAACGCGAGGTAGAAGCCGCTGAACATCGTGGCGTACCACTCGGGGAACGCGGCGAACAGCGAGGCGCCGGCCACGATGACCCAGGTCTCGTTGAGGTCCCAGACCGGGCCGATGGTGTTGATCAGGACCCGGCGGTCGGTGTCGTCCTTGCCGAGGAACGGCAGGGACATGCCCACCCCGAAGTCGAACCCGTCGAGGACGAAGTAGCCGATGAACATCGCGGCGATGATCCAGAACCACAGGATATTGAGTTCCATGGTGAGCTCCTAGTAGACCGTGGTCGTGTGCTTGATTTCGCCGGACACCGGGTCCGGCGCCGGAGCGTCGTCCGGCCCTTTCTGGACCGCCTTGAGGATCAGGCGGAATTCCACCACGGCGAGGGCGCCGTAGAGCAGGGTGAAGGCGATCAGAGAGATGAGGATCTCGAGCCCGCTGACGTTCGGCGAGACACCGTCTGCGGTTTTGAGGAGGCCGAAGACCAGCCACGGTTGTCGGCCCATCTCGGTGAAGACCCAGCCCACACTCATGGCCAGCAACGACATCGGGAAGGACCAGATCGCGATCTTCCACATCCAGGTCTTCGGGCTCCGTCCCTTGCGGGTGAACCAGAGGCCGGCGACGGCGACGAGGATGTGGGCGATGCCGAGTCCGATCATCCACCGGAACGACCAGTAGGTGACCCAGATGATCGGCGCGTAGTCGCCAGGACCGTAGAGCTGCACGTACTGCTCCTGGAGGTTGTTGATGCCCTCCACCGTGCCGTCGAAGGTGTGCGTGGACAGGAACGACAGCAGGTACGGGATGCGCACGGAGAAGAGTTCACTGACACCGTCGGGGGTGCCGAGGGTGAAGATCGAGAAGGAGGCCTCGGCGCCGGTGGCCGTGTTGTACATGGCCTCGGCCGCGGCCATCTTCATCGGCTGCGCCGCCACCATCGCCAGGCTCAGCTGGTCGCCCATCAGGGTGGTGAGGGCTCCGGAGATGACCATCATCCAGAGGCCGAACTTGAGCGCGGGCCGCATGGTCTCGAGGTGTTGATTGCGGGACAGGTGCCAGGCGGCGACCGAGATGATCAGGCCGGCGGAGACCATGAAGCAGGCGAAGATCGTGTGCGGGAAGGCCGCGAGGGCGATCGGGTTGGTGAGCAGCTCGCCGATGCTGGTGAGCTCGGCCCGACCCTTTTCCTCGTTGATCTGGTACGCGACAGGATTCTGCATGAAGGCGTTCGCGGCGATGATGAAGTACGCCGACGCGATGCTGCCCACCGTGGTCAGCCAGATGGTGGCCAGGTGCAGGCCCTTGGGCAGTTTGTCCCAGCCGAAAATCCACAGGCCGATGAAGGTGGCCTCGAGGAAGAAGGCGGTGATGCCCTCGAAGGCCAGGGGCGCTCCGAAGACGTCGCCGACGAATCGGGAGTAGTCCGACCAGTTCATGCCGAACTGGAACTCCTGCACGATGCCGGTCACGACGCCCATGGCGAAGTTGATCAGGAAGATCTTGCCGAAGAAGTGGGTCAGTTGGAGGTACATGGCCTTGTTGGTGCGGTACCAGGCGGTCTGGAAGATCGCCACCGTCGTGACCAGGCCGATGGTCAGTGGTACGAACAGGAAGTGGTAGATCGTCGTCAGGCCGAACTGCCAGCGCGACAGGAGTAACGGATCAAGCCACTCGTTCATTTGCCCTCCAAGACGGTTTTTCTACGTGTCGTAGAAGACTACTATTCTACGTTCGGTAGAAAGCGCCGTTTCGCTTGGTAAAGTTTCCTCATGGGAAGTCTGGGCGTGCTCGAGCGAATGTTGATGGACCTGCTCTGGTCTGCCGACGCTCCCCTGACCGCCAACGAACTGCGTGATGCTCTGCTCGATCCCGCCGCCACCGGCGCGAAGCCCCTCGCAACGACGACGGTGCTCACCGTGCTGTCGCGCCTGGAGAGCAAGGGCTTCGTCACTCGCGACCGCGATAGCCGGCCGCACGGGTACACGGCAGTGAGCTCCCGGGCACAGCACACCGCCGAGCTCATGCACGAGGTTCTGGGCACGACGAGCGACCGCACGGCGACGCTGGCCCGGTTCATCGGCAACGTCAGCCCGCAGGAGGCGCAGACCCTGCGCGCCCTGCTCGAGAGCATCGGCCCGTCGCCGGAGTGACGATGGCCGTCATCCCCGGCACGAGCCTGTCGGCCGTGGCCGGGTAGCGCGCCGTGCTCAACACCGCACTGGCCCTGATGGCGCTGGCCGTACTCCTGGCCTGGCCCGTTCCGATTCTCCTTGCCGGGGCAGACTGGCCGCCTCGCGCGCCCGGCCTGGCCCTCGCCCTGTGGCAGTCGATCGCCCTGGCCGGTGGCATCTCGATGATCGGCTCGTTGCTGGTCTTCGGCCTGATCCCGTTCGGAGCCACCCCCGTGTCGGCCCTCGGCGCCCTCGCCGGGCACGTCGCGGCCGGCACTCTACCCGCCGGGGCCACGCTGGCGGGGGTGATGGCGCTCTGCCTGGCGTTGATCCTCGGCACCCACCTGCTGCTCAACCTCAGTGCCACGTTCATCCGCGCCGAGCGGCAGCGCCGTCGCCACCACACCCTGATCGGACTGCTCAGCGATCCGTTGCCCTTCGATACCGAGGGCACCAGGGTCATCGACCATGCCGCGCCGATCGCGTACTGCTTGCCCGGGGGCACCAGGTCGGCCACGGTGTTGTCCAGAGGTCTGCTGCACCTGCTGGATGCCGACCAGCTGCGTGGCGTCGTGGCGCACGAGCGCGCCCACTTGCGTCAGCAGCACCACGTGGTATTGCTGGCGTTCAAGTCCTGGCACAGCGCCCTGCCCTGGTTCCCCATCGCCAACCGCGCCGAGAATGCGGTGGCCCTGCTGGTGGAGATGATGGCCGACGACCAGGCCAGGCAGGCTGTCGACGACCGCACCCTGGCCAGGGCGATCGCGCTCGTGGGCACCGCCCACCTGTCGGAGGTCTCCGGTACCCAGACGCCGCTCGCGGCCGCGGGCGGCCTCGATGACGTCTCCTCGGCCGACCTGGTCGGGCCGCGGGTGAGCCGTCTGCTGGGCAACGTCCCTGGGCTGAGCACGACGGCGCGCACCCTGGTGGTCTGCACGACCGTCGCCCTGCTCCTGCTGCCGCCGGCGCTGCTGCTGACGACCTGACGTTCGGGGTTGCCCCCCAGAACGGTCCCCGGGACGGTCCCCCGGGAACGTCTGCGCGGTTAAGCCGCAGAGGCCGGTTCGGGCCTGGCGGCGTCGAGCGGGCCCACCGCCGTGCGGGATTCGCGGAATGCCGCCCGGTACGTGAGCTGCGCGCCCACGGTCACGGCGGCGACGAGAACGGCCGTGAGAATGAGCCATCCCACCGGCGGTTGCCAACTCGGTGCCATGAACATGGCTTCGATGCCGCCATTGACCGTGACCATGTACCGCCGGAGGGTGGAGACGAACGAGAACACCTGCCCGATCGACAAAAGAGCAAGCAGGGTGATCACGAAGCGTTTGAGGCCCGCGGAAGGCTGTGGCCGATGATCGGAATCGTCGATCGCCAGGCCGCAGGCGACCAGGAGACACATCATCATGGCCAGCATGTAGCGACCCTGCCAGATGCTGCCGATCGAACTGATCAGAATGGCCTGCGTGATCGCCGGCACCAGCACCATGACCAGGGCCAGGCCGAGAACGGCGAACTTTCCCCGCCGCGATCCCCAGGCCACGGCGGCGACCAGCACGGTCACGATGCCGAAGCTGAACACGATGATGCTGAAGCTGGGCGACGGTGTGTCGGTCCAACCGAAGAACCCGATCAGCCCGTCGCTGAAGTCGAGCGTACGCAGCACCATCGTGAAGAACTCGATGGTCGGGCTACTCCCGGTATTGGCGGTGGGGTGCTCCGCGAAGGTGGCCAGGCCGAGGTACCACGCGACCGTCAGTCCACTGACGAGGCCGCATGCTCCGATCGCCACCCATGCAGCCGGTTGGCGGACCAGACCCGCCACGACACGCGGATTGGCGAACACGAGTGCCGCTCCGACGATGATCAGCACCCAGAGCAGCGAGATGCTTCGTGTGCTCAGGAGCGCCGCGGCCGTGACGACTACCAGTGCTGCCCGTTCCCACAGGAGACGTCTGGAGGCCGGTGTCTGCAGGGTGAGCACCAGAGTGGCCAACAGCGCCCCCGCTGACGCGACTTCGACGCCGTTGGGATTGATCGACCCGCCGAGATACAGCACCATCGGCGTCACCGCGACCGCGGCAGCGACGATGACCCATCGGGACCGGGGCAACTGCATCAACTGCATGAACATCACGGCCAGGGCGGCGGCGGACAGTACCGCACTGAGCGCTCGCATCGCATACAGCGCCGGTGTCCCGTCCATCACCAGCGTCGGCAGCCCGACGATGGCGTAGTAGGCGGGGCTGTTCAGCCCGGCGGACGTACCGGTGACCACGATGTCGGTCGGATCGCCCTCGACAGGGCGAACGCAGCCGGCAGAGATATCCGGCCGGAATTTGTAGCAGCTGAGTTCGTGGGCGTGGGCAACGGACCGCGGGACCTCAGCGCGAGCCAGCGACAGGTCCTGGTCCCAGGGCACACTCTCGATCTGTCCGCGGGCGACGGCGGCGGCGCGGATCGCATGCGACGCCTCATCGGGTGCTGACATCATCGGCGACGCCAGGGCCCACAGCAGCATCGGGGCCAGGATGACTACAAAACTGGTGACAAAGACCCGCCATCGGCGGCCGGTGCGATCCCATGGTGCCGATGACGTATCGCTGGTTGCTGCTGTCTTCATGCCGCTGCTGTGTCCGCATCTATTGAACCGTTCGGCGGGGGCGACCGAGGACGGGAGGAAAGGAATCACGGCGGGCTGCCCACGCCGCGGAAAGTTTAGCGCTCGGGTCAGAGCTCCTGGGTATCCTGCAGCCGCTCTCCGCGGCCGGTCGCGGTACCGTGCAGATCTTCGGAATCCACGCGGCTTTCCAACTCCCGGAGGCGCAGATCCTGCAATGCGGACATCTCCACGAGAGTGCGGGTCTTGCTTTCCAGATCCGTCAATTCGGCGCTGTGCTGGATACAGACGAGGAACAACACGGCGATGCTCACGAAGAAGACCAGGTTGGTCGGCACATCCACTCCGAAGCGCGCCGCCGCCCAGATGAGAGTGTCGGGGAACACGCTGATGACAAGCGCGAGAAGGCCGGCGATGACCCACCACAGCGCGTGGCGCTCGCGCAGGCGACGTCGGCGCAGCATCTCGATCACAACGCCCAGCGTCGCGAGAGCGGCAAGGACGCCGATGATATAGGTGGAAAAGCTCACGGACTCAGGCCTCCGGTCGAAGTGGCAGCGACGGACGGATGAGTGCGAAGCACAGGGCGACGAAGGCCCGGCCGAGGTAAGCGGCGGATCGAAGCGGGTTGTGTGACGGCTGCCCCCCTGCGCGCACCCGCATGATGACAGGCACCTGTTCGATGCGGCAGCCGGCACGAGAAGCGATGACAAGGGCCTCGATGGTATCGCCCAGATATTCCGCCGGATAGTGCGACGCGAACAGTGCGACCGCACGAGGCCCGGAGGCCTTGAACCCGGAGGTCGTATCGGTCAGCGTGGTCCGCGCGGTCCGGCTGAGAATGACGGACAGCACACGCATAGCCCATCGGCGAGGTCCGCGTGCCTCGTAGTCGCCGACTCCGGCGAAGCGGGCACCGATGACCAGGTCAGCGTCAGCGAGTCGCTCGAGCAGGGCCAGCACGTTCGCCGGATCATGCTGGCCGTCTGAATCGATCTGAACGACATTGTCGAAGCCGTGAGCAATGGCGTACTTGAAGCCCAGTCGCATGGCACCGCCGACCCCGAGGTTGACGGGAAGCTCAGCGACGACGGCGCCGGCGCGACGGGCAAAGGCCGTCGTCTGGTCGGCCGAACCGTCATTGACCACCAGGCAGTGCACCCCCGGCAGAGCGGAGAAGACTTCACGCACGACGTCACCGACCGACTCTTCCTCGTTGAAGGCCGGCATGACGATCAGGGTACGCGCGAGGACCGACGACATGTCCTGGGCGAGCCTCACCGGGCTGGCCCCGACCGGCGGGACCGAGACGCTCCCGAGGGAGCGGTCCCCCGGCGTGATCGCCAGGGCGTGGCCGAGAAGAGCGCGGGTGCCCCGGCGGTCCCTGGCCGTGATGGACGCGGGGATGCGGGTCACGGCGTTGAGCCGGGAAGAGTAGTGGCGCGAGGCCACCCGCGCCGCACGTTTCCACCCCATGGCGGTCATCCGCTCCGCACACTCCGCGAAGTAGCGCTGCTCTTCGACGAAGCGGGACCCGTCGTCGGCCTTCCACGAGGAGACGCTGCCGGAGTGCCGGCGATACCGGAAACTCGGCTGGTCGTCGAGCACGAGCGTGCCACCGGCTACGACGATGTCGATGAGCAGGGCGAGGTCGAGGGCGACATCGAGGTCGTCCCGGAAGCCGTGTCGGTGCAGACGTGACGTGCGCCACGCGATGGACGGGAAGTAGGTCCAGGCGCCCGCGAGAAGACTCGATGCCAGCCGTTCTCCCGAGATCTGCGTCGCCCCGGCCACGCGCGGCCGATACCAGCCCTTGACCCGATCAGCCAGGGGCAGGACATCCTGGCCGGTGGCGTCCATGACCTGGACCCCCGGCTGAACGAAGTCCGCTTCGGGGAATTCCTCGACAAGCTGACGAATCCGGGCCACGTAGTTGGGCAGGAGGAGGTCGTCGCATCCGACGATGGTCGTGAAATCCGCGGTGGCCAGTTCGGCGCACTTCTTGAAGTTGCCGCTCACGCCCAGATTGATCTCGTTGCGGAGGTAGACGATGCGGGGATCGTCCAGACCGGCCACCCAGGCTCCCGGGGCGGCATCCGGATACTGATCATCGATCACAACGAGTCGCCAGTTCGGATCCGTCTGCGCCAGAACACTCTCCACGGCAAGCCGGAACAGGGCCGGATCGCCGTAGAACGGCATCATCAGGTCGACGGAAAGGGCCTGGATCGCGTGAGCGCTCGACGACGTCATGAGCGACTGACGTCTGCGCTAGGTGCGGACGCGGCACGAGCGACGTCAGCGTCGCTGCAAACCGTGTGTTCCAGCGAAAATGTGCTTAACATTCTGATTAGGACTCTCTGGTGACTATCGATCGGATCTCCTGCGGCCCAGGGCCATGTTGCCGCGACGTTCACCCACCAGTCTAACGACGGGAATTCCAAAGAGCCGCGCTGACCCGCGAGATGGGGTGCTGTCGCCGGAGTGTCATCGAGGGGGTGTAGCCGACGCAGTGTAATAGAGTACCTAAAAGTACTGAATGGCAACACGCGTTCAGCTGCTGGGGGGAGCGCGCGATTGCCTGTGGGCGGCCACCCGAATCTGACCTCTGAACGCGCTGGCCAACGTAGGGAAACGCTCATGATCCGTCTGCCGAATGTCTTACGGATGAGCGCTCGGCGCTGGACGGGATTCCTCGCGGCGATCATCGCCGTCGTGCTCATTGCCCCGCTTCTGGTGGTCGGCCAGGCGCCGTCCCGCGCGGAAGCCGCCTCGGCGGCCGACTTCAACCCCGGCAACATCATCTCTGACGCTCAGTTCTACAACTCGAACACGATGAGCGTCGCGCAGGTGCAGGCGTTCCTCAATTCCAAGGTGCCCTCCTGCCGGTCCGGCTACGTCTGCCTCAAGGACTACCGCGCAGACTCGTCCTATCAGCCGCAACGGGCCGCCGGCTGCGCCGCTTACCCCGGCCCGGCCAATCAGAGCGCTGCGGAGATCATCTGGCAGGTGTCCTCCCTCTGCGGCATCAACCCGCAGGTGATGCTGGTCCTGCTGGAAAAAGAACAGGGACTGGTGAGTGCGACCTCACCCACGTCCGGCATCTACCGCAAGGCGACGGGGTTCGGCTGCCCGGATACCGCCGACTGCGACGCCGTGTACTACGGCTTCTTCAATCAGGTCTACAACGCCGCATACCAGTACAAGAAGTACCAGGCCACACCGAGCGGACGCAATTTCCAGGCCGGCCGGACGAACACCATCCAGTGGCACCCCAACGCCGGGTGCGGATCGTCACAGGTGTACATCGAGAACCAGGCCACGGCAGGCCTCTACAACTACACCCCGTATCGACCCAACAGCGCCTCGTTGGCCAACATGTACGGCACCGGTGACGGCTGCTCCACCTACGGCAACCGCAACTTCTTCCGTATCTTCACGGACTGGTTCGGCAACACCCAGGGCGGGGGCGACTTCGCTCGCACCGAATCGAACGGCACGATCTACCTGCTCTCCGGAACGACGAAGTACGCCGTTCCGTCGATGGACGTCCTGAACGCCCTCGGCGCGCTCGGCCCGTTCCGGATCGTTTCGCAGAGCTACCTCGACAGCTTCTCGACCTCTCCCCTCCTGGCGAGCACCCTGGTGCGTGACGCGGGCAGCGGCGATATCTCGCTCGTCCAAGCCGGTGTGCGGCATCGTTTCACCTCGTGTGAGCTCGTGACCTCGTACGGGTTCGCCTGTGCCGCGGCCGTCAACCTCTCCCCTGCCCAGCTGGCCAAGTTGCCTGTGGGTGGCGAGATGACCAAGTTCTTCGTGGTCAACGATGGAACCGTGTACATGCTGTCGCCGGGCGGTCGCACCGCGATCACCGCGTGGGAGACCGTCATCAGCCTCAACGGAGGCACGGTCCCCTACATCGCCACCATGAGCGCCCAGGCTGCCGCAGCGCTTCCGATCGTCCAGGCCGTGCTGGCACCGATGAGCCTGGCCAGGTCGTCCAGTTCGGCAACCGTCTACTTCATCGACGGGCTTGACCGTAAGCTCCCGATCGCCTCGTTCGGTCTGGCGAGCGAGTTCGGTGCGAACGGCTTCAAAACCGTGCCGCAGTCCCAGCTCGACACCTACTCCACGGGTGCGGCACTGACGCAGACCGTTCGGTGCGACGGCAAGGCCTACTTCGCGGCCGCCGGCTCTCTGCGCGAGTTGGCGCAGGGCGCGGAAGCGTCAGGCCTGCCGGTCACCGACCTGTCGGCCGACTCGTGCGCCCGGCTGCCCCGGGGCGAAACCATTGCCGGCGCGTTGTTCGTGATCTCGCCGGAAAGCCCCACCGTCTACGGGGTCAAGGCCGGCACGGCTCGCGGCGTACCGACCTGGACCACGCTGCTCGCCTTGAACAACGGTTCCGCTCCTCAGATCGTGTGGATTTCGCAGGATGCCCGATCCGCGATCCCGCTTGCTTCCCCGTACTTGCCGGGCGCCTCGCTCGTTCGCAGCCCGGGCGACGCCACGATCTACTTCGTTGACGGTGCCACCCGCAAGATCCCGGTGGCCTCGTTCACGACGACGTCGGCGTTCGGAATCAACTCGTGGTCGTACGCGACCGATGCGTCACTGGCCACGTATACCGCGGCCGCCGGAAGCCTGACGCGTGTCGTGCGCTGCGATTCCACGGAGTATTTCGCCGCGGGAGATCGCATCTACCCGCTGGCCGGCGGAGTCACTCATGGAATGCCCGTGACCGATCTGACCGGTGGCACCTGCGCTGTGCTTCCCCAGGGCGGCGGCGCACCCATCGAGCACGTCTTCGTGAAGACCTCCGACAACGGCACGGTGTACGTCGTCGAGGCCGGGACACGACGTCCGCTCGGTTCGTGGGACCAGATCGTGGCGATCAACGGAGGCAAGCAGCCGGTCATCCTGGTGGACGGCCCGGGAACGCTCAACGACATCCCGGTCGGTCCCGCCGTCTAGGGCACCGAGCACACACCCGAACACACAAGAAACGGCCCCGTGAAGATCACGGGGCCGTTTCTTGTGTACGAAGGCGGCTAGATCAGGCCTTCCTGGGTCAGCCACTCCGTCGCGATGGTGTCTGCGGCGGCCTGGTCGTTCACGCTCTGGGCGTTCAGGGCCATCAGGGTGTCGGTGTCCAGTGCAGCGCTGACGGCGTTCAGGATGTCCGCCGCCGAGTCGTCGACCTTGTCGGAGACGACGGGCACGACGTTGTCCGGCAGGAACAGGTTGTCGGGGTCGTCAAGGGCGATGAGGTTGTTCGAGGTGATGTTGGGATCCGCCGTGTAGATGTTCGCGAGCTGGATCTTGTTGTCGACAAGAGCCTTGACCGTCAGAGGTCCGCCGCTGTCCTCAACCGGGGTGAAGCCGGCGATCTCGATGCCGTACTCCTCCTTGAGGGCGGTCGGTCCATACGGGCGGGTCTCTAGCTCGGAGTTGCCTCCGACGGTGATCGGTTCGGTGACCTCGGACAGCGAGGCGATGTCGGTGAGGCCGTAGGTGTCCGCGAACGCCTGGGTGACGGTCCAGGAGTTCTGGTCGCTGGCCTCGGCCCGATCGAGCACAGTCAAGCCTTCCGGCAGGGCCGCTTCCAGGGCCGTGTAGACCTCGTCGGCGGTGCCGGTCGGGGCATCGGCCTCCAGGGCCTGAAGCAGGCTGCCGCTGTATTCGGGGAACACGTCGATCGAGCCTGCCTCGATCTCGGGGAGGTAGGCCTCACGCTGGCCGATGCGGAACTGGCGGTCGACCGTGAAACCGCCGTTCTCCAGTGCCTGCGCGTAGATCTCCGCGATGATCTCGTTGGAGTAGTAGTCCTGCGATCCGACGACCAGAGTCTCGGATCCGGCCGAACTCTCTCCCTCGTCCAGGGGATCCCCGGACGCGCACCCTGCAAGGGCTACGACAGCCCCAACCGCGACCGCGCTGACAAGCGCGAGCCGGCCTCGTGTGTTTGTGAACATGCTGTTGTCCTTCCTCAGGTACCGAAGATTCGGTAGATGTATCACCGTGCGACTGCGGGGCCGCCGGTGCGAAGCTTGGGGGCGGTGCCGAGGCGCCCGGAGACACCCCGCGGTACAACAAACCGTTGGATCAGCGCAAAGATTCCCTCCAGCGCCAGGGCCAGCAGGATTACGAGGATCGACCCGCCCAGCATCTCGGCATAATCCCTGGTTTTCAACCCCGAGAACAGATATCGACCCAGACCGAGATCGGCCACATAAGCGGCCAGGGTCGCTGTCGCGATCACCTGCAGGGTGGCCGAGCGCAGCCCACCGATCAACAGGGGCAGGCCCAGGGGCAGTTCGACCTTCCGCACGATCTGCAGTTCGCTCATTCCCACGGCGCGCGCGGCGTCGATGGTGCGCCGGTCGATCGCCTCGAACCCTGTGTACGCGCCGGCCAGGATGGGCGGGATCGCGAGCACCGTGAGGGCCACGTACGGGGCCACGACGCCGATGCCGACCCACAGCGCGACCAGGGTGAGCAGGCCCAGGGTGGGAATGGCCCGCAGCCCTCCCGACGTCGTCACCGCGAGGCCGCGGCCTCGGCCGGTGTGACCGATGAGGTAGCCCATCGGGATCGCGATAGCCGACGCGAACACCAGGGTGACGAGGGAGAAGACGAGGTGCTGTCCGATGCGCAGCGGAATTGCGTTGAGCCCGACGTAGTTGGCCGGGTCGAGGATCCAGTCGATGGCGCTGGCGAAGAGGTTCATGCTGCGCTCACCTCGAGAGGAACACTCGGCTTGGGCGGGGCGACCCGTCGGGTCCAGGGCATCAGCAGCCGACCGGCGAGCACCAGCGCACCGTCGAAGAGGAGCGCAAGGGCCACCGTGGCGACGAGACCGGCGACGATCTCGGCCTGGATTCCGCGCTGGAAACCGTCGGTGAAGAGGCTGCCCAGGCTCTGCACCCCGATCACCGCGCCGACGGTGACCAGGCTGACGGTGCTGACCGCCACGACCCGCATGCCCGCGAGCAGGACCGGGCCGGACAGCGGGAGCTCCACCTGCCAGAACCGCGACCAGGTGGAATAGCCCATCGCGGAGGCGGACTGGCGGACGTCGGCATCCACCGAATCGAGACCGTCGGCGACGACCCGCACCATTAGGGCGATGCCGTAGAGCGTCAGGGCGATGATCACGTTCACCGGGGACAGCAGGCTGGTGCCGATCACGGCCGGCAGCACGAAGATCAGCGGCAGCGAGGGCACCGCGTAGAGCAGGCCGGCGCCGGTGAGGATGATCCCGCGGCTCACCCGGTAGCGCCGGGCGGACCAGCCCAGCGGAACGGCGATCACGAAGCAGATCACGATCGGCGGCAGGCTCAGCACCACGTGGTCGAGGGTGCGCGCCCAGATCAGGCCGAGGTTGGCCAGGACCCAGGTCATCGGGCGCTTTCTGGCTTCAGCACACCGGCGAGGCGCCCGTCGCTGTCGACCACGACGTCCTCATTCCCGTGCCGCTCCACGTGCAGCGCCCGCCGGCCCCGATCGGCGCCCACGAAACTGGCGACGAAGTCGTCGGCGGGGTTGGCGAGCAGCTCGGCGGGCGAGCCCACCTGGGCGATGCGGCCGCCGTCCCGCAGGATCACGATCTGGTCTCCCAGCAGGAACGCTTCCTCGATGTCGTGGGTGACGAAGACGACGGTCTTGTCCAGCTCCTTCTGCAGCCGAACCAACTCCTGCTGGAGCTCGGCGCGCACGATGGGGTCAACGGCCCCGAACGGTTCGTCCATCAGCAGGATGTTCGGGTTGACGGCCAACCCCCTGGCCACGCCGACGCGTTGCTGCTGGCCGCCGGAGAGTTGGCTCGGGTATCGGTCGGCCAGCGCGCGGTCCAGCCCGACGGTGTCCAGCATCGCCAGGGCATCCGCCCTGGCTTGACGCTTCGGCGTGCCGCGAAGCAGCGGCACCGTGGCGACGTTGTCGAGGACGGTGCGGTGCGGCAGGAGTCCCGAGTTCTGCATGACGTAGCCGATTCCGCGGCGCAGCTTCACGGGGGGCAGAGTGGCGATGTCCTCGCCGTCGATCTCGACCGAGCCGCTGGTGGGGTCGACCATGCGGTTGATCATCCGCAGCAGAGTGGTCTTGCCCGATCCGGAGGACCCGACGAGCACTGTGGTCTTGTGGGAGGGCAGGACCAGACTGAAATCCTCGACTGCGAGGGTGCCGTCGGGGAAGCGCTTGCTGACGGAACGGAACTCGATCATGGCTGGGCTCAATCCTCGGTGCGGGCTTGACGTCCCTCGCTCCCGCGGATGCGGGGCGACGGAAGCAGGCAAGTGCGGATGACCAGCCAATCATTCTTCGGAGCCGAATCCAAAGCGGATTGCCGTTGTTCGTCGTCAGCGCCACCGGCGACGAGTCGGGCTAGGCGTCCGTACCGTAGTAGCCGACGAGGTAGTCGTGCATGATGCGTCGGCACTCTGCGATGAAGCGCTCATCACCCTGGGTGTTCCAGGTGAAGGCGCGAGACAGCAGGGAGTCGGCCATTTCGACGGCGACTTCGAGTCTGAAGATGAGGTCGGGGCCACCGGACAGGCCGAATTCTTCCGACAGGACTCCGGCGATCTGGTTGGCGAAGAATCCCGAATCCAGCTGGTCCGGCCCGGTGGACTGGGCGCGTTCACGATCGGCGAAGTGCAGGATGCGGAATCCGGGTTCGGCGCGATACAGCTCCACGAAGGCCGAGATCCCGCAGTCGACGGCTTCCCACCAGGTTCCCGGCTGGGTTTCCTTGAGGGTGTCGGCGACACGCTGCCGGAAGCGCTGGACCGCACGCTCGCGCAGTCCCTCGAGGACCGCGACCCGATCGGGGTAGTAGCGGTACACAGTGCCGATCGAGGCTCCCGCACGTTCGGCGACCATGGCCGTCGTGATGCGGTCGAAACCGACCTCGTCGACGACCTCGGCCGCAGCGTCCAGAAGTGCGGTCAACCTGGCGGCACTGCGCTGCTGGATGGGCTCGGTGCGGATCTGCCGCCCCTGTGCGACAGAGTCTCCCCCGAATATGTCGATCAGCGCCACGTGTCCTCCTTGAATATACGTCACAATCTTAGGGCCCCCGACTGACACCCAGACACAGAACACACCCCCCAAACGGAGTGTGAGCGGCTGCCCCGGGCGGGTCGCCGTGGTGGTTCTCCACCCCGGGACCGTGCCGAGCAGCCCCGCGGCGCATGAGAGACTGAACTGTGTCAAAGTCCCCCGCCACACCGTCCACTCCCCTCAACCCCGTGCGCCTCATGCACCGAGCCGCGCGGATCGAGGATTGGCTTCACGACAAGCGGGAAAAGTTCGCCCGTCGGCGCGGACACCTGCCGGTCGTCATCCCTTACACCGGCTATGGCACCACGGAACGCGTGCGGATTCTCTGCCGCGTCCTGTTGGCAAAACCCGTGAAGTCCACCGGCACCACCCCCAAGCGGCGTCGCACCGACAGACGTGACGGGAGCATCCGCGGCTGGCGGAGCTTCACCAGCGTGCCGGTCAACGACGTCACCGTCACCATCGACATCGGCGGCAAGGCACACCGGGTGCAGGCCGACCGCGGCGGAGTCGTCGACACCGTGATGCAGGTCAACCTCGAGCCGGGCTGGCACACCGCTTCGCTGCACACCCACGCCTCCGGCAGCGTCGACGCTCCGGTCTTCGTGGTCGCCCCCGATGTGCGCACCGGCGTGATCTCCGACGTCGACGACACCGTCATGGTCACCACCCTGCCCCGTCCGCTCCTGGCCGCGTGGAACACCTTCGTCCTCGACGAGCACGCTCGCGTTCCGACGCCGGGCATGGCTGTGCTGCTGGACCGCCTCGCCGATGCGACACCGGGGGCTCCGGTGATCTACCTGTCCACAGGTGCCTGGAATGTTGCGCCGACGCTCAGCCGGTTCCTCTCCCGTAACCTCTACCCGGCCGGGGCGCTGCTGCTCACCGACTGGGGACCCACCCACGACAGGCTGTTCCGCAGTGGCAAGGAGCACAAACGCGACAACCTGCGCAGGCTGGCGCACGAGTTCCCCGACATGAAGTGGGTCCTCATCGGCGACGACGGTCAGCACGACGAGGCGATTTACAGCGAGTTCCAACAGGATTTCCCGCAGTGCGTCGCCGCGGTCGCCATCCGTCGGCTGTCGCCGAGCGAGGCCGTGCTGGCCGGCCGTAGGGCCAAGGACGCCGTGGAGGCCAAGCCGGATCCGCTCTGGGTCTACGGACCCGACGGCGCGAGCCTCGCGGCCCAGCTGGCCGGCCTCGGACTCATCACTGATCCCGGAGCGCCCGGACCCACCGATTGACTCGTGGCCGGGCGCCGGCGGGTGCCGGCCTGCCGGTCAGGAGAGGATCGGGCCGGTGGAACGACCCGCGAGGAGTGTGTCGAGTCCGCGGTTGATCTGGCGTGCCCAGAGCGGTCCGCGGTAGAGAAAGCCGGTGTAGCCCTGCACGAGGGTGGCGCCGGCGTCGAGACGCTCGACGACCTGCTGCGCAGTCTCGACGCCGCCGACCGAGATGACGCACAGTTCGGCCGGCACGGAGGCCCGGATGAGGCGCAGGACGGACAGCGACCGGTCGTTCAGGGGCGCACCGGAGAGCCCGCCGGCGCCGGCCTCGGCCACGACGGCCGGGTCGGTCAACAGATTCTCCCGGCTGAGGGTGGTGTTGGTGGCGATGATGCCGGCCAGGCCGAGTTCCACGGTGAGACCGGCGATGCGGGTCACCTCGTCATCGGTGAGGTCGGGTGCGATCTTGACCAGCAGCGGGGTATCGCCGGCGTGTTCCTGCACCGCCCGCAACAGTGGGGCGAGCTGATCGAGTTCTTGCAGGCCACGCAGGCCCGGGGTGTTGGGGGAGCTCACGTTGACCACCAGGTAGTCCGCGAGAGGGGCCAGTGCAACGGTGCTGACCAGGTAGTCGGCCGTGGCGTCTTCGACCGCGGTGACTCGGCTTTTGCCGATGTTGATGCCCAGGACCGGACGGCTGGGGGTACGGCGAACCTGACCCAGGCGCGCGACGGCCGCCTCGGCACCGCCGTTATTGAAGCCCATCCGGTTGATGACAGCGCGGTCGGATACGAGACGGAACAGGCGCGGTGTGGGGTTGCCGGGCTGGGCGACCGCGGTGAGCGTGCCGACCTCGACGTGCCCGAAGCCGAGCCGGCCGAGCCCGATGACGGCGTGGCCGTCTTTGTCGAACCCCGCCGCAACACCGAACGGCGAGTCGAAATGCAAGCCGAGGGTGTCCACCCCGATGTCGGTGCGCGGGCGGGTGAACCTGTGCACAAGCGGGCCGAGACCGAGGCGCGGCATCCACCGGATGACCTCGAAGGCCAAGTGGTGAGCCCGCTCGGGGTCGATCCGGGTGAGCACCAGCTTGAAAAGGGTGGGGTACACGTCTACCGTTCGGGTTCGGGATCGGATTCCGACGCGGCGGTGTGCTCGGTGCGCAGCTGGCCGATCGCACTCTCGAAGTCTTCCAACGAATCGAATGCCTGGTAGACGCTGGCGAAGCGCAGGTAGGCCACTTCGTCGAGGTCGCGCAGCGGGGCGAGGATGGCCAGGCCGATGTCGTTGGCCTCGATCTGGGACGCACCGGTCTGACGGATGGTCTCCTCGACCTTCTGCGCGAGCATGGCCAGGTCAGAGTCGGTGACCGGGCGGCCCTGACAGGCCTTGCGCACGCCGGAGACGATCTTCTCCCGGCTGAACGGTTCGACCACGCCGCTGCGCTTGATGATGTTCAGGCTGGCGGTTTCGGTGGTGCTGAACCGGCGACCGCACTCCGGGCACTGCCGGCGGCGACGGATCGAGAGCCCGTCGTCGCTGGTGCGGGAGTCGATGACACGGGAATCTGGGTGGCGACAGAACGGGCAATACATTGTGCCTACGAGCCTACCGTTCCGCGGCCGTGCTGAATCGGACGCTGACGGCGTCACCGTGGGCGGGCAGCGCCTCTGCAGCGGACAGGGCAAGGATGTGGTCGACCACGCCGGCGAGGCCGTCTCTGGTGTAGCGCACGACCTGCTGCGGGCGTAGGAAGGTGTACGCGCCGAGGGCCGCCGAGAACCGCGCCTGTCCCCCGGTGGGCAGCACGTGGTTGGAGCCGGCGGCATAGTCGCCGAGGCTGACCGGCGCGTACGGGCCCAGGAAGATGGCGCCGGCGTTGTCGATCTGGCCGAGGACGGCGTCGGGGTCTTCGGTCTGGATCTCGAGGTGCTCCGGACCGAACGCGTTGCTGAACGCGGCGGCTTGCTCGAGGTCGTCCACCAGCACGATGGCCGATTGGCTGCCACCCAGCGATGCGGTGACCCGTTCGGCGTGCGTGGTGGTGGTGGCCAGGTCGTTCAGGAGCGCTTCGACGGCTTCGGCGAGCTCGGCGGAGTCCGTGACGAGCACGGCGGCGGCGAGTTCGTCGTGCTCGGCCTGGCTGACCAGGTCTGCGGCGACAAAGGCCGGGTCGGCCGCGGCATCGGCGATCACGAGGATGTCGGTCGGTCCGGCTTCGGAGTCGATCCCGGTGACGCCGCGAACGAGCCGCTTGGCGGCGGCGACGTAGACGTTGCCGGGGCCGGTGACGAGCTGCACGGGGTCGAGGCCGAGGCCGGGCACGCCGTAGGCGAAGGCGCCCACGGCGCCGGCGCCGCCCATGGCGTAGATCTCGTCGACGCCGAGAAGACCGGCGACGGCGAGGATGGTGGGGTGCACTCGTCCATCGAAGTTGCTCTGCGGCGGGGATGCGAGGGCGATGGAGGTGACCCCGGCCACCTGCGCGGGCACCACGTTCATCACGACGCTGGACGGGTAGACGGCCTTGCCGCCGGGAACGTAGAGGCCGACCCGCTGGACGGGGCGCCAGCGCTGCACGATCTCGGCGCCGTCGGCGATCGTGGTGGTCACCAGGGGCGGCACCTGTGCGGCACTGGCCAGGCGTACCCGGCGGATGGTCTCCTCGATCGCGACGCGGACATCCGGGTCGAGGGCCTCAAGGGCCTCGGCGACGTGGGAAGCCGGAACGCGAACGTGCTCGGGGCGTACCCTGTCGAGGCGCTCGGCCTGGTCGAGCAGGGCCTGTTCGCCGCGTGCGCGCACATCATCGATCAGTTCGGCGGCAACGTCACTGGCGACCGTGACGCTGGTGAGCGCCCGGGGCACCGAGGCCAAAAGTTCGGCCGGAGCAGGCCGCGTTCCTCGAAGGTCAATCGTCTGGATCATGTCACTCCAGCTTATCCAAGAACGGTGCTCGCACGGGAATAGGCTGATCGGTGAAACGATTGGCACCACTATGAACGAACGCACCACCGCACCGGCAGGTCTTCCCTCCGCAGGTCTCCCCCACGCCCCGGCCCTCGACACCGACCCGAACGCGCCTGGCGACCTGGCCGCGTTCAAGAACGCGTTTCGCCGTCATGCGGCGGGCGTCGCGGTCGTGACCGCGCTGGACGCTCAGGGCAAGCCCGTCGGATTCACCGCGACATCCCTGGCGTCCATGTCGGCGGTGCCGCCCCTGGCTACCTTCAACATGGCGAAGTCGGCCAGCTCGTGGCCGGCCATCAACGAGACCGAGCGCGTCGTCATCCACCTGCTCGGACTGCGCAACCGCACCCTGGCCGAGCGGCTGGCCGGACCCAACGCCGAGCGCTTCGTCGGCGATCACTGGCGGGTGGGACCGTACGGCCTGCCCGTTCTCAACAACGTGACGTCGTGGATGGTGGGACGGATCGTGGAGCGCGTGACCGTGCACAACTCTGCTGTGGTCGTAGTGCAGATCGAGGGCGGCGGCCTCGGCGATGACGACGAGGCGCTGATCTACCACGAACGCCAGTACCGGGCGTTGGGCGAAACGCTCTAGCTCATCCGGTTCGGGCCGGTGGGTGCCGACCCCGCGGTGGCAAACCTGCGGACGGCGCGGTTCACCCGGCCGGGGTTTGGGCCGCTCTGGCGGCCGCCTTGCGTCGCTGTCGTTCCGCTTCCGTCGCGGCGGCCTCCGCCGGGGTGGGCGCGGTTCCGCCCAGGTGGGCGGGCTGCCACCAGCGGCCGGCACCAGGCTCCGGGTAACGCGCCTGCAGGCCGTCCACGAGCTCCTGCAGCACGCCGTGCAGTCGCTGGGTCACCTGCTGCGGATCGTCCTCGGCGTCTACACGTACCGGCGTGCCGACCGCGAAGGAGACCGGGGTGCGATAGGCCTCCCGCACGGATGGCTTGTGGTTCTTCGTGAGCAGCCGGTGGCCACCCCAGACAGCGATGGGCACGATGGGCACCCCGGCCTCCATCGCCATCCGCGCCGCACCGGTCTTCAGGTCCCGCACGGTGAACGACGCGTTCACTCCCCCTTCGGGAAACACCCCGACGAGTTCGCCGGCGTTGAGCGCCCGCACCGCGTCGGCGTAGGCCTGGGCCCCGGCCGTCATGTCGACGTTGATGTGCCGCATCCCACGCAACAGCCAGCCGACGACGGGCTTGTCGAACGCACCCTTCTTGGCCATGAAGCGGATGTGCCGGCGGTTCTTTCGCCAGGTCATCCACTCCACGAGGGCGAAGTCCGCGTAGCCGAAGTGGGTGATGGCGAGGACCGCCCCTCCGGCGTCCGGAAGGTTGGTGAGGCCCGACGCCGACGGCCTGAGCCTGAAGGCTCCGAAAATTGTGCGACCCGCTGCAATCGCCGTGCTGTAGATCGGTTCCCCGCTGCGCCTTCTCATGCCCCCAGCGTAGAACAAACGGCTGTCAAACTGCTGGTCACACGGGGGTCATTGGTCCCGCGCCGTGGCCGGTGTCAGGCACCGATGGGTTCATGACGATCGGAGCGGTCGCGCTATCGTGTCGGCATCCGAGCGAAGGCAACCATGGACGAGACAGCGACGAGACAGCGACGAGACGGTGACGACAGGCTGGGGTGACTTCGCCGTGGCCATGGTGGGCGCCGCCGCGGCGCTGGCGGGCCTCGTCATGGTGGCGATCTCGGTGAACATCCGGGAGATCCTCGCGCTGCCCGGGCTGACGGCACGGGCCGCGGCCGCCGTCGGCTCCCTCGTGCTTGTGGTGGTGACCGGCGGCCTCCTTCTGGTGCCCGGCCAGCCCGGGGCGGTCCTGGGCGTCGAGGTGCTCGTCGCCGTGGGCCCGGCGGTCGTCCTGCATACGATCTCACTCCGCCACCGGGCACGGAACAGCGCGAGTGGGCGGTTCTCCCTGGCCCTCTATCTACCGCTCGCGGCCCTTCAACTGTTTCCCTTCGCGCTGGGCGCGGTGCTCCTCATCGTCACCGGCTCCTCCACCGGCATCTACCTGGTCGCGGCCGGGGTGATCCTCACCGTCATCGGCTCCATGCTCGACGCCTGGGTCCTGATGGTGGAAATCCTCCGCTGACGCCCCCGCGAACTGTGAGTTGAGCCCCAGAAGCCCGCGGCAAAGTCAAGCGGTCTAAGCAACGCCGGTGGTTTGTGCTGCTGTGAGCAGCTGGGCTAGCCGGTTGGCTGGGGTTTCGAGGCCGAGGCCCGCGCCATTGCGCAGGCGCAGGCCCGGCAGGCCGAGTTCTTCGTCGCCCTGCAGGGCTGGAGTGAGGACCCGCTCGTCTCCTCGCGCCTGCACGGCAACCCGGAGAGCATCCGGCTGGCCGACGTGAACGCGGCCACCCTGACCGAGGACCAAGCCCGCGCGGCCGCCTACAACCGGTGGGACGACCGGGACGTGGCCCGCCGCACGATTGTCAGTGAGACCGCCTGCCTGCTGCGCCTGTCCGAGCGCACCGTGGAGCACCTGATGGACCAGTCCCTCTGGCTCCTGGCCGCCCCGGCGACCTTCGAGGCCATCTCGACCGGAGAGATCAGTTACCGGCACGCCACCGCGCTCGTCGATCAGATGCGCACCCTGCCGATGGAGGACCAGGCGGCGTTCGAAGAGAAGGTGCTGCCCGAGGCCAAGCGCCTGCCGGTGGGCCGATTCATCGACAAGGCCCGCCGGTTGCGGGAGCGGCTGCACCCGGAGTCGATCGTGACCCGCAGCACGAACGCCCTGACCGAACGGCACAGCCGCTGGGAGGCCGCCCCGGACGGGATGGGCTGGTTGCATTGGTACGGCACCGCCCACGACACCAAGGCCGCCTACGACCGGATCAACACGATGGCCGTGAAGCTCAAGCACCTCGGCGACCCCGCACCGAATGGGAACACCGCGTCCGACACCGCTGGCAGCGGAAGCGGCACCGCAGTCGGCCTCCGCCCAGACGCCACGGAAGAGCTCCCGACCCGCACCCTCGACCAACTCCGCGCCGACATCACCGCCGCCCTGTTGCTGGACGGAATCACGCCCGACGGGATGGGCGCCGGCATCCGCGGCACCGTCATGGTGACGGTGCCCGTGCTGACCCTGCTGGGCTTGGACGAGGAACCCGGCACCCTCGAAGGCTACGGGCCCATCTCCCCCGAGGTCGCAAGGGAGATCGCCGGGCACGCACCGAGCTTCACCCGGCTGCTGACCCACCCGGAGACCGGGGTGGTGCTCTCGCTCGGCAAAACCCAGCACAAGAACACCAAGGCCATGAAAAAGTACCTGCGGGTGCGCGACGAAACCTGCCGGTTCCCGGGCTGCTCCCGACCCGCGGTGACCAGCGACGTCGACCACACCGACCCCTGGGCCGGCGGCGGCAACACCGACTGCGACAACCTCGCCCACCTCTGCGAACCCCACCACCGACTCAAACACCTCAGCCAGTGGCGAGTCACCCAGGAACCCGGCGGGATCCTGCACTGGACCTCACCCGGCAAACGCAGCTACCGCACCGACCCTGCCAACCCGATGGGACCACCCCGGCCACGGCCACCGGTGATGGGGCCGAAGACCCGGAAGCGGCCCGCCGATGACAGTTACCTGATGCCCCGGCAGCGGCCGAGTCGGAAGCCGACCCCACCGGCACCCGAGAACCCACCGTTCTGACCGGGGCCTCCGCCCGAATCCATCTGGAGCGGGCAGAGGGTCAAGTCAGGCAGTACGGGCCCAGGAGGCTCTTGAGTTCGCCGAAGAGGTCGGCGGTCACGGTGACCCGGCTCGGCAGCTCGAAGACGCGGGCGGTGTCACCCTTGATCAACTTCAGGCGCACCTCTGAGGTACCGCCGTGTCTCTTGAGCACCTCGCCGAGCTGGGTGACGGTATCGGTGGTGGCTCGCGCCTCGAACAGAGTGATCGACAGGGTGCCGTGATCGGACGCCTGACCGAGCTCGGGCGCGAAGATGCTGTACGCGTGCAGGTTCATTCCGTCATCGCGCATACTCACCCGGCCGCGCACCACCACGACGGAGTCGCTGACGAGGTCAAGGGAGAACTCTTGGTATGCCTTGCCCATGAACATGACGTCGATCTCGCCGCCGAAGTCCTCGACCGAGATGATGCCGTACTGGTTGCCCGACTTCTTGGCGATGCGGTGCTGCACATTGGTGATGAGGCCGGCCACGGTGACGGTGTCGGCATCCTGGGTGTGCTCGGAACTGATCAGATCGGTGATCGTGGTGCTGGCGTGCTTGGCCAGCGGAATCTCGAGGCCGGCCAGTGGGTGGTCGGAGACGTAGAGGCCGAGCATGTCGCGCTCCAGTGCGAGCTTTTCCTTCTTGCTCCACTCCGGCCGGTCCGGCACCTGATCGGTCTCCTGAGGGTCGTCGAAGAGGCTGTCGAAGTCGAAGCCGACCATGCCGTGCGACTCGTCGCGTTTGATCTTGACGGCAGAGTCGACGGCACCCTCGTGGATCTCGAACATGGCGCGGCGGGTGGCACCGAGGGAGTCGAAGGCGCCGGACTTGATCAGGGACTCGACGGTGCGCTTGTTGGTGACCTGCAGCGGGACCTTGCGGAGGAAATCGTGGAACGACTCGAAGTCGCCCTTCTCGGTGCGGGCGGCCCGGATGGCTTCCACCACGTTGAAACCGACGTTACGCACGGCGCCCAGGCCGAAGCGGATGTCGGTGCCGACGGCGGCGAAGAAGCCGATCGACTCGTTGACATCCGGCGGCAGCACCTGGATGCCCATCCGGCGGCACTCGTTGAGGTACAGCGCGAGCTTGTCGCGGGCATCGCCGACGCTGGTCAGCAGGGCGGCCATGTACTCGGCCGGATAGTGCGCCTTGAGGTATGCGGTCCAGTAGGACAGCACTCCGTAGGCCGCGGAGTGGGCTTTGTTGAAGGCGTAGTCAGAGAACGGTAGAAGGATGTTCCAGACGGTGGTAATGGCTTCCATTGAGTAGCCGTTGGCTATCATTCCGCCGGAGAAGCCCTCGAACTGCTTGTCCAGCTCGGACTTCTTCTTCTTGCCCATCGCGCGTCGCAGCAGGTCGGCCTGACCCAGTGTGAAGCCGGCCAGCTTCTGCGCGATCGACATCACCTGCTCCTGATAGACGATGAGGCCGTAGGTGCCGCCGATGATGTCTTTGAGGGGCTCCTCGAGCTCTTTGTGGATCGGGATGATCTCCTGCTGACCGGTCTTCCGCAGCGCGTAGTTGGTGTGCGAGTTCGCGCCCATGGGGCCGGGCCGGTAGAGCGCGATGACGGCGGAGATGTCTTCGAAGTTGTCGGGCTTCATGCTGCGCAGGAGCGCGCGCATCGGGCCGCCGTCCAGCTGGAACACCCCGAGGGTGTCGCCGCGGGCGAGCAGTTCGTAGGCGAGCACGTCGTCGAGGTCGAGGTCTTCGAGCACCGGGCGGTGGCCACGGTTCGCTTCGATGTTGTCGAGGGTGTCGTCGATGATGGTGAGGTTGCGCAGCCCCAGGAAGTCCATCTTGATCAAGCCCAGGCTCTCGCAGGCCGGGTAGTCGAACTGCGTGACGATCTGGCCGTCGGCCTCGCGGCGCATGATCGGGATGATGTCGATGAGCGGGTCGGAGGACATGATCACGCCGGCGGCGTGCACACCCCACTGGCGCTTGAGATTCTCGATACCGAGCGCGGTGTCGAAGACCGTGCGCGCCTCGGCATCCGTCTCGATGACGGCGCGGAAGTCGCCGGCCTCGCGGTAACGGGGGTGGTCCTTGTCGAACATGCCGGTGAGCGGCATGTCCTTGCCCATGATGGGCTGCGGCATGGCCTTGGTGAGCTTGTCGCCCATGCCGAACGGGAAGCCGAGCACCCGACTGGAGTCCTTCAGCGCCTGCTTGGCCTTGATGGTGCCGTAGGTGACGATCTGCGCGACGCGCTCGGAGCCGTACTTCTCGGTGACGTAGTGGATGACCTCGCCGCGGCGACGGTCGTCGAAGTCGACGTCGAAGTCGGGCATGGAGACTCGGTCGGGGTTGAGGAAGCGCTCGAAGATCAGGCCGTGCACCAGCGGGTCGAGGTCGGTGATGCCCATGGCGTACGCGACCATCGAGCCGGCGCCGGAGCCACGACCTGGACCGACTCTGATGCCGTTCTCCTTGGACCAGTTGATGAAGTCGGCTACGACCAGGAAGTAGCCGGGGAAGCCCATCTGGGTGATGACGCCGACCTCGTAGTCGGCCTGCTTGCGCACGGCCGCGGTGATCCCGTTCGGGTAGCGGCGGATGAGGCCGAGTTCGGTCTCCTTGATGAACCAGCTTTCCTCGTTCTCGCCCTCAGGGGTGGGGAACCGGGGCATGTAGTTGGCCGAGGTGTTGAACTTGACCTCGCACCGCTCGGCGATGAGCAGAGTGTTGTCGCACGCCTCCGGGTTGTCCCGGAACAGGTGCCGCATCTCGGCGGCGGTCTTGAGGTAGAACTCGTTCGAGTCGAATTTGAACCGGTTGGGGTCGTCCAGGGTGGATGCCGACTGCACGCAGAGCAGCGCCGCGTGCGCTGTCGCGTCGTGCGCGTGGGTGTAGTGCAGGTCGTTGGTGGCCACCAGCGGCAGATCGAGTTCCTTGGCCAACTTGAGCAGGTCCGTCATGGTGCGGCGCTCGATGTCGATGCCGTGGTCCATGATCTCGCAGAAGAAGTTGTCCTTCCCGAAGATGTCCCGCAGCTCCCCCGCGGCCTGCCTGGCCTCGTCGTACTGGCCGAGCCGGAGGCGGGTCTGCACCTCGCCACCCACGCATCCGGTCGTACCGATCAGACCCTTGGAATAGGTGCTGAGCAGTTCGCGGTCCATTCGCGGCTTGAAGTAGTAGCCCTCCAGCGACGCGAGGGACGAGAGCCTGAACAGGTTGTGCATTCCCTCGGTGTTCTCCGAGAGCAGGGTCATGTGGGTGTACGCACCGCTACCGCCGACGTCGTCGCGGTTTTGGGCGTTGGTGCCCCAGCGCACCCGGGTCTTGTCGCGACGGTCGGTGCCCGGCGTGATGTAAGCCTCGGTGCCGATGATCGGCTTGATCCCGGCATCCGTGGCGGTCTTCCAGAAATCGAACGCGCCGAACACGTTGCCGTGGTCGGTGACGGCGATGGCCGGCATCTTCTGTTCAGCGGCCGCGGCGATCAACGGTTTGACCCGCGCGGCGCCGTCGAGCATGGAGTACTCGCTGTGCACGTGAAGGTGGACGAACGAATCATTCTGCGGCGACACGACTGCTCCAGCTGCTCTGGGGTTTATCTGATGACGAAGTGGGGGGTGCTGGTCTTCCAGCCTAAGCGCCGGAGGACGCCCCTGTCCTGATCAACGCAGCCTAATCGCCGCGCAGTAAGCGCAGAGCGTTGGCCAGGTCGTCCGGGTACTCGGCGTTGAAGGTGACCCATTCGCCGCTGGTCGGGTGATCGAAGGAGAGCTGCTTGGCGACCAGCCACTGCCGGGTGAGGCCGAGCCTGGCCGAGATCTTCGCGTCGGCCCCGTACATGGCGTCGCCGACACACGGATGCCGCTGGGCGGCCATGTGCACCCGGATCTGGTGGGTTCGACCGGTCTCCAGATGCACCTCGAGCAGGGACGCGGAGGGGAAGGCTTCCAGGGTCTCGTAGTGAGTGACGGAGTCCTTGCCTCCGGCGATCACAGCGAACTTCCAGTCGGAGCGCGGGTGGCGCCCGATCGGCGCGTCGATGGTGCCGCTGGACGGGTCTGGGTGGCCCTGCACGACGGCGTGGTAGATCTTGTCGACCTCCCGGTCGTGGAAGGCCCGTTTGAGGTGCGTGTACGCGTGCTCGGACTTCGCGACGACCATGAGGCCGCTGGTCCCGACGTCGAGACGGTGCACGATGCCGGCCCGTTCGGACGCACCGGAGGTGGCGATGCGGTAGCCGGCGGCGGCGAGGGCGCCGAGCACCGTCGGGCCGGTCCAGCCCACGCTGGGGTGCGCCGCGACGCCGGATGGCTTGTTGACGACGACGATGTCGTCGTCGTCGTGCACGATCGTGAGATCGGGTACCGCGATGGGCACGATGACGAGGTCCTGCTTGGGCGCCCAACTCACGTCGAGCCAGGCCCCGGCACGCAGCTTGTCCGACTTGCCGACCACGACGCCGTCCTGGGTGACCCCGTCGGACTCGGCGATTTCGGCCGCGAAGCTGCGGGAGAAGCCGAACAGCTTGGCGATGCCCGCGTCAACGCGTACACCGTCCAAACCATCGGGCAGGGGAAGGGCTCGGTTTTCCATGATGCCGTTCAGTTGGAGGGGGTGAGGGGCGCGGCGCTGCCGGCGGGCACGGTGCTGACGGCCGGTTCGGCGGCATCCGGGTCGGATGTCGGGGTGCGACGGCCGTCGAGGCCGATGCCACGCAGGGTGAGCAGCATGAAGAGCGCCATGCTCACCACGATGCAGCAGTCCGCGATGTTGTAGATGGCCGGCATCATCCACGGGGTGTAAATGAAATCTACGACGTGCCCGAGGCCGAAAGACGGCTCCCGGAACAGTCGGTCGGTCAGGTTGCCGAGCACACCGCCGAGCAGGAGACCGAAGACGATCGCCCACAGGCTCGAGCGGATGCGTGGGGCGAACCACACGACAAACACGACGACACCGGCCGCAATGAGTGAGAACACCCAGGTGAGGCCGGTGGCGAAGGAGAAGGCCGCGCCGGGGTTCCGGATGAAGTGCAGTTGAAGCACATCACCCAGAACCCGGGCGGTCTGACCCTCGGTCATCGAGCTGACGACGAGGGCCTTGCTGATCTGATCAAACGCATACCCGCCCACGGCCACGAGGGCCAGGACGATAAGTGCGCGGTAGCTGACCTTCGACGGGTTGTTACGCGCCAAAGCCCTGGAAGCTCGCCTTCGGCGAGTTGCCCGAGTCCTTGCCCGCACCCGCGCCGACGGGCGACGTGGAGTCGAGGTCGCGCAGCTGACCCTCGATGTAGCTCTTCAGCTTCTGGCGGTACTCGCGCTCGAAGGTGCGCAGTTCCTCGATCTTGTTCTCGAGGACGGCACGCTCCTTGTCGAGGACGTTGATCTGGGCGCGCTGCTTGGCTTCGGACTCCGCGATCACGCGGGCAGCCGTGGCGTGGCCCTCAGCGATCAGGGCGTCACGCTTCTCGGCGCCTTCCTTGACGTGCTCCTCGTGCAGGCGGCGGGCCAGCTGCAACAGGTTCGTCGTGCCGGCGGTCTCGTCGATCGGCTCGGCAACCGGCGCCGGGGCGACGGGTGCTGCAGCGACGGGCTCGGGCACGACGGCAGCGACGGGCTCTGCGACGGGCTCAGGAGTGTTGACGGGCTCAGCGGTCTTGGCCGCAGCGGCACTGACCGGAGCAGCAGGTGCGACCTCGCCGCCGGAGAGACGGGCCTTGAGGTCCTCGTTCTCCTGGGTCAGGCGTCGCAGCTCGACAACGACCTCGTCGAGGAAGTCGTCAACCTCGTCCTGGTCATATCCCTCGCGGAACTTGGTCGACTGAAACCTCTTGTTGACTACATCTTCCGGAGTTAGCGCCATGGCTTTCCACCTCAAAACTTAATTGCGAACAGTTGTGCGAACACGTGCTTACGACCAACTGGCACTCGGTGTTGTACCGGGCCGGTTGGCCGTCATCGATCAAGAATACATGCCGAGGCCCTGGTGAGGCTGCGTGTCAGAACCGAATCGCCGTAATCCACATGCCGATGATGCAGCACAGCATGGTCAGGCTCCAGCCAAAGTCGAACGCGATCGGGCCGACGCGGAGCGGCGGGAAGATCCGACGGAAGAAATTGATCGGCGGGTCGGTGAGTGTGTAGACCAGCTCAATGAGAACCAGGACGAACCCGTGCGGCCGCCACGACCTGTTGATTCCCCGGACGAGGTCGACGATGAATCGGCCCCACATGACGAAGAAGTACAGCAGCAGGAAGTAGTAGGCGATCCCCAGGACCAGATTGACTACGGACACGTCGGGTTATGACTGGGCGAAGAAGGAGGAATCGGCGTCCCCCTCCTCGACGGCGTTGTCGCCGGAGATGACGACGTGCGACGGCGACAGCAGGAAGACCTTGGCCGTTACGCGCTCGATCTTGCCGTAGAGGCCCTGAGACAGGCCGCTGGCGAAGTCGATGAGACGGCGCGCATCGGCATCGCTCATCTGGGAGAGGTTGATGATGACCGGAATTCCATCACGGAAGGACTCGGCGATCACCTGCGCGTCGCGGTACTGGCGCGGGTGGACGGTAAGGATCTCGTTCATTTCGGACACGACAACATTCTTGGGGGTGGAGGTCTTGTGCAACGGCGTGACCGGTGCGCGGCCGGCGTTCGCCGGAGCAGCGTGGGACGACGCGACATGGGCTGACTGGGTGGGGAGAGTGGAGACGGGAGCCGCTGCCGGCGCCTCATATTCCAGCTCTTCGTCTGCCAGACCCAGGTAGACCATGGTTTTCTTGAGCGGGTTGGACATCTCGACCTCCGTGTTGGTATTACGACGTTTTCAGATTAACCGCTGCCGGGCGATTCCCGGTGATTGCGGTGCCAATTCGCAGGTGTGTCGCGCCTTCGGCGATGGCGGCCGCGTAGTCCTGGGACATTCCCATCGACAGGTACCTGGCGTCGGGAGCGATGCCGCGCATCTGGGCGCCCAGCTCGCTGACCAGGGCGAAGGAGCGCTTCGGTTCCGCGCCGAGCGGCGCGACGGCCATGAGCCCGAGCAGCCTGAGGCCCGGGGCCGACAGAACCCGCTCCACCAACGGTGCGAGGTCCGGAATCGACACCCCGCCCCTGGCCGGGTCCTCGGTGAGGTTGACCTGCACGAAGCAGTCCACCTCGGCACCGGCCTCGAGGGCGCCCGTGTGCTCCGCCACCGGGGTGGCAAGGCCGGTCACGAGCGACTCCCGGTCCACCGAGTGGATCACCGACGAGTAGGCCCGCACCTGGCGGGCCTTCTTGCCCTGCACCTGACCGACAAAGTGCCAGCGGATGCCGGCTCCGGCCAGTTCGGCCGCCTTGGCCTGGGCCTCCTGGTGCCTGCTCTCGCCGAGGTCCCGCACCCCGAGCTCGAGGAGCTCCCGGATCAGGGACACCGGTTGGAACTTGGTCACCACCACCGTGGTGATGTCGTCCACCGAGCGACCGGCGAGCCGTGCGGCGTCGGCTATGCCGCCGCGCACGTTCGCCAGCCTTTGGGCGAGGTCCGGTTCGCTCATTACTTCAGGAAATCGGGGATGTCCAGGTCGTCTGAATCGTCCTCGAAGGCCGGGTCGGCGACCGGAGTGCTCGCAGCGGGGTCGCTGGACCAGACCGAGCCGCTGGGCTCGGCGACCGGGGCGTTGTCTGTTGCGGCAGAGGCACCGGCGATGGCACCGGCAGCGCCACCGGAGACTCCCGCTGCCACACCGGCAGCGACCAGGTCGGAACGACGGACCTCGGCAACCTTGGCACCGGGCTCACCGCCGTCGAAACCCGCGGCGATGACGGTGACGCGCACCTCGTCACCGAGGGTGTCGTCGATGACGGCACCGAAGATGATGTTGGCTTCGGGGTGCACGGCCTCCTGCACCAGGCGGGCGGCGTCGTTGATCTCGAAGATGCCGAGGTTCGAGCCACCCTGGATAGAGAGCAGCACGCCGTGGGCGCCATCGATCGACGCCTCGAGCAGAGGAGAGGCAACGGCGAGTTCCGCCGCCTTGATGGCCCGGTCCGCTCCGCGCGAGGAACCGATGCCCATGAGGGCGGAGCCGGCTCCCTGCATGACCGACTTGACGTCGGCGAAGTCGAGGTTGATCAGGCCGGGTGTGGTGATCAGGTCGGTGATTCCCTGCACGCCGGCGAGGAGCACCTGGTCAGCGGTGGCGAAGGCCTCGAGCATGCTGATGCCGCGGTCGCTGATTTCCAGCAGGCGGTCGTTCGGCACGACGATGAGGGTGTCGACCTCGTTCTTGAGCGAGGCGACACCGGTCTCGGCCTGAGCCTGACGACGCTTGCCCTCGAAGCCGAACGGCTTGGTGACGACACCGATGGTCAGAGCGCCGATGGACTTGGCGATCCGGGCGACGACGGGGGCGCCACCGGTACCGGTACCGCCGCCTTCGCCGGCGGTGACGAAGACCATGTCGGCTCCGGCCAGCGCTTCTTCGATTTCCTCGGCGTGGTCCTCGGCGGCGCGACGGCCGACCTCGGGGTCCGCTCCGGCGCCGAGACCCCTGGTGAGGTCGCGGCCGACGTCGAGCTTTACGTCTGCATCGCTCATCAGGAGTGCCTGGGCATCCGTATTGATGGCGATGAATTCGACCCCTCGGAGGCCGAGCTCGATCATGCGGTTGACGGCGTTCACGCCGCCGCCGCCAATTCCAACAACCTTGATGACTGCTAGGTAGTTCTGATTAGTTGACACGTCCGGCCTCCGGTGGAACCCTAAACCTCTACTCGAGGCTTAAAGTTATTCTGAGTATGCAATTCTAAATTCGAAGTTAGGTGCCACCGCTGATGGCTTGGGGAGGCGCGCCCGCGTGTCGCGAATACCCGGTCGGTTTCAGCGAACGACGGCGCTGTCCGGCGATGACACGTCGTATTCGGTCACGCTGCCGACGGGGTGGCTCACAAGGAGGGCCGCCAGAACGAGCGCCTTGTACTCGCTGCGCTCAGCGTTGCCCCAAAGGACCCGCGCTCCCCCACCCAGGGTGAGCGTCACGTCGTCCTTGGTGGCGGCTGTCACGCTGTCCAACTGGCCGCGGATGCCCTCTGGCAGTGCTCCGACCACGGCGACCGCGGCCTGGAAACCGGCACCGCTGGCACCGCCAGCGGCGTCGATGAGGGGGTAGCCCTCCGGCCGGTCCGGTCCACTCTGGATGATCACACCGGCCGCGTCGACGAGGTCGAAGCCGGCGGCGGACGTGATAGCGCCGACGGGCTCCCGTTCGACGATGCGCACCACGAGGGTATCCGGCGGCCGGCTCTCCGTGACGTAGCTGCGGATGAGGCTGAATTCGCTCAGTTGCCCCTTCACCTCGGCGAGGTCGAGGAGCGGCAGCGGGGTACCCAGCTGCCCCTCGAGCGCCTGCGCCACGTCGGCGGCCGGGATGCGGTTGGTTCCGGTGATCTCGATGGTGCGCAACGCCATCAGCGGGGAGAACACGCCGACCAGGACGAAGGCCACCAGGGCGACCACGGTGCCGCCGGCGGCGAGCCAGAGATTGCGGCGGTGGCGGGAGCGGGAGGTGAAGCGACGCACCTCGTTGCGCTCGTACTGCTTCCGGGCTCGCCGCGCCGCTCGCAGCCGGGCCCGGGCCGCTCGCGCGGTCAGCGGGGGCTCCTGTCCCAACGATTGTGGAGTCGACGTCTCCGGAGCGTCCGGTGCGGCGGCGGCCTTGACGCCTCGTTGAGGCAGACTGAAGCCGCCGGGGCGCCGCCGTGTCGGTGGGGTATCCGTCGCTGGGGTGTCGGACGCAGCGCTGGCCGGCAGGACGATGGGCTCGGTCAGCGCCTCAGGCTCGGCACGGGTGGGCGCGGCGCCGGGGCCGGCGGCCGGCCGTTTAGGCCCGCGGGCAGGCTGCTGGCGCGGCTCAGGGGCACGCGGCGGTGTCGCCGCAGCTGGTTTCGCTGCAGCGGGCTTCGGTGCCGCTGGTCGCGCCGCAGGGCCTGCGGGACGCTTCATGCGCGAGCGCCTGGACGGTGACTCATCCGCGCGTACCCGCCGCCGACTCGTCGGCGAGAGATTCGAGCAGCTGCGGAACGATGCGGTACACGTCACCACAGCCGAGTGTCACGACGAAGTCGCCGTCTCTGGCGATGGTGCCGAGGTAGTCGGCAGCATCCTGCCACTCGGGGATATAGGCGACGTGGGCCGGGTCCTGGAAGCGTTCGGAGACCAGCGCACCGGTCACGCCGGGTTCGGGGTCTTCCCGTGCGCCGTAGACCGCCAGCACGATGGTCTCGTCGGCGTATTTCTCCAGGGTGTCGGCGAATTCCTGGGCGAACAGCCGGGTGCGGCTGTACAGGTGCGGCTGGTGCACGGCGATGATCCGGCCGGCTCCGACCACGGTGCGTGCGGCGGACAGCGCCGCGGCGACCTCGGTGGGGTGGTGGGCATAGTCGTCGTAGACGCTCACACCGCGCACGGTGCCGTGCAGCTCGAACCGGCGCTCGGTGCCGCCGAACGCCGAGATCGCCGCCAGGGAGGCGGCCGGCTCGAAGCCGAGCCCCACGAGTACGGCGAAGGCGCCCGCCGCGTTGATGGCGTTGTGCCGGCCGGGGATGCGCAGGGTGGCGGAGTAGTCGACGCCGTCCCAGGTCACGGTGAAACTCACCGGTCCGCTGGTGCCGATGGAGTGCACCCGCGCCGTGGCGCCCTCGGCCTCGCCGAAGGTGATGATGCGCTTGTCGGTGAGCCGGGCGGTGACGTGCACGGCGCCGGGGTCGTCCGAGGAGACCACGACGAATTCGTCGGCGTTCTGGGCGAATTCGACGAAGGCCGCTTCGAAGGCCTCGAGCGAGCCGTAGTGGTCGAGGTGGTCGGGGTCGACGTTGGTGATCAGCGCGACGCCGGTGTTGTAGAGCAGGAACGAGCCGTCGGACTCGTCGGCCTCCACGACAAAGAGGTCGTCGGCGCCGCTGCCGGCGCTGACGCCGAGGGATTCGATCACCCCGCCGTTGACGAAACTGGGGTCCTGGCCGATGCCGAGCAGGCCGGTGACGATCATGCCCGTCGAGGTGGTCTTGCCGTGCGCGCCGGCGACCGAGACAAGCCGGTGCGAGCGGATCAGCCAGGCCAGCGCCTGGGACCTGTGCAGCACCGGGAGACCGCGTTCGGTGGCGAGGACGTACTCGGGGTTGTCCTGCCAGAGTGCGCCGGTGACGACGAGGCTGTCCGCGTCGCCGACGTTGGCGGCGTCGTGACCGATGGTGATGGTTGCGCCCAGCTCGCGGAGCGCGTGCACATTATCGGAGTCGCGTGAGTCTGAGCCGGTCACGGTGTGGCCCGCGGCCAGGAACAGTCGGGCGATGCCGCTCATTCCCGAGCCGCCGATGCCCACGAAGTGCACAATGCCGAGGTCTTCGGGAACTATCAGGGTCAGGTCAGGCTTGATCACGTGAAGGTCTTTCTGGCTGGCGGTGCGCGGGGTGGTGCAGGTTCTGCGGGTTCAACGTTACGCGGAGTGCGGTGCGGTCGCACCCGCCGCCTCGTCGATGAGGTCGATCGTGCGCGCGGTGCCGTCGAGCACGCCCGCGGAGTGGGCGGCGACGCTCATGCCGTGGATGCGCTCGGGCTCGGCGAGGACCGGCAGCAATTCAGACCGGACCCAGCCCGGCAGGAAGGCGGCGTCATCGACGAGGATTCCGCCGCCGGCGGCCACGACGTCGGCGGCGTTGAACCGCTGTTCGCCGTTGCCGACCGGGTACGGCACGAACACGGCGGGGATCCCGAGGGCGCTCAATTCGCAGACCGTGGCAGCTCCGGCGCGGGAGACGGCGAAGTCGGCGACGGAGAGCGCCAGATCCATCCGGTCGCAGTACGCGATCATCCGGTAACCCGGCAGGTTCGGATCGTCGACCTCGGCGGAGTTACCGGTGATGTGGAGTACCTGCCAGCCGGCGTCGGTGAGGACAGCCGCGGAATCCACGACGGTGCGGTTGATGCGGCGGGCGCCGAGCGAGCCGCCGGTGACCAGCAGGATCGGCCGGTCGGCGTCGAGGCCGAAGAAGGCCAACCCGGCCGCGCGGGAGCCGGCCCGATCGAGAGTCTCGATTTCCCGGCGCAGCGGCATGCCGACGACCCTGGCGTGGCGCAGCCGGGTACCGGCGAAGGCGACCCCGACCGAACGGGTCAGTAGGGCGCCGACCCGGTTGGCCAGCCCGGGCTTGGCGTTGGCTTCGTGGATGGCGATCGGTACGCCGGCCCGGCGCGCGGCCAGGTAGGCCGGCGTGGCGACATAACCGCCGAAGCCGACGACGACATCGACGCGGCGGTCGCGCAGGATGGTGACCACGTCGTTGATGGCGCGATTGAATCTCGGCGGGAAGCCGAGCGCCGCGCGGTTGGGCCGCCGGGGGAAGGGCAGCCGCGGGACTATCAGCAGTTCGTAGCCGCGTTCGGGTACCAACCGGGCCTCGAGGCCCTCGGCAGTGCCGAGGACGAGGACCGTCGCGTCGGGCTCGCGCAGGCGGAGCGCGTCGGCGACCGCGAGCAGCGGGTTGACGTGGCCGGCGGTACCGCCCCCGGCCAGCAGGTATGTGGTCATCGGGTGGTTCCTCGTTTCGGTGCGGCACCGACGGGCGCCGGGCGTGCGGGCGCGGCCGCAGGGTCGCGGGTCTTGGCGTCCTCGCTCAGGTTGTGGTCGCTTCTGGCGAAGGACAGCACCACCCCGATCGCCGCGAGGGTGGTCAGCAGCGCCGTGCCACCGGCGGAGATCAGCGGCAGGGGCACACCGAGGACCGGGAGGACTCCCAGCACGACACCGATGTTCACGAGGGCCTGCCCGATGATCCAGACCATGACGGCCGCGGTGGTGACCTTGATCTGCATGTTGGCCGTACCACGCATGATGCGGATGAATGCGAACGCCAGCAGGACGAACATCAGCAGGACGACGATGCAACCGATCAAGCCGAGTTCTTCGCCGATGATGGCGAAGATGTAGTCGTTGTCGGCGGCGGGCAGCCAAGACCACTTGGCCTTGGAGTTGCCCAACCCCACGCCGAACACTCCCCCGTTGGCCAGGGCCCAGGTGCCGTGCAGGGGCTGCCAGCACGCGGCGGAGATGGTGCCCTTCAGCTCATCGCAGCCCTCCGCGGCGAAGCTGAGAATGCGGGTCATCCGGTTCTCGCTGCTGATGGCGAGCAGGATGCCGGCGACAGCACCGACGATCAGGGGCAGGGCGAGCATCCGCAGTCGCAGCCCGGCGAAGAACAGCGCGCCGAACAGGATGCCGGCCATGATGATCACGGTACCGAGGTCACCGCCGATCATCACGAGCATGACCGCGCCGCCGCCGACGCCGAACACGGGGATGTACACGTGTCGCCAGTCGTCGAGCTTGTCTTTCTTCTGCGCGAGGATCACGCCGAGCCAGATCACCAGGGCCACCTTGATGGCTTCGGAGGGCTGGAACTGCACACCCGCGATGGAGAGCCAGTTGGTGTTTCCCGCCACGGTGACGCCGAGCGGGGTGAAGATCACCAGGCACTGGAAGAAACAGGAGATAGCGAGGGCCGGCCAGGCGACGCGTTTCCAGAACGTCACGGGTAGCCGGCTGATCACGAGCATCAGCGGGATTCCGAGCACCGCGAAGATTCCCTGCCGAAACAGCCCACCGAAGAATCCGGCGTCTTCCAGGTAGGAGTCCACCGACGAGGAGGACAGCACCATGACCAGGCCGAAGACGACCAGGAAGAGCGTGGTGCCCAGCAGGAGCAGGTAGTTGGTGGATTCGGCCCGGAACACCCGGCCGAGGTTGATCCGCGTCAGGCTACTGCCGCGGTCCTGGGAACTGTGGTTCTCGGCGGCCTCAGGCACCCGGGTACGAGGACGAGTCTTCATGCGACCCACCTCCCAAATAATCGTGTACGGCCTGGGCGAACTTCGACCCGCGTTCCGCGTAGCTGGCGAATTGGTCCATGGATGCGGCCGCCGGGGCCAGCAGGACCACGTCCCCGGCCGTGGCGAGGGATGCGGCCAGAACGACCGCGGACGGCATGACCTCCCCAGTGTCATCCGAGTCGATCTCGAAGACGCGCAGGGCGGGGGCGTGTCGTCTAAATGCCGCCAGCACTTCCTCGCGCTCGACGCCGATCACGACGGCGCCGCGCAGCCGGCCGGCGTGCTTGGCCACCAGGTCACCGATGTCGACGCCCTTCAGCAGGCCGCCGACCAGCCAGACGACGGAGTCGAACGCCGCCAGCGAGGCATCCGCCGCGTGGGGATTGGTCGCCTTGGAGTCGTCGACCCAGCTGATGCCGTCGCGGATCGCCACGACCTCGATGCGGTGCGCGTCGAGACTGAAGGTGGCCAGGGCCGCCCGGATGGCCTCCGGCGACACGTCGAAGGACCTGGCGAGGGCGGCGGCGGCCAGGATGTTGGCCACCACGTGCGGCGCGGCCAGCCCGGCGGCGGCGAGGTCGGTGATGGTGGTGAGCTCGATGGCGCTGTCGAAGCGGTCCTCGAGGAACGCCCGGTCGCAGAGGATCCCGTCGACGATTCCCAGGTCGCTGGGTCCCGGCACGCCCAGGCCGAAGCCGATGGCCCTGGCGCCGTCGCTGACGTCGGCGTCTTCGACCATCCGCATCGTGGCGAGGTCGGCCTTGTTGTACACGCAGGCGACGGTGGTGTTCGAGTAGACCTTGGCCTTCGCATCGCGGTACGCGCTCGCGGAGCCGTGCCAATCGATGTGGTCGTCGGCGATGTTGAGGCAGACGCTGGAGACCGGGACCAGGGCGCCGGGGCCGGTCAACGGCAGGTGGTGCAGCTGGTAGCTGGACAGCTCGACGACGAGCACGTCCCAGCCCTGGGGGTCGCGGATGGCGTCGAGCACGGGCACGCCGATGTTGCCGCAGGGGGCGACCCTGTGGCCGCCGGCAGCCAGCATCGTCGCGGTCATCTGCACTGTCGTGGTTTTGCCGTTGGTACCGGTGACGAGGATCCAGGGCGCGGCGGGACCGACCTTGTCCCGCAGCCGCCAGGCCAGTTCGATGTCGCCCCAGACCGGGATGCCCTGTTCGGCGGCCCACAGCAGCAGCGGGTGGTCAGGGTGGAATCCCGGCGACACGATGACCAGCTCGGGATTGTGCTGAACCAGGGCCGGGGGCGCGGCGTCAAGGTCGGCGGTGACCAGGGGGACGCCGAGGACCTCGAGCAGGCGCGCACGCTCGTCGGGGGCGCGGCCGGCGACGACGAGAACCTGCGCGCCGAGTTCGGCCAGGGTGTCCGCCGCGGCGAATCCGGTCATCCCGAGGCCGAGGACGGCTACCCGCAGGCCGGACCAGTCGGAGTGCCAGCTGGTCAGGGCGTTGAGGCGATCGGGTTCGGTGGCCGGGTCGTCGAAGGAGTGGGCACTCATACGCGGGCCAGCCACTCGAGGTAGAACGTTCCGACGCCGGCGGCCACGAGCAGCCCGCCGATGATCCAGAAACGCACCACGACGGTGACCTCTGCCCAGCCCTTGAGTTCGAAGTGGTGATGGATCGGGCTCATCAGGAAGATCCGTTTGCCGCGGGTGACCTTGAAGTACGCGCGCTGCACGATGACCGAGCCGGCCTCGATCACGAAGAGACCGCCGATGAGCACCAGCAGCAGTTCGGTGCGGCTGAGGATCGCCAGCGCGGCCAGCGCACCGCCCAGGCCGAGCGAACCGGTGTCACCGAGGAAGATCTTCGCCGGCGAGGTGTTCCACCAGAGGAAGCCGATGAGCCCTCCGACGATGGCGGCGGCCACGATGGCCAGGTCGAAGGAGTCCGGGCCGGCGTAACACTTGTACATGTCGGCGATGTCGGATCCGCCGGTGTTGCAGGACTGGTTGGACTGCCAGAAGCCGATGATGATGTACGAACCGATCGCGAAGACCAGGGAGCCGGTGGCGAGGCCGTCGAGACCGTCCGTGACGTTGACGCCGTTGGAGGTGGCGGCGACGATCAGGCAGATCCAGATGATGAACGCGGCGATGCCGATGAAGGTGCCCAGCTTCATGAAGTCCAGCGGCAGGTCCCGGATGAACGAGATGTGCGTGGAGGCCGGGGTCTGACCGTATTTGTCGGGGAACTGCAACGCCATCCAGCCGAATGCGCCGGCGACCACGACCTGGCCGGCGATCTTCTGCCAGCCGCCCAGGCCCAGGCTGCGTTGGTTGCGGGTTTTGAGGTAGTCGTCGAGGAAACCGACCAGGCCCAAGCCCACCATCATGAACAGCACGAGGAGGGGTGACGCCGTCAGCGGCCGTTGTTGCAACCACATCGCGAGGAAGTAGCTGACCAGGACGCCGACGATGATGATGATGCCGCCCATGGTGGCCGTGCCGCGCTTGGCGTGGTGGCTCTTGGGTCCGTCATCGCGGATGAACTGGCCCCAGCCGAGTTTGTGGAACAGCCTGATGAACAGCGGGGTGAGCAGCAGGGTGAAGACGAGGGACATCGCTCCGGCCAGGAGAAGGGCTATCACGAGTACAACTTTCCCAGTCGGTCTCCGAGGAAGCGGAGTCCGGCTGAATTTGATGATTTGACGAGCACGGTGTCGCCGGGTTTCACGGTGTCGCGCAGCAGGTCGAAGGCCTCGTCGGCGGTCTCGACGTAGGCCGATTCCCCGTCCCAGGAACCCTCGTTGATGGTGCTGATGTGCATGCGGCGGGCGGCACGGCCGACCACGATCAGTCGGGAGATGTTGAGGCGTACCGCCAGGAGTCCGATCCTGTCGTGTTCCTCGCCGGAGAGCTCCCCCAGCTCGCTCATCTCGCCGAGCACCGCGATGCTGCGGCCGTCGGATTTCCGGATCTGGGCGAGGGTCTTGAGGGCCGCGGTCATCGAGTCGGGGCTGGCGTTGTAGGCGTCGTTGATGACGGTGATGTCGTCCTGTCCACCCATGACCTCCATGCGCCAGCGTTCGGCGACGGTGACGGATTCGAGCGCGGTCACGATGTCGTCGATGGGAACCCCGAGTGCGTCGGCGGCCGCGGCGGCGGCCAGGGCGTTCATCACATGGTGTTCGCCGAGGACCCTGAAGGACACCGGTCGGCTCTCGCCGCCGGGCAGGTGCAGGGTGAAGCTCGTTCCGGTTCGGCTGCCGTGGACGGCGGAGGCACGTACGGTGGCGCCGTCGCTCTCACCGAACCACACCACGCGGGCGGCGGTGACGGCGGCCATGCCGGCCACCCTGTCGTCGTCCCTGTTCAGGATGGCGATGTCGTCGGGGCCGAGGTCGGTGACCATCTCGGATTTGGTGCGCACCGTGGCTTCGATGCCGCCGAAACCGCCGGCGTGGGCCAGGCCGACCTTGAGCACGATGCCGATGTCCGGCCGGGCCATCCGGACCAGGCGCCGGATTTCACCCTCGGCACTGGCTCCCATCTCTGCGACGAGGAACTGGGTGTCGCCGGTGACTTCGAGCATGGTCAGCGGGGCGCCGACCTCGTTGTTGAAGGAGGCGCGCGCGGCGACGGTGGGGCCGACGCTTTCCAGGATGGCGCGCAGGAGGTTCTTGGTGGTGGTCTTGCCGTTGGATCCGGTGATGCCGATGATCTTCAGTCGGCCGGCGGCGCGGACTCTGGCGATCACCGTGGTGGCAAGGTCACCCAGGGCGACGACCGCGTCGGGAACCAGCACCTGGGCGACGGGCAGGTCGAGCACCCGCTCGACGATGATCACGGCGGCGCCGCTTGCGACGGCGGCCGGCGCGAAGAGATGGCCGTCGGTCTCCTCCCCCGGCTTGGCGACGAAGATGTCGCCGGCGGAGACCTCGCGGGAGTCGGTGTGCACGGCCCCGCTGACGACTGATTCGCTGGTCAGGGCGTCAGCGGCAGACGGGTCGACGAGGTGCCCGGGGTAAAGGTGCAGAGTGCCGTTCATGGCTGCGGCAATTTCCGCCAGGGTCAGGGCGATCATTACAGCCACCCGGCTTCCTGCAGTGCGAGTCGGGCGTCATCCCTGGCTGAATACGGGAGCTTCACTCCGGCTACCTCCTGGTAGTTCTCGTGGCCGGGCCCTGCGTAGAGCACGACATCGCCCTCCGCGGCCAACGATAGCGCGCGGCGGAAGGCTGTGGCGGGGTCGGGGACCTCGTAGAGTTCCCCCTCTGGCACGGCTTCCCGTGCCGCGGCGAGCAGGGTCGCCCTGATGGTGGCCGGGTCTTCGAATCGCGGATGGAAGTCGGTGATGACGACGGCATCCGCACCGCGGGCGGCAATCGCGCCCATAGCGGCGCGCTTGGTCTTGTCCCGGTCGCCGTCGGCGCCGAAGACCATGATGATGCGCCCGGCGGTGGAGTCGCGGATCGCCCCGAGGGTGTTGAGGAAGGCATCCGGGCTGTGGCCGTAGTCGATGTAGACCAGCGGGCCCCGGTCGCCGGAGATCAGTTCGGCACGCCCAGGGATGTAGGCGTTGATGCCGCCGTCGCGGGTGAGGGCATGCTCGATGGCGGCAAGGTCGAAGCCGCTCTCCACCAGCATCACGATGGCCAGGGCCGCGTTGGCGGCCATGTACCAGCCGAGCAGCGGCACTCGGGTCTGCAGCCGACGGCCATCGGGGCCGTCGAGGGTGAATTCGGTGAAGCGGGCACCGGTCCGCACGACGTTCATGCGCCAGTCAGCATCGGCCGGGCTGCGGTCGGCGTCGGCCGACCCGACCACGGGGTTGTTGCCGAGGGTAGTGACCGGGATCCGGCTCTCCGACGCGATGCGGCGGCCCCACTCGGAGTCCACCGTGACCACTCCGCGGCGGGAGCGGTCGGGCTGGAAGAGCTCCAACTTCGACTCGAAGTATTCCTCCATGGACGCATAGTCGTCGAGGTGATCGTGGGAGAGGTTTGTGAACCCGGCGACATCGAAGACCAGGCCGTCGACCCGGTGGCGGCTGATCGCCTGGGCGGAGACCTCGATGCCGACGGCCCGGACCTCGGCTTCGCGCATCCGGGCCAGCAGTGCGTGCAGTTCGCTGGCCTCCGGAGTGGTCAGGGAGCTGGTCACGGCGATGTCGCCGATCCGGCGTTCCGCTGTGGAGGTGAGCCCGGCGACGACACCGAGCTGACTGAGGATGGCGAACAGCAGATAGACGACGCTGGTCTTGCCGTTGGTGCCGGTGACGGCGAACAGGTCCGCAGGGTTATCGACTGTGCGGTGGATCCAGGCCGCCACGGTGCCCAGCGCGGCGCGGACATCCGCCGTCACGAGGATCGGGAGGCCGCAATCGGCGGCCAGCAGTGCACCGGCCTCGTCGGTCAGTACGGCAACGGCCCCGGCTTCGCGGGCCGCCCCTATGTGGGATGCCCCGTGGATCATCCGTCCGGGCACGCCGACGAACAGGTCGCCGGGCTGCACCGTGCGCGAGCTGAGGCTCACGCCGGTCAGTTCTACGCCCGCGGTGTCGCCGCGGACGTCAAGCTCAAATTCATCGACCAGTCCGGACAACGATCGCGGGACCGGATGCTGAGGACGGAGAGCCGAGGGTGCCAAATCGGTCACGAGGCTCACTTTCTTACCAGGTACCGGGGAGATCAGGCGCGGCGGCGCCCGAGGGAACTGCCCGGTACTTTTTCAGCACCTGACTCATGACCTCTTGAAAGACCGGAGCGGGGGCTGCTGACGAATTCATGTTAACAGGGTCGGCCAGACTCACCGAAACGACGTACTGCGGATCGTCGGCCGGAGCGAAGCCTGAGACCGATACCAGGTAGCCCTTGGAGTACCCGCCGTTGCCGTCTGGCATCTGTGCGGTACCGGTCTTGGCGGCGGCCCGGTAGCCCGGGATTTCCCAGGTGTCGGCCAGCCAGGCCTTCTGGTACACCATTTCGAGGATGTCCGCAGTGTCGCGGGCCGCCTCGGCTGACACGACCTGGGTGCCCTCCGCCGCGGGAACGTCGGTGAGGGTGCCGTCTGCGGCGCGGCAGCCGGAGACCAGCTGCACGGGCATCCGGACGCCGCCGTTGGCGATGGTCTGGTAGATGCTCGACACCTGCAGGGCCGTCGTGGTCAGGCCCTGGCCGAACATTGTGGCGTATTGGGTCTGGTTGTCCCACTCGTCGGCCGGGTGCAGAATGCCGGGGTCTTCGCCGGGGAAGCCGGTCTCGGTTTCGGTGCCGACCCCGAACTTGGTCATGTAGTCGTAGCGCTGCTGATTGGTCAGACGCTCGCCGAACTGCGATGTGCCGGTGTTGGACGACTCGATCAGTACCCCGGTGAGGGTGAGGTTGAGGTCGGGGTGTGATGAGCTGTCATTGATGTTGGCGCCGTTTTCCGGCAGGTAACGGTAGGGGGCGACGACCTGGGATTCGGGGGTCGCCACGCCGGCGTCGATCACGGATGCCGCGGTGAGGGCTTTGAAGGTGGAGCCGGGCTCGTAAGAGGCCGTGAAGGCGCGGGAGCCGCGATCCTCTGGGTTGGTCGTGGCGCTGACATCGTTGGGGTCGACACTCGGGTAGTCGGCCACGGCGACGAGCTTGCCGGTCTTGACCTCCTGCACGATGACGTTGCCCCACGCTGCTCCGGTCTTCTGGGCCTGCTCGGCGAGCACCTTCTGCACAAAAAATTGCAGGTCGGAGTCGATGGTGGTGATGACGTCGCTGCCGTCGGAGGCGGGCTCGGTGGTCACGGTGCTTTCCGGCAGCCGCACGCCGTCGGCGCCGCGCTCGTAGGTCTCCGAGCCGTTGTTGCTGGCGAGGCAGGAATCCTGGCCCACTTCCAGGCCTGCCTGAGCCTCGCCCGCCGACGAGACGAAGCCGACGAGGTTGCCGGCGACGGCGCCGTTGGGGTAGACCCGGCCCGGGTTCTGCTGGAAGGTGAGCCACGGGATATCGAGGGCGGACAGAGCCCGGAACGCATCGACGCCGACCTGCCTGGCGACGAGCGCGTAGTCCGATTTAGGGTTGTCGGCGAGGGCCTCGGTGATGAGGGCCTGGACCTTCTCGGTGGGCATACCCACGATGGCGCCGATGTCCGCCACGGACTGTGCCAGTGGCACCGTGGTTTCGACCCCGTCGACGGTGCGGGTGAACGGCGAGGCGTTCTTGGGCGACAGTGCCACGTCGTACCGCATCACGGTCCCGGCCAGCACCACGCCGTTGGCGTCGAGGATCTCACCGCGCGAGCCGTAGACGGTTCTCTCGACCGACCGGTTGCCGAGGGAGTCGGCGCTGAGGGTGTCAGCGCGCACCACCTGGATATCGACGAGGCGAACGACGAACACGCCGATGATGGCGACGAGTACAACGATGGTCGCCGCGATCCTGCGCTTGCTGGACATGTGTGTTCTCGCCACGTGGTGGTCCTCCCGTATCGGACTGCCGTGTCTATCGAGTGGTCGGCGACGGCAGGCCGTCGGCTACCGTAACCGCCGCAGGGGCGGTTCCGGCGGCAGGCGCGCCGGAGGCGACGCTGGTTCCCTGGCCGCCGGCGGGCAGCTGGGTGACGAGGGGAACCCCGGTGAGCAGGGAGTTGGGAACGAGGCTGGCGGCGCCGGCCGCTCCGCCGCTGGCGGAGGTCGGCGCCCCGAGAACGGCGCCGTCGGACAGCCGCAGGTAGGCCGGGGTGGAGTTGCTGACCATGCCGAGTGCTTCGGCGTTGGCGGCGAGGCTCTGCGGCGAGGACACGCGGATGAGGTCTTCACTCACGCTGTCGGCGGTGCGGCCGAGTTCGACCTGGCTGGCTCGCAGGGCCGAGATCTCATAGGCACCCTGAGAGATCCCCACGCTCAGCAACAGCTGAGCCACGATGACGGCACCGACACAGGCCACCGCCGACAGCGCGTAGACGACGCGGGGACGCGTGTGAGTGCTGGGGCTCACGATCTCGATGTGGCGGCGTTCGTCGGCGCCGCTGCGTTCGGTGAAGTCGGGGCGCAGCGGTTCTGTTGTCAGCACCCGGGCCAGGTTGTCGCTCATTCGGCTCTCCTCAGTCGTTCGGCGGCACGCAGGCGAACCGATGTTGCACGGGGGTTGATGGCTTTTTCTTCTTCGGAGGCCAGTTCGGCGCCCCGGATCAGCAGGGTGAACAGCGGTTTGTGCTCCGGGAGTTCCACGGGGAGGCCGGCAGGGGCGCTCGACTGCGATGCGGCAGCGAACATCCGCTTGACGATGCGGTCTTCGAGCGACTGGTAGGCCATCGAGACGATGCGGCCGCCGACGGCCACCGCCTCCATCGCGGCGGGGATAGCGCGTTCGAGGACGGCCAGTTCCTGGTTGACCTCGATGCGGAGCGCCTGGAAGACCCGCTTGGCGGGGTGCCCCATGCGCTGCACGGCAACCGGAGTGACCTTGGTGATCACCTCGACAAGCTGGGCGGATCGCACGAACGGGGTCGTCGCCCTGGCCTCCACGATCGCCTTGGCGTATCGGCCGGCAAGTTTCTCTTCGCCGTACTCCTGGAAGATGCGGCGGAGGTCGCCCTCGCTGTAGTCGGCGAGGATCCGCTCGGCGGTGAGCGGCGACGTGCTGTCCATGCGCATGTCCAGCGGAGCATCCTTGGAGTACGAGAAGCCGCGTTCGACCTGGTCGAGCTGCATGCTGGAGACGCCGAGGTCGAAGAGGATGCCCTGCACCTCGCTGATACCGAGGCCGGCCAGCGCGTCGAGGATTCCGTCGTAGACGGTGTGCACGAGGTGGATGCGGTCTCGGAACGGCTTGAGGCGTTCCTCGGCGATGGCCAGGGCGTCGAGGTCGCGGTCCAGGCCCACCAGGGTGAGACCGGGGAACCGGGTCAGCATGGCCTCGGCGTGACCGCCCATGCCGAGGGTGGCGTCGACGAGGATCGCGCCGGGCGCGGCCAGGACCGGGCCGAGCAACTCGATGCTGCGCTCGAGCAGCACCGGGGTGTGGATCTCGTTGAGCTGCGGCCGTTCGGCCGAGGCATCGGGGGTCTTGTCGCTGTTCATCTCGTTGTTCGTATCGTTGTTGTTGTTGTTGTTGTTCATGGCTACCGGGGCCGGATCCTGGAGCCTGATCCCCATCCGTTCCGCCTGGCACCGGGGAAGTGTGTCAGGAGGGCAACGGCTGGGAGTCAGGAACCAGGAGCTAGAAGAGTCCCGGAATCACCTCCTCCGTGATGTTGGCGAACGAGGCTTCCTGCTCGATGAGGTAGAGGTCCCAGACCTCGGTGTCCCAGATCTCCACGCGGTTGCCCACGCCGATCACCGTGAGGTCGCGGCCCAGGCCCGCGTAGGCCCTGAGGTTGGCGGGGATGGTCACCCGGTTCTGCTTGTCGGGTGTTTCGGCGCTAGCTCCGGACAGGAAGACACGAAAGAAGTCGCGCCCTTCTTTGCTCGTGATGGGCGCCTGGCGGATCTTTTCGTGCACCTCATCAAAATCACGCGAGGTGAAGACGTACAGGCACCGTTCCTGGCCGCGCGTCATGACGATGCCGGTCGAGAGTTCCTCGCGGAACTTGGCCGGCAGGATGACGCGTCCTTTTTCGTCGAGCTTGGGGGCATAGGTCCCGAGGAACATTCATCACCCCTCTCTTCCGGCCAAGGTCAGGTGTTGCTCCACTTTACTCCACTATCAACCACCGCGTCTGGAAAACGCGCGATATTGCTGCGAACTTGCTTGATTATCCCTGAAAACACTGGGAATCATTGGGTGGAGGAAAATCCCACGCTTTGGGGCCGTTTGGGGACATTTTGGGCGCAAAAATGGACCGACCTGGTGGCCGGTCCTGTTTGGTGAGACGAAGTGGGTGAAAAGGGAGGGTTCGGGGTGGCGGGCGACGGGAGCCGGGAGCCGGGGAATGCAGAACGCCCGCCGTCTGGGTGAGGGCGGGCGCTGCTGGTTACTGCTGAGTGGTTACTGCTGAGTGGTTACTGCTGAGTGATTACTGCTGGCCGTCCTGTCGACGGTCCCAGCGGTCATTGAGCTTGTCCATGAAGCCCTGCTGGCTGCGAGCTTGAGCCGGACGGCGGGGCTGGCTGGACGACGGCCTCGTCGCCCGAGCTGTGCGGCCAGGCGTGATGGCCAGGAGCACACCTCCGAACATGATGATGAATCCGACGATACCCAGCCACAGCTGTTGCACCGCGACACCGGCGACAAGAGTCGCTATCCCGACGACGCCGGCGAGTACTCCGAGCACAATAGAACGGTAGTTGGGGCGGAGGCGGGTGCCTCCAACGCTCGCCACGAATTCGGCATCGTTGTGATAGAGACTGCGCTCCATCTCTTCGAGGAGTCGCTGCTCTTGTTCTGAAAGCGGCATCTCATTCCTCCAATTGGGGATCGAGCGGATTAGACCCTAATTCTAGTCCCGCCGAGATGGCTAGGCTAGGCAGGTGACCGAAAGCACTCGACTGGTCGATCTGGTTCATTCTCGTATCGACGAATTCATCAATACGCGTGAGTCAATTGTGACGACCATCAGCGGCGACCTGGCTGTGCTGGTCGACTTCTCACGGCAGTTTCTCAGCGGCGGAAAGCGCTTCCGGGCCCAGTTCGCCCACCTCGGTTGGCAGAGCGTTACGGCCTCCCCCGGGCACCCCGCGGCGGGCGCTCCCGCCGGCGTGCAGGGCGGGACCGCAGGCATCGTGTCGGTCGCCTCGGCGTTGGAGGTTTTCCACGCCGCGGCGCTCGTGCACGATGACATCATCGACAATTCCGACACCCGCCGCGGTGCGCCATCCGCTCACCGCCGCTTCGAGAGCCTGCACGGCGCCGAAGGATGGGCGGGCAGCCCCGGTGACTTCGGCCGGGCCTCGGCGATCCTGCTCGGCGACCTCCTGCTGGGCTGGAGCGACGAGCTACTCGACGAGGGCCTCGACGACGCCCCCGACCGGGTCAGCGCCCGTCGCGCGCGGCGGGAGTTCAACCTGATGCGCACCGAGGTCACGGCCGGCCAGTATCTGGACATCCTCGAGGAACGCGCCTGGCTCACCCAGCCGGAGGCGGAGCTCCTCGACCGCGCCGTGCGGGTGATCATCTTCAAATCGGCCAAGTACAGCGTTCAGGCTCCCCTCGTGATCGGCGCCGCTCTCGCTGGAGCCACCGACGACCAGCTGGACACCCTGCGTGCTTTCGGCCTGCCGCTCGGCATCGCCTATCAGCTGAGGGACGACCTGCTCGGAGTCTTCGGGGACGCAGCAGTGACCGGCAAGCCCAGCGGGGACGACCTGCGCGAGGGCAAGCGCACAGTCCTGATCGCTCTGGCGAGGGAGCGCCTGGACACGTCCTCGCTGCACACCGTCGACCGGCTGCTCGGCCGGCCCGACCTGACGCCGGATCAGATCTTGTCGTTGCAACAGATCATCGTGGACAGCGGAGCCGTCGACAGGGTGGAGACCCTCATCCAGCAGAACGTCGGCCAGGCGCTGGAGGCGTTGACCGGTTCGGACGTGGCGGCCGGGGTCGCGGCAGAGCTGACCGACTTTGCCGGGACGGTGACGCGGCGCGTCTTCTAGTAGCGCGGCGCGTGTCTCAGCACCCCGCCACCTCGTCTAACGACGGGGGCGCGGGGGCGTGGATCGAAAGTGCGATCAGGCCAGGGCTTGAGCGACGCGACGGACCTCGGCCTTGCGGCCGGCCAGAAGTGCGTCGATCGGGGGAACTCCGAGGCTGTCGTCCACCTCGAGCAGCCACTCCATGGCCTGGTCGTCGGTGAAACCGTCGTCGGCGAGCACGATCAGGGTGCCGCGAAGCTCACCGACCGGCGCGCCATCACGGATGAAGGAGGCGGGCACGCTGACCTTGCCGTCGCGGCGGACGGCCAGCAGGTGCTTGTCCTCGATGAGCTGCCGAACCCGGCTGTGGCTGATACCGAGGACCTCTACGAGGTCGGGAATGTCGAGCCAGTCTGGGCCGGAGGCGGATGTTTGAACAGAAGACGATTCGGTCACTCCTCAAGCTTCCCATGATTCGTCATCGCCGACAAACCCCTGCTTCGTCGCCAATTCCTGACACTTCCTGCGGCGTACCCGCGTGGTTAATTGACTCGGCATTCCATCTGTGTCAGCGTTGAGGACACGTCAGCTCTCACGGAGACAGCTGTCGACGAGTAGTCAACGAGCGGAGCGTCATGTCGGTTAGAGCCAGCAAGATCGAAACGGGGACGGTCCGACCGGACTCCCCCGTCGAGACCAGCTCAGCACGGCACCGTCCGGCTCCGACCGGAATGCGGCGGTCCATCGGCGCCTTCGCCAGCATTCCCCTTGTTGTGGTGAGCACCCTCGCGATCGTGCTCAACCTGGCGTCACCGGCCCAGGCCGCCACCGCCCTCAAGAAGCCGTTGAAGAGCCGCACCACGGTGCCGCAGGTCGCCGTGAAGCCGGCGCAGGCCGTTCAGCCGGCCACGGCGACGCCCGCACCCAGCCAGTACACCGTCGTCGACGGGGACACCATCAGCGCCATCGCCGGCAAGTTCGGCCTGTCGACGGCCTCGGTCCTGGCCCTGAACGGGCTGGGCTGGTCCGCCGTGATCTTCCCCGGCCAGGTTCTCACCCTGTCCACGGCGCCGATCGCCGTCGCCGCCACCCCTGCCCCTGTCGCGACCGAACTCACCAGGTACACCATCAAGTCCGGCGACACGCTCAGCGGCGTCGCGGCCGCCCACGGGGTGCCCACCGACGCCCTGTTCAGCGTGAACGGTCTCGGCCGCAACAGCATCATCTTCCCCGGCCAGGTCATCGTGCTGCCCGCCTCCGGTTCGGCCGCTGCCCCCGTCACGACGGTCGCCTCGACAACTGTCAGGGCCTCGACGCCCGGCAGCCACACTGTGGTGGCCGGCGACACCGTGGACAAGGTCGCCACCGGCGCCGGCGTTTCGGTGCAGGCGATCCTCGAAGCCAACGGCCTGGGCTACTCGAGCATCATCTACCCCGGCCAGGTGCTGACCCTCCCCGGCGCCGCATCCGCGAGCCCCGCACCCACAAGCACCGCACCGGTCCTCAACGCTGTCCCCGCCGTGGTCATCACACCCGCTCCGGCCCGCGGTACCGTGACGCCCCTCACAGCGGACATGGCCGCGAACGCCCGCCTGATCATCTCCGTCGGACGGGACGCCGGCGCGAGCGATGCCGCCCTCGTCGTGGCTCTGGCCGCCGCCGCGCAGGAATCCGGCATGCGCAACATCGACTACGGCGACCGCGATTCGCTCGGCCTCTTCCAGCAGCGCCCCAGTTCCGGTTGGGGCACCGAGGAGCAGGTCATGGACGCGGAGCGGGCCACCCGGGCCTTCTTCGGCGGATCGGTGAACCCGAACCCCGGCATCACCCGTGGGCTCCTGGACATCCCGGGCTGGGAGGCCATGACGGTCACCCAGGCGGCACAGGCCGTTCAGCTGTCCGGACACCCCGACCTCTACGCCAACTGGGAAGCATCCGCCCGCAGTTGGCTTGCCGACCTCGGCTGAAACCGGCGATCCGAAGGATCAGTGACCGAATCGTGTCACGCCGCGCTGCGGGCCGTCCAGAGGAACGCCCGACTTTTCCGTAGACTCATCGGGTGACCGAAAGCCCCACAGACCCCATGATCGGCCGGCTCATCGACGGCCGCTATCAGGTGCGCTCCCGGATCGCCCGCGGCGGTATGGCCACCGTGTACCTCGCCACCGACCTGCGCCTCGAGCGCCGGGTGGCCATCAAGATCATGCACGGCCACCTGGCCGACGACAATGCGTTCCGCAGTCGCTTCATCCAGGAGGCCCGCTCCGCGGCCCGACTCGCCCACCCCAACGTGGTGAACGTGTTCGACCAGGGCCAGGATGCCGACATCGCCTACCTGGTGATGGAGCACCTGCCCGGCATCACGCTGCGTGACCTGCTCAAGGACTACGGCAAGCTCACGCCCGAGCAGACCATGGACATCCTCGAGGCGGTGCTCTCGGGTCTCGCAGCCGCACACAAGGCCGGCATCGTGCACAGGGACGTCAAGCCTGAGAACGTGTTGCTCGCTGACGACGGTCGCATCAAGATCGGTGACTTCGGCCTCGCCCGCGCCGTGAACAACAACACCGCCACCGGTCAGGCCCTGCTCGGCACCGTGGCCTACCTCTCCCCCGAACTCGTCACCCGCGGCATCGCCGACGCCCGCAGCGACATCTACGCCCTGGGCATCATGACCTACGAGATGCTCACGGGCGAGCAGCCGTATGTCGGTGAGGCTCCCATGCAGGTGGCGTACCAGCACGCCAACGACACCGTGCCGATGCCCAGCCTGGTCGCGCCCGGCACTCCCACCGAGCTCGACGAACTCGTGCTCTGGGCGACGGCACGCGACCCCGAAGAGCGTCCCCGTGATGCCAGAGTGATGCTCGACCAGCTTCTCGACGTGGAAAAACTCGTGCGGCCCCAAGGCGACACAGCCATGCAGGCCACCATGGTGCTCCCCCGGGGCATCGCGGCCGCATCGGCCGACGCCGAAACCCAAATCCTCGGCCGCAGCCCTCTGGCTGTCGCGCCCGCCGCCGCAGTCACGCCAGCAGACGACGACGAACCCGACAACACCGCCCAGCTCGCGGGCAGTGCCACGAAGCGCCGCCGCCGGGGTTACTGGTTGTTCGCCCTGATCGTGTTCCTGGCCGCCCTGGCCGGCGGTGTCGGCTGGTACTTCGGTGCCGGTCCAGGTTCGGAGGTCCAGGTTCCTTCCCTGGTTTCGGTGAGCCCGGAGGAGGCTACGGCGACACTCGAAGGGCTCGGCCTCGTCGCCGAGCAGGGCACCGAATACAGCACCGAGATCCCGGCCGGGCTGATCGTCAGCACCGACCCCGGCGACGGGGCCCGAGTTGCCCAGGGCAGCACGGTGACCCTCAACGTCTCGCAGGGACCCGCGCCGATCACGCTGCCGCCGCTGGCCGGTCTCAGCGCGGATGCCGCCGCCTCGGCCATCGCCGAAGCGAAGGCGGTTCCCGGTGAGGTCGACGAGGTGTTCAACGGCGACGTCGAGGAGGGCCTGGTGCTCTCGGCCAGCCGGGAGAGCGACGGCAGCGACATCTCGGCGGGCGGTGACTACTTCGAGGGGCTCAACGTCAATTTCGTGGTGTCGCTCGGACCCATCCCCGACGTCGGTGGGGAGTCGCTCGATGACGCCGTCAGCATCCTCGAAGACAAGGGCCTCGTCGCCACAGCAGGCGAGGAAACCTACAGCGACACCATCGCAGAGGGCGACGTCATCTCGGTCGCCGCTGCCGAGGAGGGTCCGATTCGGGCAGGCTCGACTCTCATCCTCACGGTCTCCCGCGGCCCAGAGCCGGTGGAGATCCCTAATGTGGTGGGGATGGCCTGGAGCGAGGGCAAGCAGGTGCTCACCGACCTCGGCTTCAAGCTGAACTACAACCTGGCCGCGGATGCCATTGCGGCGATCATCAGCATCAAGTCGACGGATCCGGCGGCAGGTACCCTCGCGGCCAAGGGCAGCTCCATCACCCTGACCCCCACCAACCCCTTCGGCTAGACCTACCGTCTCCTGCTGGCGTCAGATGCGAGATGCCCCGCTACGGACGAGTTGCCCCGGGATACGGGAGCAGCTCGTCCGGAACGGGGCAACTCGGTGGTGCTGGTCGTGCGGGTTAGCGGGCCGCGAGCTCCTCGGCGACCAGGAACGCCAGTTCGAGCGACTGCATGTGGTTGAGCCGCGGGTCGCAGAGCGACTCGTAGCGGGTCGCCAGGGCGGCCTCGTCGATGTGTTCCGAGCCACCGAGGCACTCGGTGACGTCGTCGCCGGTGAGCTCCACGTGGATGCCGCCGGGGTGCGTCCCCACGGCGCGGTGCGCCTCGAAGAAGCCCTTGACCTCGTCGACGACGTCGTCGAAGCGACGGGTCTTGTAGCCGGTGGGCGTGGTGACGCCGTTGCCGTGCATCGGGTCGGTGACCCAGAGCGGCATGGCGTCGCTGGCCTTGATCGCCTCGAGCAGCGGCGGCAGGGCGTCGCGGATCTTGCCGGCGCCCATCCGGGTGATGAAGGTCAACCGGCCGGGCTCGCGGTTCGGGTCGAGCTTGTCGATCAGGCGCAGCATGTCGTCGATCGAGGTGCTCGGGCCGAGCTTGACGCCGATCGGATTGCGCACGCGGGACAGGAAGTCCACGTGGGCGCCGTCGATCTCCCGGGTGCGTTCGCCGATCCAGACGAAGTGCGCCGAGGTGTTGTACGGCGTTCCGGTGCGTGAGTCGATCCGCGTCATGGGGCGCTCGTAGTCCATCAGCAGGCCCTCGTGGCTGGTGTAGAACTCGGTGCGACGCATGGCCTCGAAATCGGCCCCGCAAGCGATCATGAACTTGATGGCGCGGTCGATGTCCTTGGCCAGGCCCTCGTAACGCTGGTTGGCCGGGTTCTTGGCGAAGCCCTGGTTCCAGCTGTGCACCTGGCGGAGGTCCGCGAAGCCGCCCTGGGTGAAGGCGCGAATGAGATTGAGGGTGGACGCCGACGTGTGGTACGCCTTCACCAGCCGGTCGGGGTCGGCCTCGCGGGACTCCGGGGTGAAGTCGTAGCCGTTCACGATGTCGCCGCGGTAGGCCGGCAGGGTGACGCCGCCGCGGGTTTCGAAGTCGCTGGAGCGGGGCTTGGCGAACTGACCGGCCATGCGGCCCATCTTCACCACGGGCATCGACGCACCGTAGGTGAGCACGACAGCCATCTGCAGCACTGTCTTCACCCGGTTGCGGATCTGCTCCGCTGTGGCGCCGCCGAAGGTCTCGGCGCAGTCACCGCCCTGCAGCAGGAAGGCCTCGCCGCGGGCCGCCTCGGCCAGGCGGTCGCGCAGGATGTCCACCTCGCCGGCGAAGACCAACGGCGGCTGGGTGGCCAGCTCGGCGGAGGCGGCCGCGACGGCATCGGCATCCGGCCAGGCCGGCTGCTGCTTGATGGGAAGGGTGCGCCAATAGTCCAGTCCGGCGATCACAGATTTGTCTGCCATTACAACCGGTTCGGTGGGGTCTACCACGGGACTGAGCCTGTTTTCTCTAATGCGGCCCGCACGAGCGCGGGTCTGGGATGAACGATATTCGAGCCTAGCGTGAAAGGCTGGCGCGCTTCTCTTTGACACTGGTGGCGTACACGTCGACGTACTCCTGGGTACTGAGGCGGCGCAGTTCGTACATCAGCTCGTCCGTCACGGAGCGCAACACGAATCTGTCACCCTCCATTCCCTCGAACCGGCTGAAGTCCAGCGGCTCCCCGATGACGATGCCGATCCGGCGCACCTTGGGGATGCGGGTGCCGGTGGGCATGGCCTTCTCGGTGTCGATCATGGCCACGGGGATGACGGGGACGCCGGCCTCCAACACCATGCGGGCCACACCCGTGCGACCCCGGTACATCCGGGCGTCCGGGCTGCGGGTGCCCTCGGGATAAATACCGAGAGCTCCCCCGCCGTTCAGGACCGCGAGGCCGGTGTTCAGGGAGTCCTCCGACGCCTTGCCCCCGGAGCGGTCGATGGGCAGCTGGCCGGTGGCCTTGAAGAACTGCTTGGTCGCCCAGCCCTTGAGGCCGGTGCCGGTGAAGTACTCGCTCTTGGCGAGGAAGACCACCCGGCGCGGCACCACCAGAGGCAGGAAGACCGAGTCGATGAAGGACAGGTGATTGCTCGCCAGAACGACACCGCCCTCCTTGGGGATGTTGTCCAGCCCGATCACCCAGGGCCGAAACAGGCCGAGTAGCAGCGGTCCGGCCACAACATTCTTCATGAACCAGTAGAACATCGGTGTCCTTAGATAAGCGGATGCCGGCCGGCGCAGTCGCGCAACACGCGGTGGAGAAACACAGCCAGCCTACTCACCGGTGACGTGTCGGCGGGCGAGGTCGGCGGCACCGACGACGCCGGCGTCGTTGACGAGTTCCGCGATCGCGAACTCTGCCTCGGGGTGATAGCCGCGGGCTGGCAGGTTGGCCAGGTAGGCGGTGCGGATGGGCTCCAGGAGCTGCTCGCCTGCCGCGGCGACACCGCCGCCGAAGACGAACACCTGCGGGTCGAGCACCGCGGCGAGGCTGGCGCAGGCCTGGCCGAGCGAGGTGCCCAACTGGCGCAGCGCCGCGAGGGCGCCTGGGTCGCCGTCCTGGATCAGCCGGCCGATGTCCTTGCCGGTGAGCTTGCCGCGCTTGCCACGGGCGGCGGCCAGGCCCAGGCCGATGCCGCCGGCATCCGCGAACTCGTTGGCGATGCGGGCCAACGCACGGCCGGAGCCGTACTGTTCGATGCACCCGTGCGCGCCGCAGCCGCAGGGCAGGCCGTCGGGAACGACGCGCATGTGGCCCAGCTCGGCGCCCACGCCGAAGCCACCGCGAAACAGGCGGTCGTTGGAGACGATGGCGCCGCCGACGCCGGTGCCGATGGTGAGGGTGACCATGTCGCTGTACAGGCGGCCGGCGCCGAAGCAGAATTCGGCCCATCCGGCGGCGTTGGCGTCGTTCTCGACGATGATCGGCAGCGACAGGCGCGACTCGAGCTTCTCGCGCATCGGTTCGTTGCGCCAGTTGATGTTCGGGGCGTAGTACACGGTCGATTGGGCGGCGTCGATGAACCCGGCAGCGGCGACACCCGCAGCGATGACGTCTTCGCCGGCGGAGAGATCCTTGATCATCTCCACGACAGCGTTTTCGATCTCGCTCGGGTTCGCGGCGTCGGTCGGTCGACGATCCGATTTGATGATGGTTCCGAATTCGTCGACGAGGGCACCAGCGATCTTGGTTCCGCCGATGTCAATCCCAATGGCGTGCACGAGCGCACCTTTCGTTGGTGGAGCAACAGGAAGTTCTTCAGGTCGGCTCAAAAAGGGAACGGGGCACGCAGCGACCTGATCGACCACGCAAGGCACCCCCTAGAGTGTAGTAAATGACTACGCCGCCGGGAGAATCGCAGGTTCGTGTCGATTCAGCGGCTAGAGTGGTCGCACTTACCCGTCCGGTGCCAAAGGAGTTACCGTGAAACAGTTCGATGAGCCCGCCGTCGTCCCCTCAGACCCGAACGCGAACGTCACCGACCTGTTGGTCGACCGTCTCGCCTTGACCCCGCAGCTGGTTCTGTTCTCCCGGCCCGAGAACGGCGGTTGGCTTCCGGTTACGACCGCCGCCTTCCACGCCCAGGTCGTCGCCCTGGCCAAGGGGTTCGTCGCCGCCGGTATTCAGCCCGGCGACAAGATCGGCCTGACCTGCAAAACCCGCTATGAATGGACCCTGATCGACTTCGCCGTCTGGTTCGCCGGCGCGGTGCTCGTGCCGGTCTACGAGACGAGTTCGCCCAGCCAGGTGCAGTGGATCCTCAGCGATTCCGGCGCGACTTCGTTGATCGTGGAGACCGCGGACCACTTCGCCCGTTTCGATGAGGTGCACCCCGACCTGCCCGACGTTGAGACGGTCTGGCAGATCGACCTGGGCGACCTGGACAAGCTCGCCGCCAGGGGCGTCGATGTTCCGGATGCCGAAATCGAGCGACGCCGTCGTCTGGCCGTCGGCTCCGACATCGCCACCCTGATCTACACGTCAGGCTCCACCGGCCGGCCCAAGGGCTGCGTGCTCAGCCACGCCAACTTCGTTGAGACCAGCCGCAACGCCGGGATCGCCCTCAAGCCCGTTCTCACCGACGAGAACGGCGCATCCACCCTGTTGTTCATCACCACGGCGCACGTCTTCGCCCGCTTCATCGCGGTGCTCTGCGTGCACGGTGGCGTCCGGGTGGGTCACCAGCCGGACACTCGGCAGCTGCTGCCGTCGTTGGGCAGCTTCAAGCCGACCTTCCTCCTCGCCGTCCCCCGGGTCTTCGAGAAGGTCTACAACTCCGCCGAGCAGAAGGCCGAGGCCGGCGGCAAGGGGAAGATCTTCGAGGCCGCCTCCGAGGTCGCCGTGGCGCACTCCAAGCTGGTCGAGGCCGGCGAGCGGATCCCGCTGGGCATGAAGATCAAGTTCGCGCTGTTCGACAGGCTGGTCTACAGCAAGCTGCGCACCGCGATGGGCGGCAACGTCAAATTCGCCGTCTCCGGCTCCGCGCCGCTCGGTGCTCACCTGGGCCACTTCTTCCACAGCCTGGGCATCGTCATCCTCGAGGGCTATGGCCTGACCGAGACCACGGCCCCCGCTACGGTGAACCTGGCCACCAAGTCCAAGATCGGCAGTGTCGGCCCGGCGCTGCCCGGTGTCTCGGTGCGGGTGATGGACGACGGTGAAATCGAGGTCAAGGGTGTCAACGTCTTCACCGAGTACTGGAAGAACCCGGAAGCCACCGCCGCCGTCTTCGACGACGGCTGGCTGAAGACCGGTGATATCGGTGCCCTCGACGACGACGGGTTCCTCTCGATCACCGGGCGCAAGAAAGAGATCATCGTGACCGCCGGCGGCAAGAACGTCGCTCCGGCAGCCCTCGAAGACCCGATCCGGTCGAACCCGCTGGTCGGCCAGGTCGTCGTGGTCGGCGACCAGAAACCGTTCATCGCGGCGCTGGTCACCCTCGACCCCGAGATGTTGCCGGTCTGGTTGAACAACAACCACGAAGACGCCGGGATGTCCCTCATGGACGCGTCGGTGCACCCGAAGGTCCTTGCCGAGGTCCAACGGGCGATCGACCACGCCAACGAGACGGTGTCCAGGGCGGAGTCCATCCGCAAGTTCGTGGTGCTGCCCATCGAACTCACCGAGGCGGCCGGCTACCTCACGCCGAAGATGAGCATCAAGCGGGACGTGATCCTCCGGGACTTCGCCGCCGAGATCCAGAACCTCTACGGTGCGAACCCGATGACGGCAGCCGTGCCGGTGCGCGAGACCGCACAAGACTAGGCGCGCACACACGAACGAGCTGCCCGGCTACAGCGGGGCAGCTCGTTCGTCTGTGTCGGCTACAACCTCTACAGGTTAGAACCAGTCGGACTCGCGCACTTCCTTCATCGCCGCACGGCGGTTTTCCTTGTCGAGCCGGTCCAGGTAGAGCAGCCCGTCGAGGTGGTCGGTCTCGTGCTGCAGAGCCTGCGCCATCAGGCCCTCGCCGGATACCGCGACGGGGTTGCCGGCCAGGTCGATGCCGGTAACCCTGGCGAACGGGTAGCGCTTGGTCGGGTACCACAGGCCGGGCACCGACAGGCAACCCTCGTCGACCATCGCCGGCTCCCCCGCCAGCTCCACCAGAACCGGGTTGAGGATATAGCCGATGTCCCCGTCGATGTTGTAGCTGAAGGCACGCAGGTTCACGCCGATCTGGGCCGCGGCAACGCCGGCCCGGCCCGGCAGCTTCACGCTGTCCACCAGGTCTTCGACGAGGCTGCGCACCCGGGCGTCGATGGTGCCGATCGGCTCTGAGCGGGTCTTGAGGACGGGATCGCCCAGCAGGCGGATCTGGCGTTCGGGCACGGGGAAACTCTCTTCAGGATGAACGGATGGATCAGATGGAACGGATGGAACGGATGGAACGGATACGGTGCGAGGGAGTCAGGCGCGGCGCTCGGCCGGCAACCCTTCGACGACGAGGGCAGCGAGGGTACGCGCGGCCAGTCGGGTGATCGGCTTGAGGTCCTTGAAGGACACCACACTGCCGGCGGCCAACTGCGGGTCGTACGGGATCCGCACGATCTCGCGAACCCGGGACCGGAAGTGCGACTCGATCTCCTCGAGCTTGACCAGGTTGGTGCCCTGGGTCGCGGTATTGAGGGCGACGATGGCGTTGCGAACGAGTTCACCGTAACCGTTGGCCTCGAGCCAGGTCAGCGTTTCGGAGGCCAACCGGGCCTCATCGACACTGCCGCCGGACACGATCACGATGGAATCGGCGCGCTGCAGGGTCGCGCGCATGACCGAGTGCACGATCCCGGTGCCGCAGTCGGTCAGGACGATCGAGTAGAACCGGGCCGCCAGGTCGGCGACGACGTTGTAGTCGTTCTCGTCGAACGCTTCGGACAGGAGCGGGTCGGTGTCGCTGGCCAGGATGTCCAGACGGGTCTCGTCCCTGGATACCAACGCCGAGAAATCGGTGAAGCCGCCGATGGAGGCGGCCTTGGTCACGACGTCGCGCACCGTCGACCTGGTCTGCTTGGACACCCGTTCGCTCAGGGTGCCCCGGTCGGGGTTGGCGTCGACGGCGATGATCCGGTCTTCCCTGGCGTCGGCCATGGCCATGCCGAGCAGTGCGGTGACGGTGGTCTTGCCCACGCCGCCCTTGCGGGTGAGGATCGGGACGAACCTCGCGCCGCCCTCGAACTGCTTCTGGATGCGTTCGTCCATTGCCCGGTGCGCGCGCACGGCGGCCGAATCGCCCAGGTTGACCAGGTGGAAGGTGGCGTTGTAGACGAACCGGTTCCAGCTGCCGTTCGGCGGGCGCCGGGTCTTGCGGTTGATCTCCAGCAGCCGGTCGGAGGTGAGCATCGATGCGGATTCCGGGGCGACGGCGTCCGTTCGGGTGCGGTCGCGCCGGCTGGCCGTTGCCGCGCTCGTGGGTCCGGTGTTGCGGGACAGCGCTGCCGCTGCGGTGCCGCTCGCGCCCAGCGGAGCTGTGACGCCCCGCGCCGGCTGCGGGGTGACGATCTCGATGGTGTGAGTGCCGGGGTGTGCGCCCGCCGTCGGGGTGGCCGGGTCGTGCGCGGCGCGGGGCGCTACCGCGGACCTGGGCAGGCCGGCGGCGCCGAGCGAGACGAAGCTCTCCGGCAAGGCGGCGGCGAGGTTGTCGAAGGTGTGCGGCGGGAGTTCGCTGTGATACTCGTCACCCGGTCGCGCTCTGGCAGCACCGGACTCCGGCGACCCGGCCCCTGCCGGGGCCGGGCTCAGCTGGCCGTCGCCTTCATCGTGCGGTTGGGCATCGTCTGTCCGTCGATCTGTCACAGCAGACTCCTCGTTTTTTCGCGGGCCACGAATGGGCCCCAAATCAGGCCTCAGCCTAGCGTGGCCGCACCACTACGAGCAGGTCTCCCGCGTCGACCTGCTGGGTGGCGGGGATCGCGACCCTTTCGACGACGCCGGCGATGGGTGAGGTGATGGCTGCTTCCATCTTCATGGCCTCGATCGACGCGACGCTCTGGCCGGCGGTCACGTGGTCGCCATCGGCGACCTGCAGGGTGACCACACCGGAGAACGGTGCGGCGATCTGGCCGGGCTGGTTGGCGTCGGCCTTCTCGGCCGCCTTACTGACCACGGCGATGCTGCGGTCACGCACGAAGACCGGACGCAGCTGCCCGTTGAGAATGGTCATGACGGTGCGCATGCCCTTCTCGTCGGCCTCGCCGATCGCCTCGAGCCCGACGTAGAGCCGCACACCCTTGTCGATCTCGACCGAGTGTTCGGTGCCCTGCCGCAGACCGTAAAGGTAGTCGACAGTGTCGACCACGGACAGGTCGCCGAAGAGTTCGCGGATCTGTTGGAAGGTCCGGGTGGGAGCCGGGAAGAGCAGCTGGTTGAGCATGGCGCGTCGAGTGGGGCTGTCGGCGTCGAGGGCGGTACGTTCCTCGTCGGTCAGCTCGGTCGTGCTCACCCGGATACTGCGGCCCTCGAGCACCTTGCTGCGGAAGGGCTCCGGCCAGCCGCCCGGCAGGTCGCCGAGTTCGCCGGCCATGAAGCCCACCACGGAGTCCGGCACGTCGTACTTGGAAGGGTTGGCTTCGAAATCAGCCGGGTCGGCGTTCACGGCCGCGAGGTACAGGGCCAGGTCACCGACGACCTTGGAGGACGGTGTCACCTTGGGCACGCGGCCCAGGATCTCGTTCGCTGCCGCGTACATGTCTTCGATGAGCTCGAAGTCATCGGCGAGGCCGAGCGCGATGGCCTGGGTGCGCAGGTTGGACAGCTGCCCGCCCGGGATCTCGTGCTTGTACACCCGGCCGGTGGGGGCGCGGAGGCCCGATTCGAAGGGGTGGTAGACCCGGCGCACGTCTTCCCAGTACGGCTCGAGGTCGCAGACGTTCTGGAGGGAGATGCCGGTGTCCCGTTCGGTGTGAGCGAGCGCGGCCACGAGGGAGGACGCCGACGGCTGGCTGGTGGTGCCGCCCATCGGGGCGCTGGCCACGTCCACGGCGTCGGCTCCGGCCTGGGAGGCCGCCAGCAGGGTCGCCAGTTGGCCGCCGGGGGTGTCGTGCGTGTGCACGTGCACCGGCAGGTCGAACCGTTCGCGGAACGCGGTGACGAGCTTCGCCGCGGCGGCGGGCCGCAGCAGCCCGGCCATGTCCTTGATGGCCAGGATGTGCGCGCCGGACGCCACGATCTGGTCGGCCAGGCGCAGGTAGTAGTCGAGCGTGTAGAGGTCCTCGGCAGGGTCGAGCAGGTCGCCGGTGTAGCAGAGCGCCACCTCGGCAACGCTGTCGCCGGTGTTCAGCACGGCGTCGATGGCCGGACGCATCTGGTTGACGTCGTTGAGGGCGTCGAAGATGCGGAAGATGTCAACACCTGAATCGCTGGCCTCGCGGACGAACGCATCCGTCACCTCGGTGGGGTACGGGGTGTAGCCCACGGTGTTGCGGCCGCGCAGCAGCATCTGGATGTTGATGTTCGGCAGGGCCTCGCGCAGGGCGCCGAGACGCTCCCACGGATCTTCGCCGAGGAAGCGGAGGGCCACGTCGTAGGTGGCACCGCCCCAGGCCTCGACCGAGAGCAGTTCGGGGGTGAGCCTGGCCACGTAGGGAGCCACGGCGACGAGGTCCTTGGTGCGCACCCGGGTGGCCAGCAGCGACTGGTGGGCGTCACGGAAGGTCGTGTCGGTGACGGCCAGCGCCGTTTGGGCGCGCAGGGCGCTGGCGAAGCCGACCGGGCCGAGCAGCTGCAGCTTCTGCCGCGAACCCTCCGGCGCCGGAATGGACAGGTCGAGCTTGGGCAGCTTCTCTGCGGGGTTCAGCAGGGTCAGGGGCACACCGTTGGGCTGGTTCACGGTGACGTCGGCGAGCCAGTTGAGGATCTTCGTGCCGCGGTCCTTGGAGGCCCGGCCACGCAGCAGCTGCGGACGCTCGTCGATGAAGGAGGTGCTCAGGTCGCCGTTGGCGAAGTCGGGGTCTTCCAGCACGGCCTGCAGGAAGGCGATGTTGGTGGAGACGCCGCGGATGCGGAACTCGGCCAACGCGCGCTTGGAGCGGGTGACGGCGGACGCGTAGTCGCGGCCGCGGCAGGTGAGCTTGGCGAGCATCGAGTCGAAGTGCGGGCTGATCTGCGCGCCGGGGTTGATGGTTCCGCCGTCCAGGCGGATGCCGGCGCCGCCGGGCGAGCGGTAGGTGGTGATCTTGCCGGTGTCCGGGCGGAATCCCGCGGTGGGGTCCTCTGTGGTGATGCGGCACTGCAGGGCGAAGCCGCGCAGTTTGATCGTGTCCTGGCCCAGGCCGAGGTCGGCCAGGGTCTCCCCTGCGGCGATGCGGATCTGGGACTGCACGAGGTCGACGTCGGTGACTTCCTCGGTCACGGTGTGCTCCACCTGGATGCGCGGGTTCATCTCGATGAACACGTGCTGGCCGGCGCGTTCGCCGACGGTGTCGAGCAGGAATTCGACGGTGCCGGCGTTGACGTAACCGATCGACCTGGCGAAGGCCACGGCGTCGGCGTGCAGTCGCTGACGGATCTCCTCCGGCAGGTTGGGGGCCGGTGCGATCTCGATGACCTTCTGGTGGCGGCGCTGCACCGAGCAGTCGCGCTCGAACAGGTGCACGGTCTCGCCCGTGGCGTCCGCAAGGATCTGCACCTCGATGTGGCGGGGCCGGAGCACCGCCTGCTCGAGGAACATGGTGGGGTCACCGAAGGCGCTGTTGGCCTCGCGCATGGCCTCTTCGAGGGAACCGCGCAGGTCGGCCATGGAGGCGACGCGGCGCATGCCGCGTCCACCGCCGCCGGCGACGGCCTTGGCGAAGATGGGGAAGCCGATCTCCTCTGCGGCCGCGATGAGCTCCTCGACGTCTCGCGACGGCGCGCTGGACTTGAGGACGGGCACACCGGCAGCGATGGCGTGTTCCTTGGCGGTGACCTTGTTGCCGGCCATCTCGAGCACGTGCGAGCCCGGCCCGATGAAGGTGATGCCGGCGGCCTTGGCCGCTTCGGCGAGCTCGGGGTTCTCGGAGAGGAATCCGTAGCCGGGGTAGATGGCGTCTGCGCCGCTCTCCTTGGCCACCCGGATGATCTCGGACACATCGAGGTAGGCGCGGACGGGGTGTCCGGGTTCGCCGATCTCGTAAGCCTCGTCGGCCTTCAGCCTGTGCAGTGAATTGCGGTCTTCGAACGGGAAGACGGCGACGGTTTTCGCGCCCAGTTCATAGGCGGCGCGGAACGCGCGGATTGCTATCTCTCCACGGTTGGCGACGAGGATTTTGGTGAACATAGAGACCTTTCGATCCGGGAGCGGCACACAGCTGACGGTTAGGTTCTCTAAGACTAGTGAAGGTAACGTATCTACTTGTGCACGTACTTAGCGTTAGCTCCCTCAAGGGAGGGGTAGGCAAGACCACGGTAACCCTTGGTCTGGCTTCTGCCGCCTTCGCCCGCGGTGTTCGGACCCTCGTGGTCGACCTCGATCCGCAATCAGATGTCTCTACCGGGCTCGACATCCAGCTCGCCGGCCACCTCAACGTCGCCGACGTGCTGGCTTCGCCGAAGGAAAAAGTCGTTCGGGCCGCCATCGCGCCCAGCGGCTGGACCCGCGGTCGCCCCGGCACGATCGACGTCATGATCGGCAGCCCCTCCGCCATTAATTTCGACGGCCCGCACCCCAGCATCCGGGACATCTGGAAGCTCGAGGAGGCCCTCTCCACGGTGGAGAAGGACTACGACCTCGTGCTGATCGACTGTGCCCCCTCGCTGAACGCGCTCACCCGCACCGCGTGGGCCGCCAGCGACCGGGTTGCCGTGGTCACCGAGCCCGGCCTGTTCTCGGTGGCCGCCGCCGACCGTGCCCTGCGCGCGATCGAGGAAATCCGTCGTGGCCTCAGCCCCCGGCTGCAGCCGTTGGGCATCATCGTCAACCGCGCCCGCACCGCGTCACTGGAGCACCAGTTCCGGATCAAGGAACTGCGCGACATGTTCGGACCGCTGGTGCTCAGCCCGCAGCTTCCGGAGCGCACCAGCCTGCAGCAGGCCCAGGGCGCCGCGAAGCCCCTGCACACCTGGCCGGGCGACAGCGCCCAGGAGATGGCGCACTACTTCGACCAGCTGCTGGACCGGGTCCTGCGCACCGCACGCATCGGCGAGTACGCGGAAGTCCCCGCGCGCTAAGAGCTCTCGAGCTGTGAGAAAAGCCCCGAAACGCGAGCGTTTTCGGGGCTTTTCTCACACTTCCTGCGGCTAGGAGACCTTGCGGGAGACGCGACGGGCGGCGAGCTCGTCGGACGGGTCGGCCGTCTGGGTGTCGAGTTCGACGAGGGTGGTTTCCACCTCGCGCAGGACCTTGCCGACGGCGATGCCGAAGACACCCTGGCCGCGGCTGACGAGGTCGATGACCTCGTCGTTGGAGGTGCAGAGGTAGACGCTGGCGCCGTCGCTCATGAGGGTGGTCTGGGCCAGGTCGTTGACGCCTGATTCGCGCAGCTGGTTGACCGCGGTGCGGATCTGCTGCAGGGAGATGCCGGTGTCGAGCAGACGTTTGACGAGCTTGAGTACCAGGATGTCGCGGAAGCCGTAGAGTCGCTGCGAGCCGGAGCCGGCCGCACCGCGAACCGTGGGCTCCACGAGTTCGGTGCGGGCCCAGTAGTCGAGCTGGCGGTAGCTGATACCCGCGGCGCGCGCCGCGACGGCGCCCCGGTAGCCGGAGTTCTCGTCGAGCTCGGGCATCCCGTCGGTGAAGAGCAGCCCCTGACCGTACCGAGACGAATCATCTCGGGGATTGAGTTCACTCATACAGAACGCCTCTCGGGGGTGGATGCGAACCTTCAGGCCGCACTTCAACGTTAGCGAGACCGGCGGCCCCTAGCGATGACATCCGCCCGAACGTGTCGGCGTGTCGAGAGAACGCTGGTTCTCGGTGCGTTGAACTTTCAGTCTACGACTTATTTGGTCAGGCGGCCCAGGGCGGAGCGGATCAGGCTGCCACGGATCACTTCGAGCTGCCCGGCGATCTCCACGGCCATTTCGGCCGCCTTGGCGCGGCTGGAGGCGTCTTTGCGGCGGGCCAGCGGAACCAGGGCGCTCTCGATCAGGCCGAGCTCGCGTTCGGCCGCACCGCGGAAGCCGCGGAGGTGCCTGGGTTCGATCCCGCTCTGCTGCAGGTCGACCAGGGCGCGGAGCACCTTGAGGGCGTCGTCGCCGTAGTGTTCGGCCGGCACGATGATCGACGCGGTGACGGCGTCGTGCAGAAGAGTGGAGGAGGCTCCGGACTCGCGCAGGAGGTCCTCGCGGGTGAAGCGTCGCGCGATCACGAGCATGCTCGGACCGGGTGCCCCGCCGCCGGGAAGAACCGGTGACAGGCCCGCGTCGAGGTCGTCGAGGTAGGCGCGGATCACCTTCAGCGGCAGGTAGTGGTCGCGCTGCATCGACAGGATCAGGCGCAGCCTGTCAACGTCGCCGCCGTTGAACTTGCGGTAGCCGGACTCCGTGCGTGCCGGGGAGACAAGCCCCTGTTCCTCAAGGAACCGCAGTTTGGACGGGGTCAGGTCCGGGAATTCCGGTGTCAACCGGGCCAGGACCTGGCCGATACTCAAGAGTGACGTCGCGCCCGGCAGTCTGGCCTGGGCGGAGGACGCCGACACTAGTCGCTCGCCAGGTGAACGAGGTCGAGCCGCGAGGCGTAGAACGTGAGGCGGAATTTGCCGACCTGAACTTCGGATCCGTCGGTGAGGACGGCCAGGTCGATGCGTTCGCCGTCAAAATACGTGCCGTTGAGCGATCCCAGGTCTTTCACCTGGAAGATGCGGCCGTTGCGCAGGAATTCGGCATGGCGACGCGACACCGTGACGTCATCGAGGAAGATGTCGGCATTCGGGTGTCGTCCCACCGTGGTGACATCGGCATCCAGGAGGAAACGCGCACCCGAATTGGGACCGCGGCGCACCACCAGGAGGGCTGACCCTGAGGGCAGCGCCGCAATGGCCTCCTGCTCCTCGACGGTGACGTTGGCGTCGAGCGCGGCCAAGGACGCCGCGAACTCCTGGCTGAACGTCATCGTCGTGTCGACGTTGCCCGTGGCATTCTCAGGCGCCACCTTACGCACGGGTTCTTTCTTGTCGTCGGGATCGACCACGGTGCACCTCCTACTGGGTAAATCGTATCGGATGGAACGGACCTTCAAGCGCGCGGAAGCCGAATCACCCGAACCGTTTCAATCGCGTAGATGGCCCCGGCCCACCAGTAGAGGTAGGCGCCCCAGAGACCGAACGCCCAGCCGACGGGCTGCGACCACCAGGACAGCTCGGGGAACGCCTGGCCGAGCATGATCATCGGGAGGGCATAAAAGAGGCAGAACGTGGCCACCTTGCCCAGCTGATGCACAGGAAGCGGGCCGAAACCGTGGTTGGCCAGCACAACTCCCAGGCCGAGCAGGAATACATCGCGACCGACGACGACGGCAACGATCCACCACGGCACCAGATCGCGACAGGCGAGCCCGACGAGTGCGGCAAAGATGTAGAGCCGGTCCGCGGCCGGGTCGAGCAGTTGGCCGAGCCGGGTGATCTGGTTGAACCTTCGCGCGATCACGCCATCGAGGTAGTCGGTGAGGCTGGCCACCGCGAGGACCAGGAGCGCCCAGGCGTCTTCACCGCTCACCAGCAGGGCGAGGAAGACCGGGACGAGCGCCAGTCGCAGGAAACTGAGCAGATTCGGCACCGTCAGCACCCTGGAGCTGAGGTGAGGTGGAACGGGCCCGGTCACGACACGAGTCTATCGAGCGGCCACGGAAGAGGCTCAGGCTTCTTTCCTGGCGGCGGGCTTCTTCGTGGCGGCCTTGGTCTTGGAGGCACCGGTCTTGGTTGCTGCCGTCTTGGTTGCTGCCGTCTTGGTTGCTGCGGTCTTGGCGGCACCGGTCTTGGCGGCACCGGTCTTGGCGGCACCGTCCCCGGACCGGCTGCGGTCGACGCTGCGGCGCAGCGCCTCCATCAGGTCGAGCACCTCTCCCCCGCCGACCTCCTCGTCGGCGCCGCCGAAGGTGGCCTCGGTGTCGATCGCGTCACCCTTCTCGAGCTTCTCTTCGATGAGGCGGCGCAGTTGGGCCTGGTACTCATCGGTGTAGTCGCCCGGGCTGAAATCGGCGGCGAAGGAGTCCACCAGGGCCGCGGAGAGGTCCAGCTCACGGTCGGAGATCTTCACGGCCTGCTCAAGCGCCGGGAACTCGGCCACCCGCACCTCGTCGTCCCAGAGCAGGGTCTGAAGCATCAGAACGCCGTCGCGCACCCGGAGTGCGGCGAGCCGCGTTTTCTGCCGCAACGCGAAGTGCACGATGGCGGTGCGGTCGGTCTGCTCCAGGGTGCGCCGCAGCAGCACGTAGGCCTTGGGCGAGGAACCGTCTGGCTCGAGGAAGTAGCTGCGGTCGAACATGATCGGGTCGAGCTGGTCGCTGGGCACGAATTCGACGACGTCGATCTCGCGGCTGCGTTCCTCGGGCAGGGACTTGAGATCGGCATCGGTGATCACGACGGTCTTGTCGCCGTCGGTGAAGGCCTTGTCGATGTGCGCGTAGTCGACGACCTTGCCGCAGACCTCACAGCGGCGCTGGTAGCGGATGCGTCCGCCGTCAGCGTCGTGCACCTGGTGCAGTTCGACGTCGTGGTCTTCGGTGGCGCTGTAGACCTTGACCGGCACGTTGACCAGCCCGAACGTGATGGCGCCCTTCCAGATTGATCGCATCGTTCGTCCTCCAGAGCCCAGTACACACCCGTCCTATGGGGTGAGGCTAGACCGGTGGGCGGGCGTGGAGCAAGCTGGGCACATGGCAACTGGCGCGGGGGCTGCGGGGAATGGCGCTGTGAGCGCCGACGGCGCTCAGCGGGAGGTCGTGACGGTGGGTGGCCGCCGGGTCACCCTCACCCATCTGGACAAGGTGATGTACCCGGAGACCGGCACCACCAAGGCCGACATCCTGGGCTACTACGCGGCGGTCGCGGATGAGCTCATCCGCCATGCGCGGGACCGGCCGGCGACCCGCAAGCGCTGGGTGCACGGCGTGGGCACGCCCCAGGAGCCCGGGCAGGTGTTCTTCCAGAAGAACCTGGCCGAGGGCACGCCGGACTGGGTGGAGCGCCGGGAACTCGCTCACAAGGCGCGCACCACCGTGTACCCGCTGGTGAACGACCTGGCCACCCTCACCTGGCTCGCCCAGATCGGCACCCTGGAGATCCACGTGCCGCAGTGGCGGTTCGACGTGGCGGGCGCCCCGGCCCGCCCCGACCGGCTGGTGCTGGACCTGGACCCCGGCGAGGGCGTCGGCCTCGCCGAGTGCGCGGAGGTGGCCCGGTGGGCCAGGGCCCTGCTGCTGGACATGGGCCTGGACACCCTGCCGGTGACCAGCGGGAGCAAGGGCATCCACCTGTATGCGGCGCTGGACGGTAGCCACACCTCTGAGCAGGTGGGCCAGGTGGCGCATGAACTCGCGCGGGCGTTGGAAGCGGACCATCCAGGAGAGGTGCTCAGCGCGATGACCCGGTCGCTGCGGGACGGGAAGGTCTTCGTGGACTGGAGCCAGAACAGCGCGAACAAGACCACCATCGCGCCGTACAGCCTGCGCGGACTGCTGCGGCCGCTGGTGGCGGCACCGCGAACCTGGCGGGAGCTGGAGTCGCCCGGACTGGAGCAGCTGGATTACCGGCAGGTGCTGAAACGACTGGAACGACGCCCCGACCTGCTGGGCCCAGTGGCGGACGCCATCGACGCGGGCGCCGGCTCGGCCTCACGGACCGACGAGGACCGCCTGCACCAGTACCGCAGCAAGCGCGACGCCCGGCGCACCCCTGAGCCCGTGCCGACGGCGACACCGCCGACGCCCTCCGGTGGTGGCGGGGCATCGTTTGTGATCCAGGAGCACCACGCCAGGGCCCTGCACTTCGACCTGCGCCTGGAACAGGGCGGCGTGCTGGTCTCGTGGGCGCTGCCCAAGGGCGTGCCGGCCGACCCCACCCACAACCACCTGGCCGTGCACACCGAGGATCACCCGCTGGAGTATCTCGAGTTCCAGGGTGATATTCCGGCGGGAGAGTACGGCGCCGGCACCATGTCGATCTGGGATTCCGGCACCTATTCGCTGCAGAAATGGCGGGACGATGAGGTAATCGTCACCCTGCACGGCAAACCGGACGGCGGTCTGGGCGGTGCCGAACACGAGTTCGCGCTCATCCGGACCGGCGGTGCGGGGTCGCGCAACTGGCTGATCCACCTGATGAAACCGAAACGATCGATCCCGGCCGGCTGGGGTCCTGCCGAGGCCCGATACTCCCCCATGCTCGCCAGGCTGGGCAGCCTGCGCGAGCTGTCTGCGGAGTCCGACTGGGCCTACGAGATGAAGTGGGATGGCATCCGGATGCTGGCCTACCTCGACGGCGGCGGGAAGGTGCGCTTCCTCACCCGGAACGGCAACGACGTCACGGCATCCTTCCCCGAGCTCGTGGACGACCTGCGAACGGCCGTGGGAACCGGCGGCGCCGTGCTCGACGGGGAGGTCGTGGCCCTGGACACCACAAACCGGCCCGACTTCTCACTGCTGCAGACCAGGCTCGGGCTCACCGATGAGGGTGATGTGCGCCGGGCGCAGCGGCGGGCCCCCGTGCACTATTTCGTCTTCGACCTGCTCGAGAACGACGGCGCTGCTCTGGTCGACCAGCCGTACGCGGAGCGCCGGGCGGCTTTGGAGGCCGGTGTGACGGCCACCGGAACCGTGCAGGTGCCGCCGTCCTTCTCCGGCGACGCCGCCACGGTGCTGGCCACCAGCCGGCAACTCGGCCTGGAGGGACTGATCGCCAAGGAGACCGGCAGTACCTACACGAGCGGACGCCGCACCGACCGGTGGGTGAAGATCAAACACGTCAGGGCACAGGAGGTCGTGATCGGCGGCTGGCGGCCCGGAAACGGGCACCGCGGCGACACCTTCGGCTCGCTTCTCGTGGGCGTGCCGACGGCCGGCGACACAGCCCGACTGCGGTACGCCGGGCGGATCGGCACCGGCTTCCGCGACCGCGACCTGACGAGCCTGCGCCGCCGGCTCGACGAGCTGCCCACGACGGACACCCCGTTCGACGACGTTCCGTCGGAGGAGGCGTCCGACGCCGTGTGGGTGCGCCCGGTGCTCGTGGGCGAAGTCGAGTTCGCCGGGTGGACACCGGCCGGCCGGCTGCGGCACCCGAGCTGGCGGGGCCTGCGCCCAGACAAAGCGCCCAGCGATGTGGTGCTCGACGAGGCGATGTCGGCGGACGCGGTGCCGGAGGGGACGGCGCCCCGATGACCGCCGCCGCATCCGCCCTGCTGGTGTGCCTGAGCCTGTGTGCGGCCGCCATCGCCACAACCTGGCTGCTGTCGGTTCTGACCCGGGAGTACTCCTGGGTGGACCGGGCCTGGTCGGTGCTGCCGCCGGTCTATCTGTGGGTGTTCGCCGTCGCCGGCGGGCTCACCGATCCCCGGCTGGTCGTCATGGCCGTGCTCGGCACACTGTGGGGCCTGCGACTGACCTTCAATTTCGCGCGGAAGGGCGGCTACCGGCCCGGCGGTGAGGACTATCGGTGGGCGGCGCTGGGGCGCAGGATGAGCCGGCGCCAGTTCGCCCTGTTCAACCTGGTCTTCATTTCCGGCTACCAGAACCTGTTGCTGCTGCTCATCACCCTGCCGGCGTGGATCGGGCTGCAGCACCCACAGACACCGTTCGGCGCTACCGACCTGGTCGCCACCGTGCTGTTCCTCGCCTTCCTCGCCGGGGAGACCGTGGCCGATCAGCAGCAGTGGGACTTCCAACGCTCCCGCGCCGTGCTCCGTGCGCGGGGCGGGGCCGACCCGGGGTTTCTGCGGAGCGGACTGTTCGGGTTCTCCAGGCATCCGAACTATTTCTGCGAGATCGCCCAGTGGTGGGTGATCGCCGGCTTCGGCGCCATCGCCGCCGGCACCTGGCTGCAGCCGGGTGCACTCGGCGCGGTGTTGCTGACCCTGCTCTTCGCGGGATCGACCGCCTTCACCGAGAGCATCTCGGTCTCCAGGCATCCCGGCTATCGGGCCTATCAGCGCGAGGTCTCCGCCCTCGTGCCGTGGCCGCCGCGCCGACCGGCGCCCGACTCGGTGGGCGCATCCGCCGGCGACGGCCCGGTCAGACCAGGCGGTCCCTGAGCGCGGGCCAGCTGGCCGCGAAACCCGGATGCAGCGGCAGCTGCTGCACCTCGGCCGGCGCCACCCAGCGCAGCGCGATGCTCTCGGTGTCGCTGATGATCGGGTCGAACGGTTCCAGCGCTCGGACGACCACCGTGGTGTACGACCAGAAGCCGAGGTCGACCACCGAACTGAAGCTCAGCCTGAGCAGGTGCGCGGGAACACCGGCCTCTTCACCGGCCTCCCGGATCGCGGCGTCGAGGGCGCTCTCGTTCTCGTGCCTGGCGCCGCCCGGGACTCCCCAGGTGTCGCCCTGATGGCTCCACAGGGCACGGTGCTGCAGAAGGACACCGAGGTCCGGATGGTGCACGAGCAGACCGGCCGCCCCGTACCGGCCCCAGAACCTGGCACCGTCGGGGCCGTAGACCCACGCATCACCGCTCCCGCTCATAACTCAAGCATGCCGCACCCGCCAGGGAACATCATCCGCTCGCCGGGTAAGATCGAGCCAGGCGGACACCTCGCCGCCCCTCCCAAAGGACTTACGAGCATGACCTCTTCCACACCCGCCCCCGCACTCGACGCCGCCGGCCTCGCCCGCTATATCGACCACACCCTGCTGAAGCCCGAGGCCACCCAGGCCGACGTGGCCGGCCTCATCGCCGAGGCCGTTGAGCTTGGCGTCTACTCGGTCTGCGTGTCGCCGTCGATGTTGCCGCTGACCCTTCCCGCGGATGCCGACCTCAAGGTCGCCGTGGTCTGCGGTTTCCCGAGCGGCAAGCACGCCAGCTCGATCAAGGCTGCCGAGGCCGCCCTGTCGGTGTCGCAGGGCACCGACGAGGTGGACATGGTCATCGACATCGGTGCGGCCAAGGCCGGCCGGTTCGATCTCGTCGAAGCCGACATCAGCGCCGTGCGCGCCGAGATCCCCGCACCCCTGATCCTCAAGGTGATCATCGAGTCCGCCGCCCTCACCGACGACGAGATCGTCGGCGTGTGCCGCGCGGCCGTGGCCGCCGGCGCCGATTTCGTCAAGACCTCGACAGGGTTCCACCCGGCCGGCGGCGCCACCGTGCACGCCGTGCGCCTGATGCGCGAAACCGTCGGCGATGCCCTCGGCGTCAAGGCCTCCGGCGGGGTGCGCAGCCACGCCGACGCCCTCGCCATGATCGAGGCCGGCGCGAGCCGTCTCGGCGTGTCCGGCAGCAAGGCCGTGCTCTCCGGCGCAGCCGTCGAGCCCTCGGCCAACCCCGCCGCCTACTAGCGGTACCCGGACCTGACCCCGCCACGAGCGTCGTGGCGCGGGTTAGCCCCGGCGGCACGTGGCAATCGCGGCGGCCTGCGTTCTATCCCGGGCCGCCGGAAATACCACGTGCCGCGAGCAACAACCTGTGCCATCGGAGACGACCCGTGCCGAAGGAACCGTGCGACACGGGTCACAAAGCGCGCGGCTAGACCGAGACGATGGTGTGCACGGGTGCGTCGCCGATACGGCTACGCCCGTCGAGCTCGGCCAGTTCAAGCACCACGCCGACACCGATCGTCAGGTAGCCGGCCCGTTCGATGAGGCGCGCGGTGGCCGCGACGGTGCCGCCGGTGGCCAGCACGTCATCCACGATGAGCACCCGGGACCCGGCGGGCAGCTGCCCGACCTCCAGTTCGAGGCGTGCCGAGCCGTACTCCAGGTCGTACTCCTCCGTCAGCACCGTGCCGGGGAGCTTTCCGCCCTTGCGCACCGCGAGGACCGCGCACTGGGCGGCGTAACCGATCCCGGCCGCGAGCAGGAACCCGCGGGCCTCGATGCCGGCCACGGCGTCGAACTGGCCCCGGTAGCGCTCACTCAGGTCGTCGATGATCGCTCGGAAGGCCACGGCATCGGCAAAAACCGGGTTGAGGTCATGGAACAGGATCCCGGGTTGGGGGAAGTCCGGATACGAGGCGAGGAGGGTGTGCACGTGCTGGGCGGCGGGAATAATCACGTACTCAAGGGTACCGCCCGGCTTCCTAGCCCCTCGGCCACCGGCAGCCGCCGCAAACCCGCGAGTCAGGGTGCGGTGGGGGCGTCGGTGTCGGGCGCGGCCGAGTCGGCCGGCTCGTCCATCGCTCCGCTGAGCTCGTCGAGGAAACGCACCACGGCGAGCTGCTCCGGCGCGGTGAGCTTCTCGGCGGCGGCCAGCATCCGCTGGTGTGCCGCTCCCAGGGTTCGCCGCATCTCGTCGTGAGCGCGCCGGGTGGCGTGCAGCACCTGCGCACGCCGGTCGCTCGGGTGCGGCTCCCGGCGCAGCCGACCGGATGCCTCCAGCCGCGAGAGCAGCTTGGCCGTGGCGGCCGAGGTGATGCCGAGAACGGCACTGAGGTCCTTCGGGCCGATCGGCTCCGAGCGCTCCTCTGCCGCGATCAGGTGCCGCAGGGCGACCAGGTCGGAGTCGTTCATGTCCATGTCGGAGCGCGCCCGGATGCGCATCGCCACGTCGGCCGCGCGGAACCTGCGCACGGCGCGGAGCACGTCGACCGCGGTGACCGGCTCCGGGCCGGCACCGGCGGCGGCATCCGGGTACCAGTACGCGTCGGAACCGACTCGACTCGGCTCCGCGGCGGGTATGACGGCGGGAGGCATAGGCACCATGCTAGCCTCGAATATCGCTAACTCGGTTAGGTACTTTTTCGGGTATCTTGGCTGCACGAGAGGAAGTCCCGTGATGCACACAGCAGAACACACGATCGAATTCGACACCATCGAATCTCGGCACGCCGCCCCTGCCGACGATCTGGTTGTACTGCTGAACGAGGAGGGTCGCGAGATCGGCACCGCCGCCAAGAGCAGCGTGCACGGCGCCGACACCTCCCTGCACCTGGCGTTCTCCTGCTACGTGTTCAACGCTCGCGGTGAGGTCCTGGTGACCCGGCGGGCACTGGCCAAGAAGACCTGGCCCGGCGTCTGGACCAACTCCTTCTGCGGCCACCCGGCCCCGGCCGAGACTCTCACCGACGCCGTGCACCGGCGCGCCGACTTCGAACTCGGCCTCGACATCGACCGCATCGACCTGGCCCTGCCCCTGTTCCGCTACCGCGCGACCGACAGCAGCGGCATCGTCGAGAACGAGGTGTGCCCGGTCTACCTGGCGCGGGCATCCGCGGATCCGGTGCCCAACCCCGACGAGGTCATGGAATTCACCTGGACCCAGCCCGAGACCCTGCGACGCTCGGTGCTGGCCAGTCCGTTCGCTTTCAGTCCCTGGATGGTGTTGCAGATGCGCGAACTGGAGACCTTCCGTGCATGAGATCGCGACGCTGGGCGTCGAAACCGAACTGCACAGGTTTTTCGCCGCGGCCCGGTTGCGCGCCAGCGACTACGGCGACCACTACGTCGCGCTCTGGGATTCCCTGGACCAGGCCAGCCGCGGCGGCAAACGGGTCCGGCCCGCCCTGGTGCTGGCCGCCTACGACGGCTTCGGCGGCACCGACCGCACCCTGTCCACACCCGTCGCGGTGAGCTTCGAGCTCCTGCACACGGCGTTCCTTATCCACGACGACGTGATCGACCGCGACCTGTCCCGCCGCGGGATGGCCAACATCGCCGGCCGGTTCACCGAACGTGCCATCGCGCACGGTGCGGCAACCGGGCAGGCCGAGGCCTGGGCCGCCACAGCGGCCATCCTCGCCGGCGACCTGGCCCTGAGCGAGGCGCATCGCGCTCTGGCCCTGCTGCCGGTGCCCGCCGAACTGCGCGGCCGGCTGCTCGATCTGCTCGACCGGGCCGTGTTCGTCTCCGCAGCCGGCGAACTCGCGGATGTGACCAACACCGTCAGCCGGGACCCCCTCACGATCGACCAGGTCGTCACCACGCTCGAACACAAAACGGCGATCTACTCCTTCGAGGCTCCCCTGCAGGCCGGCGCGGTCCTGGCCGGCGCGCCGGAGGAGGCCATCGACGCCCTCGGCCGGTTCGGCCGCCTGATCGGTGTCGCCTTCCAGCTCACCGACGACCTGCTGGGCGTGTTCGGCGACCCCGCCAGGACCGGCAAGAGCGTTCTCGCGGACCTCCGCGAGGGCAAGCAGACCGCCCTGATCGCGCACGCCGGCGCCACCGACCGGTGGCCCCTGATCGCGCCGTTCCTGGGCAAGGACGACCTCACCGAGGCCGAGGCCGAACTGGTGCGCGGGCACCTCCGCGACTGCGGAGCCCCTGACACCGCGGATGCTCTCGCCCGGGAGTACGCCAGCCGTGCGGTTGAGGCCCTGCAGGGCCCGCTCATGCCCGACGAGCTGCGCGCCACCCTCACCCAGCTCGCCCTCAGCGCCGTGACGCGGCAGAAATGAGCCGCGACACGGCCGGTTCCCTGGTCGGCGCGGAGACTACGGGCCTGGACAGCTACAACGCCGCCGCGCTGGCCAGCGCGAATACGGTGATCGCCCAGTACTCCACCTCGTTCGGCCTGGCCGCCCGACTGCTCGCCCCGGCACGGCGCGACGAGGTGCGCAGCATCTACGCGCTCGTGCGCATCGCCGACGAGATTGTCGACGGCGCCGCCAGCGGGGCAGGCATCGACCTGGCCGGACAGCGCGAGCTGCTCGACGATCTCGAGCATGAAACCGAGCGCGCGATGGCGCGCGGCTTCAGCACCAACCTGGTGGTGCACGCGTTCGCCGTCACCGCCCGCCGGGTCGGCATCGACCCGGCCCTGACCCGCCCGTTCTTCTCCTCGATGCGTCGAGACCTCGACCCGGCCCCGTTCACCGAGGCGGGTGTCGCCGAGTACATCTACGGGTCCGCGGAGGTCGTCGGGCTGATGTGCCTGCGCAGCTTTCTGCGCGAGTCCCCCCGGACACCGCAGGAGCGGGCCGTCCTCGAACACGGTGCCCGCAGCCTCGGCGCCGCGTTCCAGAAGGTGAATTTTCTGCGCGATCTGGCCGCCGACCGGGATGCGCTGGGGCGCAACTACTTCCCGGGTATCGACCTCACCCGGCTCACCGAATCGCAGAAAAACCTGCTGCTGGACGACATGGATGCCGACCTCGACGCCGCCGCGCGGGTGCTGCCGCTCCTGCCTCCTGGCAGCCGCCGCGCCGTCACCGCCGCCCACCGGCTATTCGCCCGGTTGTCTGCGAAACTGCGGGAGACCCCCGCCCAGAGTTTGATGAGCACCCGCGTTCGGGTGCCGGATCCGGAGAAACTGATGATCGCCCTCTCGTCCTCGCTCGGCCCGCAGGCGTGGCGACGGTGAGCGGCCAGACCGGCCAGCCCCGCCCCGCCCCGACCAGAACAGCGCCGGCCACACACGCGCCGACCAGGACTGTGGTGATCGGGGGCGGCATCGCGGGCCTGGCCAGCGCGGCACTCCTGGCCAGGGAGGGCCACCAGGTCACCCTGCTGGAGGCCCACGACACGCTCGGCGGCCGGGCCGGCTTCTGGGAGGCCGAAGGTTTCCGCTTCGAGACCGGTCCGTCCTGGTACCTCATGCCGGAGGTGTTCGAGCACTTCTACCGGCTGATGGGCACGAGCGCGGCCGAGCAGTTGCAGCTGACCCGCCTCGACCCCGGCTATCGGGTGTTCTTCGAATCGGACACCGAGCCCGTGGATGTGCGCGCGGAGCGGGCCGACAACATCCGTCTGTTCGAGAGCCTCGAACCCGGTGCCGGCGCCCGCCTGGAGAAGTACCTGGTCAGCGCCAAGGAAACCTACGACATGGCCGTGGACAGGTTCCTGTACACGAGCTTCGCCTCGTTCAAGCCCCTGCTGGTGCAAGACGTGCTCTCCAGGATGGGCCGGCTCGGCCGCCTCCTGCTGCAGCCGCTGGACAAATTCGTTGCCGGCTACTTCCGCGACCCGCGCATCCGCCAGATCCTCGGCTACCCGGCTGTGTTCCTCGGCTCCTCGCCCGACCGGACCCCGTCGATGTACCACCTGATGAGCCACCTCGACCTGGCCGACGGTGTGCTCTACCCGCAGGGCGGCTTCAGCCGGCTCATCCAGAGCATCGTGGATCTGGCCCGAGCGGAGGGCGTCACCATCGAAACCGGTGCCACCGTGCAGGCCATCCGCAGCGGGCCCACCCCTGCCGGCCGGCGCGCCAAGGCCGCCGTCGAGGGTGTCACATACACCAACGCGGCCGGTGCGACGGTGCGACTGGATGCCGATCTGGTCGTCTCGGCCGCCGACCTGCACCACACCGAAACCGAGCTGGTCGAACCGGCCAAGCAGACCTACCCGGAGCGCTGGTGGCAGAAGCGCACCTCGGGCCCCGGCGCCGTGCTGGTGCTGCTCGGCGTGAGCGGCGAGCTGCCCAAGCTCGCTCATCACACCCTGTTCTTCACCGAGGACTGGGCCGACAATTTCGACCGCATCTTCGGCAAGGAGACCTCGGTGCCCAACCCGGCGTCGTTCTACGCCTGCCTGCCGAGCGCTACCGACCCCGGGGTGGCGCCCGACGGTGCCAGCAACATGTTCCTACTCATCCCGGTGCCCGCCGACACCGGCATCGGCCACGGTGGCATCGACGGCGCCGGTTCGGCCGGTGTCGAGGGCATCGCGGATGCCGCGATCGGCCAGCTGGCCGAGTGGGCCGGCATCCCCGACCTCGCCGAGCGCATCCTGGTGCGGCGCACCATCGGGCCGGCCGACTTCGCCGACGACCTCAACTCGTGGAAGGGCGGGGCGCTGGGACCGGCGCATACCCTCAAGCAGAGCGCGTTCTTCCGCGGCACCAATGTGTCCAAGCACATCGACGGCCTGTACTACGCCGGTGGCACCACCATCCCCGGCATCGGCCTGCCGATGTGCCTGATCAGCGCCGAGATTCTGCTCAAGCGGATTCGTGGGGACGTGAGCACCGGGCCGTTGCCCGAGCCCCTGGCCGCCGTTCTGCACTGATGCTGGGTTTCGCGTATCTGCTTGCCCTGCTGGTGTCGTTGACCGGGATGGTCGTGCTCGACCGCCGGTTCGGCCTGTTCTTCTGGCGGGCGCCCCGCACCGCGGCCGTCGTGCTCGCGGCGGGGGTGCTGTTCTTCCTGGCCTGGGACCTGGTCGGTATCGGTACCGGCATCTTCTACCGCGGCGAGACCGTCTTCATGACCGGTCTGCAGGTGGCCCCCGAGCTGCCGATCGAAGAGGTCTTCTTCCTGACCTTCCTCTGCTACCTGTTCATGAATGCCCTGCAGGGCGCTCGGATGCTGCTGGAGCGGCGGCACCCCGCGTGAACTACCTGACGCTGAACACGATCTTCCTCGGCCTCGCGGTGCTGGCGGCTGCCGCGGCCCTGTGGCGGCGGCCGGCCTCCAGACTGCTCTACGCCGCATCCGGGCTCGCCCTGGTCGCTGTGCTCGTGCTCACCGCGGTCTTCGATAACATCATGATCGGGGTGGGGCTCGTCGCGTACGACCCGGCCCTGATCTCCGGAGTGTTCGTGGGAATCGCGCCAGTGGAAGACTTTGCGTATCCGGTGGCAGCCGCCCTGCTGCTTCCGGCCGTCTGGTCGCTGCTCGGCGGCGACACCAGGCCGCCCATACGCCGCCGGACCACCCCACGATCGGAGCAGGACGAATGACCGAGTCGATTCCCCCCACCGGCGCCGCGGCGGCCGGACTCGGCCACACCTTTCGGCAGGTGCTGCTGTCGTCCCGCCCGCTGAGCTGGATCAACACGGCCTTCCCGTTCGCCGCCGCCTACGTCGTCACGACGGGCCGCATCGACGCGCTGCTGGTGGTGGGGACCCTGTTTTTCCTGATTCCCTACAACCTGCTCATGTATGGCATCAACGACGTCTTCGACTACGAATCCGACCTTCGCAACCCCCGGAAGGGCGGCGTCGAGGGCGCCATGCTCGAACAGAGCCTGCACCGCACGGTGCTGATCTCGGGCGTCGCGACGGCGGTGCCGGTACTCCTGCTGATGCTCGTGCTCGCCGGCGCGAACCCCGGGTCCTGGCTGGTGCTGATGATCAGCCTCTTCGCAGTGGTCGCGTACTCGGCACCCCGGCTGCGCTTCAAGGAGCGGCCGGTGCTGGACTCGGTCACCTCGAGCATCCACTTCGTGAGCCCGGCAGTGTACGGGCTCGCCGTGGCGGGCGCCCTGGTCACGCCAGACCTCGTCGCGGTGCTGGCGGCGTTCTTCTTCTGGGGCATCGCCAGCCACGCCTTCGGTGCCGTGCAGGATGTCGAACCCGACCGGCAGGGCGGTATCAGCTCGATCGCGACGGCGTTCGGTGCCGCGCAGACCGTGCGCCTGGCCATCGGTTTCTGGCTGCTGGCCGGGGTGCTGATGCTGGTCACCGACTGGCCGGGGCCGCTCGCCGCACTGCTGGTGATCCCCTACGTTCTCGCCGCCTGGCCGTACCGGTCGATCAGCGACGCCGAGTCCGAACGGGCCAACAACGGCTGGAAACGGTTCCTGCGGCTGAATTTCTTCACGGGGTTCCTGGTGACCATGCTGCTCATCCTCTGGGTCGTGCTGCGCTGACCCAGAGCCCTGGCCCGCGTAGAGTCTAGGCATGGAGTTGAGCAGTGCACGGGTGGACAGCTGGGCCTGGGCGGTGCGGATGTACAAGACCCGCTCGCAGGCCACTGCAGCCTGCCGGGCCGGGCACGTTCGGGTGAACGGGGAACGGGCCAAGTCCGCCCAATCCATCAAGCCCGGCGACGAGGTGCGGATCCGGGCCAACGGCTTCGACAGGGTTCTCGTGGTGTCGCGGATCATCGTCAAGCGGGTGGGTCCGAGCGTGGCCGCCGAGTGCTTCGTGGACAACACACCGCCACCGCCACCACGCGAGGAGCTGGCCCTGGTGCCGATGCGCGACCGCGGCGCCGGCCGGCCCACTAAGCGTGAGCGCCGCGAGATCGAGGAGCTGCGCGGGCACTGAGCGGCCGGGCCGCCCAGCCAGGCCGTGTCACGACGCGCTGCCGTCCTCGGTGTCGGCCGGCAGCCGCACGGGCGGCACCAGGGTGCCCACCTCACTACGCACCCACCAGACGTGCTCGGCCCGGCGTTCGGCCGGCGTGCTGAACCTGTATAGGAACACCCGGGCACGCACATAGCGCGGCGGCGCCGCGGCGAACGGATTGTGCGCGAGCATCCGCAGGGTGGCGCGGTCGCCCTGCAACAGCCGGGCCAGGAATACCTCGAACCACCGGGACTCGCGTGACCCGAGGGCCAGGAACCACATCAGCCAGTCCAGCCGCAGGTGGTACGGCGCGAACTGCCCTGGCACCCGGGCCACGTCACCGGGCTTGCCGCGGAACTCATAGGCCCGCCAGGCCGTGGGGTCCCGCGGGTCGGCGGAGTCGCTGCCCTCGACGACCACCTCGAACCGCTCCTTCGTGACGGTGCCGAACGCACCGTAGGCGTTCACCAGGTGGAACGGGTTGAAGCTCGCGTTCATGAGCTGCCGGCGGCGCAGCAGGTTGCGGGCCGGCCAGTAGCTGAGCACCAGCAGGCCGAGAGTCACGGCGAGCACCACAACCACGAACCAAGCCGGCTGCTCCCCCGCCGCGGCCGCCGACTCCGGCGCGTGCAGGGCCGGAACGAACAGCCCGCCGACCCACCGGAAGGCAGCATCATCGACCGCCGCGGCGGCCAGCACGATGGTGATCCAGTTCAGCCAGGCGAAATTGCCGGTGAGCACCAACCACAGCTGGCTGAGCACGATGACGCCCGCCGCAACCGAGGCCACAGGCTGCGGAGCGAACAGCAGGAACGGGGCGATGAGCTGCACGGTGTGGTTGGCGAGCACCTCGCCGCGATGGAACCACTGGGGCAGGTGGTGCACGAACCAGCTCACCGGGTTGGGCATCGGCTGAGTCTCGTGGTGATAGAACAGCGCCGTGAGGTCACGCCATTCCCGCCCGCCACGCAGTTTGATCATGCCGGCACCGAACTCCAGCCTGAACACCAGCCAGCGCAGGAAGTACAGGACGGGCAGCGGCGTGGCGACGTCGGCAGAGCCCAGGAACGCCACGACGAAACCGGCCTCGACCAGGAGACTCTCCCAGCCGAACCCGTAGAAGGTCTGCCCCACGTTCACGATCGACAGGTATCCGGCGAAGAGCAGCAGGAACACGATCATCACCAGCCAGGCCGGGCCGAGCTGCGGCAGACCCAGCACAACGGCAGCGGCCAGGACGATCCCCGACCAGGCGACCAGGCGACAGAGCCGGTCGGAGTAGCGCCAGTGGAACAGGCTCGGGCTACGGCCGAACGGCACCCGCGCGACAAAATCGCGCACCGGCAGCAGTCCGTTGTCACCCAGGAGGGCCGGGAACTGGGCCAAGGCCGAGGCGAACGCGACCAGGAAGATGGCGGCGATCCCCCGTTGCAACACCTCGCGTGCGATGTCGTAGTCCCCGGTTCCGAACCAGTCCATGGTGCAGTTCACCCTAGGCTCGGGCGGCCGCCGCCTCAATGTGAGAAGTGCTTGACTTCGCCGACTAAACCGGTATAGGTTTGCCCTAAACCGGTTCAGGCATCCGAGGATGCCGCCCGGTCGCCATCAACGAGGAGGCCCCGTGCAGTCCACCCAGGATTCGGTCAAGAGCTCCGCAAAGGTGACCATTGCCGATGTGGCCAGGGAGGCCGGGGTCAGCAAGGGCCTCGTCTCGTTCGCGCTCAATGACCGGCCCGGCGTCGCGGCCGACACGCGGGCCAGGATCCTCCAGGTGGCCGAAGCCCTCGGCTGGACACCGTCGCTGCGCGCCAGGTCGCTCTCGTCGAAGCGGTCTTTCGCGCTCGGCCTGGTCATCGCCCGTGACCCGGAGGTGCTCGGGTCTGACCCGTTCTTCACCTCCTTCATCGCCGGTGTCGAAACGGTTCTCGCCCCGGAGGGACTCGCGCTGGTGCTCAGCGTGGTGCCCGACGAGGAGACCGAGCTGCAGACCTACCGCACCCTGGTCTCGGACGGCCGTGTCGACGGGGTGTTCCTCAGCGACCTGCGCATCGACGATGCGCGCATCCAGTGCCTGGCCGACCTCGGGCTGCCCACGGTCACCCTCGGCCGGCCCGACCAGCCCAGCCCGTTCCCCGCCGTGTCGATCGACGACACCCACGGCATCGCGGAATCGGTGCGCCACCTGGCCGGTCTCGGCCACCGGCGCATCGCCCATGTCGCCGGCAGCCCCGCCATGCTGCACGGCAGCCGGCGGCAGGAGGCCTTCACCAGCGCCATGCGCGCGGCCGGTCTCGGGGACGGCCAGATCATGGAGACCGACTTCTCGATCGCCGCCGGCGCCGACGCCGCACGGCGGCTGCTCAGTCAGTCCGAACCGCCCACCGCCATCGTCTTCGCCAACGACCCGATGGCCATCGCCGGCATCGGGGTGGCCCAGGAACTCGGCATCAGGGTGCCGGAGGATGTGTCGATCACCGGGTTCGACGACATCGAATTCGCACGGTACGTGTACCCGGCACTCACCACCGTCGGCGCCACTCCCCTGGTCTGGGGCCGCGCGGCCGCCGCCACGCTCCTCGGGCTCATCCGCACCGGAAGCGCCGACGACGTCGACCTCCCCGCCGCCCGGCTGATCATCCGAAACTCGGCGTCCGTCCCTGCACCCAGCTAGTCGTCCCACCTGCACAGAGCCTTGTCAACTACACACCATGCCGCAGCAGAGCCGCTGCGGATTCATGAATGGAGAAGGAAATGCACAGCAGCACCACAAGACCGCACCGTAGTGCGCGAGCAACCCGGCGACTCTTGGCCGCCGCCGCCACCTCAGCGGCCATGATCGTCACCCTGGGCGCCTGTTCCAGCGGCGGCGACTCCGGTTCGGCCACGGAACGCGGCGACATCACCATCTGGTATTCGAACAACGAGAACGAAGTCAAATGGGGCAAGGCGATGGTCGACGCCTGGAACGCCGACAATCCCGACGAGCAGGTCAAGGCCCAGGAGATCCCGGCCGGCAAGAGCAGCGAGGAGGTCATCGGCGCCGCCATCACCGCCGGCAATGCCCCCTGCCTGATCTTCAACACCGCCCCGGTCGCGGTGCCGCAGTTCGTCAAGCAGGGCGGTCTGGTCGACCTCAGCAGCTTCGAGGACGGCGACTCCTACATCGAGGAACGCACCGGCGACCTGGCCGAGCAGTACGCGAGCGAGGACGGCAAGTTCTACCAGATGCCGTGGAAATCCAACCCGGTGATGTTGTTCTACAACAAGGACCTCTTCGCCGCGGCCGGGCTGGACCCGGAGAACCCCGAGCTGGCCACCTACGACGAGTTCCTGGCCACCGCGCGCACCCTGGTCTCCGCCGGCGTGTCGCAGTACGCCATCAACCCGTCGGCAACGAGCGAGTTCTTCCAGAGCTGGTTCGACTTCTACCCGGCCTACGGGAACGAGACCGGTGGCACCTTGTTCGTCGAAGACGGCGAAGCCACCTTCAACTCGGACGAGGGTGTCGCGGTCGGCGAATTCTGGAAGACCGTATACGCCGAGAACCTCGCCGGCAAGGAAAAGTACACAGGTGACTCGTTCGCGGACGGCGTGGCCGCCATGGCCAGCGCGGGACCGTGGGCGGTGTCCGTCTACAAGGATGTCGTGAACTGGGGCGCCGTTCCCTTCCCCACCAGCTCCGGCGTCGCCCCTGAGGACGCGTACACCTTCAGTGACGCGAAGAACGTCGGCATGTTCACGGCCTGCGAGAACCAGGCCACGGCCTGGGATGTGCTGAAATTCGCCACCAGCGAGGAGCAGGACGGCCAGCTGCTCGAGCTGACCGGCCAGATGCCGTTGCGCCAGGACCTCCCCGAGGTCTACCCGGACTACTTCGCGGCGAACCCGGCCTACGAGCAGTTCGGTGACCAGGCGTCACGCACGGTCGAGGTGCCGCAGGTGCCGAACTCCGTCGCCGCCTGGCAGGCCTTCCGGGATGCCTGGACGAAGACGGTCATCAGCGGTGAGGGCGACGTCACCGAGGCGTTCGACGCTGCGGCAGACAAGGTCAATGAACTGATCGCGGAGCCGTAAGTCTGATGTCCTCGACCGTCTCCTCCGGGAGCGTCACCCCGAACCCCGCCGCCAGGCCCGCACGGCCTGGCGGCGGGGGCNTGATCGCGGAGCCGTAAGTCTGATGTCCTCGACCGTCTCCTCCGGGAGCGTCACCCCGAACCCCGCCGGGGCCGTCGGCGCCAGCCGCTGGGAAGGAATCCCCTCGGGCTCCTGCTCAGCGCCCCCTACCTGCTCTTCGTGCTCCTGGTCTTCGCCTACCCGCTGGTCTTCGCCTTCTACATGTCGTTCCACGACTATTTCTTCGCCGCTCCCGGCGCCGTAGTGGACCGACCGTTCGTCGGGCTGGCGAATTTCCAGGAGGTGTTGACCGACCCGGCCATCATCCGCTCGTTCGGCAACGTCGCCATATTCCTGCTGATCAACGTGCCCCTCACCGTGGTGCTGTCACTGGTGCTCGCCACGGCGCTGAACAAGGTCGTGCATGCCCGTACGTTCTTGCGGGTGTCCTTCTACGTGCCGTACGTGACGGCCAGCGTCGCCGTCGTCGTCGTCTGGCTGTTCCTGTTCAACAGCAATGGCCTCGTCAACCAGATCCTCGGTCCGCTGGCGCCTGAACCGACCTGGCTGATCAACCCGCTCCTGGCGATGCCAACGATCGCCATCTTCGTCACCTGGAAGCAGATGGGTTTCTTCATCCTGCTCTACCTGGCCGCCCTGCAGAACGTCTCCGACGAGCTGTACGAGGCAGCGGCCACGGACGGTGCGGGCAAGATCCGCATGTTCTTCTCGATCACCGTGCCGGGCGTGCGGCCTGCGACCGTGCTGGTCCTGCTCCTGGCCACGGTCACCGGCGCGAACCTCTTCACGGAGCCGTACCTGCTCACCGGCGGCGGTGGCCCGAACGGGGCCTCGTCGTCGCCCGTACTGATCATGTACCAGCGTGGCATCGAACAGGGCGAGCCGGGAATTGCCGCCGCAATCGGGGTCATCCTCGTGATCGGCGTGCTCATCCTGGCATTCGCCCAACGCAAGCTGGCCGGAGGAGACGACTCATGAGCAACGCACAGAATCCGGCGTTGGCAGCGGACCTCGCCGGAGAAGACCACGCGAAGGCGAAAAACGTGCGCGCAGGAACCGGCCGGCCCCGCGTCCGCAAGGTCGACGGCATGAGCCGGGGGCAGAACATCCTGCGGTACGTGGTCCTGTCCATCGGTGCCCTGCTGTTCCTGTTCCCGTTCTATTACATGGTGATCGGCTCCCTGCAGACAGCACCCGACCCGACCATCGCCGGGGCATTCCCCAACCCGGCGAACATCACCGGCCAGAACTACGTCGACATCAACAGCCGCATCAATCTGTTCCAGGGACTGGTCAACTCCGGGATCTTCGCCGGGGGCGTCATCCTGTGCACCGTCGTGTTCGGTGTGCTGGTCGGCTACGCCCTGGCGCAGCTGGAGTGGCGCGGACGCGGCGTCACCTTCGGGCTGATGCTGCTCGTGCAGGTGATTCCCTTCCAACTGCTGATGATCCCGCTCTACGTGATGATCGCCAGGGACTACGGCCTGGCCGACACCTACGCGGGCATGATCCTTCCGTTCGCGATCAACTCGACGGCGGTACTCGTGTTCCGGCAGTATTTCTTGCAGGTGCCGAAGGCCCTCTTCGACGCCGCCCGGATCGACGGCGCCGGCGAGCTGAAGATCCTGTGGAGTATCGCGCTCCCGCTCGTGCGGCCGGCGCTGCTGACCGTGGTGCTGCTGACCTTCATCGGCCCGTGGAACGAATTCCTCTGGCCGTTCCTGATCACCAAGGAAGCCTCGCTGCAACCACTCGCGGTCTCGCTGGCGAACTACCTCACCAACATCGCGGGCACCGCGGCGAACCCGATCGGCGCCGTCCTCGCCGGCGCCTGCGTGCTGGCGGCCCCCATGGTCCTCCTCTTCATCATCTTCCAAAAGCACTTCGTCTCGAGCGACATCGGCTCGGGCGTGAAAGGTTAGTCATGAGCACACCAGCACCCTTCCCGTACACCCTTACCCGGATGGGCGTCATCATGACGCCGGAGGACGGCAACGAACTCGAGGCCGAAGGTGTTCTCAACCCCGGCAGCGGGCACACTCCGGACGGCACCCTGTACCTGCTCCCCCGGCTCGTGGCCGCCGGCAACGTCTCCAGGGTGGGCCTGGCCCGGGTCATCATCGAGAACGGCGTGCCCACCGGCGTCGAGCGGGAGGGCGTGGTCCTCGCCCCCGACCGGGGCTGGGAGCGCGGGGCGAACACCGCCGGCGTCGAGGACCCCAGGGTCACCTTCGTGGCACGGCTTGGCCTGCACGTGATGACCTACGTCGCCTACGGCCCACTGGGCCCGCGCACCGCGGTGGCCGTGTCGGAGGACCTGCGCGACTGGCGGAGGCTCGGCCCGGCCCTGTTCGCCTACGACGAGGCCCTGGACATGGACCTGAACCTGTTCCACAACAAGGACACCGTGTTCTTCCCCGAGCCCGTCACCGCGCCGGACGGCGTGGAGAGCTTCGCGGTGCTGCACCGGCCGATGTGGGACCTGGACGAGACCAAGCCCGGTGAGGGCATCCGGGTGCCGGTCGGCGTCACCGACCAGCGGCAGAGCATCTGGATCAGCTACGTGCCCGTCGCCGACGCGGTGACGGATGTCTCGGCTCTGACCTTCTGGCGCGGGCACCGGTTTCTGGCCGGACCCGAGTTCGCCTTCGAGGAGCTTAAGATCGGCGGCGGCCCCGCGCCACTGCGGGTGCCGGAGGGCTGGCTGCTGCTGCACCACGGTGTCACGGGCATCCTCGCGAAGGCGTTCGACCAGCAGCAGAAGGTGAACTACGCCGCCGGGGGCATGATCCTGGACGCTGATGACCCGACGACCGTGCTCAGCCGCACGAGCGAACCGTTGCTGAAGGCCGAGACCGCCGACGAGACCAGCGGCATCGTGCCGAACGTGGTGTTCCCCACCGCGATCGAGGAGATCGACGGGCAGCTATTCGTGTTCTACGGCATGGCCGATTCGAAAATCGGCGTGGCCAGGCTCGACCGCCGCGACGCCGAGTAGGCCCCGCGAGCAACAACTGTTGCCCGTTCGGACAATTGCGCCCGGTACGCCGGGCGCAATTGTCCGTTTGAGCAACAGTTGGCGGCGGTTCGGCTCGGGCCGGAGTGCTCGGGCTAGGGCTAGGGCTGGGCTGGCGGCGGCGGGGCGGCGGGGAGCAGGCCCAGGCTCGACTTGAGCTGGTCGGCCGCGACCTGGTCGTCCCGGTCCGCGGCGAGGTTGGCCTCGAGGTTGGCCTCGGTGACGGCCTTGAGAATCTCGGCGCGCTGGATCGAGATGCCCCGCGGGGCGTCTACGCCCAGGCGGATGCTGTCGCCGCGGACGTCGAGCACGGTGATGACGATGTCGTCACCGATGAGGATCTTTTCCCCCTGTTTGCGCGTGAGAACCAGCATCCGCTCAGCCTATCGCGAACGGGTCAGACGGCCCGGCGGACGCCGCGGGCGCAGGGGCGAGCCAGCCGATCGGCAGGCCCAGTTCCCGCACGGTTCCCGGGGTGGCGGTGGTCTCGATGCCGAGCACCGCGATGCCGTCGATGCTGACGTCGGCTCCGGCATCCCGCACCCAACGGGCGGTGTCCGAGGGCTTGCGGCCGGCGTGCACCACGGCCCAGACCTGGTCGGCCCCCAGCGCGGCCACGGGACCGGCGGGCAGGCCCTGGACCACGAGGATGCCGCGGCCTCGTTCCACTCCCCTGGCCCGCGCGGCGAGGGCCGACCGCCGGTCGGTCACGGCGTGGTCGGTGCCGTCGAAGATCGGTGCCGTGGGTCCGTTGGAGATCAGCCGGGCGGCCTCGAGGACATCGTCGTGCAGCCCGATGAGCAGTACCAGGTCGCCGGGGCCGGCCAGGATCCGCGGCGCCCCCGGGGTGAGTTTCACCGAATCCTGGGGTGCGGCGGCCGCCGCGGCGTCGGTCGGCGCCACGGCAGCCCAGGGCACCGGCGTCGGCACAGCCACAGGCTGGGCGGCCCGGGCGGGGGACGTCGCGAAGGTCAACTCGTCCATCAGCCGGGCGAAGTCCGGCGTATCCGTCGACACGACATCCGGTGACGCTGCGGCTTGGCGGGCGCGGCGCCGGGCCGGGCCGGCGCCGGTCGAAGCGGCGCCGGTCGAAGCGGGGCTGTTCGAAGCGGCACCACTGCCGGTGCCACCGATGGTCGGCCCGGGTGCCCGGTCGCCGTGCAACAACGACTCGGCATCATCCGCATCGTCGAGCAGTGCCGCGATGCCGAGGCGGGTGCTGAGCTCGTCGCGGTTGTGTGCTGCGCGCCGGCGCCCCGAGGGGACCGCCGCGAGGATGTCTGCGGGGTCGTCTGCGGGCACCTCAACGGTCACCTCGATGTGGCGTTTGGCGAAGAAGCCGCGGATGCCGCCCACGGTGACCTGCTCGGCCGCGATGATGCGGGCACCGTCGCCATGCTCGGCGACCACCCGGGCCTGCAGCTCGGGCAGGGTGGCGCCCTCAAGCCGCAATCGTCTCGGTTCCACGGACCACCCCCACGGTCTCGATGGCGACCCGCGCGGAGGTGACCTCCTCGTAGGACAACACCGGCAGGCCGCCGGCCTGGGCGGACACCAGGCGGCGAATGGCCGGTCGCAGTGCCGGCGCGCAGACCAGCACTGCCGTGAGGCCACTCGCCTCGACGGTGGCCATGGCCGTGCGGAGCGAGCCGAGGATCGCGTCGATCCGCACCGGGTCGAGCAGAATCTGGCTGCCCTGGTCGCTGGGGCGCATGCCCTCGAGCATGGACTGTTCCAGCCCGGGTTCGATCATGATCACCCGGAGCACCGCGCCGTCCAGGTACAGGGCCGTGAGCGCGGGGCCGAGCGCCTGCCGGGCCGCCTCGACGAGTCCCTCAGGATCGGCGGAGACCTTGGCCCGTACCGACAGGGCCTCGTAGATGCGGGGCAGGTCGTTGATCGGGATCTGCTCGGCGAGCAGCCCCTGCAGCACCCGCTGTACCTCGGCCAGCGACAGCAGGCCGGGAATGAGGTCGTCCACGGCCGACGGGCTGACCTGGCGGACGCCATCCGTGAGCACCCGCACGTCTTCGCGGGTGAGCAGCCGGGCGGCGTTGCCGGTGATGATCGAGGACAGGTGGGTCACGAGCACCGAGACCCTGTCGATGACGGTGGCGCCGGCCATTTCGGCGCGGGGCCGCATCTCGCCCGGCACCCACTTGCCGACCAGGCCGAACACCGGCTCGACGGTCGCGGTGCCCGGCAGGGACTCGAGGTTGTCGCCGAGAGCGAGCACCTTGCCGGCCGGGGCGACGCCGCGGCCGGCCTCGACCCCGGCGATGCGGATGGCGTAGGTGGACGGCGGCAGGTCGATGTTGTCCCTCGTGCGCACCGGCGGCACGACCACGCCGAGGTCGATCGCGACCTTGCGGCGAAGCGCCCGCACCCGGGCGAGCAGGTCGTCGGAGGCCCCGGAGACCAGGTCGACGAGGTCGGGGGCGAGCTGGATCTCCAGCGCGTGCACGCGCATCTGCTCGATGAGGTCTTCGGCGGTGTCCGACCGGGGCGCGAGGCTCTCCATGGCCGCCGCCGACGCGGCGCCGGCCTTGGCCTTGGCCTCGTTGCCCTTGATCCGCTGGGAGATGATGATCAGGCCGGCGCCGACGATGATGAACGGGATGATCGGCATGCCGGGGATGAGCGCCATCAGGATCGCGGCGGCGCCGGCGATCATCAACGCGGTGCGCGACTGGGTGAGCTGGGCCGACGCCGTGGCACCGATGTCGGACTCGGCGTTGGACCTGGTGACGATCATGCCGGTGGACACGGCCATCAGCAGGGCGGGGATCTGGGTGACCAGGCCGTCGCCGATGGTGAGCAGCGCGTAGGTGTTCAGAGCGTCGCCGACCTCCATGCCCCGCTGCAGCATGCCGATCGCGATGCCGCCGATCAGGTTGATGATGATGATGATGAGGCCGGCGATGGCGTCACCCTTGACGAACTTGGAGGCGCCGTCCATGGCGCCGTAGAAGTCGGCCTCGGCGGAGACCTCGGCGCGCCGGTCCTTGGCCTGCACGTCGGTGATCAGGCCGGCGTTGAGGTCGGCGTCGATGGCCATCTGCTTGCCGGGCATGGCGTCGAGGGTGAACCTGGCGCCCACCTCCGCGACACGTTCGGCGCCCTTGGTGACCACGACGAACTGGATGACCACCAGGATCAGGAAGATCACCGCGCCGATGATGATCGACCCGCCGACAGCGACATGGCCGAACGAGGCGATCACCTGGCCGGCGTAGCCCTCGCCCAGCACCAGCCGGGTGGACGCCACGTTGAGGCCGAGCCTGAACAGGGTGGCCACCAGCAACAGCGACGGGAACACCGAGAAGTCCAGCGGCTTCTTGACGAACATTGTGGTGAGCAGGGTCACCAGGGCGAGCAGGATGTTCACGATGATGAGAACGTCGAGCAGCCCGGCGGGGATGGGCACCACCAGCAGCAGGATGATGCCGACCACCCCGATGGGAACGGCGAGTTTTGCGAGCGTGCTGTTCACTTAGGTGGCCTCCGAGGAACGAAAGGGTTGGGTCATGGTGTGCACGCCGGCCCGGGAGCCGCGTGTCTTGAGGGCCAGGACGAATGCGAGCACCCGGGCCACGGCGTTGTACAGCTCGACCGGGATCTCCTGGCCGAGTTCGCAGGCACCGTGCAGCGCCCGGGTGAGCGGGATGTCCCTGACAATGGGCACCGTGTCGGTCTCGGCCTGCTCGCGGATGCGGGCGGCGATCACCCCGGCGCCCTTGGCGACGACCCGGGGTGCGGACTTGCCGGGCTCGTACCGGAGCGCGACGGCGAAGTGGGTGGGGTTGATCAGCACGACGTCGGCGGTGGCTACGGCGGCGATCATGCGGTTGCGGCTCATCGCCAGCTGGCGGGCACGACGCTGCGAGCGGATCATCGGGTCACCCTCCGAGCTCTTGTGCTCGTCGGTGACCTCCTTCTTGGTCATCCGGGTGCGCTTGCGGTTCCGCCGCATCACGACCATCACGTCGGCGGCGGCCAGCACCAGTCCGGCGATCACCGCCGATTGCACCAGCGCGGCGGTGCCGTCCCCCGCCGCGCCGATGAGCACGTTCACCGGGAGCCCCCCGGCGGTCATCAGCACCGGGGTCAGGCCCTGGATCACCGCGGTGAGTACCACGCCGACGACGATGGTCTTGAGCAGGGCCTTCACCCCCTGCCAGAGCGCCTGGGTGCCGAAGGTGCGGGCGAGCCCGGTGACCGGGTTGAACTGATCGTACTTTCCGGCGATCTTCTTCACGTGGATGCCGCCCTGCGCGACAGATCCCGCCAGCACCGCCACGCAGACCACGGCGAGCATGGGCGTGAGGATGCCGCCCATTGCGCCCAGCCCCTCGCCGAGCAGCTGCAGGGCCCGCTCGGGGTCGGGGTTCTCGGCCACGGCGCGGATGTCGAACAGCTGCGCCCGACCGGCCGCTGCGCCGGCCTCGATGGTCATCGGCATCATCACCGCGGCCGCGCCGATGCCGACCCAGGCGGTGAGGTCCTGCGAGCGGGCCAGCTGGCCCTTGGAGCGCACCTCCCGCATCCGCTTCTCGGTGGCCTGTTCGGTGCGTTCGCCGGAGTCGCTCATCTAGCCCACCCCCCACATGCCGGCGACGGCGTCGTCGGTGAGGGAGGCGACGATGCCGGGCAGGGCCATGAACCCGGCGGCGCCGAGGGTGAGGGTGATCAGGATCTTGAGCGGGAAGCCGAGCGCGAAGGCGTTGAGCGCCGGGGCCACCCGGGTGAGGAGGCCGAGGCCCGCGTCGGCGAGGAACAGCACCACGATGAGCGGGCCGGCGATCTGCACCGAAGCGAGCAGCATCTGGCCGACGGCGGCGGTGATCGCCTGCATCGGCACGGCGAGGTCGATGCCGCCGCCGACGGGCAGCGCGGCGAACGAGCGGGCCAGGCCGCCCAAGATCAGCTGATAGCCGCCGGAAGCGAACAGGAGCGCCAGCGCGGTCATCTGGTAGAGCCTGGTGAATTGGGCGCCGTTGACCATCGACTGCGGGTCGAAGCCCTGCGCCAGCTGGAAGCCGCCGAACTGGTCGATGAGGTTACCGGCCGACTGGATCGCGGAGAACACCACGAGCACCAGGAAGCCGAGCACCCCGCCGACGACGATCTCCAGCAGCAACGCGAGAATGAACCCTCCGGTGTCCGGCGAGACGTAGCCGGGCACCACCCTGGGGGCCACGGCCAGGGCCAGGCCGATCGAGAGCATGCCCTTGATGCGCAGCGGGAACGCGTTGAACGAGAACGGCGGCGCGATGACGAGGAACACGACCATGCGCACCCCGGCCAGCATCACCGCCTCCAGCCAGGCGAACTCCAGGGTGATGTTCACCTAGCCTCCGCCGATCAGGCCTGGGATCTTGTCGAACAGGTTGGTGGTGAACGAGACGATCTCGGAGATCATCCAGTGCCCGCAGATGAGCATGGCGAAGCAGACCGCGATGGCCTTGGGCACGAATGAGAGCGTCACCTCCTGGATCTGGGTGATCGACTGCACGAGGGAGATGGCGAAGCCGACAACCAGAGCGGTGATCAGGATGGGCGCGGAGAGCTTGGCGGACACGACTATGGCCTGCAGGCCGATGTCCAGGACGGCGTTGGAGTCCATCAGCCACCCCGGTAACTGTTGACCAGGGTGGTGATGACCAGGCCCCAGCCGTCGACGAGGATGAAGAGCAGGATCTTGAACGGCAGCGAGATCATCACCGGAGGCAGCATCATCATGCCCATCGACATCAGCGCGGCCGACACCACCAGGTCGATGACCAGGAACGGGATGAAGATCACGAAGCCGATGATGAATGCCGCGCGGAGCTCGGAGATCATGAACGCGGGGATCAGGGTGAGAAGCGACACCGCGGCGGGGTTGGCCGGGTTGGGCTGGTCGGACGCGCGCACCATCAGTGCGAGGTCTTCCTGCCTGGTGTGCGCGAGCATGAAGGTGCGCAGCGGCTCCGACCCCGTCGTGACGGCGTCGTCGAAGGTCATCGACCCGTTCAGGTAGGGCTGCAGAGCGTCGGTGTTGATGTCGGTGAGGATGGGCGACATGATGAACAGCGACAGGAACAGGGCCAGCCCCGCGAGCACCTGGTTCGGCGGGATCGACGGCAGCGCGAGGGCGTTGCGGGTCATGGCGAGCACCACGAAGATCTTGGTGAACGACGTCATCATCAGCAGCAGCGCCGGCGCCACCGACAGCAGCGTGATGCCGATCAGGGTCACGATGGCCGAGGACGGCGCGCCGTTCGGACCGTTGATCTCCACGGTCAGGCCGGCGCCGGGGGTGGCGGCCGGTGTGGGGGTGGCCGGGTCGGTGGGCGCGATCGGCTCGGTGAGCTGCGCCGCGTGCCCGGTCGAGGCGACGAGGAGCTGCAGGGCACCGACGATGACGAGCAGCAGCGCCACCATGACGAAGACGCGGGCCAGCCGCCGGCGCCGCTCCCGCACGGCGGCGGCGTGAGCCGCGATCTCTGACCGGCCGGGAGGGTGGTTCGTGGTGGTCACCGGCCGGGCCGGAGCAGGGCGGCGGTCTGTTGCCAGGTCGACGGCGAGAGGATGGAGCCGCCGAGCCGGGCGCCGGCGCTGCGGTCCTTGCGCGGACGGAAGGTGAGGGGCGGCTCGTCGGCCGGCATCTCGGTTTCCGGCGGCACGAGGGTCGGGCCACCGGATGCGGCGTGCAGCGACCTGGCGAACGCCACCGCCGACCGATCGTTGCCGGAGCCGGCCCGCACGGGGCGGCTCGCCCGGGCGGCGCCGTGGTCGGTCTCGGCGTCGTGCAGCACATTGATCGACTGCTCGGTGACGCCGAGCACGAAGCGGCGGCCGTCGACATCCACCACCACCACGGATGCCTTCTGGCCGACGCCCTGCCGGCCCACGACGGTGACGACGTTGTTCGCGCGCGCTCCGGCGCCCCGGCTCAGGCGTCGTTGCAGCACCCAGAGCAGCCCGAGCACAACGGCCAGGGACAGGATCACTCGCAGGGCGACGACGACGGTGTCCACCTAGGTCAGGCTCTCGGCGACGTCGAGGATCTTGGTGATCCGAACCGCGTAGTCCTGGTCGACGACCACGATCTCGCCGTGGGCGATCAGCCGGCCGTTGAGGAGGATGTCGGCGGGCGATCCGACGGACCGGTCCAGTTCGACGACGGCGCCGGGTTCGAGGGCGAGCACGTCGCGTACCGTCATCCGGGTGCGGCCGATCTCAACGGTGAGCGCCATCTCGACGCTGTTGATGCGGCCGAGGTTGCCGACCACGGTGCGGTCGCCGGCCGCGACGGCCGTACCGTTCTGGCGCAGGCGGATCGCGAACCAGCCGAAGGTGACGCCGGCGCCGGTGAGATCGAAGACCACGGTCTCCGGGTCGAGGAACAGCGTCGTGGCATCGTCGATCCGCGCGTCGCCCAGTACGCCCAGGCCGAGGACGACCGCGGCGCGCTCGAGGGCCGGGCGGATGATGTCCTCCCGTGAGACGAGTCCGCCGTCGGCGCCGGCCGCCGCGTCGAGGGAGCCCGGATCGGCCAGCACCACGGCGAGGTCGGCGGAGGTGGCGCCCACGAACGAGGCGACGACGGCGCCGTGCACCGCTCCCCCGGCGCGGCCGAGGACGACGGTGCCGGAACCGGCCGCCGCGGTGAGGACGGTGGGCGTGGGCAGCACCGTCAGCAGGGCGTCGACAGCCGCACCCGCGACGCCGTCGGAGAGCCCGGAGCCGAGAACCCCGGTGCCGCGGGCGGCTGACGGTGACTGGGCGGAGGCGGGGCTATGAATCGTCATGGAGTCTTTTCCTCGGTGTCGATGATGATGCAGGCCAGGCGGGAGCCTGTGGCGCCGACGGCAGCCCGGGCGAGAGTGCGGCCATCCACCACCAGGTCGAGCGGCCGGTGGGTGGGATGCGGGATCGGCAGGACGTCGCCGACGGCGAGGGCCAGGATGGCGCTCGGCAGCACCCGCGCGTGGGCCAGGCGCAGCGAGACATCGACGGGCACCCAGCCGAGCTGGGCGCGCAGCAGGTCCACCGGCGGGGTGGCCGACACCGGCGGACCGGGCTCGCCGAGCTGGGGAAGCAGCGCCTCGGCCGGCAGGGCCAGGGTCGCCGCCGTGGTCTTGTCGCCGACCCTGATGATGAAGGATGCCACGATCATCAGATCGGAGGTGGCCGCGGCCTGGGCGAACTGGGAGTTGTACTGGATGCCGCCGACCGCGATGGGCAGGGTGAGCAGGCCGCCGAGCGAGTAACGCAGGTCCTCGAGGGCGTCGTCCATCAGCCGGCGAACGAGGGCCTGTTCGATTTGGGTGAAGGGGCGCTCCGGCGGTGCGGGCAGCCCGGTGCCGCCGAGCATGTGGGCGACCCAGAACAGCGCCGCCGCGGATGGGAACTGGAGGACGGCCTGCGCTTCGAGGCCCTCGACGGTGCAGAGCACCATGGTGGTCGTGGCCGGCAGTGAGGCCGCGTACTCGTCGTAGCCGCTCATCACGACCTGCTCGCAGGTGACCTGCGAGATCACCCGCACCTGGGCGGTCAGCTGGGTGCCCCACTGGCGGGCGAAGGTCTCGAAGGCCAGCTCCAGCACCCTGGCGTGGTCACGGGCCAGCGTCGTCGGCCGGCTGAAGTCGTAGACTTCCACCGCCCGCGCGGGTTTTCCGGGCACGCCGGTGCTGATGTGTTCCTGGACCGTCACGACTGGCACTATCGGCCGGTCGGAAACGGATGTTAGCGGCGTCGGCAAAATTGCCGATGCCAAAGCCGTTTCTTTCGTAGCTTCGTCGGGCTGCAACGGGAAGGACTGACGACCGTTGTGACGGAAGCGAAAACGAGCGCGACGCCTGCGCCCTGGATCCAGGTCAGGGTCTCGTTGGCGGCGGCAAGCCCGATGGTCAGTGCGACGATGGGGCTGAGCAGGCCGAGGAATGCCGGGATGTGGGTGGGCAGCAGTTTGATGCCGCGAAACCAGAGCAGGTAGGCAAGCGCAGTACCGACGAGCGAGAGATACGTGTAGCCGGCGATGTTGCTCAGCGAAGGGGCGAGCGCCGGGAGGGGCTCAAGGACGGTGGTCAACAGTGCAAGGAAGAGCCCGCCGGCGAGCAGTTGCCACGCGGTGGTGACCAAAGGCGACTGACCGTCAGACCACTTCTTGGTGAGCACCACTCCAATCGCCATCGAGACCGCGCCCCCGATCGCAGCGGCCACTCCGATGGGGTCGAGGCCAGCCTGAGAGCGCAACACGATAAGCGCGACCCCGGCGAACCCTCCTGCACCGGCGACAAGCACTCTGCTCCCCACGCGCTCAGAGAGCACGCCGGATGCGAGCACCGCGATGAGCAGCGGCTGGATGCCGCCGACGACCGCAGCGACACCGCCGGGCAACCGTTCTGCCGCAACGAACAGCAGCGCAAAGAAGACACCGATATTGAGAATGCCCAGTGCGGCCGATTTCCACCACCACGCCCCGTGTGGCAGCTGGCGCGAGACGCCGAGCAGTACGACACCCGCGGGAAGCGCGCGCAGAGTGGCGGTGAGGAGGGGGTGTCCCCCAATGAGAAAAGTGGTCGATGTGTAATACGTCGTGCCCCACATCACGGGCGCGGCAGCGGTGACCAGGAGGAGAGACATTCGTTTGCTAAGCACTTAGCAATACTAGCTAAGTCCTTAGCTATAAGCTGAGTTCATGGATCATGTTGACCACATCATCGAGCAGTGGCGCATTGAACGACCCGATCTGGATCCGTCACCGATGGCCGTGATCGGACGTCTGAGTCGTGCAGCCGCGATAGTGGACGCGCGGCTTTCGGCGACCTTTGCAAGGCACGGCATCGATTCCGCCACTTTCGACGTCCTGGCGACCCTGGCGCGTCAGGGTGCACCGTATCGGATCAGCCCTGCAGCGCTGGCCGCAAGCAGCATGATCTCCAGCAGCGCCGTAGCGCAGCGTTTGAACCGCCTGGAGGCCGCGGGATTCATCACCCGGAAACCCAGCTCCCATGACGGTCGAGGAAAACTCGTGCAGCTCACGGAGCCCGGACATGAGCTGCTGAACAGGGTTCTCCCCGATCACCTCGCGGCCGAGGAGCGGATTCTTTCCCTGTTCACATCAACCGAGCGGGAGACCCTCGCTGATCTCTTGGCTCGACTCGCCCCCTCGGAGTGACTGTTCCGGCGGGAACCCCTCGGCCCGTTCCGGACCTGCTGACCCGGCATCAGCGTCCGCGCGCTGCCCTCGCTCGCGCTTTGATAGCCATGACGACCTCAGTCTTGGCGTCGGCGTAATCGTTCATGTCGTCCCACCGTTTGCTGAGCAGTTCCCTCTTGGTGTTCTCGTAGAGGGAGCGGTCTTCCGTATCGGAACGGAGATGATCACGCAGGAGGAGGTAGCCGTCCACGGCAGGATCGTCGTGTTCGAAGAGGTGCACATTCACGTCGCGTGCCGGCGTGCGCACGAGGCGATGTCTCGGTTCGCGGACCCGCAGTTCGTATCCGGCGTCCAACAGCGCATCCAGGTAGTCCTCTTCAGCGGTGATGTCGTCCACCGTGACCACGATGTCGATGATCGGCTTCGCTGCCAGTCCGGGGACGGAGGTGGAACCGATGTGCTGGATCCCGATCTCCCCTACCGTGGGAGCGTCGCTGATCCGCCGCCGGTGTTCCAGATAGGTGCCCGCCCAGCGCCCGTCATAGGGGTGGAGCTGGAGTGTGAGCGCCTCGGCTCCCCCGACCAGCTCGACGGTCGTGACATCGGGACGCCGCGGCTTGCGCATTCTGCTCATAGAGACATTCTCGCCCTCGAAATTCAGGGGTCGTGACGCACTTCGGTCACGGGACACCTAACGGACGATCTTCTGCAGAAACGCGTTTCTCTGCTCGATCAGTTTCCGCATGTAGTTGGCGAGCACCAAGCGTTCGACTACCCGACCGAGGAGCCCCAGGGGCGCCGCAAACGACACCCGATCAATCATGAGAGTGCCTTCTCCGTGCGGGCGAAATACGTGCTCGTGGGTGAAGTAGCGAAACGGCCCGCGCGTCTGTTCGTCGGTGAAACTTCGCGGCGAGCTCATGGCGGTGATCCGACTTGTCATTCGCAGAGGTAGCCCAAAGTGCCACGCACGCCAGGTGACGTCCTCGTTGAGGCCGATCAACCCACTGTGGACACCACCGACCGCCGTCTCCCGGAAACCCGACATGGAATCCGTGTGAGCGGTGATGTCCCGTGCGAGATCGAAGAGGCGTTCAGGAGCAAGCACGGACTCTGTGGCGCATTCGAACGAGACCGACATGGCGCACAATCTATCAGCGCGGTGAAGACGTGCCTGGTGAATTCGATCTCGGTGCGGGAGGCTGGAGGAATGAAATTCGGTGACTTGGGTGAGGGATATGCGCTGGTATTGCGCACCGAGGACAGTGTCACGGAAATGCGTGATCTCACCCTCAAAAACCTCGATCGACTTCGCGAGTGGGAGCCATGGGCTCAGACCGAGCAGACGTTGGAGGGAACCGCGGCGTATACACAATTCCAGCTCGAGCAGTTCGCCACAGGGTCCGCAGTGCCTGGGATGATCCTGCGCGGCGACACGGCCATCGGATCGGTATCTCTGAGAATCGATGCGTGTCTGCACACTGCCGAGCTTGGCTACTGGATCGACGAAGAAGCAGAGGGGCGCGGGGTAGTGACTCGCGCTTGTGCCCGGATGATCGAGCACGCGGAATCCGTTGCTGTTCGCCGCATTGAGATTCGAACGGCGGTGGGTAATAGACGTAGCGCTGCCGTTGCCGAACGGCTCGGGTTCGAACGAGAGGGAGTTCTTCGTCAGGCGTTGCCGATCGGCGCCGACAGGCTGGACGTCGTCATCTATGGACGCGTCTTGTGAGCACCTGTCTCACCGGTGCTCACTGAGAGAATATGCTGCGCGCGAGGGGTCTCGACCATCGTGCTGCTGCGGCTGCCAGCCTCACCGTCGGGGCACGGGCAGTGTGATTGCATCGACCGCTGTCTGAATCAGCAGCTCTCCGTCGATGGACTCAATCCCGGCGAGGTCCCATGTCCATCGAGCCACCCATTCCGTACCCGTACCCCCCTTGCCTTGGATCTCTCGTCCGATCGTCCGCATTGCTCTTGGCGGTGTCACTCGAATCTCCGCCAGCATCACCTGAGCACCGGATAAGGGAGGCGCTCCGGCGTAGCGAATCCCCGTGCGGGCCGCTGCGTCGAGATAGCGCTTGAGGGCCCGCCCGTAGACAGCATCAAATTGCCCTGTCGCGGCGGAAGTAATAGCCGTAGCTTCGAGCACAATCGCCGTGTTGGACGGGAAGAGCGTGGTTTCAGACCGGAATAGCGTGAGGAGCGCTTCAACTCCAGCGCTGGTCTTCAGAATGGTCTTGTCGTTGGCCATGAAAGACCTTCCTGACGGAGCCTGGAATTGAAGGTTATCCGGGCAAGCCTGTTCCTGGGCGGACGCTGCCCGGCCGGCGGCGGATTCCGGGACCTCAGTGGCCGGAGCTGACCACGGGTTTGTCACTGCCCGTCTTGTGGCCGCTCTTGGCCGGGACGCTCTTGGCCGGCGCCGTCTCGTCGGGCACGGCCGTGCCGTCGAGCACCGACGGGATCAGGGCACGCACGCTGTCTGGCTGATTGGAGAGCAGCACCACGTCGACCCTCCGGTTGCGGGCCATCGCGGCCAGGTCGTCACCGGTGTCCACCGGCCGGGCCGAACCGTATCCGATCGCGCCGATCCGGTCCTGGGCCACCCCGGTGCGCTCCACCAGGTGCCGCAGCACCTGGGTGGCCCTGGCGCTGGAGAGCTCCCAGTCGGTCGGGTAGTTGATGGTCACGCCGTGCCGGTCGGCGTGCCCCTCCACCGACACCCCGCGCTGACTGCCGGCCAGCACCGGGCCGATGGTGTCGAGCACCGAGACCGCCTGGCCGCTGAGGGTGGCGACGTTGGGTTCGAAGAAGGTCTCGGAGCCGATCAGGCCCACCGAGAGGCCGCGTTCGTCGATGGTGTACTCCACGAGGGCGTCGAGGCCGACCGCGCTGAGCGCCGCCTGCATGGCCGCTTGCACCGCGGTGAGGTCGTTGACCTCGGCTATCGCGAGATCGAGGTCGGTGAGACCGACATCCTGGTTCACCGCCGGGGTGTCGACAAGGTCGGCCGGCACCACGATGCCCTCCGCGGTGTCCACCTTGCCCACGTCCACCGCTCCGAAGCCCGTCGCCAACGAGTTCTTCAACTGCACGAACTTGGCCTGGTCCACCGTCGACATGGCGAAAAGCACGATGAACATGCACATCAGCACGGTGACCATGTCCATGTACGAGGCCATCCAGCGCTCGTCGACGTGCTCCTCGTGTTCCTCCTCGAGTCCGCGACCACGGCCCCGGCCGCGTCCGCTCACGCGGCCTTCTTGAGCGGCTTGGACGACGACTTTCCGGCCTTGGCGCCCTTGGCGGATGCCATCGGAACCATGGCCTGCAACCGCTCGCCGAGCAGGCGTGGCTGACTGCCGGCCTGCACGGCCAGCGCGCCCTCCATGAGGAGGATCATCCGCTCAGCCTCGATGTCGGAAAGCCTCTTCAGCCGGCTGCCGATCGGCAGCCAGAGGAAGTTCGCGGACAGGAGCCCCCAGAGCGTCGCAACGAACGCGGCGGCGATCATCGGGCCGAGGGTGGACGGGGTGTCGAGGTTCTCGAGAACGTGGGTGAGCGAGATCACGGTGCCGATGATGCCGACCGTGGGGGCATAGCCGCCGAGGGTGGTGAAGAATTTGGCCGCGTTACGGCTCTCCTTGGTGCGGGTGGCGATCTCGTCTTCGAGCAGGATGCGCAGCTCATCACCGTCGGTGCCGTCGGCGATGTTCTGCAGTGCCCCGCGCAGGAACGGGTCGGTGATCGTGTCGGCCTCCTGCTCGAGGGCGAGCAGCCCGGAGCTGCGCGCCTTCTCGGCCAGACCGACGACCTGGTCGATGAGCTTCTGGGGCGGGGTGGTCTTACCCAGGAAGGCACCGGGAAGCGCCTTGATGGCCTTGACGGTGTCGCGCAGGGTTCCGCCGGCGACGCCGACGGCGATAGTGGCGCCGAAAACCAGCACGATCGGGGCGGGCAACAGGATCGCGGTGATGTGCGAGCCCTCGATGGTGATCATCGCGAAGAGCGCGCCGAAGGCGAGCACGATGCCGATCAGGGTTGCGGGATCCATTTATATCCTCCGGGGGCGCAGGGGGACAACGGCGTCCGGCCGGGTGTCGGGGTCGACGACGGAACCATCTCCGGAGCTGTAGGCCAGGCCGATCACGTGCGCCCGGTAGGCCGCGATCTTCTCGATGACCTCGGCCAGGCTCTCGGTGACGATGAACTTGGCGCCATCCACCATCACGAGGGTGGTGTCGGGGTTGACGTGGATGCGTTCGATGAGGTCGGGATTGATCGCGAACTGACTGTCGTTCAGCCTGGTTACAACGATCATGGACCCGTCCCTGGTTCCCGGACGACTCCAGCAGCCGTCGACAACCACTGTCGGCTGCTCACTGCGTTGCGTTAGCGGCCGCGATGTGAGCCGGAGCCGTGCGGGCTAGAACGCAACCACGGTGGGCATCCCGTCGCCTTCGAGGACGGTCACCGAGAATGGCGCGCTGATCGTGGGTGCGCCGACAGCGGCCATCCCCGCCTGGCGGCTTGCGGCGTTGTCACCCATGATCGACACCACGATGACTCGGGGCTGAGTGGTGGGATCCGACCCGACCGTGAATCCTGCAGTCGATCTCAGTCCCGCCTCGTCGAGTGCATCGACGACCTGGCTTGTCACGGCGTCAGCGGCGGCCTGGTACTCGGTCGCAGAGAAGCCGAGGCCTTCGACGGTGGTGTAGGGCAGACCGGTAGCATCGAGCACCGCGATCGCCCCGGCCGGCGCATCGCCGGCGAAGCCCATCGTGAAGGTGTGCGACTCTCCGAAGTAGCAGTAGGCGTAGTCGTCGGCGAACTCGGTCTCGATGACACTCGCGGCGTCACCCAGAGGCTTCTGGTAGAGCGCCCACTCCTGCTCTTGAGGCGAGTAGTTCAGCTCGGCAAGGGTGTGGCCGGGGTAGATCTCCCGAGCCATGATGGCGTCATGGTCGGTGGCGAGCCCGGCCCCGGCGTGCTCGGTGACGCGCCACGGTGCCGCCGCTTCATTGGCCTCGCTGGTGCCCGGTGCCGGGGCCAGCGCAACGCCCAGGCAGAGCGCAGCCGCGGCGAGGATGGCTCCGGCCCGCGTGGCCCTGGCTGCTGCCGTTCTCATGTGTCCCCCATAGCCGATCGCTCGTGCGTCCATGAGGTCAAGCTAACGCACGGGGCCCAGGAATGGCCCAAAAAAGAGGTTATCCACAAGTTGACTTTTGCTCACACAAAGTTTCGGAATCGGGCTAGATTCGGGGCATGACAAACCAGTCGAGTATCGCAGACATCTTCGCCGCTTCCCGCGGCGATGGGCTGGTGGATGCGGCGGTCGACGTGGCCCGACTGGGCTCTTGCAGTGTCGATTACGACAAGCTCACGGATGCCGCTGTCCTGTCCGGTCAGCAGACCCTGGCCCGGGCCCAACGCGAGCTGGACACCCGCAAGGCGTGGCTGGCGAAGACCCTGTCCCAGCGTTCCCGATGGGAGCTGGGCCAGTCCGGTTTGGCTGCGCAGCAGGGTTTCCTCAATCCCGAGGGGTTGATTCAGAAGCTGACCGGCACGAGCAAGGTCGAGTCCCGCAAGCTCGTGGGGGTGGGCCGGATGCTCGCCGAGGTCGAAGTCGCCCAAGCGCAGGCCGCCGCGATCGACGCCGAAGCGGCCCGCCGGCTACTCGAGGGGGCGCTGGACCCGGACATCTCTGATGGGCTCGACGGGGTCGACGGGGTCGACGGCCACGGCGGGGTCGCTCCGGTCGTTCCGCTGCCGGCGCCGATGCCGTGGCACGCACCGATCTCGCACGCCGTGACCGGCGGCACCCTCTCGATCGATGCCGCGCACGCCCTACGCACCGGCCTGGGCGACATCGATACCGTCGTCACCGGCCCGGTCCTCGCCGACGCCCTCGCCGGGCTGCTCGCCGACGCCGCGGCGATGGACGTGGACCAGCTCCTCAAACGGGCCCGGCAGACGCGCGACAGCCTCGACGAGGCCGGCATTAGGGTGCGGGAACAGAAAGCCTGGGACGACCGCTACCTGCGCATCTGGACCCTGAACACCGGCCAGGTCCGCATCGACGGGCTCTTCCCGGCGGAACAGGGCGAGTTCATCAAAGCCACCTTCGACAGTCTCACCAGCCCCCGTCGCGGCGGCGTGCGCTTCGTCGACACCGCACGCGCCGCCTGGGCCAAACGCGTCAAGAACGACCCCCGCAACACCAGCCAAATCACCTGCGACGGTTTCATCGACCTCCTCAAAGCCGGCACCACCATCAACCCCAACGAGATGCTCGGCGGCCGCCGCCCCGCCGTGCAGATCCTCACCACCACCGCCACGACGGCCCGGCCCGCAGCGCCCGCGAAACCGGCAGGACCGGCAGAACCGGCAGAACCGGCCAACGCCGGCGAACCCGCCGCCGACAACGTCCTGATCTCCCTTCCCGGCCAAACCGGGCACGGCTACATCGAGGGCAACAACGCCCCGGTCTCCCCCGAAACCATCGAACGCCTCATCTGCGACTCGGGACGTGTTGAGATCACCGTCGACGAGTTCAACCGGCCCCTGGACCTCGGCCACGAACAACGCCTGTTCAACCGGGCCCAACGCCGGGCCCTCGCCGCCCGCGACGGCGGCTGCCGGTGGCCCGGCTGCGACCGCCCACCAGCGTTCACCGAAGCCCACCACATCGAACACTGGCTCAGAGACCACGGCAGAACCGACATCAACCAGGGTATCCTGCTCTGCCCCGCCCACCACCTGCTGCTCCACAACCAGCACTGGCAGATCTTCGAAAACACCGGCCGCTACTGGCTCCGCCCACCCACAACCATCGACCCCGGCCAAACACTCATCGAGATGCCCGGCCGCACCCGGGACGGGCCGCCAGAAACAACAGCACCGCCCAGGGCCTGATCAAGCCGGCACGTGCGCTGCGTTAACGCTTGAGGTTGGTGAGTTCCTGCAGTACCTCGTCGGAGGTGGTGATGATGCGGGCGTTCGCCTGGAAGCCGCGCTGGGCGACGATCAGGTTGGTGAACTCCTGCGACAGGTCCACGTTGGACATTTCCAGGGCTCCACCGGTGAGCGAGCCCAAGCCGGCGGAACCGGGAGCGCCGAGTTCGGCGGTGCCGGAGTTGAAGGTGGCCCGGTATCCGTTCGAGCCGGTCTTCTCGAGCCCGCCCGGGTTGGTGAAAGTGGCGAGGGCGATCCGGCCCAGCGCCTTCTGCTCACCGTTGCTGAACAGACCGATTAGGGTGCCGTCCTTGCCGAACGTGTAGGACTCGAGCGAGCCGGGGGCGCTGCCGTCCTGCGACTTGACCCCCACAGTGCTGATACCGGCCAGGCCGTTCAGCGCGCTGAGGTCCACGGTGATTCCGCCGGCGGCGGGGTCACCGATGACGAGTGAGCCGCCGGACGTCACGACGTTGCCGGTGAAGCCCAGCGTGGTCGTTGCCGCAGTGCCGCCATCGGTACCCGAGACACCCCAACCGCTGCCCGTCGCAGCCTTGGTGAAGGTTAGGGAGACCGTTCGGGCAGCACCCGAGGCGTCGTAGACCTTGATGTCCCGCAGCAGCTGCGTGCCTCCGACAGCATCAGAGGGCAAGGTGCCGCTCATCGCGACCGAACTCGTCGCCTTGCCCGGAACGACCGCGTTCAGCGGCAGGGACAGGTCCCCGACAGCGCCGCCCTCGTTGACCACGCCATCCACCGCGCCCCAGCCCTGCACGATCGCACCCGACGGGGTGACGAGGCGACCGGCGGAGTCGAAGTCGAAGGAGCCGGCCCTGGTGTAGATGGTCTCGCCGCCCTGCTGGGTGAGGAAGAACCCGTCGCCGGAGATGAGCATGTCGGATGCCTTGCCGGTAGCCTGCGACGACCCCTGCGCGAAGTTGGTGGCGATGCCGGCGACCTGCACACCGAGGCCCACCTGTGCCGGGTTGGTGCCGCCGGTCGTGGCGCCCGGGCCGCCGGCGCCCTGGGTGAGCTGCGAGAGGGTGTCCTGGAACTGGGTGGCCGAGCCCTTGAACGCCGTGGTGTTGACGTTGGCGATGTTGTTGCCGGTGACGTCGAGCATGGTCTGGTGGGCGCGAAGGCCGGAGATGCCGGAGTACAGGGAGCGAAGCATGGGTGCTGCCTTTCAGAAGGTGATGACGGAGTAGGGATGCGGCGACCCCGCCCGGTTTGCGGGAGTGTGTCGCGTTGGTGCAGATCGAGCTGGCGAGTGGCGGGCTCGCTGGGTGCGGGCGCGGAGCCGGATCACCCGGTGGGGGCGGTCACCCCCGAGATCGCGTCGAGAGCCACGCTGGCCGTGCCGACGGTGACCTGGGGCACCGGGCCGGCGTAGGAGACCGCTGACGCGATGCCGGTGACGCTCGCGCCGGTGGCATCCGTGTAGGTGACGTTCTGTCCGACGAGAGCGGCTGCGGCCGTGCGCATCTGCAGCGAGAAGTTCTCGTCCGCGGTGGTGGACAGCGCGGTGAGTTTCTCCATCATGGCCAGCTGGGTGGTCTGGGAGATCATCTGGTTGGTGTCCATGGGCGAACTCGGATCCTGGTTGCGCAACTGCGCCACCAGAAGCGACATGAAGGTCTCGGAATCGAGAGTCTGCTTGGGAGTGCGCACCGGTGTCGTCGAGTAGAGGCTGGCTCCGGCGCTGGAGTCGGCTGCGGCGGTGGACACGGAGCCGACGGCGTCGACGGTCATGGGTTCTCGTTTCTGGGAGGCTGCGTGCGGTGAGCGGTGCGTGGTGAGGTACAGGGCAAAGGGGTGCCGGGCGGCGGGTCAGGCGAGAACATCGATACGTCCCCTGGTCTGGTCGGGTTGGGTCGGGTCCGCTAGCGGGTCCGCGGCGTCGGCGCCGATCGGCGGGGACCGCAGCCACTGGTCGGGTGCACCGGATTCCCGGCGGCGGTCCTGGGCTCCGCGCGGATCTCCGCCGAGCGCCGCGTTGCCCTGGCCGGGCTGGTCGGCGGCGGGGCGGTCCTGCCGGCCCGACGAGCCGGCATCGCCGGGCTGGCTGCGCGTGGAGACGTCGAGGCTCGCCGACAGTGCGCCGCCGGCCAGGTCGCGGCGCAGGTCGGGCAGGATGAGCCGCAGGGCGTCCCGCGCGACGTCGGTGGGGGCGAAGAGCTCCAGACGGATGCCAGTGGCGCTGATCTGCGCCCGCACCAGGACCGGCCCGAGCTCATCGGGGGTGACGCTGATCGACATGGTGTGTTCGCCGGGTCCGGCGGCCGCCAGGGTGAACAGCGGACGGGCCACCTGGCTCGCCAGCGGCGCCGGAACGGCAGGACCGGTCGAGGGCGGCAGCGCCGGGGCACCGGCGGTTGAGCCGTTGACGGGTACCGCGGCCACCGGCCCGGAGGCGGCCGCCAGAGTGAGGCCGGCCGCTGGTGCCTCAGCGCCAGCGGGTTCGTCTGTAGCCGCACCGGGCGTCCGGGGCGACCCCACGGCACCGGCGGCGCCGGCGGCGCCGGCGGCAGTATCGGTCGCCGCAATCGCCGTCGTGCCAGCACCGGTGACTGCAGTCGCCGTCGCGGCAGGGCCGGTCGTTGCGGTGCCGGTCGCTGCAGTGCCGGTCGCGGCAGCCGCGGTGCCGGCAGAGGCGGTCGCGGCAGGGGCGGTCGCGGCAGGGGCGGTCGCGTCGGTGGTTGTCGCGTCGGTGACTGTCGCGTCAGTGGTGGTCGGAGCAGTGTCGGTCGCTGCGGCCGCGGTCAACGAGGTCCCGTTCGCGGCAGGGGTGGTCTCGGCAATGATGGTCGCGGCAGCGGCGGTCGCGGCACTAGGGGTCGCGGCAGTGGCGGCCGTTGCGGTCGCGATCAACGCGGCCCCGTCCGCGGCGGTGCCGTTCGCGGCAGTTCCGTTCGCGGCAGTTCCGTTCGCGGCAGTTCCGTTCGCGGCAGTTTCGTCCGCGGCAGTGCCGTTCGCCGCGGTGCCGATCGGGGCGATGCTGGTGTCGGTGCTCCCGGTAGTAGCGGGTGCTGCGTGCCCGGTGGCGGCGGTTCCCGCCGGCTGGCCCAAGGCCGGTGCCATCGGCGCAGCGGGGCCGGCTCCGGATCCGACACCGGCATCCCCCGCTCCGACCGGGGCGACGATGCCGGGGCCGATCGGGGTGGCGCCGGGATCGGCAGGTGAAGCCGACGCTTGGCTCATCCCGCCCGGCAGGGCTCCGGCCACGGCCGAACCTGATCCCGGCTGAGGTGACGCGACGATTGCGGAAGATACCGACGGCGACCCTGTGGGAAGGGACGCGGCAGGCGCAGACGCGAAGGGTTCGTCGTTGAGTTCAGCGTCGTCGCCGGGTTCAGTGTCGCTGAGTTCGGTGCGGCTCGCGGATGCGGTTGTGGTGGGTGAGGGCCGGGTGGGCACGGGCCTGCTGAGCGCGGTGCCACCGCTGGAAGGAACACCGCTACGGACAGCTCCCCCGGGCCCAGCACCGCCGGGGCCTGCAGAAGCTACGCGACGTGCCCCAACCGATCCGGCGCCGGATTCCGGACCGGACGCGGCACCGCGCAACGCTCCCGCGAACGCGTCGGCGCCGACGGCGGGATCCGGCTGGGAACCGCGGGACCCGCGACCGGGGGCGACCCCGGGCGCTCCCGGGGAACGAGGGAACTGCGTGGGCGCGGTCACGAGAGCAATCCAGACAGGGACAGTGCCGAAGCGGACGAGGAGCCGGTGGACGCGCTGCCGTTGGACGCGGCGCCGTTGAACATCGACGCGAATGCCGCCGTGAGCAGGTCGGTGGAGCTCGATGCCACGCTGGCGGTGGCCGCCTGATCGGGGATCACCCGGCGGATGGTGGTGATCTCGGAATCGTCCATGTAGGCATCCACCTTGCTGACCGTGCGCCCCTCGTATGGCGCGTGGATCACCTGGTTGTTGCCGGCGTAGATCAGGATGTGGTCGCCGCCGCCGGTGACGATGAGGTCACCGGGCTTGGCCTCGGCCAGCGACGCCACCTCGGTGCCGATGGTCATCTGCCCGGACACCAGACGGGGCACCTCGATGCCGAGGTCGGCGTAGACGCGTTGCACGAGACCCGAGCAGTCCATTCCGGTGCTGTCCTCGCCGCCGAAGACGTATGGCACGCCCAGGTACTTCTCGGCCGCCGCGACGACGCCGGCACCGGTCGCTCCCGAGCCGGCTGCGCCGGTGGTCGGGGCTGTCGTGCCGGTGGCCGCGGCGAGGGCATCGGCGAAGCTGGTCGCGGAGACTGACGACCCGGCCCCACTGCCGGCCGTGACGCTCGTCGCTCCGGTACCGCCGGCGACAAGGTCGTTGAGCTGCACCAGCCTGGCCTGAATCTCGCCCATCCGGCCGAGCGCTTCCACCATCGTCATCGCTTCTCCCCCGTTGGTGCCCCGGTGCCCGACGAAGCGGTGCCGGCTCGTTCGTCGCCCAGCCGTCGGTGCCAGCCGGTCGACGCTATCTCGTCGATGATGGTCTGTTCGGCGTGCAGGTCTTCGGCCGCGGCCAGGTCACCGTGGCGCCCCTCGAGCTTCTCCAGGCTCACGGCGGCGGACTTCCTCGACTCGAATTCGCGTTGCGCGTCGACGACGCCCTGCTGGGCGACCGCGTCGAGGGCCGCGAGTTCAGCCAGCATGCTGCGGGATGACGCCCGGGCGGCGGCGATCGCGTAAAGGGTGTCGGCGCCGGTGGCGCTGATCGGCAGGTGCTCCAGCGCGGCACGGGTCTCGTCGATGCGGGTCGCGGCGGCCCGTAGCCGTGCATTGGCGACGGCGAGGTCGCCCGCGGCCTGGTCCTGCTGCAGGTGGCGCAGGCGCAGCAGGCCGGCGAGAGAGAACTGGCGGGTCATCGGGCACCGCCCAGCAGCCGGGCCAGCGCGGCGAGTCTGTCCCAGGCCTCGGCGGCCGGGGTGTGCTCGTCCATCCGCTGCTGCAGGAACGCGGTGATGGCGGCGTCGTGCTCCACGGCGGCGTCGACCAACGGGTTGGTGCCGCGGCGATAGGCGCCAACGTCGAGCAGGTCCTGTGCGGCGCGCCGGGCGGCGAGCACCGCACGCAGGGTGCCGGCCACGGCGGCCTGCTCAGGCGTCGTCACCCGTGAGGCCACCCTGGAGATCGAGGCGAGGGCGTCGACAGAGGGAAAATGGCCGAGCACGGCAAGTTTGCGGTCGAGCACCACGTGGCCGTCGAGGATGGACCGGGCGGCGTCGGCGATGGGTTCGTTGTGGTCGTCGCCGTCGACGAGCACAGTGTAGATGCCGGTGATGGAGCCGGCCTGGTCGGTGCCGGCCCGTTCGAGCAGGCGGGCGAGCAGTGAGAACGTCGACGGCGGGTAGCCGCGAGTGGCGGGCGGCTCGCCCACCGACAGTCCGATCTCCCGCTGGGCCATCGCCACCCGGGTCAGCGAGTCCATCATCAGCATCACGTCGGCACCCCGGTCGCGGAACGACTCGGCGATGCGGGTGGCGACGAACGCGGCCCGCAGGCGCATCATGGCCGGCTCGTCCGAGGTCGACACGACGACGATCGACCTGGCCAGTCCCTCGGCGCCGAGGTCGTCCTCGAGAAACTCGCGCACCTCGCGCCCGCGCTCGCCCACCAGGGCGATCACCGACACTTCGGCATCGGTGCCGCGGGCGATCATCGACAGCAGCGACGACTTGCCCACGCCGGAACCGGCGAACAGGCCCATCCGCTGGCCCTTGCCCACGGTGGTGAGGGTGTCGAGCACCCGTACCCCCAGCTGCAAGGGCGACTGGATGCGCGACCTCGCCATGGCGGACGGGCTGGCGTGATCAAGGGGCACCCGCTGCTCCACGACGAGTGGTCCCTTGCCGTCGATGGGACGGCCGAGCCCGTCGATCACCCGGCCCAGCAGGCCGGAACCGGTCGGGACGAGGAAGCCGGTGCCGCCGCCACCGGCACGCACGGGGTCGCCGACCCGGATGCCGGTGAGCCTGGCCAACGGCATGCAGCGCATGCCATCGGGGGTGGTGGCCACGACTTCGGCGTCAACGCCCCCGGCACCGGTGCCTGCCTGCGATCCGGGTCCGCCGATCACGACGAGGTCGCCGATGGCGCCGTTCAGCCCGCGCACGTCCACGCTCAGGCCCACGATCGACGCGACCACGCCCACCCGCTCCGGGCGGGCCGCCGCCAGGGCTCTGGCCAGGCGGTCGGTGCTGTCCGGCCTAGTGAGGGTCATGACACGCCTCCGGCCAACGCCGCCCTTGCCCGCTGCAGGGCACTGCCGATGCGGGCGTCGAGGTAGCCGTCGGGAAACTCGCTGACGGCGTCGCCGCGGGACAGGCTCGCATCCGCCACCAGGGTGACGCCAGACCCGGCCAGCGCGGAGCCGTCGAGTGCGGAGCCGTCGAGGGCAGCGAGGTCGTGCGGGTTCAGCCGCACAGTGTGACCGAGAGACCCCGCTGCCCCGTCGGCCCGGGTGCGAGCCAGCGCCGAGCGCACCGCGGTCGCCTCGTCGGCGAGAGCGTGGCCGATGATCGCCTCGGCCAGGTCGATGGCGGCGCCGAGCAGGGTGTCTTCGACGTCGTGGAGCACCGGCACGGTACGGGTCTCGAGCGCGCGGACCACGGCGTTGAGCACCTCCAACGTGCGGTCGCGCTGCCGGCCGGCGGCCTGCATCAGCTCGGCATGCTCGGCCTCGAGCGTGGCCACCCGCGCGTCGACGGCCGCCGCCGCCGCCCGCAGTCCCTCGGCGTACCCGGCGGCGTGGCCTCTGGCCTGCCACTGGCGCTCGACCCTGGTGCGGTCGTCATCGCGTCCGATATTCCCCCCGGCGTCGGCGAGGGTGGGAAAGACCAGCGCCGAGAAGTCGGCATCCGGAACCCCAGCGCCGGTGCGTGCCGCGCTAAACAACGAAGTCATCCTCGTCGGCACGCTGCACGGTGATCGCGCCCTGGGCGGCCAGGTCGCGGATCGACCGCACGATGGTGGCGCGGGCCTCTTCCACCTGCGAGACCCGCACCGGTCCGAGGCCGGTGACCTCGTCGTTGAGGATCTCGCGGTTCCGCTCGGAGAGGTTGCGCTGGATGATGTCGACGACCAGCTCGGTGGACCCCTTCATGGCCACGGCCAGCACGGCGGCGTCGATGCCGCGCAGCACCAGCTGCACATCGCGGTTTTCCAGCTTGATGATGTCGGCGAAGGTGAGCATGCGGGAGCGCACCTCTTCGGCGAGCACCGGGTCGCGTTCATCCAGCGCCTCGAGCAGGGCCCGTTCGGTGTTGATGTCGGCGCGGTTGATGATCTCCACCAGCGGTTGCACACCGCCGACGACCTCGGCGGAGTCCCGCGACGCGGCGACGGCTCCGATGCGTTTCTTGAGGATGTCGGTGACCACCCGCACGGCCTCCGGCGTGGCCGGCCCTGTGGAGGCGATGCACTGGGCGACATCGGTGCGTACCGGGCCGTCCAGCCCGGAGAGGATCGCGGAGGCGTGTTCCGGACGCAGGTGGGCGAGCACCAGGGCGATGGTCTGCGGCAGTTCGCCGTCGAGAAGCGCGAGCACCTGCATCGAGTCGACGGTGTCGAGGAACTCGAATGCCTTGCCGGCCATGGAGGTCGCCACCCGGCTCATCACGCCGGCCGCCCGCTCGGCGCCGAAAGACTTCTCCAGCAGTCCGACCGCGACGGCGTGACCGCCGCGCGGGTTGCGGGCGCCGATGGTGGTGAGTTCGTGGAACTCGGCTACGGCGCTGTCCATGACCGACGCGTCGACCCGGCGCAGCTGCACGATTTCGGCGATGATCTCGGCCGCCTCGACCTCGGAGAACTGCTTCATCACCTCTGACGCGCGTTGCTGGTCCATGGTCATCAGGACCACGGCCACCTTCTGGGTGCCGGTCAGGCCGGTCTTGGCGTCCATCATGCGGGCTGCCGATCGTCCATCAGACCGCGCAGCATCTCGGCCGCCATCTGCGGGTCACGCAGGGCAAGGGCGTCGATGTCGGCCACCCGCTGGTCGCCGCCGCTGGGCAGGGCACCGCCGCCGGCGACCGGGTAGACCTCGGTGGGCGTGGAGTCGATGAACAGTGGCGCCATCTGCGGCGGCAACGACAACGGCACCGTCGGCGCATCCAGCGCAGACCGCGCCTGCACCAGGTCACTCAGCTCGATGGCCTTGCGGCTCTGCCGGCGTGAGCGCCTGGCATAGAGGATCAGCCCGAGCACAAAAGCGATCACGGTGCCAGCCACGATCAGCCCCACCTGCAGGATGCCGGCATTGCGGGCGGCCTCTTCGGCCGCGGCGGCCTCGGCCAGCGCCGCAGCCGCGGCGTCGGCGCCGGCGGCGTTGAAGCTCACGACCTCCACGGTCACGGCGTCTCCCCTGGCTACGTCGATGCCGGCGGCGGAGGACACCAGGCTGGTCAGGTCGGTCACGTTGAGGTCTTCGGCGACCGCGGCGTTCACCGCCACCGACACCGTCTGCCGGTTGATCTCCCCTGCGGGCACCGTGCGCGTTTCGGTGACCTTGTTGATGGCGTTGTTACGGGTGGTGTCCTCGCTGGTGAAGGTGCCGTCCGCCGTGGTCTCGGCCGGCACGGCGATGTTGTCGGGTCCGAGCACACCGGCCGCGGCATCCCCGGCACCGGAGTAGGACTCTGTCGTCACGGCCTCGTTGAGCGCCGGGGCGTTCTCGGGAACCGCGAAGGTCTCCTCCACGACCTGGGCGCTCTGGTTGCTCATATTTGCGGCGACCACGACGGTGGCGTTGCCGGGTCCCACGACCTTGTCGAGCATGGCCTGCACCGAACCGCGCACCCGTTCCTCGTAGTCGCCGGCCTGCTGGCCGGCCGACCCCGTGGCCCCGACGCCCACGGCGGAGAGCACGACGCCGGCCGCGTCGATGACCGCGACATCCGTGGGCTTCATGCCGTCGATGGAGGCGCTGGTGAGGTGCACGATGGCCTGCACCTGCTCGGCGTTCAGGGTGACGCCGTTCCGGGTGCCCACGAAGACGGATGCGGTGGGATCATTGGTCTCCTCGGTGAACACCGTGGCCTCGGGGATCGCCAGCCGCACCGAAGCGGTCTGCACACCCTTCATGGCCTCGATGGTCGCGGCGAGTTCGCCCTCGAGGGCCCGCTTGTAGGTGACCGACTGCTGGAACTCGGAGGCGGTGACCCCCATGGTGTCCAGCAGCGAGTAGCCTCCGGTGCTCGACGTCGGCAGGCCGGCGGCGGCGGATTTGAGCCGCTGGTCGTAGACGTCGGCCTCCGGCACCAGGATGGTCGCTCCCCCGTCGCTCAGCTCGTAGGCGACACCGTCGGTGCGCAGCTGCTCCACGATGGTGTTGGCGTCGGAGCCGCTCAGTCCCGAGTACAGCGGGGTGTACGCCGGTTGGGTGGCCCACATCGTGAGCGCGGCCGTGCCCAGGGCGAGCACGGCGACCCCGATGATGGCCATGGTGCGCTGGGCGACGGTGAATTCGCGGACGGCGTTGCCCAGGCGACGGAACACCGAGGTGATCTGAGCGGGCATCAGGCCTGCATTCTCATGATGTCGTTGAACGCTTCGACGCCCTTGTTGCGCACGGCAGCGACGAGCTCAAGGGTGACCGCGGCGCGTGAAGACGCGATGGTGGCGGTGTGGATGTCGTCGAGGTCACCCGTCACCGCCTGGATGGCGTAGCTGTTGGAGGTGGACTGCAGCTGCTGGAGGTTGTTCACCGCGCCGGTCAGGGCGCTGGCGAAGCCGGTGTCAGAGGATTCGGTGGCGCCCGTGGCCGTGCTGGCGGGCAGGTACGACGTGGCGCTGACGGCGGGCACGGAGCCGATGGCGGGGATGGTCATCAGTTGCGTCCGATCTGCAGGGCGGCTTCGTAAGAGGTCTTGGCGCGGTCGATGACGGCGGCGTTGGCCTGGTAGCCGCGCTGGGCCATGATCAGCTCGCCCATTTGCTCGGCCATGTCGATGTCGGGGCGGCGCACGTAGCCGTCGGCATCCGCGATGGGGTTGTCGGGTTCGTAGACGAGCAGGCCCTCGGCGTCGCCCAGCGCGGCGCCGGCCACGTAGGCACCCGAGACGCCCTCACCCTCCTGGGCGACGATGTACCGGGCCTGGAAGGCATCCCCGGAGGTGGCGGTCGCGGTGTTGGCGTTGGCGATGTTGTCGGCGACAGCGTCGAGCCACTTGCGGTGCAGGGTGAGACCGGTGCCGGCGATGCCGAGAGCGTCGAGGCCCATCAGCTGGTCCGGAGCGCTGCGCGCATGCTCGAGTCGGCGCCCGCCACGGCCTGGGCGGCGAACTGGTAGCGCAGCACGGTGTCGATGTTCGAGACCGTTTCGGTGTCGAGGTTCACGTTGTTGCCGTCGAGTCTGGTCGGCTCCAGCGAGCGTGCGGTGCTGGCCGCGGTGTGGCCGTCGCCGTCCCGCACCGACTGGGCGAGGGCGTCCTCGAACGAGACCCGCTGGGCCTGGTAGCCGGGGGTGTTCACGTTCGCGATGTTGTTCGCGATGGTGCGCTGGCGCAGGGCCAGTCCGTCCAGGGCGCTGGTCAGCGCCGCGGTGGTCACGGATTCAATCACGCAGGGGCCCGATTCGTCGTCAATGTTCCGGACGGCCGATCCGTGGCCTGTGATGAGCAATCCGTGCTCATCCGTAGCTATCGGCCGTCGACGAGCGTTCGTTAGGACGTTTCGGGATATTTGTCAGGGAATCTGTCAGAAATTCTGCCGGGTCAGCCCGCGATATCCAGATAGACCGGCTGGTCGGAGAGGTGGGTGGAGAGGATGGTGCGCACGGCGGCCAGGTGGGCGCCGGCGGAGCGGCGGGCATCCTCGATCTCGCGGATCAGTTCGAGCTGGCCGGTGAGCAGCACCCGCGCCCGTTCCTCGAGTTCGCGCGGGAGCTGGCCGATGTGTTCGGGGGCACGCCACTGCACCCCGGTCACGAGTTGGCCGCCCTGGGCGGAGAGCACGGCGTCCCGGGCACCGCTGCCCAGGCTGGTCTCCAGCTCGTCGAGCACCTGCAGCCATTCGGCGTTGCTGGTGCGCGGCTCCCCCGGCGCGGCGAGGCCCGAACGGGTGCTGTGGGGCCGGGCGCTGCTGGAGTGGACCTCAGGCGACTCCACGGTAGCCCTCTCCGCTCGCCGCGGTCGGCGTCGCCGGCAACGCAGCGGCCGCTTCGTGCCAGGCCTGACGCAGCGGCTCGAGCAGAACGATGCTCTCCCGGGTGCGGGCAACGTCACGGTGGATGTTCGCACCGATCAGCGCGTTCGAGACGTAGGTGTAGATGGCGAGCAGCCCGTCGGCTCCGTCCCACGCGGTGACGTTGAGCGAGGTGGTGAGTTCGTCGACGATGGCCTGCGCGTGCAGCAGGTTCTCGGAGGCGATCGGCCAGTTCTCGCCGTCCTGGGCGGCCTCGGCGCGGTCCAGGTCGAGCATCAGCCTGTCGTAGAGCATGGTGAGCAGGCGCACCGGCGTGGCCGACAGCACGGCCTCACGGTTGAGCTGGGCGCGTTTGCCCTGTGCGGCGGCCAGCTTGGCCGCCGAAGGCTGGGCTGACTGCTGTGGCATCGAAAGCTGGTGGGGTGGGAACAGTGCGGTGGTCATCAGCTGGAGCTCCCTGTGTAGGTATCGGGTAGTGAATTGATCTGCGAGGTGAGCCAGGAGGACTGCGTTTTCAGCTCACCCAGCCTGGATTCCATGGCCGTGTAGACCCGTTCGAGCGAGGTGCGTTTGGCCGTGAGCCTCAGGTCCCAGTCGCTGATCTCCAGGCCCATCGTGCGCACCTGGGACTGCTGGCTGGTGATGGTGGTGGTGAGGGTGCCGTCGTATTTGTTCGATGCCGTCGCCGCGGCCGACGCGACCCGGCCGGAGATCTCCTGCACGGTTTTCATCACGCCGGCCGGGTCCTTGGCCAGGGCAGCGGCGAACTTCTCGGCGTCGAATTCCAGGGTGCCGCTCTTGGTGATGCTGATGCCGATCTCCGACGGGGAGCGCCCGTCCACGGGCATCGACGCGGCGGTGAGCAGGTTCTGGTTGACCGTGCGGATGGTGCCGTCGCCGGCGAAGAGCCCGGCGGTGGTGACGCTCTTACCTGTGGAGTCTGTCGTGGTCGACACGGCCGACCGGTTGGTGATGACGGCGAAGATGTCGTTGAGGCCGCTGACCAGGCCGCCGGCGATCTTGGTGATGGCGGCGTCGTCCCGTGTCACGGTGAGCGTGACCGGTGTGGTGGAGACCGCTTGGACGGTCATATCCAGGCCGGGCAGCAGGTTGGTGAAGGTGTTGCTGCCCGAGGTGATCGTCTGTTCGGCCGCGGTGCCGGCCCACAGCGTGACCTGGGCATCCTGGGCGGCCTTGACCTGGGTGGTCGGGACCGTGCCGCCGGTGAGAGTGAAAGACGCGGCGGCGCCGGGGGCGGCACTGCTGAACTGCACGCGGAAGCCGTCGGCGCCCACGGCGACCTTGGTGGCGGTGATGCCGAGCCCGGCCGCGTTGACGGCGGTCACGACGTCGTCGAGCGATGTGGAGGCCGGGGTGAGCACGGTGGCTTTTCCGGCCGCGTCGGTGAGGGTGAGGGTGGCGTCGGGCCAGGCGGTGAGCGGCCCGGTGACGGTGACCTGGTTCTGCGCGAGCCGGCCGACGGTGATGTCGAGCACGCCGGCGGCGGCGCCGGTGCTCGTGGTCGCGGTGACCTGGCTGGAACTGCTGGTGGCGGTGTAGAGGTCGTAGCTGGCGGGTTTGGCGGCCTTGGTGGCGGCGTCGTTGAGAGCGGCGACCTGGGTGTTCAGGCCCTGCACGGCGGTGGTGTAGTTCTGGGCGGCGGAGACCTTGCCCTTGAGCAGGGTCTGCGGGATCGCCTCGACCGCGATGAGGTTGTTGATCAGGGTCGTGGTGTCCTGGCCGCTGATCAGGCCATCGATGGAGAGTCCCATGGCGCCGTGTCCGTTCCGTTGTCTGCGGGTGTGCGAGTGGCCGGCGGCCCGCTCGGTCTGAGGTCCAGGTCAGATCGTGCGTGCCACCGGCCGATTCCCGGTCAGTCGACTCTGCGGCTTTTGGGCCGGTCGGTCGGTCAGTCCGTGATTTAGCGCAGCAGCGAGAGAACGCCCTGGTTGGACTGGTTCGCCTGCGCGAGCATGGCGGTACCGGCCTGCGACAGGATGCTGGAGCGGGTGTACTTGACCATTTCCTCGGCCATGTCGGTGTCGCGGATACGCGAACCGGCTGCGGTGAGGTTCTCCTTGGAGACGGCGAGGTTGCGGATGACGCTCTCGAACCGGTTCTGGTCGGCACCGAGCGAGGCGCGCGAGGTGGACACAGCGGTGATGTGGCCGTCGATCGTGTTGATCGTCGCGAGTGCCGCTGCGGAGTCGGCGAAGCCGGCTGTCGCGAGTCCGGAGACGGCGGTTCCGATGGCGGAAACGTCGGTGAGCTTGACGTCGATCTGGTCGGCTGCGGCGGTGCCACCGGCGCCGATCTGGAACGTCAGGTCGGTGGTCGCAGCCGCCGTGTTGAGCAGCTTGGTGCCGTTGAAGTTGGTCGACTCGCTGATGCGGGTCAGCTCCAGGCCCAGCGCCGTGACCTCGGTGGCGATGGCGTCGCGGGACTTGGCGTTGTTCGAGCCGTTACCGGCCTGAACGGCGAGGTCACGAACGCGCTGCAGAATGGTCTGCACCTCGCTCAAAGAACCTTCAGCGGTCTGGATGACCGAGACGGCGTCCTGGGCGTTGCGGCTGGCGACCGTGAGGCCACCGACCTGCGACTTCAGTCCCTCGGAGATGGCCAGACCGGCCGCGTCATCGCCTGCGCGGTTGATGCGGAGGCCGCTGGAGAGGCGTTCGAGCGACTTGGCCATGTCGGTCTGGGTCGAAGCCAGGTTGCGGTAGGTGTTGTTCGCCGCGAGGTTGGTGTTGATCTGCATACCCATGATGTGTTCCTCCGTGATTGGGTGGTGTGCGCCGGCCCATCCATGGGCTGACACTGAGACCTATCGGCCCCACCCCGCGGCGCGTTAGCCGTTGCTGGAGAAAAGTTCGCGGCTGTCGAGCGTGACCGCCTCCGCGTGGGCGATATCGGTGACGCCGGCCAACCCGTCGACCGTGTAAGCCATGGGAGCGGCGGGGGCCGCGGAGAGGACGGGAACTGCGGCCGGCATCCTGTCGTGCGCCAGGTGGGCCATGCCGAGCATCGCCTGGTCGGCCATCCGCGATAGGTAGGCGCTGCGGCGAGCCGGCGCCACGGTGGACTCCGGTACGAAGTCGGCCTCCGCGTCGTCCGCGTAGTGGGTGCCCAGGCCGTCACGCAACAACCGGATGGCCTCCGAGCGTTGCTGGGACACGGCGGAGTGGGTGATGCCGAGGCTAGCTGCGATCTCCTTGACCGAGCGGTCCTCGAAGTAGACCTGCTCGATGATCAGCCGCATCCGCTCGGGCAGCGCAGACACGCCCGCTCGCAGGTAGGCGAGTCGCTCGGCAGACAGCAGGGACTCCTCGGGGAGCACGGTGTCGGCGACGAGGAACTCGGCGGTGCTGTCGTCGAGGGTGCTCAGCGTGCGCTCGGAGTCGGCCAGGCCGGCCAGAGCGGTCTCGCGGTCCACGCCGAGCGCGGAGGCGATCTCGTCGACGGTGGCGCTGCGGCCGAGCGCGGAGGCGAGGGTCTCCTGCACCTGGCGGGTGTCCTTGATGCGGCGGCGGGCCATCCGGGTGGCCCAGTCGTTGGAGCGCATCTCGTCGGCGAAGGCGCCGATGATGCGGCGGCGGGCGAAGGCGCCGAACGGCACGCCCAGGTCCGGGTCGAACGCGTCCGCGGAGGTGATCAGGGCCAGAGAGCCGGCCGAGGCCAGGTCGTCGCGGGAGAGGTGGCGAGCCTTGGCCCAGACTTCGGAGACGAGATAGCCGACGAGGGGCAGGTTGTCGACGACAAGCCGGTTACGTTCCGAACGGTTCAACGGTTGCCCTCCTGGTTGGTGCCGGCGTTGTTCTCGCTGACGGTGAGCGCAAGACTGGTTCTGCGCTTCACTGCCGGGTAAGCACGCGTGGGGGGTGACGTCGTATCAAGAGCGCAAACAGCCCGCCGGAACAGGGGTTCGGGTCCCGTTTCGGTGTGTTTTCGCCTAGCTATTACGGTAACAACCGCGCTTGTTGATTCTGGCGTAGGCGTGCCCCCAGAACGGGGCTTACGGTGTCCTCTCTTTAGAGGACTCGGCCACCGGAAATCGGGTCCCGCGTGCGCGGTGTGACCAGAATGCCGCTAACCAACCGGGAGAACCGGCCGATAGTACCCCCGAACGAGCATGGGCTCGTACGATGGACCATCGGGTTTTCAACAGCGGGAGGGCAGTGACGACATGGGCGCCAATGAACTGTCCGCCCTGCTGTGGCGCGAACGTGAACTGCTCGAACTGCTCGTTTTCAAGCTCGACGAGGAACAGCTGTTGCTCAGCGCCGGCCGCACGCGCTGGATTCAGCACGCCACCCGCGAGGTGGAGCAGGTACTCGAGCTGGTGCGCGAGGCCGGCCTGGGCCGATCGGTCGAGGTGGCCGCGGTCGCCCAGGAGTGGGGCACCTCACCGGACGCCACGCTGAGCGAACTGGTCCAGCAGGCGCCCGCCGGCCCGTGGGGCGACATCCTCACCGCGCATTTGACGGCCATGACCGAGCTGATCGCGCAGATCCGCAGCCTGCGGGACGTGAACGAGCAGTTCCTGCGTTCGGCCGCGCGTTACACCCAGGAATCCCTGGCCGGCGTCGACGCGCAGGCCACCACCTACGATTCCCGCGGTGCCTCCGGGGCTCAGAGCGCCGGTGCCCGACTCTTCGACCAGAGCCTGTGAGACTTCCGCGATGACTCCACCACTGAGGACCCCATGAGCACATTCGGCGGGTTGAACACCGCATACTCCGGACTCGTCGCGGCACGCGCCGGGCTCGACGTGGTGGGGCAGAACATCGCCAACGTCAACACCGAGGGCTACACCCGCCAGCGGGTGACGACCTCCGCCACCAACGCCGCAGCGCGGGCCGGCCTCGTCGCCTGGGGCGCGACCCCCGGCACAGGAGTATCCGTCGACGGCATCGCGCGCCTGGGCAGTGCCACCCTGGATGCCAAGGTTCGGGCGACCGCCGCGACCGCCGGCTACACCGCCGTGCGCGCCAATGCCCTCGGCTCGGTCGAGAACTCGCTCAAGGAACCCGGCGTCAACGGGCTTTCCCACCAGCTGCAGGAATTCTGGGCGGCCTGGCAGGATCTGGTCAACGGGGCCGACCCCGCCGCATCCGCCGGGCTGCTGCTCGGCGAGGCCGGCCAGCTCACCAGCCAGATCACCGCCGGATACCGCGCCGTGACCGACGAATGGGCCGTTGTACGCGGCAGCGCCGATGCGCTGGTCACCGAGGTCAACGGGGCCGCGGCGCAGGTGGGCGAGCTCAACGGCATCATCCGCCAGACCCTCGCCTCCGGCGGGTCGGCCAACGAACTCATCGACAAGCGTGACGCGCTCACCGCCACGATCTCCGCCATCACCGGGGCCAGCGTGCGCCCCCAGGCCAACGGCACCGTAGACGTCCTGATCGGCGGAAACCCCCTGGTATCCGGTACCGACGTGCAGACCCTGGCGGTCGTCGGTCCCACGACCATGCCCACTGCATCCGATGCCACCAACGCGGTGCGCGTGGTCTGGACCCACCGCCCCGAAACCGTCGGGATCGATGGCGGCGAACTTGCTGGCGCACTCTCTCTGCTGGGACCCGCGGATTCGGCCGGTACCGGCGGCGCGCTTGCCCAGGCCGCGGCTTCGTACAACGGATTCGCAGTGCATCTGGCCGACACCGTCAACGGTATCCACCTGGACGGGGTCACCAGCACCGGAGAACTCGGCGGGAAGTTCTTCGAGTACGTCAACGGCAATGCCGCCGCATCGCTGAGAGTGGTACCCACGAATGCCGACGAGATCGCCGCTGGCGCCGTCGGTGCCGGGGCAGCCAACGGCGCCAACGCCGACAAGATCGCCCAGCTCGGTACCACGCACGCGGTGGACAAGGATGGGCTCCCGGTCTCCTCCCCCAACTCGGTCTGGTCCGAATTCGTCACCAGGCTCGGCGTCGCCACCGGCATCGAACTCGCCCAGGCATCGTCGGCGAACCTGTCGGCCACCGCCGCGGTCACCCTGCAGCTGTCCAACTCCTCGGTCGACATCGACGAGGAGAACGTCAACCTGCTGACCTTCCAACACGCCTACCAGGGCGCCGCCCGGGTGATGACGGCCGTGGACGAGATGCTCGACACCCTGATCAACCGCACCGGACTGGTGGGAAGGTAGCCGATGATCCCCCGCGTGACCAGCCAGACCCAGATGCGCGCTGCCCAGGCCAATCTGCAGGCCAGCGCCCAGCGCCTGGCCCAGCTGCAGGAGCAGTCCTCTTCGCTGAAGACCATCAGCCGGGCCTCCGACGACCCCGCCCGCGCCGCCAACGCCCTCGCGGTGCGTGCCGAGCAGCGTGCCACCGCCCAGTACACCCGCAACGCCGACAACGGCAACGGCTGGCTGACCGCGCTGGACACCGCGCTCGGCGCGAGCACCACCATCCTGAACCGGGTGCGCGACCTCACCGTTCAGGGCGCGAACGCCGGCACCATGTCGCCGGCTGCCAGGGAAGCCATCGCCCTGCAGATCGACGGCCTCAAACAGGACCTGCTCAGCCAGGCCAACGCGACGCACCTCGGCCGCACCGTCTTCGCCGGCAATTCCGACACCGGCGTGGCGTTCACCGACGCTGGCGTGCACAGCGGCGGATCCACCCCCGGGGTCGACCGGCGCGTAGGCGCCGATAGCACGGTGCGGGTGGATGCCGACGGCGCCGCCGTCTTCGGCAGTGGCCCCGACTCGATCTTCGCCCTGCTCGCGACGGTCTCGGATGCCTTGCGCAACTCGCCGGCGACGGTGTCGAGCCATCTGGGCGCCATCGACACCGCCCTGAACAGGGTTATCGCCGCCAACTCCGACGTCGGCGCCCGGCAGACCCGCATCGAAAGCGCCACCGCCGCACTGGCCACCCAGAAGGGCACCCTCGAGGCACAGCGGGTACAGCTCGAGGATGCCGACCTGGCGACGGTGATCCTCGACCTCAAGCTGCAGGAGGTCGCCTACCAGTCCGCCCTCGCCGTCACCGCCCGCGTGATTCAACCGACCCTGATGGACTTCCTTTCATGACCGCCACCCTGAGCTTCCTCTCCCCGCCGCCCGGACTGGCCCCGCTGACCGACTTCCAGCTGCGCGAGATCACCGGCGCCGCCGGACTGTTCGCCCTGCAGTCAGCCATCGACGAGCACACCCGGCTGTTCGTGCTCGACGCGTCGGTGTACCTGCCGGACTACGCGCCCGTGATCTCCGACGAGCACGCCAGGGCCCTCGACCTCGCCGCACCAGAGCAGGCGCTGGTCCTGGTGGTGACCAACCCGGGCGAGACCGGCACGACCGTGAACCTGATGGCTCCCATCGTGGTGAACGCCGACACCGGCCGGTGCGCCCAGATCATCCTGGACGGCCAGGATTGGCCGCTCCGCGCCGAACTCACCCCACGCGCCGCGCCGCAGGACCTGCAGGACCCTGCCGTCTAGAACGAGCGCCGTCGGGATAGGCTCGGCAACGTTTCAATAGCTGGGGGACGCGTGCACACTGGGATCGGGGCACCACCGCCCGACGCATCAGCGACCCCGCCGTCCCAACGAACGCCGTCCCGACAGACGCCGTCCCGCCCGGGCGCCTCCCGCCCCAATGCCACCCGCACCGTCACGATCCGTACGACAGCGCCGGCCGAGGCCCCGCAACCCCGCCCGAGGCCACCGGCCCGGCCGCCGGCCAGGCACCCGGCCGCGCCGCCGTCCACCCGCCGGCGGGACATCCAGGGGCTCCGCGCCCTCGCGGTCATCGCCGTCATCTTCGACCACGTGCTCCACTGGCCCGCCGGCGGTTTTGTCGGCGTCGACATCTTCTTCGTCATCTCGGGTTTTCTCATCACGGGCATCCTGCTGCGCGAACACGAGCGCACCGGGCGTATCTCGCTCCGGTCCTTCTACGGCAGTCGGCTCCGCCGCCTCCTCCCGTCCGCGGCCGTGGTGCTCGTCGCCACCGGCGCGATCGGCTCCGTCCTGTTCAACCAGACCCGGGCGATGTCCACCCTGTGGGACGCCGGCGCGTCGTTCCTCTTCGTCGCCAACTGGCGGTTCACCGCCCTCGGCACCGACTACTTCAGTGCCCTCGCACCGGCCTCGGCGGTGCAGCACTACTGGTCGCTCTCGGTGGAGGAACAGTTCTACCTCGTCTGGCCGTGGCTGATGGTTTTGATGCTGCTCGTATTTGCCCGGGGATCCCGCACGCCAGGTCGCGGCCGGCGCGCCGTCGGCATCCTCGCGGCCGTCGTCGTCGCGGCATCCTTCGCCTACGCCGTCTGGGACAGCGCAACGAATCCGACAGTCGCGTACTTCTCGACGTTCTCCAGGGCTTGGGAGCTCGGCATCGGCGCGATCCTGGCCGTCGCCGCACCGCTCGCCGCACGGATGCCCGTCGCCTGGCGAGTCGTACTCGGCTGGGCCGGCCTGGCCGGCATCGTGGCATCGTTCATCGTGGTCACGGGGGACATCGCCTTCCCCGGCCCGGGTGCCGCCCTCCCCGTGCTGGCGACGGCGCTCGTGCTCGCAGCCGGTATCGGCGGCCCGCAGCGCACCCTGCTCCCGCTCACCAACCCGGTCAGCGTGTACCTCGGCAACATCTCCTACTCGCTGTACCTCTGGCACTTCCCGATCTTCGCCTTCCTCAGCATGCTGCTTCCCGCCCAGAGTATGCAGACGACCCTGATCATCCTCGGCACGATCCTCGCCGTCTCGGTTACGTCGTACTACCTTGTTGAACAGCCGTTCCACCACTCCCCCTGGCTTCGCAGCCGCCGCCCGGCCGGTGAGCGCCGCGACGCCTGGCACAGCTGGCGAGAGGCCTTCGGCAGCCAGTTCATCCTGTCGTCGATGGGCGTCCTCGTCATCGTGATCGTCGTCGCTGTGTCATTCCAGCCCGCCGGCGGGCGGGCGACGACCGAGGCGCCCTCGGTCGCAGGCGCCGACTCCGCCATGAACCCCGACGTGGCGTTGCAGGCCGAGCTGGCCGCCGCCGTGGCCGCGACCGCCTGGCCGGGCAACCTGTCCCCCTCCCTCGACGACGCCATGGCACGGACCTCGAATCAAGGCCATCGCCGAAGCCAGCGACGGACAGTGGAAGATCACCACCATCGGGCTCTACGGCTGCCGGTTCACCGAGGTGCTGGTCGCCAACGAGGGTGCCGGGGTGATGGACGCCTGCCCGCAACGCAAACTCGACATCAGCGAACGGATCGTCGCGGACGCCCCGCAGCTGGTGGTGGTGGCCAACGCCTTCGCCGAAGGGCAAGACGCCAACCGGTCACCGCTGTCGGTCGAGAGCCTGGTCGCATCGACCCTCGCCGAAACGGCCGGCTACAACGCCGCCGGGAAGATCGTCCACCTCGCGCCCCCACCGCTCGGGGCAGAGCTCGGCCGGTGCTACTCGGCGGTATCCAGTCCCCAGGACTGCAACGTCGGGGTCGGATCGGTCTGGCAGCAGTTCGCCGCAGCACTGTCGGCCCCGTCTGCGACCGGTGACCACTTTGTCAGTTCGCTGCCTTTCAGCTGCTCGGCGGGCATCTGCCCCGCTTTCGCCGGAACCCTCCCGACCAAGTACGACACCGTGCACCTGACCCCCGCGTACGCGGTACACGTGGCCCCGTCCATCCGCGACGCCCTCACCGCCCTGGGCGTCATCTGACCCGGCGTGCCGCAATCCGGTCGTGTGGCCGCGCTCTCAACGCCGGTATAGTCGGTCCTGGCACCAGCGTTGGTGCCGGCGACCTCACCCCGCGACAGCCGTGGGCTCCGACAGCTCCCGGCTGAGGACGCACCTCCAGCCCCTCGACCAGTGTCGAGGTTGCCGCCGCGCCATCAAGCGCCGCGGATGAGCTCCAAAAGGTCTTCCATGGGTGACAATTCCGCACTGCGATCGATCGAACGGTCCTTCGTCGCCTCCTCCCCGGTCCGCTCGCTGCTGCGCCTGTTGATCCCCCACCGCGGCCGACTCTCCCTGGCCACCGTGGCATTTCTCATCAAGGACAGCCCGGCCTGGCTGCTGCCGCCGATCACCGCGGCGGTCATCGACATCGTCGTGGACCGCGGTCCCCTGCCGCAGCTGTGGTTCTGGGCGGCCTGCGCCCTGGCACTGCTGAGCCTGAATTACCCGTTCCACATGATCTTCGTGCGGCTGTCCAGCCGGGCGATCCGGTCGATGGCCGTGGATGTGCGCAACGCCCTCGCCGAGCGCCTCCAACGGCTGTCGATCGGCTTCCACAACCGGCAGAGCGCCTCGATCGTGCACACCAAGGTGGTGCGGGATGTCGAGAGCATCGAGATGATGATGCAGCAGGCCCTGCCCACCTTCCTCTCCGCCCTGTTCACCCTTACCGGCGCGGTGGTGCTGACCGCCCTCACCGTGCCCGCCTTCGTCGGAGTCTTCGCCGTCACCGTGCCCCTGGCCGTGCTGCTCATCGGCTACATCCGATCGCGGGCCGCCGACCGCAACGAGAACTTCCGGCACGAGGTGGAACGATTCTCGGCCGGTGTGGGCGAGATGGCGGCCCTGATCCCCATCACCCGCGGGCACGGCCTCGAACGCGTCGCCACCCGTCGTGTCGCCGGCCAGGCCGAGAACGTGCGCGCGGCCGGGCAGGCACTGGACACCCTCAACGGCCGGTTCGGGGCGCTCTCCTGGTTGTCGTACCAGGCGCTCGGCGTGATCTGCCTGATCGGCGCATCCGCGGCATCGATCACCCGGGTCATCGCCATCAGCCCGGGCGAGGTTGTGCTGCTCAGCACCTACTTCACGGTGCTCACCGGCGGCATCGTGGCCCTGCTCAATGTGACGCCGATCTTCACCCGCGGCATCGACTCCATTCGGTCGATCGCCGAGGTGATGGAGGAGCCCGACGTGGAGGTGAACGAGGGCAAGCAGCTCGTGACCGCGGTTGCCGGCCGGATCGACCTTGAGGGCGTGGGCTTCAGCTACGAGGATGACCGGCCCGCCCTGCGGGACATCTCCCTGTCGATCCGGGCCGGCGAGACCATCGCGCTGGTCGGCCCGTCCGGGTCGGGCAAGTCGACCCTGCTCAACCTGGTCCTCGGCTTCGTGCGGCCCAGCACCGGGCGGCTGCTGCTGGACGGCGTCGACGCCGCCACCCTCGACCTGCGCAGCGCCCGGTTCTTCGTCTCCGTCGTGCCGCAGGAATCGGTGCTGTTCGAGGGCACCATCCGCGACAACGTCGCCTACGGACTGACCGGCGTCAGCGACGAAGCCGTGCTGGCCGCCCTGGCCGGCGCCAACGCGCTGGACATCCTCGCCGGCCAGGGCGCCGGCCTGGACTCCGTGGTCGGCGACCGGGGCGCCCGGCTCTCCGGCGGCCAGCGCCAGCGCCTCGCTATCGCCAGGGCCCTGGTACGTGACCCGCGCATCCTCGTGCTCGACGAACCCACCAGCGCCCTCGACTCCGTGTCCGAGGAGAAGGTCAAGGATGCCCTCAGCACCCTTTTCCGCGATCGCACGACGATCATCGCGGCGCACCGGCTGTCCACCATCCGTGAGGCCGACCGGATCGTCTACATCGAGGCCGGCCGCATCGTCGAACTCGGCAGCCACGACGAACTGATGGCGCTCGGCGGCCGGTACTCGGCCATCGTCCTGCACCAGAACTCCTGACAGAACCCAGCCACCCGCATTCGCCCCTCCAGAAAGGCAACCAGTGCCCCGCTTAGACATGCCCCTGCCCGAGCTCACGCAGTACCGCCCCGCGGTCTCCGAACCGGCCGACTTCGACGCGTTCTGGCAGCGCACCCTGGCCGAGTCCCGGCTGCATCCGGCCGAGCCCCGGCTCACCAGGGTCGACTCGCCGCTGAGCGAGGTGGAGGTCTACGACGTCACCTTCAACGGCTTCGCCGGTGACCCCGTCAAGGCGTGGTTCATGCTCCCCGTCGACAGGGCCGGGTTGCTGCCGGCCCGGTTGCCCGCGGTGGTCGAGTACAACGGTTACGGCGGCGGCCGGGGCTTCCCGCACGAGCACCTCGGCTGGGTGGCCAGCGGCTACGCCTACCTGTTCATGGACACCCGCGGGCAGGGCAGCGGCTGGGGCTCCGGTGGCGACACCGCCGACCCGCACGGCAGCGGACCGGCCGGGTCCGGCTTCATGACCCGCGGCATCCAGTCACCCGACGACTACTACTACCGGCGGGTGTTCACCGATGCCGTGCGCGCGATCGACGCCGTGCGCACGCTCGACAGGGTCGACCCGGACCGGGTGTCGGTGTGCGGCGGCAGCCAGGGCGGTGGCATCGCCATCGCGGCCGCGGCCCTCTCCACCGGCCTGGTTGCGGCTATGCCGGAGGTGCCCTTCCTCTGCCACTTCGAGCGCGCCGTCGGAATGACCGGCAACGACCCGTACCAGGAGGTCGTGCGCTACCTCGCGGTGCACCGGGACGAGGTCGAGCAGACCTTCGCGACGCTCTCGTACTTCGACGGGGTCAACTTCGCCAAGCGGGCCACCGCTCCCGCGCTGTTCTCGGTGGGGTTGCTCGACCCCGTCTGCCCGCCGTCCACGGTTTTCGCCGCGCACAACCACTGGGCAGCGGATGCCGACATCGAGGTGTACCCGTTCAACGAGCACGAGGGCGGCCAGGGCCACCACTTCGTGCGCCAGGCCGCCTGGCTGGCCCGCCAGCTGGCCGGGTAGCCGCCCGCCGGTGCCAACTGGCCCGCCGGCCGGCTCAGCGCGGCGGCGGGATCTCGCCGGAGCCGCGGTGGATCAGCCGGGTGGGGATCTCGACCTGCTTGGTGAACGAGTCGGGGTCCGCCAGGTGCTCGAGCGCCAGCCGGGCGGCGGTGCGGCCGAGTTCCATCGGGTCGTAGGCCACGACGGAGATGTCCAGGGCGTCCGCCAACTCGAAATCGTCGAAGCCGATGAACGCCACCGGCGGCTCGAGATTGCGCAGCACCCGCACGGCGCCCGCGCTGCCGCGGTTGTTGCCGGCCACGATCGCCGTCGGCGGGTCCGGCAGGTCGAGCAGGCTCTGCACGGCGAGCTCCGGCGAGATATCGGGGTCATCGTCGAGGCGTTCCCACTGCGCGGTCTCGGTGACGCCCACCTCGCGCAGCGCCTCGCGGTACCCGGCCAGGCGTTCCCGCTGGGTGTACATCGCGGACGGGTTGGAGATGAAACCGATCCTACGGTGGCCGATGGCCGTGAGTGAGCGCACCGCGTCCGCCATACCTTGGCGGTTCTGCAGCACCACGGAGTCGGCGACGAGGTTGCGGGCCGGTCGGTCGACGCTCACCACCGGGGTGCCCAGCTGGCGTTCGCCCTCGAGGTAGGACTGGTCGTCGGCGATGGGGATCAGCAGCAGCGCCCGCACCCGTTGCGAGATCAGGGCGTCCACGACGCGTTCCTCGCTGTCCGGTGAGTCATCCGTCGTGGCGAGCACCATGGTGAGACCGCGGAGCGCCAGTTCGCGTTCGATACCGGCCGCGACGTGGAAGTAGAACGGGTTCTTCAGGTCGCCGATCACGAACGCGACGGTGTTGGTGACTCCCCCGCGGCGCAGGTTGCGGGCCAGGTTGTTGGGCCGGAAGCGCAACCGCTTGGCGGCCTTGAGAACCCGCTCCCGCGTGTCCGACGAGACGTTGCCGGCACCGGCGAAGACCCGCGACACCGTCTTGGAGCTCACTCCCGCGAGCATCGCCACGTCGGCCAGTGTCGCGCGCGATTGTGTTGTCATGAGATCTCCTTCGATCCGCGAGCAGTCCAAAACCGGCCAGATCATCGCCATGTCAACGTAAGACATTTTGTAGACATTGGCAAGAGTTTTTTGATCGAGGAACCCGTGAGTTCCCCGCTATTTCAACGATCAACGGCACCCAAGTGCGAATAGGACAACTTCGGACAGCGCTGACATTTTTGTTTGACGGCCCGCCAAAACCGGGCCTAGCATGAGGCCCAACAGCAACACCAGAGATCCACGGGCGGGAAGTCGCGGTCGTGTCTCAACGGGTCAATGGTGATACCGATTAGGAGAAAACCGATGGCAAAGAAGCTCATCATGGGGGTAGCCGCTCTGGCGGCCACCGCACTACTAGCAGGATGCTCCGGGTCGGCCCCGGCAGACGAGGGCGAGATCACCGGGGAGATCACCGTGATCACCCAGCGCACCGACATCGTCGACACCGTGTTCAAGGACTACGCCGCCCAGTTCGAAAAGGCCTACCCCGGCACCTCCGTCAAGTTCGAGGCCATCAAGGACTACGAAACCGACATCTCCACGCGGTTGTCCTCGGGCAGCTACGGTGACGTGCTCCTCATTCCCAGCACCGTCACCAAGGTACAGCTGGCACAGTTCTTCGAGCCGCTGGGTTCCCTGGAGGAGATGAGCGAGACCTACCGTTTCGTCGCCGAGAAGGCCTACGACGACCTCGCCTACGGCGTCGCCATCACCGGAAATGCTCAGGGCATCGTCTACAACAAGAATGTCTGGGCCGACGCCGGCGTCACCGAGATGCCGACCACCCCCGATGAATTCCTCGCCGACCTCCAGCTCATCAAGGACAACACCGACGCGGTGCCGTACTACACGAACTACGGCGACGGCTGGCCGCTGAGCCAGTGGGACGGCAACCGGGCCGCGACCGGCGACAAGGACGCGTCCATCACCCTCGTCGAGTCCGACGCCCCGTGGGCAACCGGCGAGTACCACGAGATCGCCGACGGGCTGCTCTACGACATCGTCGCGCAGGGCCTGAGTGAAGAAGACCCCACCACAACGGACTGGGAATCGTCCAAGGGCGGGCTCGGCAGCGGCGAGATCGGCTCCATGGTCCTGGGCTCCTGGGCCATCACCCAGATGCAGGATGCCGCGGTGACCGCCGGCGGATCGGCCGAGGACATCGGCTACATGGCCTTCCCCAGTGCCGTCGACGGACAGTCGTACTCCACGATCGGTGGCGACTACCAGAACGCCATCAGCATCAACTCGAAGAACAAGGCCACGGCCCGCGCCTGGATCGACTGGTTCGCCCAGGAGTCCGGCTACGCCACAGACCAGGGCGGGCTCTCCCCCGTCGTCGACGGCCCCGCCCCTGACGCCCTCGCCGACTTCACGGCCAGCGGGGTCGAATTCCTCGAGCTCACGCCGGTGCCGGCCGACCAGGCCACCCTGGAGAACGACATCACCAGCGAGTCCGAGATCGACCTGACCGGCCCGCTCTACCGCCAGAGGATCGTCGACACCGCCCGCGGTGCCGCCGACGGCGACAAGGCGTCGCTCTTCGCCGACCTGAACGCTGCCTGGGCCAAGGCCAAGGCATCCGTCGAGGGCTAGCCCCCGTCCCCACCCGCACCACCAGGGGAAGTCCGCAGTAACAGCCGGCCGGCCGGGCATTCAACGGCCGGCCGCGCTCTGCCCAGACCGACACTGCCCCAGGCAAAAGAAAGGACGCTCGGTGTCTCAACAACTGGCCCCAGCGAAAGCGCCGGACCTGTTCAGCCGGTTCTCGAACCGCTTCATCCGCACCACCATCAGCGCAACCGGCAAACGCAAAGACTCCATCGTCATGCCGTGGCTGTTCCTGGCCATCCCGCTGGCCCTGCTGATCACGTTCACCTATATCCCGGTGGGCAACATGATCTGGTACAGCTTCACCTCCTGGGACGGCCTGGACAAGACCAAAGACGTCGTCGGGCTGAACAACTTCGTCAAGATCTTCACCGATCCCAAGTACTGGCAGGTCTTCGTGGTCAGCCTGTACTACTTCGGGGCGTCGTTCCTGCAGATGGCCCTGGCGCTTTACTTCGCCACGATCCTCAGCTTCAAGACCCGGTTCCGCAACCTGTTCAAGGGCATCCTGTTCTTTCCCTACCTGATCAACGCCGTCGCCATCGCGTTCATCTTCCTGTTCTTCTTCCGCCCGGGCGGCACCCTCGACGCCGTGCTCGGCTTCGTCGGCCTCGGCGAGCTCTCCACCCAGTGGCTCGGCAACCCGGATGTGGTCAACTACTCCCTCGCCGGCGTCGCCATCTGGCGCTACATCGGCCTCAACTTCGTGCTCTTCCTCGGCGCGATCCAGTCGATCCCCGGCGAACTCTACGAGGCGGCCGACCTGGACGGCGCGAACAAGTGGCAGCAGTTCCGCTACATCATCGCCCCGGGCATCCAGCGCATCATCAGCCTGTCCTTCATCCTGGCTATCGCCGGCAGCCTCTCCGCGTTCGAACTGCCGTACATCATCACCGGCGGCACCAACGGCAGCATGACCTTCGTCATCCAGACCATCCAAACGGCCTTCGTGTACCGCAAGGTCGGACTCGCCTCGGCGATGGCGGTCATCCTGCTCATCATCGTGCTGCTCGTCACCTGGCTGCAGCGCAAGGTCGTCCCCGACGAGAAAGTGACGTTGGCCTCATGATCAGACATCTCGGCACCACCGGGAAGTACCTGTCCCTCGTTCTCGGTTCGCTCGTCGCGCTCGTGCCCATCATCGTGATCCTGTTCGCGTCGCTGAAGAGCAACACCGAGTACGCCACCACCGGTCCCCTGGTGCCGCCGTCGAACTGGTTCAACTTCGCCAACTTCGCCACGGCCTTCGTCGACGGACGGATGATGCTCGGGTTCCTGAACACCTCGATCATCGCGGTGATCTCCGTCACCGGCACCATCCTGATCGGCACCATGGCCGCGTACGTGCTCGACAGGTTCGAGTTCCGCTTCAAGAAGGTGGTCTTCGGGCTCTTCCTCGTCGCCACCCTGGTGCCGGCCGTCACCACCCAGGTGGCGACCTACCAGGTGGTGAACTTCTTCCACCTGGTGAACACCCACGGGGCCGCGATCATCCTGTTCATGGGTACCGACATCCTCTCGATCTACATCTTCATCCAGTTCATGCAGTCGATTCCCCGGTCGCTCGACGAAGCCGCCATGCTCGACGGCGCGAGCCGGTTCGGGGTGTACTGGCGCATCATCCTGCCGCTGCTCGGCCCCGCCATCGCCACGGTCGTCATCATCAAGGGCATCGCCATCTACAACGAGTTCTACATCCCCTACCTCTATATGCCCGCTCAGGACCTGGCCGTGATCAGCACCTCGCTCTTCAGGTTCCAGGGACCGTACGGCGCACAATGGGAGATCATCGCGGCCGGCATCATGATCGTCATCGTGCCGACCCTGATCATCTTCCTGTTCCTGCAACGATTCATCTACAACGGCGTCACGTCCGGAGCCACCAAGTAATGTCTGGAAACCCGTAATGTCTGCACACACCATCCCCTCGTCCTCCCTTGCCCCCGTCACCCGGTTGCTCGACACCGACTGGAGTGTCACCGCTCTGGACGGACCGGTGCCGGCGAGCATCCGGCGCCTCACCGTGCCGGCCACCGTGCCCGGCTCCGTGCACACCGACCTGCTGGCCGCCGAGCTGATTCCCGACCCGTACCTCGACGGCAACGAGCAGCTGCTCTCCTGGATCGGGCTGACCGACTGGCGCTACAGCACCACCTTCGCCTGGAACCCGGCCGGCGCCGAGAAGACCGAGCTGGTCTTCGCCGGGCTCGACACCATCGCCGAGATCGAACTGAACGGGGTGTCGCTGGGCACTACCCGCAATATGCACCGCAGCTACCGCTTCGACGTGAGCGCCCGCCTCACAGCCGGCCTCAACGAGCTCGTGGTGGTGTTCCGCTCCCCCATCAAGGCCGCGGATGCCGCGAGCCTGGACCTCGGCTACCGTCCGCACGTGAACCACCACCCCTACAACGCCATCCGCAAGATGGCCTGCAGCTTCGGCTGGGACTGGGGCATCGACACGTCCACCTCCGGGCTGTGGAAGCCGGTGACCCTGGTCAGCTGGTCGACCGCCCGGCTGGCGAGTGTGCACCCGATCGCCACGGTGTCTGACCCGACAGGGCCGACCAGCACCGGGCTGGTGGACGTGCACGTGGAGGTGGACCGCGCGACGGAGACCCCGGTCAGCGTCACGGCATCCGTCGCCGGCGTCAGCCGCACCGTGGAACTGCCGGCCGGAGCGTCCGGCGCCACCGTGAGCCTGAGCGTGCCCGACGTGGACCTGTGGTGGCCGCTCGGCTACGGTGAGCACCCGCTCTACGAGCTCGAGGTCACCCTGCGCGCGGCCGACACCGCGGTGGAACTGGACCGGTCGAGCACCCGGATCGGCTTCCGCACCGTCGAATTCGACACCACCCCCGACGAGAACGGCACCCCGTTCACCCTGGTCATCAACGGCCAACCGGTGTTCGTGCGCGGCGCCAACTGGATCCCCGACGACGCCTTCCCGCACCGCGTCACCAAGGCACGCTACCTGGACCGGCTCACACAGGCCGAGTTCGCCAACATCAACCTTATCCGGGTGTGGGGCGGGGGCATCTTCGAGAGCGACGACTTCTACGACCTGTGCGACGAGCGCGGCCTCCTCACCTGGCAGGACTTCCTGCTCGCCTGCGCCGCCTACGCCGAAGAGGCCCCGCTCGGTCACGAGATCGAGGCCGAGGCCCGGGAGAACGTCGCCAGGCTCGCCGCGCATCCGTCGCTCGTGGTGCTGAACGGCAACAACGAGAACCTCTGGGGCTTCGAGGAATGGAACTGGAAACTGCGCCTGGACGGCAAGACCTGGGGCGGCGGCTTCTACTACGACGTGTTTCCCGCCCTGGTCGCCGAGCTGGCCCCGCACATCGGCTACACGCCCGGCAGCCCGTTCTCCCCGGTTGCCGGCACTGCCTCCAATGACCTGCACCCCAACGACCCCGAGCACGGCACCATGCACATCTGGGACCTCTGGAACCAGCGCGACTACCCCGCATACCGTGAGTACCAGCCGCGCTTCGTGGCCGAGTTCGGCTGGCAGGGCCCGCCCACCTGGTCGACCCTGACGGAGACGATCCACGATGTGCCGCTGACCCCGGAATCGCCGGGCATGCTCGTGCACCAGAAGGCCATGGAGGGCAACGTCAAGCTCACCGACGGACTGCTGCCGCACCTGCCGCTCCCCGACGAGATCGGCGACTGGCACTGGGCGATGTCCCTGAACCAGGCCACCGCCATCAGCACCGCGATCGAGCACTTCCGCTCGCTGTCCCCGCACTGCATGGGCAGTATCGTCTGGCAGCTCAACGACTGCTGGCCGGTCACCTCCTGGGCCGCCGTGGACGGCTACGGCCGGCCGAAGCCCCTGCTGTACGCGATCAAGCACGCCTACGCCGACAGGCTGGTCACCATCCAGCCCCGCGAGAGCGGCCTGGCCGTCATCGCGGTCAACGACTCCGCCGACACCTGGAGCGGCGAGCTCCTGGTGCGGCGGTACACAGACACGGGAGCCGTCCTGGCCGAGCACGCCGAGCGGGTCACCCTGCCGGCGCGGTCGAGCGTGACCGTGCCGCTGCCCGCATCCGTGTCCGCGGCAACGGATGCGGCAGCGGAGCTCCTCCGCGCCGAGCTGACCGGGGTGCGTGGGCACTGGTTCTTCGCCGAAGCCCGAGACAGCACCCTGACACCGGGCACCCCCAAGGTGAGCGCCGTGCGCACCGCCGACGGCTACAGCGTGCGGGTCACCGTTCCGGTGCTGACCCGCGACCTGGTCTTGTTGGTCGACAAGGTCGACCCGGACGCCCTGGTCGACGACATGCTGGTCACCCTGCTGCCCGGCGAAAGCGTGGTCTTCACGGTCACCTCTCTGCTCGAGGTCGACCCGGCAGCTTTCACGGCGCCGGGTGTGCTGCGCAGCACCAACCAGCTGGTGCGGCGGTGAGGAACAAGACCGGCCCCGATGCGGCATCCGTTCTCACCGAACCGGTCTGCGGCATGACCTGGGGCTGGACGGGCGTTCGGGGAACCTGGGCGACCCCGGCGGCCGCCGACTCGATGCGGCTCATGGCCGACCTCGGCGTGAACTGGACCGCCCTGGCCTACGCGGCGTTGCAGGACACCGCCCAATCGGAGGAGATCCCGTTCGGCGACGCGCCGACGGTAACCGACGACGAGGTGCGCTGGGCCATCCGCGAGGCCAAAGCGCACGGGCTCAAGGTCTGCCTCAAGCCCGTGGTCAACTGCGCCGACGGCACTTGGCGCGCCTACATCGGCTTCTTCGACTGGGAGGTGCCCGGCGAACCCGGCTGGACCGCCTGGTTCCGGTCGTACACGGCGTTCATCCTGCATGCCGCCCGGCTCGCCGAGGAGGAGGGCGCAGAGATGCTCTGCATAGGCTGCGAGATGGTGCGCGCCGACGGCCAGGATGCGCGCTGGCGCACCCTGATCACCGCGGTGCGCGAGGTATACAGCGGCCTGGTGACTTACAACTGCGACAAGTTCCAGGAGGACCACGTCTCCTGGTGGGACGCCGTCGACGTGATCACGTCCAGCGGCTATTACCCGATCGATAGCTGGGACGAGCAGCTGGATCGCATCGAGCAGGTCGTGACGGCCACCGGCAAACCGTTCTTCTTCATGGAGGCCGGCTGCCCGAGCCGCACCGGGTCACCCGACAAGCCCAACGACTGGGCCCTGCCAGGGGTTCCCTCCGGCGCCGAGCAGCTGCGCTACTACGAGGACATGTTCGCGGCCACCGGTCGGCGAGAATGGATGCGCGGCTTCATGCTCTGGGACTGGCCGACGACCCTGTACGCGGCGGCCGATGCGGCGCAGAATGACGACTACTGCGTCTACGGCAAACCCGCCGCAGACTTCCTGGGCCGCCAGTACCGGGCCTGGCTGGCCGCACCGCCCAGTTCCACACCGCCCAGTTCCACACCGCCCAGTTCAACACCACCCGCACCCGTACGACCCGCACCCGTACCACCCGCAAGAACGGACCACCCATGAGTGTCGAACCCAGCTCCCTCACCATCGATGCCGGCCAAACCGGTATCCGGGCGCGCCTGCACACCGGGAACGGCGAGTGGGTTCCGTTCGAATTCGGCGGGATCCGCACCGACAGCGCCCTGATCCCACAGCTCGGCGAGGTCGTCGCCTCCGTCGCGTCATCGACCCGGCAGCCGATCGTCACCGTCAGCGCCGGCATCTCCGGCTTCTCGAAGGCCGAAACCGACCCGCGCGAACTCCTCGCCGCCGGCGCGGCACTCGGGGTGCGCGAGGTCTTCCTCGCCCACGACTCCGTCACGAGCTACCTCGGCGCCCTCGGGGACGAGCTCGGCGTGGTCGTCGCCGCCGGCACCGGCGTGGTCACCCTCGCGGTGGGTGCGAACGATGTGGCCCGCATCGACGGGTGGGGCAACCTGATCGGCGACGCCGGCAGCGGCTACTGGCTCGGCCGCGCGGCCCTGGACGCCGTGATGCGCGCCTACGACGGCCGCGGCCCCGCAACGGCGCTGTCCGCCGTCATGCGCCGGGAGTTCCCCCACATCGAAATGGCCTACCTCGAGCTGCAGGCCGATCCGCTGCGAGTGAGCCGCATCGCCGCCTACTCCCGTCAGGTCACCGAACTGGCCGCAACGGATGCCGTCGCCGCCGCGATCTGCGCCGGAGCCGCCGCAGAGCTGGTGCTCTCGGCCGCCACCGGGCTCCGCCGGGTCGGCGAAGACACCGGCCCGTCCCCCGTGGTCTGCGGCATCGGCGGGGTGCTGCGCGCCCCCGAGATCGCCACCCGGTTCGAGCGGGGTCTGCGCGAGCTGTGGCCAGACGTCGACATCCGCCCCGCCATCGCCAACGCCCTCGACGGCGCCGAGTACCTGGCCCGGCTGGCCCCCACCAGCGCCCTGCGCGACCGCATCGCCAGTTCGATCGGCTAGCGCCGGCAGGCCGGATTGTCAGTCGGCTAGCCCAGCTGGAGCAGGGCGGCCTCGAAGGCCACCCAGGGCAGCATGGCGCACTTGACCCTGGCCGGGTACTTGGAGACGCCGGCGAACGCCGCGGCGTCGCCGAGCACCTCTTCGTCGGGTTCGATGGTGCCGCGGGAGCGCAGCATCTCCCGGAACAGATCGAGCATGACCAGCGACTCGGCGACGCTGGCGCCGCGCACGGTGTCGTTGAGCACTGAGGCCGACGCCATCGAGATGGAGCAGCCGACGCCCCGCCAGGCGAAGCCGTCGATCCGGGCATCCGCCCCGGCGCCGGACAGGGCCACCCGCACGGTGATCTCATCGCCGCAGGTGGTGTTCACCTGGTGCGACTGGGCCTGGCGCAGACCGGCGGCGGCGGCGACCGCTGCCGCGTCCTCGTCGAGCTCCGACAGCTCGGAGACGGCGCCGTGCGCGGACTTCGCGTGGTCGAGGATGATCTGCTGGTACAGCTGCTGCATGGCGGACGAGGTCATCGGGCTACTCCGAAGAACGGGCCGACCTCGGCGAGCACGGCCAGGAACTGGTCGACCTCGTCGTCGGTCGTGTACAGGTAGGTGCTCGCGCGGGTGGACGCGGTGACGCCGAGTTTCTTGTGCAGCGGCTGGGCGCAGTGGTGCCCGACCCGCACGGCGATGCCGGCCTCGTCGAGGAACTGGCCGACGTCGTGCGCGTGCACGCCGGCGACATCCACCGCGGCCAGGCCGATGCGCTCGACCCCGAGTCCGGGGCCGAGCAGCCGCACGCCGGGGATGGCGGTGACGCCCTCGACGAGCCTGCGGCCGAGTTCGGCTTCGCGGGTGCGGATGCGGCCCATGCCGGTGTGGCTGAGGTAGTCGACCGCGGAGGCCAGCGCGATGGCCTGGGAGATGCGCTGGGTGCCGGCCTCGAACCGCTGCGGCGGGGTGAGGAACTCGGCGCCCTGCATGTCGACGGTGGTGATCATGGACCCGCCGGTGAGGAACGGCGGCATCGCGGCGAGCAGCTCGGCCTTGCCGTAGAGCACGCCGATGCCGGTGGGGCCGAGCATCTTGTGCCCGGAGAACACCGCGAAGTCCACGTCGAGCGCGGTGAGGTCCAGGGCAAGGTGCGGCGCCGACTGGCAGGCGTCCAGGAAGACCAGGGCGTCGACGGCGTGGGCCATGGCCACGAGCTCGTCGATGGGGTTGATGGTGCCCACCACGTTGGAGGCGTGGGTGACGGCCAGCAGCCGGGTGCGCGGGTTCAGGATCTCGGCGGCGGCGGCCATGTCGAGGGTGCCGTCCGGCAGAACCGGGATGAAACGGAGGGTGGCTCCGGTGCGAAGCGCCAGCTGCTGCCAGGGGATGAGGTTGGAGTGGTGCTCCATCTCGGTGACGACGATCTCGTCGGCGGACCCCAGCTTGAAGCGGGCGGCGGCGGGGCCGCCGAGGCCGAGGGACGCGTTGGAGAACGAGTACGAGACGAGGTTCACACCCTCGGTGGCGTTGGAGGTCCAGACGATCTCGTCTTCCCGGGCGCCGACGAACGCGGCGACCGTGGCGCGGGCGGCCTCGAACACCTCGGTGGCGGCGAAGGCCAGGGTGTGCGCGCCGCGGTGCACGGCGGCGTTCCGCTGCTCGTAGTACTCCTGCTCGGCCTCCATCACGCTGATCGGGTTCTGCGAGGTGGCACCGGAGTCGAGGTAGGCCAGCGGATGCCCGTTGACGAGCTGGTGCAGCACCGGGAAGTCATTGCGAATCCGCAGCACCTCATCGGAACTCAGAGTCTGGTCGGCCAGGCTCCCGTCAGGCAGGCTCTCGTGATGCGGAGCCTGGTCACGCGCGGGGGCAGAGGGTGGTGCGACGAACGTCATACTTCAGGGTACCGCCACAGGCCGGGCCCCGGCAGAGGATGACGGCGGGATACGAAACGCCGGCGCCGGCCGTCCTGGCGCGGTTCAGGCCTAGGCTGGAAGCCAGCAGAAAGGGCCACCATGCCGCACGCTCCCCTGGTTTCGCCGGGACCGCCGCTCACCCCGGCCCAACGCCAACGCTACGCCCGACAGCTCTCGCTCGAGCAGGTCGGCGATCTCGGTCAGCGCCGCCTCGCGGCCGCCAGGGTGCTGATGATCGGTGCCGGCGGGCTGGGCTCCCCGGTGCTCACCGCCCTGGCCGCCGCGGGCGTCGGCACTCTCGGCATCGTGGATTCCGACAGCGTGGAGGTCTCCAACCTGCACCGCCAGACCATCTACACGATGGCCGACCTGGCCCGCCCCAAGGCCGAGGCCGCCGCGGCCGCCCTGCGCGCGCACAACCCGCTGATCGAGGTCGTGGCGCATCAGACCCGCCTGACGGCTGCCAACGTGCTCGCCCTGATCGCCGACTACGACATCGTCATCGACGGCACCGACAACTTCGCCACCCGCCACCTCGCCCACGACGCCGCGGCGCTGCTGCACAAGCCGTACATCTGGGGCTCCGTGCTGCGCTTCGACGGCCTGGTCACGACGTTCTGGGTCGACGGGCCGGCCGGCGGCACCCGCCTGGAAGACCTGTTCCCGAGCACCCCGGGCGCCGACGAGGCCGAAACCTGCGCCATGGCCGGAGTGCTCGGCTCGGTGTGCGCCAGCGTCGGCGCCATGATGGCCACCGAAACGCTCAAACTCATCGTGGGCTTCGGCGAACCCTTGTTCGGCCGGCTGCTCGTGCACGACGGCCTCGACGCCTCCTGGCGGGAGGTGCCATACGGTGCGGCCGCCGCGACAGGTGTGACCGGCCCCCTCGAGCCGGCTGCGGCCGCCGACCCGCCCCGCGACACCAGCCACAGCCAGGTTCACACCCACCCGATCCCGGTGCAGGCGCGCCCCGGCGCACCGGTACCCGACGAGGTCACCTCGGCCGAGCTCGCCGGCCTGCTCGCCGACCGGCAGGCGGGGCTCGCCGACTTCGTGCTCGTGGACATCCGGGAGCCGTGGGAGCGCGACATCGTCGCCATCGACGGATCGGCGCTGGTGCCGATGGCGCAGCTGCTCACCGACGAGGCCCGCACGGTGATGGAACCCGACGACCGCGTCGTCCTCTACTGCCACCACGGCGCCCGGTCCGAGTACGCCCGAGAGGTGCTCCGCGACAACGGCTGGTCGGCGGTCACCCACCTCGCGGGCGGCGTCGACGACTGGGTGCGGCAGATCGAACCGGACAAAGCGCGGTACTGATCTCGCCGCACGTTGAGACAGCAGTAGGAGAGCCGGCTGGCGTCCCGGTCGAGGTGGGCAGCACCGAGGGTGATGCCCGCACTGGCGCCTGGCCCGTGGAAATCGCGGGGTGGTTGCCGGGTGGGCGCCCGGTTATGGTGTGCGCAACGGGCACGGTAGAACGTCCCGAGAGAGCACGGCAAGAGAGGTGGTCATCATGGGCGATGACAAACATCCAACCGGGAACACGGCGACGGGGTCGCGCGGCAGCGACGAGGGCGTCGACCGTGGTTTCCTCGGCACCCTCGACCCCCTGATCATCCACGCCGCCGACGGCCGGGTGGTCTGGGAGATGGAGTCCCTCGCCTTCCTGGCCGGTGCGGGGTCGGAGAATGTGCACGACGGTCTCTGGCGGCAGAGCGCCCTGACCGCCAGGCACGGCCTCTACCTGGTGACCGAGGGCATCTATCAGGTACGCGGCTTCGACCTGTCCAACATGACTCTCGTCGAGGGCGACCATGGGGTCATCGTGATCGACCCGCTCATCTCGGCGGAGACCGCGGCGGCCGCACTGGCGCTGTACCGCAGCCATCGCGGCGACCGCCCGGTGTCGGCGGTCGTGTACACCCACGCTCACGCCGACCACTTCGGCGGCGTGCTCGGTGTGATCGAACCCGACACCGGCATCCCCATCGTCGCCCCCGAACACTTTCTCGACAACGCGGTGTCCGAGAACGTCTACGCCGGAACCGCGATGTTCCGCCGCGGCTACTACTACGACGGGCACCCACTGGCCCGGAACGCCGCCGGCCGAATCGGTATCGGCCTGGGCGCCGGCGCGTCGACAGGCAGCATCGGCCTGGTCGTGCCCACCCTCGACATCACGGCGACGGGCCAGGAAGAGGAGCTCGACGGCGTGCGGATCGTCTTCCAGCTCACCCCCGGCACCGAGTGCCCGTCGGAGATGAACCTGTACTTCCCGGCGCAGCGCGCCCTGTGCATGGCCGAGAACGCCACCCACACCATGCACAACCTGCTCACCCTGCGCGGGGCGCAGGTGCGCGACCCCCGCATGTGGTCCCGTTACCTGAGTGAGGCCACCGAACTGTTCGGCCACCGGTCCGACGTGGAATTCGCGTCGCACCACTGGCCGACCTGGGGAACCGACGCCATCGTCGCCTTCCTCACCGAGCAGCGCGACCTCTACGCCTACCTGCACGACCAGACCGTACGACTGATGAACCAGGGCCAGACCGGTAGCGAGATCGCCGAGGACTTCGAAATGCCGCCGTCGCTGGCCGGGAAATGGCACACCCACGGCTACTACGGGTCGGTGAGCCACAACGTCAAGGCGATCTACCAGCGCTACCTCGGCTGGTACGACGGCAACCCGGCGCACCTGTGGCAGCATCCGCCGACGGCCGCGGCCACCCGGTACGTCGATGTGATGGGCGGCGTCGCAGCCACCCTCGAGCACGCCAGGCGCTACCTGGATGCCGGTGATCTGCGGTTCGCCGTGGAGCTGGCCAGTCACGCCGTCTTCGCCGACCCCGGTGACGGCGCGGCCCGCGAACTGCTGGCCACGGGCCTGGAGCGGCTGGGCTTCGGCGCGGAGAACGCCACCTGGCGGAACGTCTTCCTCACCGGGGCGACCGAGCTGCGGTACGGCGTGGGCCGCAACGACCTCGAGGCCGGCGGTCTGCTCGACGTGCTCACCGTCACCCAGCTCTTCGACACCCTGGCGATCCGGCTGGTGGGGCCCCGGTCGTGGAACGAGGGCTTCGCCATCAACTGGGTGATCACGGACACGCGGGAGCTCTACAGGCTGGAGCTCAGCCACGGAGCGCTGATCCACTATCCGATCGACAGACCCCGCCCGGCGGACCTCAACGTGCGCATCACCCACGCCCGGCTGGCCCAGGCCGTGGCCGGCGGCTCCTTCAGCGGGGTGGACATGACCGGGGACGCCGGCGTGCTGCCGAGGTTGTTCGCGCTGCTGGACAGCCCGGATCCGACCTTCGCCGTCGTGACGCCGTAGCGCCCTGACCCTCCGGACAGGTCAGCCGCCGGCGAACGGCGGCAGGACGTCGAGCCTGTCGCCCTCGTTCAGCACGCGGGCGCGGTCGGTGGTGGCCGTTCCGTTCACGATGAAGGAGCAGCGGGCGAAGACGGCGGGCGAGCTACTGCCGAGATCCGTCAGGAAGGCGCCGATGGTGGCCCCGGCCGGCAGGTCGCGGGTTTCCTCAGCTACCCCCGTCGCCGCCTTGGCCGCGGCGTAATAGCGCACCTGCACCTGCATGGTGATGAACCCTTCGTCGGTGGGCGGGCCGTACCTACCGGCCCGTTCGTCCAGCCTACGACGGGTCACCACTCCGGAGCGGCGCGCAGGGCGTAGTGAAGCTCGACCAGGCCGTCATCGAAGCTCTGCGCACCGCGCAGGTCGAGAACGGCCGGGTCGGAGTCGGCCGGGAACACCCCGCGGCCGGCGCCGATCACGACGGGCATCACCACGAGGCGCACCTCATCCACCTCGCCGGCGGCGAAGAAGGCCCGGCTGAGGCTCAGGCTGCCCCACAGCACGACGATGCCGCTGGTCTCGGCCTTGATCCGGCGGATGGCCTCGACGGCGTCGCCGGACTCCAGGGTCGCCGCGGGCAGGTCGCCCCACGGGGCGTGGCTGAGCGTGCGGGAGAACACGTGGCGACGCAAAGCGTTGAGTGGGCCGGTGAGGACCTCGCCCGCCGCTTCCGGTGTGGGCCAGTAGCCCACGAACATGCGGTACGTGTTGGCGCCGAGCACCATTGTCTCGACGCCGTCGAGCCACGCCAGCTGGCTCCGGTCGAATTCGTCGGTGCGGCCGTCGAGAAGTTCGTAGGCCGTGAACTCGTTGTCGAGGTTGGCCGCGAAGCCGTCGAGGGTCACGAACTGCTGCACCACGAGGTGTCCCATGAGTTGCCCTTCCGTATGAGAGCCCGTCCTACGGCCCGTGTATTCGAGGCACGATACGCCCGGGCCGAGCCGCCTTCAAGCAACCGGGCTGCGCCGGCCGCCGCCGGAGCCGGTGCACACACGGCTTCGCGGCGGCGAACTGCGGCAAGATGGTGGCATGAGCGCGCGCACGATCGACCAGCACCGGGAGGCCGTGGCGGCGCTTCTCGCACCGCTCTTCCACAACCGCGCCGCTGAGGTGCTCCCCCTCTCGAGTGCTCGACTGACCGGTGACCCCGACAGCTACCGGGACAGGTCCCTCGCGATCGCCGTCGACTCCCCCGTGGCGCTGCCCCCCTTCGACAACTCACAGATGGACGGCTATGCCGTGCGCGCCGGGGACCTCGCGGCGGCCTCGGAGCTCACACCGACCACCCTGACCGTGGCCGACCGGATCGCCGCGGGTGACCCCGCCGGGCAGCTGGCGCCGGGCACCGCCGCCCCGATCATGACGGGCGCGCCGATCCCGGCGGGCGCGGATGCCGTGGTGCCGATCGAGCAGGCCGATCCGCCCCGCTTCCAGCCGCAGGACCCCGACGGCATGTCTCCCGAGGTTCAGAGCGTCTCGTTCCGCGCCGCCGTTCCGGTCGGCGGGTTCGTGCGCCCGACCGGCAGCGACGTGCACCCCGGTGACAGGCTCCTCGACGCGGGAACCCGGCTCGGCCCGGCCCAGTACGGGGTCCTCGCCGGGACCGGGCTGACCTCGGTTTCCGTGCTGCGGCGTGTCAGGGTCTTGCTCATCGCGACCGGCCACGAGATCCGCGAGCCCGGCGAGAACCTGGCCGCCGGCCAGATCTACGACTCCAACAGCGTCATCCTCGGCCAGGCCCTGCGGGATGCCGGCTGCACGGTGACCGCCCGGCCGTGCCGTTCCGACGATGCCGCCGACCTCCTCGCCCTCCTCGCCGAGGCCCCGGAGGTGGACCTCGTGGTCACCGTCGGCGGCGTCAGCGCCGGGGCCCGGGAGGTGGTGCGCGACGCGCTGGGCCCCCTCGGTGTGACCTTCCAGCACGTCGCGATGCAGCCCGGCGGCCCGCAGGGGCTCGGCGCGATCGCGGTGCCGATCAACGCTGTGCCGATCAACACAGTGCCGATCAACGCTGTGCCGAGCACCACCGTGCCGATCAACACCGTGCCGATCAACACCGTGCCCGTGATGACCTTCCCCGGCAACCCGGTGAGCGCCCTCATCTCGTTCGAGGTGTTCCTGCGGCCGGTGCTGCGGCGCCTGGCCGGACTGGCGAGACCCGACCGGGAGTTGCGGAGCGCCCCCCTCGCCGCGCCGGTGGAGTCGCCGGCCGGCAAGCACCAGCTGCGGCGCGGCATCCTGCGCCCAGACGGCGCCCTCGAACTGGTGGGCGGTGCCAGTTCGCACCTCCTGCACGCCTATGCCACCGCGACGGTGCTCGTGCACCTGCCCGTCGGGGTCGGCAGTGTCGCCGCGGGCGAACCCGTGGACTATTGGAGTATCGATGACTGAAACACCGTCCGACAACACCCCGGCCCCGCCCGGCCGGCTCAGCCACGTGCGCGCCGACGGCGCCGCCCTCATGGTGGACGTGACCGACAAGCCCGTCACCAAACGACGAGCCACCGCCACGGCCACGCTGATCACCCGGCCCGACGTGATCGCCCTGCTGATCGCCGGCGAACTACCCAAGGGCGAGGCCCTCGCCGTGGCCAGGGTGGCCGGCATCATGGGCGCCAAGCAGACCTCGGCGTTGATCCCGCTCTGTCACCCCCTCCCGCTCAGCGGTGCCACCATCGACTTCGCTCCCGGTGACGATCGGGTGCTCATCAGCGCGACGGTGAAGACCACCGGGGTGACCGGTGTCGAGATGGAGGCGCTGACCGCGGTGTCTGTGGCGGCGCTCACCCTGTACGACATGATCAAGGCCGTGGACAAACACGCGGTGATCACCGACATCAGGGTGCTGGCGAAGTCCGGCGGCAAGAGCGGCGACTGGAGCACCGAGTGAGCGCGACCGTCGGGCCGAGCGGACGGCCCGGCGACGGGCGCACCGGGCAGGTGATCGTGGCGTCGACCCGCGCGGCCGCCGGCGTGTACACCGACCGCACCGGACCCGTCATCGATGCCTGGCTGCGCGAGCGCGGCTGGCTGGTCTTGGACCGGGCCGTCGTCGCCGACGGCGAACCCGTCGGCGACGCTCTGGCCGCGGCCATCGAAGCCGGCCTCGACCTGGTCATCACGACAGGCGGCACCGGCGTGAGCCCCACCGACCAGACCCCGGAGCAGACCCTGCCGCTGCTGGATCGCCAGCTGCCCGGAATCATGGAGGAGCTGCGGCGGCGGGGCACGGCCGCCACACCGCTCGCCGTGCTCTCTCGCGGTTACGCGGGCATCGCCAGGGGCCGCACCGTCGTGATCAACCTGCCCGGTTCCACCGGGGGCGTGCGCGACGGGCTGGCCGTGCTCGCCGAGCTGCTCGACCACCTCATCGACCAGGTGCGCGGAGTCGACCATGCCGGCACGCCGGCCGCCGCCGACCACCAGGCCGCTCCAGCCAAGGCCTCATCGTCGAAGGCCCCATCGCCTAAGTCCGTACCCCGTACTGGCACACCCCCTAAGGACCCCCGACATGGCCACTGAGCCCACCCCGCACGTGCTGTTCGCCCGCGTCGACAACACCCCCATCACCGTCGACGAGTGTACGGATGCCGTGGCCGACGCCACAGCAGGCGCCGTCGTGTCGTTCGCGGGTGTTGTGCGCAACCACGACGAGGACCGCGGCGTGACCTGGCTGCGCTACAGCGCCCATCCGAGCGCCCAGACCGTGCTCGAGGAGGTCGCGCACGAGGTGGCCCTGGCCCACCCGGGCTGCCGGATCGCCGCCGCGCACCGGGTGGGCGATCTGGGCATCGGCGACGTGGCGCTGGCCTGCGCCGTGGCGTCCGCGCACCGGGCCGAGGCCTTCGCGGCCTGCGCCGCCCTGGTAGACGAGATCAAGGCCCGCGTGCCCATCTGGAAGGAACAGGGCTTCACCGACGGCAGCACCGAGTGGGTCGCCGCGCTCGGCTGACCCGTCCCCCGACGCCCCGCCAACGGTTCCCCCAACGGACAAATAATCCCGGTACACGGGCGCAGAAGTCCGCACGGGCAACAGGTGCACCCAGATCACGCCACAAAACTGGGCATCGGCTGAGGGCGGCCGGGCCGGTTTACACGACCGACACAATGCTGCGCTTGACTAGGGATGTCGGCGCCCGCGAGGGCGCCCCTCGGCGGGCTCACAGGCCCGGCGACACCCGGATGCTGCGCATCCACGACCTTGGGAGGCACGGATGGACCTGACCACCGTTGCGACCATCACGCAGGCCCGCACCCGCGCCGACCTGGCCGCCCTCGGCGAGACCGTGGTGCCGCTGGCCGGCGGCTCCGAACTCTTCGCCGACCCGCGCATCCACCTCACCGGCCTCGTCGACCTGCAGACCATGGGCTGGCCGGCGCTGACCACCGGCGCAGACGGACTCGAGATCGCCGCCACCTGCACCCTCGCCGAACTGTCGCGGATGCCCGCCGAGCCCGGCTGGGTCGCCCACCCCATCTTCCACCTGGCCTGCACGGCCCTGTTCGGCTCCTTCAAGGTCTGGAACGTCGCCACCGTCGGCGGCAACCTGTGCACCTCGCTGCCCGCGGGCCCGATGATCTGCCTCACCGCCGCCCTCGACGCCGAGGTCCTGATCTGGCACGCCGACGGCACCGACAGCCGGATGCCGGCCCTCGACTTCGTCACCGGCAACACCACCAACGTGCTCGAACCCGGCGACGTGCTGCGCTCCATCCACGTGCCCGCCGCCACGCTCACTGCCCGCACCGCGTACCGCAAGATCGCCCTGTCCCCCCTCGGCCGCTCCGGCGCCGTGCTCATCGGCCGCCTCGACACCGACGGCCGTTTTGTGCTCACCGTGACCGGCGGCACCGTGCGCCCGGTGCAACTGCGCTACCCCTCTCTGCCCGATTCGGCCGCCTTGGCCGCCGACATCGCAGGTCTGGACGCCTGGTTCACGGATGCGCACGGCGCCGCGGACTGGCGCCGCGCCATGAGCGGACTGCTCGGCGAGGAAATCCGCCAAGAACTGGCCGCGCCGGCAGACCCGCCCAGACCCGGCACCGGCGACGGGAGCCGCGCATGAAGCTGACCGTGAACGGCAACCCGATCGACGCGCCGGCCGCGGCCGGCCAGGCCCTGCGCACCTACCTGCGCCAGCAGGAACACTTCGAGGTCAAGAAGGGCTGCGACACCGGCGACTGCGGCGCCTGCTCGGTGCTCGTGGACGGCACCCCGGTGCACTCCTGCATCTACCCGGCCTACCGCGCCGAGGGTCGCGAGGTCACCACCGCCACCGGCATCGGCGGGCCGGAGACCCTGGCCCCGATCCAGCAGCGCTTCATCGACGCGGCCGGTTTCCAGTGCGGCTTCTGCACGCCGGGCATGATCGTGACGGCGTCGACCATCCAGGAGCACCAGCTCGACGACCTGCCCCGCCTGCTCAAGGGCAACCTGTGCCGGTGCACGGGCTACCGGGCCATCGACGACGCCATCCGCGACCGGCACACCCCGGCCGACGGCGGCTGCGGGCACGACCACGACCACCAACAGACCGCCGCCGGTGCAGCGGATGCGGCAACCCCCGACTCCGCAGCCGGCTCCGCACCGGTCGCCGCCCCGATCTCCGGCCTCGGCCCGGTGCGCCCCACCAAGCCCCGAACCACCGCGCGCACCTCCGCCACCGACGGCCGCGTGGGCGGCTCGCTCCGCGCCCCCGCCGCCGCCAGGGTGGTCAGCGGACAGGAGCCGTACACCCTCGACGTGGCCGTGCCGGGCCTGCTGCACCTCGCCGTGCTGCGGAGCCCGCACGCCCACGCCAGGGTGATCTCCCTCGACGACACCGCCGCCCGCGCCCTGCCCGGGGTGCACGCCGTGCTCAGCGCCGCCGACTCCCCCGCCGCCCTGTACTCCTCGGCCCGGCACGAGAGCCGGCTCGACGACCCCGATGACAGCCTGGTTCTGGACTCCGTGATGCGGCACCGCGGCCAGCGGGTGGCCGCGGTGGTCGCCGATTCCGTGGCCATCGCGGAGCACGCCTGCCGGTTGCTCGAGGTGGACTACGAGTTACTGCCCGCGGTCTTCGACCCCGCCGAAGCGCTGCGCCCCGGCGCCCCGCTGGTGCACGGCGAGAAGGATGCGACGATCAGCCGCCTGGCCGACCCGTCCCGGAACCTCGTCGCCGAGCTGCACGGCGAGTACGGCGATGTGACGGCGGCACTGGCCACTGCGCACACCGTGGTGACCGGAACCTGGCAGACCCAGCGGGTCGCCCACACCCAGCTGGAGACCCACGCCACCATCGGCTGGCTGGAGGACGAACGGCTCGTGCTGCGTACCAGCTCCCAGGTACCGTTCCTGGTGCAGAAGGAGATCAGCCGCATCTTCGACCTCGATCTCGAGGCCGTGCGGGTGTTCACCGCCCGCGTCGGCGGCGGCTTCGGCGGCAAGCAGGAGATCCTCACCGAGGACATCGTGACCCTCGCGGTGCTGAAGACCGGGCGGCCCGTGCAGTACGAGTTCACCCGCACCGACGAACTCGCCGCCTCGCCCACTCGGCACCCGATGCGGGTAGGCGTCACCCTGGCTGCCACGGGCGACGGCCGGCTCACCGCCCTGACGGTCGACGTGCTCTCCGACACCGGCTCATACGGCAACCACGCCCCCGGCGTCATGTTCCACGGCACCAGCGAGTCCGTGGCGCTGTACAACGTGCCCAACAAACGGGTGGATGCTCAGGCCGTGTACACGAACAATCCGCCGTCGGGCGCGTTCCGCGGTTACGGGCTGGGCCAGGTCATCTACGGGATCGAGTGCGCCCTCGACGAACTCGCCGTCGAGCTGGGCCTGAACCCGTTCGACATCCGCCGGATCAACTCGGTGCGCCCCGGCGACCCTCTTGTGGTGACCCATCAGGAGGGCGACGACATCGGCTTCGCCAGCTATGGCCTGGACCAGTGCCTCGACCTGGCCCAGGCGGCCCTGACTCGCGGCAATGGGGTGACCGCCCCGACCGGCGCCACCTGGCGGGTGGGCGAGGGCATGGCGTCGGCGATGATCGCGACGACCCCGCCGCGCGGCCACTTCTCGCAGGCGACCATCACCCTGGACCAGAATGGACGCTACCTGGTGCGGGTGGGCACCGCCGAGTTCGGCAACGGCACCACGACGGTGCACACCCAGATCGCGGCGACGGTGCTGAACACCGGCCCGGATCGCATCGAGATCCGCCAGTCCGACACCGACGCCGCCGGCTACGACACCGGCGCCTTCGGGTCGGCCGGGGTAGTGGTGGCCGGCAAGGCCGTGCACGGCGCGGCGCTCGAGCTGGCCGGTCTGCTGCGCGAGAAAGCGGCCCGACTCACCGGCATTGCGGCCGGGGACTTCGTCCTGGCGGCCGACGGACTGCGGGCCGGCGACGTGTTCGTGCCGCTGGCCGCGCTTTCCGGCCCGGACGGCCTCACCGGAACCGGCCGGGAGGACGGCGCCCGCCGTTCGCTGGCATTCAACGTGCACGCGTTCCGGGTGGCCGTGAACACCGCCACCGGCGAGGTGCGCATGTTGCAGTCCATCCAGACCGCGGATGCCGGCTTCGTGATGAATCCCGAACAGTGCCGCGGCCAGATCGAGGGCGGGGTGGCGCAGGCCATCGGTACCGCGCTGTACGAGGAACTCATCCTCGACGGCGCCGGCACCGTTGAAACCAGGGTGCTGCGCAACTATCACATACCGCAGCTGGCGGACCTGCCGGTGACCGAGGTGTACTTCGCGGACACCGCCGACGACCTGGGGCCGTACGGCGCCAAGTCGATGAGCGAGTCGCCGTACAACCCGGTGGCGCCGGCGCTGGCCAACGCGGTGCGCGATGCTCTCGGCATCCGCTCGTACGAACTGCCGATGTCGCGCGACCGCCTGTGGCGCCTGATGAACAGGGGCGCCTGACAGGCGGTCGCACGTGGCTCACAGCGCCAGGGCTAGGAGCTGATCGGCTTCATTTCCTTGCCGTGCATGGTCACCGCGTAGATCACCAAAACGTCGATGGCGATCATGGTGAGCGACCAGAGCGGGTAGGCGCCGAGGAAGGCGATGTTCACCAGGGCGCTTCCGAACGCCAGGATGACGGCGACGACTCGTGCCCACATCTGCCCCGCGAGCAGGGCGACGCCGGCCAGGATCACCACAGCACCCAGGATCGTGTGCACCCAGCCCCAGGTCGTGTAGTCGACCTGCACCACCAGTCCTTCCTGGCCGACGAGGTAATAGGTGTCCTGGAACAGTGCGACCAGGCCCTGGATGACGTGGAACGCGCCCATCATCAACATCATGACGCCTGCGAAGACTATCCAGCCGGTCCAGCCCGACGTACCGCTGTCGGTTGTGTAGTTGTTGGTTTCCGCCCCGGTCGTGCTGCCCGGTGCCTGCCGTGTGCTGGTCATGGTGACTCCTCCATTCAAGGGATTCGGTGAGCACGCTAATGCGCGGGCGCGCCCGATTCGTCCCCCGAATGGGGTGAGGGCTGAAGGAAAATCCCGGTCAGCCCGGAGGGGAATCGGTCGCGTCAGACCGAGGGGTGAATCGGGCCCTGCCGGTCCCGCAGGGGGGCGCCGGATGCCCCGGAGCGGGTGGCGAGAACCTCGGCGAGGATCGACACCGCCGTCTCCGCCGGGCTGCTCGCGCCGAGGTCCAGGCCGATCGGCGAGTGCAGCCTGTCGAGGGCGGCGGCGGACACGCCCGCCTCTCGTAGGCGCAGCATCCGTCTTTCGTGGGTGCGCCGGGACCCCATGGCGCCCACGTAGCCGACGTCCAGGCTCAGGGCCGTGCTGAGCAGCGGCAGGTCGAACTTCTCGTCGTGGGTGAGCACGCACACCACGGTGCGGGCGTCGGTGTGGGTGCGGGCGAGGTAGTCGCTCGGCCACTCGACCACCACCTCCGCAGCGGTCGGGAAACGTTCTGGGGTGGCGAACACGGCGCGGGCATCGCAGACGGTGACCCGATAGCCCAGCAGGGTCGCGGCGGCCGACAGAGCGCCGGCGAAGTCCACGGCGCCGAAGATCAGGCAGCGCGGCGGGGCCTGGGCCACGAGGTAGAGCACCCGGCTGATCGCCCCGTCGCAGTCCACCGAGCCCAGGCTGGTCTCGCCGGCGTTGACAGCGGCGGCCAGCTGCGCCCGGATGCGGCGTACCGAGTCGGCGTCGAGGCCGGCGGACTCCCCGCGGTCGGTTGCGCGGTCGGTTGCGCCGTCCGGTGCCAGGATCAGGCCGGCCCCCGTTCCCGCGACGACCAGGGCGAGCCCGGCGGCCTGGCCGGCCGCGGCTCGCTCCAGCTGGGCGCGCACGTCCGCGGTCATGGCGTTGCGTCCGGCCGGGGCGATCTCGGCGAGGAACACTTCGACGGTGCCGCCGCAGGACAGCCCTACGGCGAACGCGTCGTCATCGCTCACCCCGAATTCGGTGAGGTGCCCGCGGCCGGTCTCGAGTACCTCCTGGGCACTGTCGTAGATCGCACCCTCGACGCAGCCGCCGGAGATGCTGCCGAGTACCGCACCGGAGTCGGTGACGGCCATGGCCGTGCCGAGGGTGCGCGGCGCGCTGCCGAGCACCCGGGTCACCGTCGCCACGGCCACCCGGCGACCGTCCGCGAGGGCGTCCAGGAGTGCACCGGCGATTTCGAGCACGGTCAGTTGCTCGCGCTCTGGTCCATGCCCATCCGTCGCAGCACCAGGTTCTCGGCGAACTGCGCCACACCGTAGAGCACCATCGAGACGATGGTGATGACCACGACGGACGACCACACCTCGAAGTTCTTCACCTGCGAGACCGCGACGACGATGCCGTAGCCCAGGCCCTGGCCGGTGGCGAGCCATTCGGCCAGCAGGGCGCCGGTGATGGCGCCGGGGATGGAGATCTTGACGGCGGCGAAGAACGACGGCAGCGAGCTGGGCAGCGCCACCTTGCGGAGCGCGGTGAACGGGGTGCCGCCGTAGACGGCGATGACGTCGCTGACCTGAGGGGACGCCGACCGCAGGCCGAAGGCGATGTTCACCAGGGCCGGGAAGAGCACCACGATGGCACCGGTCACCACGGCGATGCTCGGTCCGCGGCCGGTAATGAGGATCAGCACCGGGACGAAGGCCACCAGCGGCACGCTGCGCAGCAGCAGGGCGATGGGCATCAGCGCGTGCTCGATGCCCTTCGACAAGGTGAACAGGGTGGCCAGCACCAGGGCGAGCAGCAGCCCGGCGACGAAACCGAGGAACGCGTCGGTGAGGGTGACACCGAGGTTGGTGAGGATCAGCGCCCGGTTCTCGGCGGCATCCGGCACCGTGAAGAGCCAGTTGAACACATCCAGCGGTCCCTTGGCGATGAACGGCGAGATCCCCAGCAGCAGGATCAGGCCCTGCCAGGCGACGAGGACGATCACGAGCGTCAGCAGGCCCGTCGCCAGGGCCCGGCCGATGTAGGCGCCGATGCCGCGCGCCTGCGCCCCGCTGCTCTTGGTGAGGACAGCGGCCTGAACGACGATGGCCTCGGCAACATGGGTTTGCGCGCTCATGAGCTGCTCCGTCCGGTGGTCCAGGGGGTGGCGAAACGGGAGATCAGCGCGAAGAGCAGGTAGCCGATGCCGGCCAGCAGTCCCGCGACGAGGGCGAGGCTCCAGACCCGTTCCACGTTCGCGGCGTTGCCGGCGGCGAGCATGGCCAGGCCGAGGCCCCGCTCGGCGCCGCCGAGGTATTCCCCGAGGATGGCGCCGAGCAGCGCGGCCGGAGCCGCGATCTGCAGGGCGTTCAGCACGCTGGGCAGCCCGGCGATCAGCCTGACCTTCCGCAGCTGGGTGAACTTGGTGCCGCCGTACACGGTGACGAGGTCGAGACTGGCCGTGTCGGCGGCCTTGAGCCCCACCAACGAGCCGACCACCGTGGTGAAGAACACCGACATGGCGGCCAGGAAGATCGCGGTGCCGGACGGGTCGCCGCGCGGCGGGCCGATCACGGTATACGCGATCGGGCCGATCGCCACGATCGGCACGCAGTAGGTGATCACGGCGATCTGCAGCGCGATCTTCTCGATGCGCGGCAGCACCAGGACCAGTCCGGCCAGCAGCAGCGCCAGGCCGTTGCCCCAGAGGAACCCGATCGCCGCTTCGCTGAGGGTCATGGTGATGTGCGGCAGGTAGAAGCCGATGCCGTCGCCGGCGAACTGGCGGAATACCTCGGCCGGGGTGGGGATGGCACCGCCGGGCACCGAGCCGGCGTTCTGGAAGATGGTGAGCGCGCTGATCCACCACAGGGCCACCACGACGATCACGCCGAGAAGCCCGGTGGCCCAACCGGGCAGGCCGCGGCTGACCGGCATCAGTGCGCCCCGGCGGCGGCCGGGGTGTCGGCGCCGAAGAGCAGTTCGGACGCCCGGTCGTGCAGGGCGTGGAATTCGGGGCTGCGCATCATCTCGGGCAGGCGCGGGCGGGGCAGGTCGATCTCGATGACTTCCTTGACGCGGCCGGGCCGCGGACTCATCACGGCCACTTGGTCGCTGAGGAAGATCGCCTCGGAGATCCCGTGGGTGACCATCAAGGTCGTCGCGGGCTTCTCGGTCCAGATGCGCAGCAGCTCGATGTTGAGGCGCTGCCGGGTCATGTCGTCGAGGGCACCGAACGGTTCGTCGAGCAGCAGCACCGACGGCTTGAGCACGAGGGAACGGGCGATCGAGACGCGCTGGCGCATCCCGCCGGACAGCTGGGCCGGCTTGGCCTTCTCGAATCCGGCAAGGCCGACGAGCTGGATGAGTTCGGTGACGTAGTCCTCGTCGACGGGCATCCTGGCGACCTCGAACGGAAGCTTGATGTTGCTGCGCACACTCCGCCAGGGCAGCAGGGCGGAGTCTTGGAAGGCGATGCCGAGTTCGTGGCCGCTGCGGAGTTCCGCGGGGCTCTTGCCGTCCACCCGGGTGGTGCCGCTGGTCGGGTTCTCCAGGCCGGCGAGGATCCGCAGGATCGTGGATTTGCCGCAGCCGGAGGGGCCGAGCAGCGAAAGGAAGCTGCCCTTGTCGGTGTGCAGGTTCGCGTTGTCGAGCGCGACAACCTCCCTGCGACCGACCGAGAAGGTCTTGTGCAGCGCTTCAATGTGTAGGCCGGTACCGTGCAGGCCGGTTCCCGAAGCGATGGGTGGAGCGGTGTCGATCGTGCTCACGTCGTACTTTCCTTACTGGGCGTCGTCGGATGCCGGTAGTTCAGTATCGCCGACGGCACCCGCCTCGGTGAGACGGGTGCCGCGACGAGAGTTGTGCTGCGGGTGGCTACTTGCTGTAGGCGATGAGGTCGGGGTTCTCCTCGTACACCTCGGCCAGCAGGCTCATGTCGAACAGGGTGGCGGTGTCGATGTCGATACCGGCGGCCTTGAGCGTGGCGACAGACTCCTTCTGCAGCGCGTCGCTGATGGTGAACAGCCCGTTGGCCGCGGTGTCGGGGCTGACGACGAGGTCGGTGGCCTGGATCTCCGCCTGGCGGGTCTCCTTCTCCATGGTCAGTCCGAGGTCCTTGCCGTAGGTGTCGACGGTGAGCTTCGCGGCGGCAGCGGGATCGTTGATCGCGTCGGCCCAGCCCTTGATCTCGGCGACCAGCAGTGCCTTGAGCATCTCGCGGTCGTTGGCGATCGCATCCTCGGAGGCGGTGAACGTCTCGGCGACGAACGGCAGGCCGTTGTCGGCCAGCGGCAGGTTCACGGGGTCGAGACCGGCCAGCTCGGCGTCGATCGACTCGTTGGTGAGGTACGCGAACCATCCGTCGACCTCGCCGTTGAAGAGCGGGGTCGGGTCGTACTCGACCGGGACGACGGTGATCGTGGACGGGTCGATCTCATTGACCTTGAGGAAGGCGTCCCACAGGCTCTGGTTGCTGGCCTGGACGCCGATGGTCTTGCCCGCAAGGTCGTCGAGGGTGGCGATGTTGCCCACGCCGGCGAGCGAGAGGATGGTGAACGGGTTCTTCTGGTACGTCGCCCCGATGATCTTCAGCGGTGCGCCCTCCTCGGCGATGACGGTGCCCGTGGAGATGGCGTTGCCGACGCCGAGATCGACGTTGCCGGAGATGACGCCGGCCTCGGCCGACGCCGGGCCGGGGATCAGGTCGACGGAGTCGAAGCCCGCTTCGGCGAAGTAACCGGCATCCTCGGCCACGAACTCGCCCATGAACTCGGCGTTCTTGATCCAGGACAGCTGGATGCTCGCCTCGCCGAACGAGGCTGCGTCGCCGGAGCCCGACTCGGCGGAGCCGGCGTCGCCGGCGCAGGAGGACAGCAGCAGGGTGAGTGCGGCGGCCACGGCGACGCCGGTGCCGACGCGCTTGGCCGAGCGACGGGTGAACGGGGAAACTGGGGCTTGCGTCATGACGCGGTCCTCTCGATGGTGCTCGGGGATTGCCGTGGAACTCAACGGCGTGCTGGGGCGGAATGCCTGAATGCTGAAATGGAATGTGCTGCGGTGCGGCTGTGATCGCGGTGCTGGGGTGCTGCTGGTGTGACTGCGTTGCTGGGGTGATCAAGGTGTTTCAACGCAGCGCATCCGCTGCAACAGATGTTCGGATCACTCGAACACTAATTGCTGCGTGTGACGCCGCGAAGACCGAATCATTTCCGGCTCATTACGTCCGAAAAGTCGTGCTGGAACACTGGATTCCTCCCCGAGCGGTCCCGGAACCCTGGCGTGATAGCGTCACGGAGTTCACCCAGAAAGGAACCCCAATGTCTTCCGCTATCGTACCGAGCATCGCGTTCGTCGCCGGCCTGCCCAAGGCCGAACTGCACCTGCACCTCGAGGGCACCCTCGAACCCGAGCTCAAACTCGAGCTGGCCCGACGCAACGGCGTGGACATCGGCCAGAGCACGGTGGAGCAGGTGCGCGCCACCTATGAGTTCGACTCGCTCGCGAGCTTCCTCGGCGTCTACTACCCCGCGATGGACGTGCTCGTCACCGAGGCCGACTTCTACGACCTCGCCGCCGCGTATTTCCGCCGCGCCGCCGCCGACGGGGTGCGGCGGGTGGAGGCGTTCTTCGACCCGCAGGCGCACACCTCGCGGGGCATCCCCATCGAAACAGTCATCCTCGGCTACCACAGGGCCGCCGTGGATGCCGCCGGTCTGGGCGTCTCCGCGGAGCTGATCCTCTGCTTCCTGCGCGACTTCACCGCCGAGAGCGCGCTGGAGACCCTGCAGTCCGCACTCCCCTATCTGGACAGGTTCATCGGTGTCGGCCTCGACTCTGACGAGCGTGGTAACCCGCCGGCGAAGTTCGCCGAGGTCTTCGCGCTGGCCAGGGCGAACGGCCTCAAGCTCACCATGCACTGCGACATCGACCAGGTCGGCAGCATCGAGAACATCCGCCAGGTACTCGAGGAGATCCAGGTGGACCGCATCGACCACGGCACCAATATCGTCGAGAACCCGGAACTGGTCACCCTGGTGCGGGAGCGCGGCCTGGGGCTCACTTGCTGTCCGGTGTCGAACAGCTTCGTCACGGCAGACATGAAGGCCATCGAAATGGTGGCCCTGCTCCACTTCGGTGTCCTGGTCACCGTCAACTCAGACGATCCCGCCTACTTCGGCGCCTACGTGGCCGACAACTACCTGGCGCTGGCCGAGAAGGCCGGGCTCGACACCGACGAGCTGGTGCAGTTGGCCAAGAACTCCTTCCAGGCCTCCTGGCTGCCCGACGCCGAGAAGCAGGCCTACCTGGCGGAAATCGACGCGTACGTCGCAGGGTACCCGGCTGCCTGACCTGCTGGGCACCGTCGGTGTTTCATCACCGGAAATGTCGTGTGTCCGACAGGTTTCGGAACCCCGGAACGAGGCCAGAACGACTTCACTAGGGTGAGCGGTGAGCCACCGAACGGGGCCGCTGGAGTCGTTTCGGACCGGCACAGAAACCGAGAAGGAGAACCGATGTACGACCTGGTCATCCGCTCGGCTCGTGTGCTCACCGAGCAGGGTTTCATCCCGGCGGCCGTCGCGATCGCGGGCGGCGTCATCCGTGCGATCGCGCCGGTGGATGCGCCCTTGGCGGCCCGGCAGGACGTCACCCTCCCGGTCGGCCAGGTGCTGCAGCCGGGCATCGTGGACACCCACGTGCACGTCAACGAACCCGGCCGCACCGACTGGGAGGGCTTCGCGAGTGCCACCCGCGCGGCCGCGGCCGGCGGTGTGACCACGATCATCGACATGCCGCTGAACAGCATCCCGCCCACCACGACGGTGCCGGCTCTCGAGCTCAAGCGCGCCGCGGCCGCGCCCCAAGCCACGGTCGATGTGGGCTTCTGGGGCGGTGCGATTCCGGGCACCCTCGGTTCGCTTCGGCCGCTGCACGACGCGGGGGTCTTCGGCTTCAAGGCCTTCCTCTCCCCCTCCGGCGTCGACGAGTTCCCGCACCTCTCCTCGGAGCAACTCGAGGCCGCTGCGACCGAGATCGCCGGATTCGGCGGACTGCTCGTGGTGCACGCCGAAGACCCGTCCGTGCTCGAAAGCGCCGAGAACGCCGGCGGCACCGGCTACCGGGACTTCGTCGCCAGCCGACCGGATGCGGCCGAGGACGCCGCGATCGCCCGGGTGATCGCCGTCGTGCGACGCACCGGCGTGCGCGCCCACATCCTGCACCTGTCTTCCGCACTGGTGTTGCCCAGACTGGCCGCGGCCCGCGCCGAGGGCCTGCCGATCACGGTGGAGACCTGCCCGCACTACCTCAGCTTCGCCGCCGAGAGCATCGCCGACGGCGCAACGGCGTTCAAGTGCTGCCCGCCGATCCGCGGCGAGGACAACCGTGACCTGCTCTGGCAGGGCCTGGCCGACGGTGTCATCGATCTCATAGCCTCCGATCACTCCCCCGCCACCCGGGAACTCAAGCTCGGCCACGGCGGTGACTTCGGCCTGGCCTGGGGTGGTATTTCCGGCCTGCAGCTGAGCCTGCCCGCCGTGTGGACGGCCGCCAGGGCTCGCGGGCTCACGCTCGAGCAGGTGCTGCACTGGATGAGCCGTGCCACGGCCGACTTCGTGGGCCTGCCGTCTGGGCGGATCCGTGTCGGTGCGGCCGCCGATCTGGTGGCTTTCGCGCCCGAGGAGGTCTTCACCGTGGACGTCGATACCCTGCGGCACAAAAACCGGGTGAGCGCCTTCGACGGCGCCACCCTGATCGGCCGGGTGCACACCACCTGGCTGGCCGGAAACGTGATCTACGCGGTCGACGACACCGCATTCGATGGATCCGACGCATCCGCCCGGCCACCAGCCGGCCGCATGCTGACCGCCCGCTGACCCGAACTTTTTCCCGAACACCGCATCATGTACGAACCAGAAGGAGCACCCATGTCGATAGTTCTCGGACCCAACCGCTACGGCAAGGCGGAGAACCGCATCGTGCGCATCTACCGCGACACGCCCCGCCACGAGATCCACGACATCAGCGTCTCCACTGCCCTGCACGGCGACTTCGCCGACGCACACCTCGCCGGTGATCAGCTGCAGGTGCTGCCCACCGACACCCAGAAGCAGACCGCGTACTCCTTCGCCAAGGAGAAGGGCTTGCTCTCGATCGAGAGCTACGGCCTCGATCTGGCCACCCATTTCGTCGATCACATCACGTCGGTGGCAGGCGCCAGGGTGGAGATCGAGGAGTTCGCCTGGGAACGCGTTGTCGTGGACGGCACCGAGCACGACCACACCTGGGTGCGGCGCGGCCAGGAGGTGCGCACCGCGTCGATCTCGGTGGAGGGCACCGGCACCGAGCAGCGGGTCTGGGTGGTCGGCGGGCTGAAAGATCTGATCCTGCTCAAGTCCACCGGCTCGGAGTTCTCCGGCTTCATGCAGGACCCGTACACGCTGCTGCAGCCCACCACCGACAGGGTGATGGCCACCTCCCTCACAGCCGGCTGGCGCTTCACCGACCACACCGTGGTGGACTGGGAGGCGAGCTACGCCGGTATCTCCGCGCTGCTGAAGACCCAGTTCGCCGTGGTGCATTCCCTGGCCCTGCAGCAGACCCTCTACAAGATGGGCGAGGCCGTGCTCGCGGCCTACCCGAACATCGCCGAGATCCGGCTCTCCGCGCCCAACAAGCACCATTTCCTCTATGACCTGTCACCATTCGGTGTGGAGAACAACAACGAGGTCTATCACGCCGCCGACCGCCCGTACGGGCTGATCCAGGCCACCGTGATGCACGATGACGCCGCGGATGCCGGGCCCGCCTGGGATTCCTACACCGGGTTGGTCTGATGAGCCTGGCCGCAGGTTCGGTGGGGCCGTCGTTGGAGCAGGTCTACCTCGGCCACGTCTTCCACGTGGCCGGCTCCCCCACCCTCGCCGAAGCGCCGGCGCACCTGGTGTCGTTGCCGCAGGGCGCACTGGTCACCGCCGTCGACGGCACCATCGCCTGGGTCGGCCGTGCCGTCGACCTGCCGTCGAGCTTCGCAGCGCTGCCGGTCACCGATACCCGCGGCGGCTTCATCCTGCCCGGCTTCGTCGATACCCACATCCACTTTCCGCAGACCTACTCCACGGATGCCTATGGCGGCGGCCAGCTACTCGAGTGGCTCGACAACTGCGTCTTCCCGGCCGAGACCCGGCTGCAGGACGACGACTTCGCGGCGGCGATCGCCCGCGACTTCACCCGCCGGCGCACCGCGGCAGGCACCACGAGCGCCCTGGTGTTCGGGTCGGCCTTTCCGCACGCCCAGGACGCACTGTTCGCCGAGTCCGAACGGGCGGGGCTGCGGCTGGTCAGCGGGCGCGGCATCCAGACCGTCGGCCCCGACTCGGCCAGCGCCCTGATCACCTCGGAACGCCAGGCGGTCGACCTGGTCAGCGACGAGATCTCCCGCTGGCACGCCCGCGACACCGGTGATTCCCACACGGCGCTGCTGCAGGTGGCCGTCGTACCCAGGTTCAGCCTGTCGGTGACGCCGCAGACCCTCGCGGCGCTCGGCGAGCTCTACGACGGCGTGCGCGATCGGGGCGTCTACTTCCACAGCCACCTCAACGAGAACAACCGCCCGGAGACCGGCGAGATCGACGTGGTCAAGGCGATCTACCAGGTCGAGAACTACCTGGACACCTACGACGGCAGGTTCCTGCCGGGTTCGGCCGTCGGCGGGTCGAGCCTGCTCGGCCGACGCAGCATCCTGGCACACGCCGTGCACTGCGAGGACGTCGAGCTGGCCCGCCTGGCCGAGACCGGTTCGTCAATCGCACACTGCCCCACCTCGCAGCAGTTCCTCGGCTCCGGCACCATGCCGTGGACCCGCACCACCGGCTTCGGCGTGAACGTGGCGCTGGGTTCCGACATCGGCGCGGGCGACGAGTGGCTGATGAGCCGGGTGCTGAACGACTGTTTCAAGGTGCACCTGTCCGAACCCGGCGATGCCGGCCTGTCGATCAGCCCCGCCGAGCTGCTCTTCACCGCCACCCTGGCCGGTGCCCGTGCCCTGGACATGGAGGAGCGCTACGGCAACCTCGACGTGGGCAAGGATGCCGACTTCCTGCTCGTCGAGCCCGACAAGTGGGAGCCGCTCGCGGCGGTGCTGGCCAACGGCATCCGGGCCGACGACGAGGCGATGGCCACCGACCAGACCCTCTTCGCCCTGCTGATGGCGCTTCGCCAGCCGGCCATCACCGGCGTCTTCGTGCGAGGCCGCCGCGTCACGGCCGCCTAGCCCGGCCCGGCCCGCCCACGCCGCCGTCCGGTCCCGGCCCAACTGTTGCCCGTGCGGACAAGTGCGTCCGGCGCACCGGGACCATTTGTCCGATGCGGCAACGGTTACTCGCCGACGGTCCCATCGACGGCCTCGCGGATCAGGTCGGCATGGCCGCAATGCCGGGCCGTCTCCTCGATCAAGTGAAGCAGGATCCAGCGCAGGCTCCACAGTTCGCCGTCCCGGCCCGGGGACGCGACGAGCTCGTCGAGGCCCCGGCCGGCCGTGGCCCGTCGGCTGCGTTCGCAGGCCGACCGGTACAGCCCGCGCAGCTCGTCCGGGTCATCGCCCGCGGCGCTCGTGAACTCCCAATCGCGGTCGTCGTGCCACGGCGCGCTACCCCAGGGCTCGAGCTCGTCGTCGGAGCGGCCGAGGAACCGGGACTGGATCCAGCGGTCCTCCACGAAGGCGAGGTGTTTGAGCAAGCCGCCCAGCGTGAGAGTGGATGGTGCCACGGCGAGGTTGAGGCCCGCGCGGTCCAGTCCCTCGGCTTTGATCAGCAGCGTCTCTCGCTGGAAGTCGAGGAACTCGTTGAGCGAACGGTGTTCGTCGCTGGCGGGGTGCGGGTCGGTGCGTGTCATGACCTCAGCCTCCCACAGCACCTTCCGGCGCGGCCCAGCGCCATACTGGAACGCATGACAGCAGCCGATGCCGCACTACCCCCGACACCGGAACCGGTGTTCTTCCCGGATCTCGTGCCCGAACTCCTGGTTGGCGATCTTACGGTCAGCCTGAGCTTCTGGGTCGAACTGTGTGGCTTCGAGGTGCTCTACGACCGGCCAGACGACGGATTCGCGTACCTGCGGGCCGGCACCGCGCACCTGATGCTCGAACAGGTCGGCATCGGACGCAACTGGATCCCCGCCGCCCTGGAGCGTCCGCTGGGGCGCGGCATCAATTTCCAGATCATGATGCCGAACATCGCTCCCCTGCTGGAGCGCCTCGCGGCGGCCGACTGGCCGCTCTTCATGGCCGCCGAGACCAGGTGGTACGACACCGGCGACACCCAGGCCGGCGTGGCGCAGTTCCTGGTGCAGGACCCGGACGGCTACCTCGTGCGGTTCTCGTCGCGGGTGAGCGCCGAGGGCTGACTCTGCAGCTGAACCTGACGTCGGCGCCCGCCGTGGTCTCCCCGATTCGCAGCATCCGCGTGACTCGGTCGCCCGCACGGGGTAATCTCGCCCTCATGTGCGGCAGATTTGCAATGAACGAGGACGTCGACGATCTGATCCGGGACTTCGTCGCGGCCGGCGGCCGTGCCGGGGACTGGCGGCCCAGCTACAGCATCGCGCCGACCGACTCGGCCCCCATCGTGCGCGAGTGGCAGCCGGAGGGCGCCGACGCCCCCACCCGGGAGGTCACCCTGGCCACCTGGGACTGGCCGCAACCGGCGGGGGCGCCGCGCCGCGGCCCGATCATCAACGCCCGGCTGGAGAAGCTTGACCAGCGGTTCTGGGTAGGCGCCTTCTCCAACGCCCGCTGTATAGTTCCCATGCTCGGCTATTACGAGTGGACCGGAGAGAAGGGCGCGAAACAGCCGCACTTCATCCACGGCGACGGTCTGCTCGCGGCGGCCGGGGTCAGCTGGGCATCCAAGGATGCCGACGGTGACTGGTCGCGCGTCTTCGCCGTGGTCACCAGGGAGGCCAGGGACGCCTCCGGTGAGGTCCATGACCGGATGCCGGCCTTCCTCGAACCCGACACCTGGGCGACCTGGTTGAACCCGCAGTCGATCACCGGGGCGAACCCCACCGAGTCGGCGGCGAACCGCTCGACCATGATCGACCTGCTGGATCGCACGTCCACCGCGGTGGCGGCCACCATACGCACCCGGTTGGTGGACCGCAGGGTCAACAGTGTGCGGGCCATCGACCCGCAGGACGCGACGCTGGTGGCGGCGCTCGAAACCTAACCGGCGGCGCCAGTGACGGCCTGCCGGGCGGCCTGCTGCAGCTCAGTCCGGTCGACCCCCAGCTGGCGCAGGGCCCGGCTCATCGTGCCGTGCTCGACCTCGGCGGCCGCCCACACCACGTGAGCCGACCGGAGTTCGTGACCACGGCCCGCGCCCTCCTTCGACAGGGCCACGGCCCGCTGGAAGACATCCTGCAGACTGCCGGCGCTGCGGTACGGGCCCGTGCGCGCGGGCGACGGCGCTGCGTGTGGCGACGGCTCCGGTGATTCTGCCTCCGCGTCGACTCCCACGGACTGGAGGGCCAGCGCGTGCGTCTGGACGATGGCGGTCCGCACATCCGCCGTCGTCACGTCGAAGGTGGCGAACGCGCGTCGGGCAGAGTCGTCCGGCAATGCCAGCACGGCCAGCAGCAGATGCTCAGCCCCCGGCACCTCGTCGCCCAGTGCGGCGGCTTCCTGTTCCGCCGTCGTGAACAGCTCATTCATCATGCGGATGTCTGCGATCGCCTGTCGAATTCCCATGTCAGAAGTCCTTCGTTGTCGGTGGTGCGCGTCGTCGTTGCGGTACTAGTCCAGGGGTGCGCGGCGCTGCGGCGAGAGCCGCTTGTGCGCCGCCTGGGCGGTCATGCCGAGAGCCTGGCCGATCTGGTTCCAGGTCCAGCCCTGTTCGAGGGCGTGATCCACCGCGGACCGCTCCAGCCGAGCCGACAGCCGACGCAAGGCGACTACGGCCGCGAAGGCTTCGTCCGGATGGTCCGGGGTGGGAATTCCGCTGGTCTCGAACATGCGTCAACTTTAGTTGATGCTCAGCGCAAGTGTCAACAAAAGTTGATGACCCAGCGGGTGTCGCCGTCGGATTAGACCACTAGGTTGGGCAGCGCCCCCAGTGATCTCGCTGCTGACCTGCCTCTGCATACACAGATTGGACACCATGCCCGCGAACCTGTCTGCACGCAGCATCCTCTGGATCGGCATCGGCCTGATCACGGCCAGCGTCCTCGTCCAGGTCGGCAGGGACCTCGCCTACCGCCTCGTCGCCACCGACTCGCTCCAGGCCGTGGCGAACAGCTGGTGGTTCGGCTCGTTCGACGTCGTGTTCCTGCTGGTGGCACCCCTGGGTACATTGATGATTGCGGCGTTTTTCGTCGCCCGGTTGATCGAGCGGGTCCCGACGGTGCCCGCGCAGCCGGCCCGCCGCATCACCGCCGCCGGGGTGTTCTGGGCCGGGATCGTCTTCACGCTGGTCGGCCTGCTCGTGGTCGCCTCGCTGGACGGCTGGATGGGCACACTGGCCGCACAGGGACGCCCCAGCATCGCCCTGGATGCGCTCTATTTCGTGGTCAGTCCACTGCGGAACATCGTGATTCCACTCGGCCTCGCCCTGCTCCCGGCCTCCGTATTGATGAAAAAGCTCGAGGTTCGCAGCCGGACGGCTCAGCGACCCCTCTAGTCAGCTACCCCGATAGGTCGAGTACGCGAACGGGCTGAGCAGCAGCGGCACGTGATAGTGCGCCGACTCGTCGTCCAATTCGAAGACGATGGTGACGTAGGGGTAAAACGTGCTCTGGCCCCGAGCCGAAAAGTAGCTGCCGGTCTCGAAAGTGATGCGGTACCGACCCGCGGACACAGCCTCTGGCCCGAGGTCGGCAACCCGGCCGTCGGCATCCGTCTGCGCCGTGGCGAGTTCGCGCCAACCCCCGTCGAGGTATTGTTCCAGGACCACGCCCACGGATGCCGCTGGGCTGCCGGACACCGCGTCGAGCACGTGGGTGGTGATGTGGCTGCGCGCGCTCATCACCGGGCATCCCGCGGGGCTGCTGAGTCGGTGGCTTCGGTTTTCTGCACCGAGTCATCCTGCCACTGACGGGCGAGAACCCCTAACCGGAGCAGGGCGATGTCGCGCAGCTCTGAGCCCACGATTGCCGCCTCGGTGTTGTCGTCCAGGGTGAGCCGGCGCCGTAGCTCGGCGAGGATTTCCCGGCGGCTGCGGCCGGCGGCGCGGATGAGGAACACCCTGTCGAAACGCTCCTCGTAGATCCGGTTGCCGTCGGCGATGGCCGCCGCGAGCTCGGCGTCGTCGGAGTCGACCGACGCCTGTTCTGCCCGGGAGAACCCCGCTGCCTGCGAGTCGCCCGCGGGCTTCTCGCCGATCCGCGGATGCTCCGCCATGGCCTCGTCGATCTCGCTCCAGGGCAGCGGTGTTGCGGCCGCCCTGGCCGCTTCGATGAGGTCTGCGGCCGAGGAGAACGGCGCCCGGACGGCCACCGCGTCGGCCCAGCGCGGAACGGCCAGGCAGGCCAGGAGGGCGGTGCGCAGCTCGTCGCCGACGGGAATCGTGGTCATGGGGTCCTCCGGGTGACGAAAATCGGGCTGACGAGGGGTGGAATGACGAGGGTCGGGGCGGTGAGCGGCGAGCGGGGCACAAGACGACGTGCAGCCCGGGCCGCTGCCCGTACGATGACAGGCATGCACTCCGCAGAGACTCCTCGGGTGGCCGGACTGGTCCTGGCCGCCGGCGCGGGCAGCCGGTATGGCAAACCCAAGTCGCTGGTCGTCGACGCCTCCGGCGAGCCTTGGCTGGTGCGAGCCGCCCTGGCCCTGGAGGCCGGCGGCTGCGACCCCGTTGTTGTGGTGCTCGGAGCGAGCGGGACCCAGGCCGAAGGCCTGCTGCGCTCGGCCGCGGCCCGATTCGAAAGGCCGCACAGGCTGACGGTGGTGCACGCAGAGGACTGGGCGGCGGGACTGTCGGCATCCCTAGATGCCGGCCTGGCGCGGCTGCAGCAGAGAGAGAACGACATCGTCATCGCGGTAGCCCTGGTTTTGGTGGACGTGCCCGACCTCACTGCCGCCACCGTGCGCCGGCTGATCGACGGAGCAATCCCGCAGACCCTCCGGCAGGCGCACTTCGGCGGCCGGCCAGGGCATCCGGTGGTGATCGGTCGCGAGCATTGGGCACCGCTGCGAGCGAGCCTGATCGGCGACACCGGTGCACGACAGTACCTGGTGGCACGAGACGCGACCGCGGTGGCCTGCGACGATCTGGGCACGGGCCTGGACGTCGACGAGCCGGGCACGCGGTAGTCCGCGCCGCACCCGCAACCCGGCGCGCTCACCAGGGTGCTTCGAGCTCGTCGAGGTCCTCGTACACGCTGGTGATGGCCGCGATCCGGGTGCGGCTCTCCCGCACCTGCGCGCCCATCGCGCCGGTGGCGAGCAGGTTCATCAGGCTCATGGCCGTGGCGTAGCTGTCGAAGGCCGACACCGAATCCACCGGGCATTCGAGCCAGTGGGTGGCCTGGTCGGAGTACTTGCGAGCAGAGGAGTCGGCGATGAGCACGAGCGGCACCTCGCGGCTCCGGATGGCCGCAACGATGTCCCCGAAGCCGGAGACCCGCCGGCGGAAGCCCATCAGCACCACCACGTCACGCGGGCCGAGGCCGGCCAGCTCCTCGCCGAGCGACTGGCCGGGCAGCGGCGCGAGGCGCACGTGGTCGCGGGCCTGCACCAGCTGCTGGCGCAGGTGCAGCGCCAGCGGATAGCTGTTGCGCAGCCCCACGATCACGACGTTCTGGGCCGACCGTACCAGCCGGGCCGCGGCATCCAGCCGGCCGTCCTCCAGGGTGACCAGCAGTCGGCGCAGGTTGTCCTGTTCGGCTTCGGCGTGCGCGGCGAGCCGCGAGGGGGTGCCGGCGGATGCGCCGGGGCCGCCGAGCGGTGAGCCCAGGTTACGCAGTGACCTGGCGTGCTCGCGCACCTCGGCCGAGTCCTGGAAGCCGAGCCGGCGGAACAGCCTGGACACCGTGGCCTTGGACACACCGCTGAGCCGGGCCAGCTCCGACGCGTTGTACACGGCGAGGTCGCTCATGTGGTCGAGAATGAAGTCGGCGGCGCGCTGCTCCTGTGGGGACAGCTCGCCGTAGCGGCCGTCGATGCGTTGCCCGATATTCAGCGTCATGCCGGGTCCTGCAGGGTGTGACCGTCGGCCAGGGCGAGCACGGCGGCCTCGAAGGCATCCAGCGCCCTGGCGACGTCGGCCTCGGTGACCGACTCGTCGGGGTGGTGGCTCACTCCCCCGGCGCAGCGCACGAAGAGCATGCCGATCTCGGTGAGGTGTGCCACGGCCATCGCGTCGTGGCCGGCCATCGAGAGCAGCTCCAGTGGCGCCGGCCCGTCGTCAGAGCCGTCCGTGGCGCTGATGCCCGCGGCGATCACGCTGCGCAACCGGTCGCTGCAGTGCGCAGCCGGCGCTGCGTGCGTCTGGTGCACGGCCACGTGCAGTCCACGCGTGCTGCAGATCTCCTCGAGCAGGGCCTCGATCCGCTGCCAGGCCGCGTCGCGGTCCGCATCGAAGCGGCCACGCAGGTCGAGGCTGAATTCGGCCCGGCCGGCGATCACGTTGACAGCGTCGGGGAACACCTCGAGGTGCCCGACGGTGGCGATCAGGTCGGCATCGCGGGCGAGCCGTTCGATGGCCACGATGGCCTCGCTGGCCCCGGCGAGGGCGTCGCGGCGGTGCGTCCACGGGGTACCGGAGTGTCCGGCCTTGCCGGTGATGGTGATCTGAAAGCGCCGCGCGCCGGCAATCGACGAGACGATGCCCAGCGGCAGGTCGTTCTCCTCGAGCACCGGGCCCTGTTCGATGTGGGTCTCGAGGTAGCCGACGAAGTCGTTGGAGGTGCGGGCGGCGGCGGTGACGGCGGCCGGGTCGAGGCCGAAGGCCACGAACGCGTCGTGCAGGGTGATTCCCGCCTCGTCGGTGAGCTCCCACCAGGCATCCAGCCAGGTGCCGGCCAGCGCCCGGCTGCCCAGCAGCGCGGTGCCGAACCGGGTACCCTCCTCGTCGCCGAATGCCACGACCTCGAGGGCGAACGGCAGGCTGCGGCCGTCGGCGTTGATGCGCTCGACCACGGCGATGGCGGTGAGCACCCCGAGGATGCCGTCGTACCGGCCGGCCGAGGGCACCGTGTCCAGGTGCGAGCCGAGCAGGAGCGCGGGCAGGCCGGGGGTGGCTCCCTCGAGCCGGCCGCACTGGTTGCCCACGGCGTCCTGCCAGGTGGCCATGCCGGCGTCCCGCATCCAGCCGGCGGCGAGAGCGTTCACCGCAGCGTGCTCCGGCGACAGGTAGACCCGTTCGATCAGGCCGTCGGACAGGCTGGAGTGGCTGGCGAGTTCGTCGCAGCGTTCGAGCACGGCGGCGGCGCCGGTGAGTGGTTTCGACGGATCAGGCGTCGTCATGCGCCCGCGGCATCCTGATAGACCTCGTAGGCGGCGCCGACGCCGCCCCCGCCGGTCACGCTCGCGCCGGCGCGACGCAGCACCTGCTCGAGGGCGGCCAGGGTGGTCAGCACGGTGTCCTTGCGGGCGTTGTAGCCCATGGTGCCGATGCGCCAGACCAAGCCGCGCAGCGGCCCGAACGAGGTCCCGATCTCGATGCCGAAGTCGTTCAGCAGCTCCCCGCGCACGGCGTCGCCGGTGACACCGTCGGGGATGTGCACGGCCACGACGTTGTTCATCCGGTGTTCCAGGTCGCCGAAGACGTTCAAGCCCAGGCCCTGCACGCCGGCCAGCATCGCCGCGCCGTGCAGCCGGTGCCGTTCCACGGCCGTGTCCATACCTTCGTCAACGAGCAGCCGGGCGCATTCGCGGGCCCCGTAGAGCATGGTGGTGGCCTCGGTGTGGTGGTTCAGGCGCTTGGGTCCCCAGTAGTCGAAGATCATCGACAGGTCGAAGTAGTTGGAGCGGATCGGGTGGGCGTTCACGGCGTCGCCAGCCTCGCGGATACCCGCTTCGATGCTCTTGCGGGCATTGATCACCTCGACGGCCCGCGGGGAGAAGGTGGCCGGTGCCGAGCCGGAGGGGCCGCCCAGGCACTTCTGCAGGCCGGCGGTCACGGCGTCCAGCCCCCAGGCATCCGCCTGGAAGGTGTTGCCGGCCAGCGACGCGGTCACGTCGGTGTAGAACAGCACGCCGTGCCTGGCGCAGATATCGCCGAGCTCGTCGAGCGGCTGGGCCACGGTGGTGGAGGTGTCGCCGTGCACGATCGCCAGCAGCGCCGGCTTGGTCTCGCGGATGGCCTGCTCGATCTGGGCGGGGGTGAACACGGTGCCCCACTCGATCTCCCGCACGTGCACCTCGGCGCCGGCGCGCTCGGCGATCTCGCGCAACAGGTGGCCGAACCGGCCGAAGATGGGCACCAGCACCCGGTCACCGGGGCTGATCAGCGAAACCAACGCCGCCTCTATCCCGGCGCGGGAGGTGCCGTCGATGAGCAGGGTGTGCTCATTCGTGGTCTTGAAGACGCCGCGGTAGAGCGCCATGGTCTCGTTCATGTACGCCGTCATGGACGGGTCGTACTGGCCGACGAGCTGGGCGGACATGGCACGCAGCACCCGGGGGTCGGCGTTCACCGGGCCGGGGCCCATCAGCAGGCGGGACGGCGGATTGATCGGCAGACTGGAAATGACTGTTTCACCCTTCGGCAATTCTGAATCATCTGTTTCAGATGCCCAGTCTACGCAACAGGTGTTTCAGTCGTGTTTCGAGTGATTACCTCCCGGCGGCCAGCTTCGCCCCGATGTCGATGAGGGCGAGGTCGGTGTGCCGCGGTCCCACCAGGCAGAGCCCCACCGGTTTGCCTCGCGACTCGAACAGCGGCACGGACAGCGCCGGGTAGCCGCCGATCCCGGCCGGGCTGGTCAGGGTGAGCGTGGCTGTGCGGGTCGCATCGATCGCGGCCGGGTTCGCGTGCCGCGACGGGGCGGTCGACGACGCCGAGGGCAGCAGCAGGATGCGTCCGTCCAGCACAGCGTCCAACCGCTCGCGGGCGGCGGCCAGCGCGATGCGAGCCTCGGCCTCGGCGGCCGGGTCGGTGCGGGACGCGATCTCGAACCGGCCCGCGACGGCGGCACCGAGGGCGCCGGGGTGAGCGGTGACCCAGTCCCCGTTGGATTTCCACGCCTCGGCCATCTGAATCGCGCGGAAGATGCGCAGCGCCTCGGCGAGGTCGCCGACATCGACAAGGTCGGGTGCGGGCAGCAGCCCGGCCCGGGTGAGCCTGTCGAGTCCGGCCACGAATACGTCTTGCACGTCGTCGTCGCAGGCGAAGACCAGCGCGCTCGACACGGCGAAACGGGTGGGGGCATCCGCCTGGGCAGCGCTGGTCTGTTGCGAGGGGTCGAGCGAGGCGGCAGCGGCGGCCCGCAGCACACCCGGTGTGCGGGTGAGCCAGCCGACGGTGTCGAACGAGGGCGCCAGCGGCAGCAGACCGGCCCTGTCGACGGCGCCGTGCGTGCTGCGCAGTCCCCAGAGGCCCTGGTACGAGGCGGGCGCCCGGATAGACCCCGCCGTGTCGGTGGCCAGGCCGATGCTGGCCTGACCCAGCGCCACGGCGGCGGCCGGTCCGCTCGACGAGCCACCGGGCAGCCCGCCGGGCACCCGCACGTTCGGCGGGGTGCCGTAGTGCTCGTTGTCGCCGGCGATGCTGTACGCGAACTCGTCGGTCTGGGCGATACCGCGCACGCTCGCGCCGGCGCCCAGCAGCGCGGCGACGGCAGCAGCCGTCTCGGTGGCGGGAGAGGCCTCGCGCAGGTAGGCGGGGTTTCCGGCGCCGACGGTGAAGCCAATGATGTCGTAGAGGTCCTTCACGGCGATGGTCTCGCCGGCCAGAGTACCCGAGGCGGCCGCGGCCATCAGCGGGTTGCCCACCAGACGCCACACCGTGGGATTGATCGCGGCCGGCGGCGCGGCCACCTGGGCCACCTCCACCTGCCAATCCCCCGCCGCCGAAAGCGACCAGAGCTGGGTGAGAAGGCCGGCGCCGCCGGCATCCGGGGCGTTCACCGACACGATCACGGCGTGCCGCGGGTCGATCACGCGTACGTGCAGCGACCGGATGCCCCTGGCCACCGTTCCGCTGCGGGCGCCGCGGAAGCCGCTGATCGCGTCGTGGCCCACCAGCAGACCTGCGGCGTCGCCGCGCAAGGTGTTCTCGCCGGGCGCGAACCAGGCGTCGAGCGCCGCGAGGTCGTTGGTGGCCAGCGCGTCCTCATAGCCGGCGAAGGCGGTCAGGAGCCCATCGGGCAGCGCGCCCGTGACCGACGTGGGTGTCGGGACAACCAGCGGCTCAGGCATTGAAGTCCGCCACCCGGATGCGGGCGTGCACGCCGGCGACGAGGTCGACCACCTGGGAGATGTTGAAGTCGGTAGCGGCGCTCAGGTAGGCGTAGGCGAGGGTGCGGTCCATGCCGTACCGGGCGGCGAGCAGGTCGATGGCGGCGCGCACGCACTTGCGCACGGCCTCGTCGAGGTCGGCGTCCAGGCCGGTCGGTACCAGGAATTCGCCGGTCTCGGCGAGAGGTCCGACCAGTTCGCCGAAGCCCGCGATAGCGTCGGCCTGGCTCACCACGTCGAAGCGGATGGTCACCCGCAGGGACGCCTCCATGGCCGTGAGCGCCACCTCGCCGTCGCCCTGCGCGAAGTGCGGGTCGCCCACGTAGGCCAGCGCGCCGTCCACCTGCACCGGCAGGTAGAGGGCAGAGCCCACCGTGAGAAGGTTGATGTCGATGTTGCCGCCGTGCGCACCGGGCGGCACCGAGTGCGGGCGGGTGTCACCGGCGACGGCGACGCCCATGATGCCCAGGAACGGCCGGAGCGGAAAGTGCACGCTCCGCGCCCCGCCCGGCACCAGCGGCAGGGTGCCGACCTGGCCGGTCTCGGTGTCCGCAAGCGCGGCGAACACGCTCACATTGCCCTCGCCGAGCGGGTACTCGCCGGGCAGGGCGCCGCGGCCGTGCCGGTTGGAGATCACGCCGTACGGCACCCGCGGGGTGGCCTCGAGCACGGTCATCTTGAGCAGGTCGCCCGGCCGGGCGCCGCGCACGTGGATCGGGCCGGTGACCAGGTGTGGTCCGTCCACGCCGGGGTCCCGGGTCGTGTTCGAGGCGGCCAGCAGCACGGCGTCGTCGAGCACCAAGGCGCGGTCGACACCGTGGCCGGCGAAAAAGGCCGCCGGGTCGCGGCCCTGGTCTTCGAGCACGCCCTCGTGGCTGATCGTGTCGATGGTGACCTCGGTGCCGGCATCGATCACGAGCACCGGCGCATCCGTGGCACAGGGCAGCCGGCCCCAGAGCACGGTGGCCGGGGTGGCGGCCAGGTACTGCGCGGCGCGGATGGGCCCGGTGCCGGGCTGCAGGATGTCGAATGGCATGACGTCGAATGGCATGGATGCGCCTTTTCCGTTGTGGGTCGGGAGCCGGCTCGACGCCGGCCGGCGCATCCCCGTTGGTCGAGAGTAGCGCCAGTTTTGCGGCCGGGACGACCAGCCACTACCGTGACAATTCCGAGCCGATAGGACCCCCGTGCCCTCCACCCCCGTCATCCACCGTCTGCGCAGCAAGCCCGACCACCTGCACCTCGGCCTGATGCTGGCCCTCACGTTCTCCACCGGGGTGGCGGATGCGGTGGGTTACCTCGGCCTGGACAAGGTGTTCACCGGCAACATGACCGGCAACGTCGTCATCCTGGGCATGGCCATCGCCGGCGCCGACGACCTGCCCGTGGTGGGCCCGCTGATCGCGCTGTTCACCTTCATGGTCGGTGCCGCGATCGGCGGCCGGGTGCTGCGCCACGTCAAGGTCGGCTGGACCACCGAGTCGACGGTGCTGTTCGGCGCGGTCGGCGTGGTGATGGCCGCGCTGTCGATCGTCCTGTTCGTGGTGGACGGCACTCCCCCGGCCCCGTTCGACCTGATCGTGACCGGGCTGCTGGCGGCCGTGATGGGTCTGCAGGCAGCGGTGGCCCGGCACATCGCCGTGAAGGATGTCACCACGGTCGTCGTCACCTCCACCATTACCGGCTTCGCCGCCGATTCCCGTTTCGGCGGCGCCAAGAACCAGCCCTGGTTCCGCCGCTTCGCCGCGATCGTGCTGATCCTGGCCGGAGCCGGCGTCGGCGCCCTGCTGCTCATGGTGCACATCGGCTGGGGCATCGCCCTCACAGCCGTGATCACCCTCGTGGTGACCGCCATCGGCCATGCCGCGGGCCGCCCGCACCACGCCCCCGTGCCCCAGGCCTGATCCCCTGGCCCGCGGTCAGCACTGGGCTGAACGGAATCGCGGCTGTCAGGCTCAGGCGTCGCAGGTGCTGAGGACGGCCGTCATCGCCGCGCGGTCCTCCGGGGTGAGCCCGAGGTCGTAGGCGACGAAGACCGGCACCAGTTTGTCGATGTACCAGCACTGCAGGCCGGTGTCCTCCGGCAGGTCGTCCCAGACCACGCGCTGGCCCAGGTCGTGCCGGTCGGACACGTCGGGGTAGAAACCGGGCAGCCATTCACTCGGCAGCGAATCGGACTTGGAGGAGTTCTCGGTGCCCTTCACCGCCAGCAGGTTGACCGGGTCGTTGGCCAGCGCCTCCCGCTTCTCGGCCGGCCAGGCCTCTCCGCCGGTGGCGTACACGGCCTTCAGCGGCAGCAGGTGGTCGATCTGCACGTCGGCCGAGGTGTCCTGCCCACGCACAAAATCGATGGTCTCGCCCGTGTACGGGTCGGTGAGGATGCCCGTGTACACCCGGCAGGTGGCCGGATCGATGTCGGTGCCGGTGAGGTCCCGGGTGAGGATGTCGTTGCGGGTGTCGCAGCCGTTCTGGTCGAAATCGAAGGCCCAGGCATCGCCGAACAGCTCTTCCCGGTTGCCGGCATAGCTGCCGTTGTCGGTGTAGACGGCGTCTGGCAGCGCGGCGACCAACGCGAGCGCCTCTGCGCTGGTGAGCCCGGAGGGCGGTACCGGCATCGGCGCGGTCGACGAGGCGCCGGGTGGGACCGTCGCCTGGGTCGTGGGCCGGTCGGCCAGGTCGGTGGAGAAGTAGCTGACGCCCGCGACGATACCGCCGATCACGAGCAGGGTCAGCAGGAGGCGTGGGCTCTGGCCCCGGGTGCCCCGTCGACGGGGAAAGAGGGACGGATTGGGTCGGCGGCGGCTCATGCGGGTGTCTCAGGGTGCTGGTGTCTCACGATCTCCCCATCTTGCCATGCGCCGCTTCTCCCCCGGTGGTGGCAGGATCGGCGCGGGCGTGTGAGGCTTAACGGGTGCCCCAGATCGATGAATCCACCCGAGTCCGAGAGGCGATCTTCCTCGACCGCCCCTGGGTGACCGTGGTGTGGGACGACCCGGTGAACCTGATGTCCTATGTGGCCTACGTGTTCCGCAGCTACTTCGGCGTGACCGCGGCAGAGGCCGAGCGCCTCATGCTGCAGGTGCACAACAACGGCCGCGCGATTGTGGCCACTGGCGACCGCGAGTCGATGGAACGGCACGTCGAGGCGATGCACGGCTACGGGCTCTGGGCCACCCTGGACCGTGCCGAAGAATGAGCGCCGAAGCGTGATGGAATTCCGCCGTGAAGACTCCGGCACGGTCTCGGCCATGTTCGAACCCATCGAGGTCGACCTGCTGCGCAACGTGACGTCCCAGCTGCTGCAGATGCTCGGCTCCGTCGACGCCGACGACGCGGCCATGCTCGCCCAACCGGCCATCCGGCGACTACTGCCCGACGCCTACCCGAACGACCCGGAGGCCGCCGAGGAGTTCCGCCGCTTCACGGCCGACGGACTGCTCGAGGGCAAGCTCGCCAACGCCACCACGGTACTCGCCGCCCTCGGCGACGACGAGCCGACGGATGCCTCAGCGGACGCCTCCCTGGACGCCCCGGCGCACGACCCGCTGCCGGTGCCGATCGTGCTCACCGAGCAGCAGGTGCAGTCCTGGCTCCGCACCCTCACGGACCTGCGCCTGGTCCTGGCGGACCGCCTGCAGATCGACCCGCACGGCACTCCGCAGCTCGACGACGAACAGGCGCACGTCGTCAACGACGTCTATAACTGGCTGGGCATGATGCAGGAGTCGCTGGTCTACGCGATCGACGCGTAGCCCCGCCGTGTCGCGGTTCAGGCCGCCGGTCGGGCGTCGCTGGACTCCCCCTGCAGTGCCGCGTAGGCCCGCTGCGGCCCCGCGCCGTCGGCGAGCGACGCGCTGAGCGCCCGCAGCCGTTGCCGCGGTTCATCGCTCAACCCGAGCAGCGTCGCGGCGGCCTGCCGCAGCGCATCCGCACCCGCCGTGTTGGGGTCAAGGGAGATGCCGAAGCCGGCTTCGTCGAGTGCTGCGGCGCCGGCGAACTGGTCCGTCGAGAACGGCAGCACCAGCAGAGGCACCCCGGCCGTCATGGCCTCGGTGACCGAGTTGTTGCCGCCATGGGTGACGGCCAGGGCCGCGTGGCCGAGTACCGTCACCTGGGGCAGGAACGATCGCACCAGCCAGGACTCCGGGATGGGCCCGAGCTCGGCGGCGTCGGTGGACCCGACCGCGATCGCCACCCGCACGTCGAGGCCGCGCAGGGCCTCGGCCACCCGGGCGAGTACATCGCCGCGCACCGACAGGAAGCTGCCGAAGCTCACGTAGACGAGGGGACGCTCGTCGGCGTCGGCCAGCCAGCGGGTCACCTGGGGGTCGTCGGCCTCGCTCCGCACCGCCGAACCGAGGAAGGCGTGCTCGGGCAGTAGCGCCGTGCGCGCCACCGGGTGCAGCTCGGCCGGATAGTTGAGCAGCAGCACGTCGCCGGTCTCGGTGAAGGCATCGCCGCTGGGCGGCGCGGTCGGATCCAGCTGCAGCAGCGCATCGTTCCACGCCAGGGTGAAGTCGTCCCGCACCCGCTCGCAGAGCAGTCGCAGCTGCACCAGTTCCTGGGGGTCAGGGGTGAACGCGGCGGGCCAGGCGCCCGGGTACCCGTAGACCTCGTCGCCAACGGGCAGTGCCGACGGATGCCCGAGAACCACGTCCGCGTGCCGCACCCCGGCGCTGATCAGGGCCAGACGGGCGCTGAAGGCGAGGTGGTCGACGATCACCTGGTCCGGCCGGATCTCGGCGACGATGCGCTGCACCTCGCGGGCCACGACCACGGGGTTCCAGAGCAGGTCGGTGCTGCGCGCCTCGGCCTGGAACCTCAGCGTTTCGACGAGGCCGACCCTGGTGGCGTCGAAAAAGCCGCGCAGGGCGTCGTCCTCGCCGGTGGGCTGGTCTTCGGCGCGGATGGTGCCGGGGTTGGACCCGCGGCCGAGCTGCAGGTTCACCCGTTCGAAGCCGAAGTCGGCGACGATGCCGGCCGTGGCCGGTCCGCTGGCCACGACGACCCGTTCGCCGGCGGCCTGCCAGGCGCTGCCGAGGGTCGCGAGCGGGAACAGGTGGGAGGCGTAGTCCGGGCTGATGATCAGGAGGGTCATGAGACGCTCAACGCCCAGTTGAGTGCTTCCTGGGCCTCGGCGACGGAGGTGTAGACGCCCCCGAGGGTTCCGGCCATGGCCTGGATGGCGAAGGTCGACGAGACCATGTCGGCGGCCCGCTGGGCGAAGTCGTCGCCGAACGGGCTGGAGGCCAGGTCGAGAGCCGCAGTGATCCCGCCGGCGAGGCTGCGGGCATCAGCCGTGTTCACCAGGAACCCCGTGGTGCCGTCCTCGACGTAGGTCGCCGGCCCGCCGGCGTCGGGGGCCACCACCGTGAGCCCGGTCGCCATGGCCTCGAGCAGGGCGATGCCGAACTCTTCCTTCATGCTTGCGCAGACGTACACGCCGCGCGGAGCGGCCAGGCCGGGCCGGCCGTGCCGGGCGGCGGCCAGCCAGCGGGCGACGGCGTCGTTGGCACGGTGGCCGGCCAGCAGCAGGCCGTGTTCGGCGGCGGCGTCCAGCGGCACCGCGGTGCCGATCAGGTCCAGCTGACGGCGTTCGTCGACCGACGGGGTGAGCAGGTCTCCCCCGACGATCAGCAGGTTGCACCGTTCCCGCAGGGCGGCGTCATCGGCCCAGGCGTGCACGAGCGTGGCCATGCCCTTCACCCTGTGCAACCGGCCCACCGTGACCGCCAGCGGCAGGTGGCGCCGGGACGCCGGCAGGGTCTCCAGCAGGGAGTCGAGGTCGGTGAAGTCGGCGGGGTCGGCCTGCAGCGCGGCCTGCGCGGAGCGTTCGATCACGGTCAGGTCGATGCCCTCCGCCACGACCGAGTGCCGCTCGGGGTGCGCGGTGATGTCGATACCGACGAGGTCGCGCATGTCCCGCTCCAACTCAGGGCGGGGGAAGAGCACGGTGTGCGCGGCATCGGCCGCGATCCGCTGAACGAGTCGGGCCCGGAACCAGAAGTGCTCGACCTCGTCGACGGTGCCGAAGTTGGCCCGGGTGAGGGCGCCGGAGGCGTCCATGGCGTTGATGACGCTGTGCGGGTCTGGGGCGACGGTGAAGACGATGGGGATCTCGAGCTCGCGGGCGACGGTCGATGCCGCGAGGGTGCCGACGTCGGCCATCCGCAGGTGCATGACGTCGACGGTGCCTGCGGCTCGCAGAATCCGGCGGATGCCGCGCTGCACGGCCACCCGGCGGGGCCACGCGTCGGCGGAGGAGATCGGGGCGCCCAAGAACGGCACCGTGGCGAAGGCGTGCCCGGAGAGGGTGGAACTGACCTCCGGCAGGCAGGCCAGGGCGGCGGCGGGTCCGCCACGTGACAGGGTGAGCACCCTGTCGACGGCCGGTGAGCCGTCGTCGCCGGCCACGAGGGCGTCGCCGAGCCGCACCAGGAGGGTGGCGATGCCGCCGTTGTCGCCGGACCCCACCTGGCTGAGCTCACGGTCGATGTCAGCGTGCAGGAACAGCTGGGCCACGGTCTGGCCCCGGCTCCACGGCGCACGCGGGTAGGCGGGCACGGTCAGGTCGAGCAGGGCGAGCCTGGCCACGTCGGCCAGGTCGTCGTCGCCGCGGGCGAGGACCGTCACCAAGCTGATGGCGGCGTCGGTGGCCGGTCTATCGCCGAGGGCGGCCACGGCCGCCGCCCGGGGGTCGAGGCCTTCGCCGGCGTCCCCGGCGATGCGTCGCAGCATCCGCTCCGGGATCCGCCCGGAGATCAGGCCCAGGGTTTCGACGAGGCGGGCGCGGGCGGCCGGGTCGGCGATGCCGAGCATGGCGCCTTCGGTGGCCAGTGCCACGTGTTCGGGGACGGATGCCGCCCACTGCTCGAGGGTACGTTGGGCGATCATGCCGGAGAAGCCGCCGGCGACGACCATCTGCAACAGGCCTCCGATGGCATCGAAGCGCGGGAGCCTGGTGCCGAACGCCCAGGCGGCGTGTTCGCGCAGGTAGGCCGAGTCGTGCTCGAGCAGCGACACCAGGACGTCGTCGGCGGACTCGTCGAATACCTGGGCGAGCGAGTGCACGGCCGCTATGGCGGTGAGCTGGTCGGTAGGGTCGAGCGCGGCCTGGGTGAGCAGGCGAACGGCACGGTTACCGCCGTCCCGGCTGGCGGCGATGGTCAGGTCGTCTGCAGAGCGGATGCCGGCCAGGATGCTGTCGGCCTGGCGCATCTCGTCCAGCGTCGTGTGAGTCCCCACGGTGTCTCCCTCGCGGCGGATGCGTCCGCCTCTCGTGGCGGAGCGGACTCCGCGCTGGTACTTCGGTGCCGATCCCGTAAGAGTTTGCCCCGGAGCGACATTCTCCCATGTGGATCATTCGCTTCGTGGGCCGCGGGTATTTGGTCAGGGCATTCGCAGGTTTGTCGGCCGCTCTCGCTTCAGAACACGAGCCCGGCGGATGCCGTCAGCCCGCCGTCGACGGCGAGGGTGGTGCCCGTCACATAGGACGCTGCCGGGGAGATCAGAAAAGCTATCACCGCCGCGATCTCCGATGGCTGGGCGAGCCTGAAGAGTGGGATGCGGCGGGAGAAATCCCGGCCGAAGGTCTGAGTGGTCGGGGTGTCATTCGGTTCATCCGCCCGCATCAGGCCGGAGGCCACATTGTTCACCCGGATTCCCCTGGCCGCATAGGTCAGGGCTGTGGAGCGCACGAGGTCGATCATGGCGACCTTCGAGGCGTGGTAGGCCCAGTTGCCCGGGTCGGCCAATAGTCCCGCTACGGACGCCGTCGCCACGATGCTCCGGTGCCCGTCGATCGAGAGTCCCTCGACAGCCGCCTGAATGCCCAGGGCGATGCTGTTCAGATTGCGGGCAAGGAGGCGCTCCCCCTCGGCCTCCGTTCCGGGCATGTGCAGAGTGCTGGACGCGCCGATATCGGCCAGCAACACGGCGGCGTCGAGCCGGCCGAAGGTGTCGATAGCTTGCGAGACCGCCAGCCTGGAGCCGTGCTCGGTGCTCATGTCGCCGACGAGCACCAAGTGCTGTTCGCCGGCGAGGTCGGTGGGTTTGGCGTCGATGCCGGCGACCGCATAGCCGTTCTCCAGGAGTTTGCGGACGACCGCCCGTCCCATCGCCGAGCCGGCTCCGGTGACCAGCGCAACCGGGCTCGGGGCCTTCACGACCTCCGCGGCCTGGTCCTCCATCGTCTGGGGCCTCATGTCGTGAGACCGCGTCGCGGGAGGCTCCGTTTCCCGGGATTCCGATTTCCGAGTTTCCGTTCGGAGCGACTCCGCTTTCCGCGGCTCTGTCTTCAAAGACTCCGTTGTCAACGACTCTGCTTTTGGAGACTCCGCCGGCCGAACCTCCACCGATTCTTGAGACTCCACTTTGAGTGTCATGAGTACCTTCTAACGCGGGCGTCTATGTCAATGCGCCCCAAGCAAATGCTACGCTCGGCCGGCTCGGAATAGGGAGGATTGCCGGTCATTCCAATCGAGCACTCAGACCGGGCACTCAGACCGGGCACTCAGTTCGGGCGCTCAGTTCGGGCGCTCAGTGGGTGAAGCCCGGGTGGTGTTTCTCCGCCGGCATCGCACCCTCCAGCCTGTCGAGGTATGCGGTCTCCTCGGTGATCGCGGTCAACAGGTTCCACTTGTCGGTGTGCCCGGCCTTGAGACTCCAGGCGAACACCGGGATGTCGGATCCATCGCTGATGAGGGTGAAGGCGCCGTGTTCCGCGACGGCGCTGGACAGGAACAGCGCGACATTCTGCGAGGTCTGCTGCACGAGCCGATAGCCCTCGAAGCCGAGCCTGAGGAATAGGAAGTACTGCAGAAGCACCTGGGCGCCGGGCCTGGAGAAGTTCAGGGCCAGCGTCGGCATGTCTCCGCCGAGATAACTCACGTTGAAGACCAGCTCCTCTGGCATCAGCTCGCGGCTGCGCCAGACCACCCAGCCCAGCCCCGGGTAGACCAGGCCGTATTTGTGCGCCGAGGTGCTGATCGAATGCACCCGCTCCAATGTGAAGTCCCAGATCAGCTCGGGCTGCAGGAACGGCGCGACCATGCCGCCCGACGCCGCGTCGACGTGGATCGGAACATCCAACCCGGTCGCGGCCTGGATGGCGTCGAGTGCGGCGGCAATCTCCTGTACCGGCTCGTAGATCCCCGTGTAGGTGACGCCCATGATGGCCACGACACCGATGGTGTTCTCGTCGACGTAGGCGGCCAGGTCGTGCCCGTCCAGGCACGGATGTTCGTCGGTCACCGGCACCAGACGCGCCTCGACCTCCCAGTAGTTGCAGAACTTCTCCCAGCAGACCTGCACGGCGCTGCTCATCACCAGATTGGGCTTGTCGGTGGGCAGCCCGGCCGCGCGACGGGACTGCTGCCAGCGACGCTTGAAGGCCAGTCCGCCGAGCATGCAGGCTTCGGACGACCCGATGGTCGATGTGCCGATGGTCGCCCGCGGTTCCGGCGCGTGCCAGAGGTCGGCGATGATGTGCCAGCAGTAGTCCTCGATGGCCGCGGTCTGCGGGTACTCGTCCTTGTCGATCATGTTCTTGTCGAAGGACTCGGCGTAGAGCCTGCGGGCGTAGTCGTCCATCCAGGTGCCCACGAAGGTCGCCAGGTTGAGCCGGGAATTGCCGTCGAGCATGATCTCGTCGTGAATGATCTGGTAGGCCGTTTCCGGCCCCATCGGGCCGGCCGCCAACGTGTGGCGGGGGGCGCGGGAATCTTCACCGGGCCGGGCGAAGAGCGGATTGATCTGCGTGAATTCCGGATTCGTCGACATGGAACACCAGAGTGCCCCCGCGCCGGTCCGTGGGCTACCCCCGCGAACCACCCACCGACCGCGCGCTCCATCCGCTGGCGTCTGTCGGAGGCGTGACGTACACTTTCGAATATCGAACATTTGTTCGAAGTAACGCGGAAGGTGGGCCCATGACCCAGATTGTCGACGCCCCTCAGTTCGAAGACACAGCCGTGATCATAGACAAGGCAGTGCAGGTCGAGCTTTCCGCCGACGGCGACCCCCGGGCCTTCGTGTGGGACCGATTCGAACACACTGTCATCGGGCAACCCCAGGCCGTCTTCACGCGCACCCGATGGTGGGAGCACAGCGGTACGCCCACCCGCATCGACACCGAACTGTGGCGGCTGGATGCCGCCAAGGGCGGCGAGGACCAGCACCGGTACGACCTGCGCCACGACGCCGACGGCACCTGGGTGCTCGCGCTCGACTGGGGGTGACGCCGCGATGAGTTTTCCGCACCTGCACGTCGCCAGCGCCTACTCGACCCACTATGGCGTGACCCTGCCAGAGGCCCTCGCCGGGCAGGCGGCCGCCGACGGGGCGACCTTCCTGGCTGTCACCGATCGGAACGGACTGTACGGGGCCGTCAAGCACGTGCGTGCCTGTGTGGCTGCCGGCATTCGCCCGGGGCTCGGCGCCGATCTCGAGGTGCACGACGACGACACCCTCGCACCTCTCGGCCGGGTGGTGGTGCTGGCGCACGGCGGCAGTGCTGGTGAGGGCGGTGCCGGCCGCGGCTACGCGGCGCTCTGCCGGGCCGTCTCCAGCGCCCACGAGACCACGGTGCGCGTGCCCGGCCACCCGCCGAGCATCCCACGCAGCCGCCTCGCCGAGCTGGCCGGCCTGAACTCGTTGACGGTGCTGCTCGGGCCGGCCTCCGATGTCGGCCACGCGATTGAGCGCCGGGACAACCCGCTGGCCCGCGCGACCCTCGCCGAGTGGCAACGGATCATGCCGCCCCAGTCGCTCGCTCTCGAGGTCGTCTGCCATCTCACCGAACCGGGCATGCCGGGCAGCGTCGCCCCGGCCACGCGCATGCTCGCCCTCGCCGAGTACGCCCGGCTGCCCGCCGTACTCAGCAACGCGGTGCGCTATGGCACCGCCGAGGAGGCGGTGACCGCCGACCTCGCCGATGCGGCCAGGCACCTCATGCCGCTCGCGCAGCTCGCCCAGCCAGCACAGGCCCAGCCGCCGAACATTCAAACCGAGGCCCGTCCCCTGCAGGTCAACGGCCAAGCTTGGTTGAAGCCGGCGGCCGCCATGCGGCAGGTGGCCCGCATGGTGGTCGACGCCGGGCAGCACAGCGACGGAGCGCTGGCCCGGCTGCTGCGCGACACCCACGACCTCGCGGAACGCTGTGCGCTCGACCCTGTCGGTGACATCGGGCTCGGCCGGCCGCGGATGCCGGAGGCGAGCGTGATCGGGGTCACCCGCGACCCGCTCGCCGAGCTGTGGGCCCGCGCCCGTCACGGCATCGACGAGCGCTACGCCGACGCCGGGCGCCGCGGGCTCACGGCGGCCCACGACAGGCTCGCCCACGAGATGTCGACGGTTGAATCGCTCGGCTTCGCCAGCTACTTCCTCACCGTGGCCACCGTCGCCGACCTCGTGCGTGACATGGGCATCCGCATCCAGGCCCGCGGCTCCGGGGTCGGTTCGGTGCTCAACTACGCCCTGCACACCTCGTCGGTGGAACCGATCGGCAACGGCCTGCTCTGGGAACGCTTCCTCTCCCCCGAACGGCAGACGCTGCCGGACATCGACCTCGATGTGGAGTCGGCCAGGCGACACGACATCTATCGGAAGGTCTTCGAGACGTTCGGCGCCAGCCGGGTCTCGCTGATGTCGATGACCAACGCCTACCGGGGTCGGGGCGCCGTGCGGGACGCGGGCCTCGCCCTGGGCATGCCGGACGCCCAGGTCGCCACGATCGCCAAGCAGATGTGGCGGTTCAACGCCCGCGACTTTCGTGCGGCCCTGGCCGAGAAGCCGGAGCTGGAGGAGCTGGCCGCCGAGGTGCGGGAGTCCTCGCAGCTCGACCTGCTCGTGGACCTCACCGCCAGGCTCGACAGGTTGCCCAGGCACATCTCGGTGCACCCCTGCGGCGTCATCCTCTCCGATGCCTCGTTGCTGGATCGCACCCCGGTGCAGGCCTCGGGGATGGGCCTGCCGATGTCCCAATTCGACAAGCACGACATGGACCCGATGGGCCTGATCAAGCTCGATATCCTCGGTGTGCGCATGCAGTCGGCCATGGCGCACGCCGTGGAGGAACACCACCGGCTCACCGGCGAACACATCGACCTGGACCGGGTGCCGTTGGATGACCCGGCCACCTTCGAGCTCATCCGCTCCACCCGCACCTTAGGCATCTTCCAGATCGAGTCCCCCGGCCAGATGGAGCTGGTGGGCAAGCTGCAGCCGGAGGTGTTCAACGACCTCACCGTGGAGATCTCGCTGTTCCGCCCCGGGCCGATGAAGAACAACATGCCGCTGCGCTACCTCGAGGCTCGGCACGGTGAGGTCGCGCCCGACTACATCCATCCTCGATTCGAACCGATCCTGCGCGAGACCAATGGCGTCGTCATCTTCCACGAACAGGTGATGCGCCTCTTCGACGAGCTCACCGGCTGCGGGCTCGGTCACGCCGACGTGCTGCGCCGGCACTTGGGCCGGCCGGAGCAGCTGAGCGTGATCGAGGCGTACGTGCGCGAGAACGCCCTCGGCCGTGGCTTCGATGCCGGCACCATCGACAGGGTCTGGACCGTGCTGGCCGGGTTCGGCAGCTTCGGCTTCGCCAAGGCGCACGGGGCGGCGTTCGCCCTGCCCACCTACCAGTCCGCCTGGTTGAAGACCCACCACCCGGCGGCGTTCCTGGCCGGACTGCTCACGCACGATCCGGGCATGTGGCCCAAAGACCTGCTCGTGGCCGAAGCCCGGGTGCTCGGCGTGCCGGTTCTGGGCCTCGACGTGCAGCACAGCGCCCTCGACTACAGGGTGGAGTCCGTCGGTGAGGGCCAGGGCATCCGGATGCCGCTGCCGGAGCTCTCCGGATCGAGCGACGCCGAGCGCGCCCGCATCGTGCGGCACCAGCCGTTCACGTCGCTGCAGGACTTTCGGGACCGGGTGCACCCGCGTCGGCGTACTTTCGAGGCCCTCGCCCGCGTCGGCGCGCTGGACAGCTTCATCGATCACGATCGCACCCGCCGGCACGAGCTGCTCGCGCACATCCAGTCGCTGCGGGGCACGGCCATCACCATCGCCGATGACCAGCTCGCCTTCGAGGTTCCGTTGCCGGTGCTCGACTACGAGGGTGCGCGCTTCGACACCGTCACCTCGCTGCAGCTGCGCGGGCGCACCCAGTCCGACCTCGAGCTGCTCGACACCGGTCTGGCCGTCGCCGGCCACCGGATGCGCAAGTACTACCCGCTGTTCGCCGAACTCGGCGTCACCCCGGCCGCCCAGCTGGCCACCCTGCCCGGCGGCACCGATGTGCTCCTGGCCGGCGTGCGCCGGGCCACGAACACCCCGCCGATGCGTGACGGGCGCCGGGTGGTGTTCGTCAGCCTCGACGACGGCACCGGTCCGGTGGCCAACGTGGTGTTCTTCCACGACGCCCAGGAACGCATCGGCGGCGGCGTCTTCCAGACCGAACTGATGCTGGTGCGTGGCCGCACCCGGCGCTCGGGTGCCCGCGGGGTCTCGGTGACGGGTGAGGGCATGTGGGACCTCGTCACGGTGGCCAGGGACCGGGCCAGGGCACAGGCCAAGGCTCTCAAGGCGGCCAGGGCGGCGGCGCTGGACGCCGAACCGTCCGTCGCCAAAGCAACGGCGGCCGCGGTGGCCCGGCCGCCGATGCGGCGGGCGGCCGGCTCCGGTACGACTGAATTCGACCTGTGGTCGACGCAGAGCGCGTGATCTCTAGTCGGTCCCCTCGGGAACGTCAGGTGCCGGATCGTTCTGCTCGGTGTCGTCGCCCCCGAGATCCTGGTCTGCATCGACGTCTTCGTCGACGTCCACACCCACGTCTTCCTCCTCCGCGACCGCCGGTGGAGTGACGAACACCCCGGGGAACGGATCTCCACCGTACTTCGCGTTCGCCACCGACATCACGGCCGGCCACATCCGGTGCCGCGCGGTGGCGGCGGGCCCGCTCTCGAAGTTGATTGCGCGCTGATTGGCGTTCCCCGTGACGGTCACGACGCCGACGACGGTCGCCACCTTGCTGCTCGCTCCGCTCATCCAGGTGTCCTTGGCGTTGTCGGTGGTTCCGGTTTTGCCGAACATCGGCACCCACGGCACCGTGCCGGTGTTCGACTGCACGGCGGTTCCCCTCGACATCACCTGACTGAGAGCGGCCACCATCTGACGTTGGGTTTCCGGCAGCACTGAGTCCTCGCACCGCGAGACGGGGATGGGCACCTCGGTGCCGTCGGCGCCGATCATCCGGTCGATCACGATCGAGCTGCAGGTTGTCCCGTTGTTGGCGATGCCGGCGAAGGCGACGGCCATGCTCAACGGGGCGATCTCGTTCGTGCCGATCACGGATGCCGCGCTCTGGCTCAGCGGTTCGCCGTCGGCGCGGTGCACTCCGAAGGCCTCGGCCATCTTCCGGATCCCGCAGAGGTCGAGCCGCTTGGCCATGGCGATGAACCCCGTGTTGATCGACCCGATGGTGGCCTCCAGCGCGCTGTAGTTGCGACCGGATTCGTTGGCGTCGTTCTTGGGGCTCCAGCCCTCCGAATCGTAGTTCTGTGGGCCGAAACAACTGTCGTTGAAGGTTCCCCATTGTGATCTGGGCGCGGAGTCGACGCGCTCGTCCAGGGAATGGCCGGTGTTCAGCCAGTCCGCGAGGGTGAAGACCTTGTAGGTGGAGCCGGGCTGGAACCCGCGGGATCCCCCGGCGACGAAGTCGGTGTTGTAGTTCACGCTGCTCCAGTTGCTCCCGGTGGCCTGCACCTCGGGGTCCTGGCTGTAGTCCTTGTTCTGCGTCATGGCGAGCACTCGGCCGGTGCCGACCTCGACGCTCGAGATGACACCGCCCACGTCCCAGCCGGCGCGGGTCTTCGGCACGTTCTCGTTCATCGTCGCGACTGCGGCGTTCTGAAGGTCGAGGTCGAGGGTGGTGTACACGTCGAAGCCGCCCCGGCGGATGTTCTTGATCCGCGCATCCTCGTCGTCGCCGAAGACCGGGTCGTTCGCCAGGACATGGATCACGTAGTCGCAGAAGTACGCGTTTGCCCCGGCGGTCTGGCATCCGGTGCTGGGCTCATGGATGGTCGGTTCGATGGGTGCCGCCATGGCCTCATCGAACTCGACCTGGGTGATCTTGCCGTATCTGAGCATCTCCCCGAGGATGTAGTCGCGGCGCTGCCGGTTGTCCAGGTAGCCATTGGCCACGCCATTGGTCTCGCTCGCCGGCCGGTCGAGCCTGAACTTGCCGGGATTGTTGACGATGGCCACGACGCTGGCCGCCTGCGCCACCGTGAGATCGGCCGCCGTGCTCCCGTAGTAATAGGCGGCCGCGGCCTCGATGCCGTACACGCGGCCGCCGAAGCCGGCGATATTGAGGTACTGGCGCAGGATGTCGTTTTTTGCGTATTTCTTTTCCACGCCGATCGCCAGTCGCATCTCCTTGAGCTTGCGCGATGCCGTCGTCACCGTGGCCGCCGCGTAGCAGTCCGAGATCTCCTCCTCGGTAGGGAGCATCTCGCACTTCTGCACGAGCACGTTCTTGACGTACTGCTGGGTGATCGACGATCCGCCCTGCACGCTTCCCCGGAACGCCGTCGTCAACGCGCCGCGCATGGTTCCCTGCAGGTCGACGCCGCCGTGGTCGTAGAAGCGCGGGTCTTCCCCGGCGATCGCGGCGTCCTTCACGTTCTGGCCGATGTCGTCCCAGCCGACCTCGACCCGGTTTTGGTCGTACAGGGTCGCGAGCAGGATCGACGTTCCGTCCGGGCCGGTGGCATAGATGTTGCTGCGTTGGGCGAGCGGCTCGATCTCGAGGTAGTTCGGCAGGGTCTCGAAGACGTTGATCGTGCTGGTCGCCGCCACGCCGGTGAGCGCAACGACCGGTGTCAGGCTCACAGTGACCAACAGCCCGGCAATGGCGCTCGTCGCGGCCAGACCGATCAGGCCGCCGAGCACACCGCCGAAGGATCGCGGTGGGGTGACTCCGGTTCCGTTCATCCCGTTTGTGCCGTTGCTCACCATTCTGTGCTCACCATGGTTCCGCCGTCCGCCCCTCCACACACCAGGCACGCCCAATCGCGCCAGTAGTCATCCACTCAATGCCGCTCGGGAACGCTTCGCTAGGGGCTTGCCGAACCCCTCGAACAGGGGCAGTGCGCCGCTGGACGGACGGCGCGGGTTTCGGGCGGCGTTAGAGTTGCGTGTCACGTTCTCTGGAGGAAAGATGGCCGGACCGGCAATGCCCAATGTGCCCAGCAGGCGCAACGTCAAGGTGCTCACGGATGCGATCATCGCCCTCGAATCCGGAACCGGCGTGTCCGCCATGTTCCTGACCAAGCGCTACGGCGCCTTCACGATCGACGGCACCGCATTCATCTCCGCGTCGGTCAAGACACTCACCGTCGGCGGCCGCTCCATCGAGCAGAATCTCAAGCCGCACAAGTCCCTGCAGGCATTGCGCACCCTTGAGCCGAGCGACGGTGAGACGGCGGATGAGGCGCCGGGCATCGAACAGGACCTCACAGCACCCGCCGTGGCACACGGCGACCTGATCTCGGTGCTCTTCGTCGACCCGGCCTACGGGCCGTTCACCGTCACCGGGGTGGCTGTCGCGTCGACGGTGAGCGATGTGGTGCTCGTCGGCGGTTGGTTTGTGAGCCGGGCCGGCACCACGGCTCCCCGCGTGGTGAGTGTTGAGGTGTTGGCCGCCAGCGGCACCCACGAGTACCCGTTGCCGCCGCGCATCGTGAGTTGGGGCGAAGACACCGAGGGCGCGACCGAGTACTGAGCTCCAGAGCGAGCCAACCCCCTTGAACCCGAAACGACCCGGCAGCGAAAGCTGCCGGGTCGTTCGTGAAGCGGGTACGACTACGCGCGAACGCCCGTGGCCGTGGTCTTCTTGGGCCAGGCCGGAGCGAGGGTAAGGATGGCCCAACCGAACAGGCCGGACAGGACGCCCATGCCGATGGCGAAGGCCGAGACACCGAACGACACCACGGAGGTGAAGAGCGAGGTGCGCAGGAACGACGCGTTCATGACCGTCGCACGCAGCGGGTCTTCCTTGTCGAGTTCGGCGTAGGTCTTGCCCTCGGCCATGTCCAGCGCGTGGTGGTTGATGATGTCGGCCTGGGCGAATGCGGAGAACGGTCCGACGACCGGGGTGCCGGCGAGGAACGCGGCGTCTTCGGAGACGGTGATCTTCTCGGCGGAGAGCTGCGAGCTGACAACGCCCCAGACCACACCTCCACCGATGATCATGACGACGGCGCCAAGAATTCCGGCCCAGCCGATGAGCTTGAGGACCTTGACCTTGGTGGCTCCCAGGGTGGTGGCCGGAACGGTTGCTGTTGACACGATGTTGCCTTTCGTTGCGGTTCTGAAGATGCTCACAGTCTGGCAGCATCCGGTTTTCCCAGTCAGGGTACAAAGTCCCTGGCTTCAAATTCGTAACACTTAAGGTGCTGATCAGAACGAAAAAAGGCCTCACACATTTATATGCGTAAGGCCGATATTCGTCGGTGTGTCAGATTTCTCGACTCCTAGAAGACCGTCAGTCCCCGTGCCTCGAACTGGCCGCGCACCCGGGTGAGCACGTCGTTCTCCGGCGGGTGCACGCCGTGCAGCGGGTACGGGATGCTCAGGCGGTCCCACTTGTCCTCGCCCATCTGGTGGAAGGGCAGGACCTCGACGCGCTGAACGTTGGGCCAGCTCGCGACGATGTCGACGACGGCTTCGACGTTGTCGACGGCGTCGGTGAGCCCGGGCACCAGCACGAAGCGCACCCAGACCGGGATGTTGCGCTCGGCGAGCCTGTCGCCGAAGGCGATCGTCGGTGCAAGTTCGCGGCCGGTGACCTTCTTGTAGGTGTCCGGCAGGCCCGACTTGACGTCGAGCAGAACCAGGTCGACATTGTCGAGAAGTTCGTCGGAGGCGCTCTTGCCGAGGTAGCCGGAGGTGTCCAGGGTGGTGTGCACGCCCAGGGCGTGCGCCTCCTTGAACATCCGCTTGACGAAAGCGGGCTGCATCAGCGGTTCGCCGCCGGAGATGGTGAGGCCACCGTTGGTGGCCTTGAAGACGCCCAGGTAGCGGGTCATGCGGGCGACCAGGTCGTCGATGGGCGTGACCAGGCCGTCGCGCATCTTCCAGGTGTCCGGGTTGTGGCAGTACTGGCAGCGCAGCAGGCAGCCGGAGAGGAACAGGGTCATGCGGGTGCCGGGGCCGTCAACGGCCGTCACGAGCTCCCAGGAGTGCACGCTGGCGACGGTGCCCTCGCGGATTGCCTTCATTTCGAGGGTGTGCAGTTCGGCCTTGCGGTCGACGTCGTTCAGGGCACTGATCTCGTCGGCCACGTCGACCGAAAGGTCGACGTGCTCGACGACTACAGGACAGGCAACGCTAGGGAAGCCGAGGTTGATTGCGGTCATGGTCTCGTCCTACCTAGCGTTGCCGGTCATCTGTAAGGGTGTTCTCTTAGTGCGAGTGGAACGTGCGGCTGATGACATCCATCTGCTGCTCGCGGGTGAGCCGGACGAAGTTCACCGCGTAGCCGGAGACGCGAATCGTCAGCTGCGGGTAGTTTTCCGGGTGCTCCATGGCGTCTTCGAGAGTCTCTTTGTTGAGCACGTTGACGTTGAGGTGGTATCCGCTGGCCGAGGTGAACGCGTCGAGCAGTCCGACCAGGCTGGTGACCTGCTCGTCCTTGGTGTGACCGAGGCCACTGGGAACGACGGTGTTGGTCAGCGAGATGCCGTCCTGCGCTTCACTGTACGGGAGCTTGGCGACGCTGAGTGCCGACGCGAGCATGCCGTGGGTGTCGCGGCCGTTCATCGGGTTTGCACCCGGTGCGAACGGCTCACCCTTGCGACGGCCGTCCGGCGTGTTGCCGGTGGCCTTGCCGTAGACCACGTTGGACGTGATCGTCAGGATCGACTGGGTGTGGATGGCGTCGCGGTAGGTCGGGTGCTTGCGGATCATCGTCATGAAGCGTTCCATGACGTCGATCGCGATGGCGTCGACCCTGTCGTCGTCGTTACCGAAGGCGGGGAACTCGCCCTCGACGGTGTAATCGACAACCAGACCGGTCTCGTCGCGCACCGGACGGACCGTGGCGTACTTGATAGCGGACAGCGAGTCAGCAACCACGCTCAGGCCGGCGATGCCGCAGGCCAGGGTGCGGATGATCTTCTGGTCGTGCAGGGCCATCTCGAGGCGCTCGTACGCGTACTTGTCGTGCATGTAGTGGATGCAGTTCAGCGCGGTGACGTAGGTCTCGGCGAGCCATTCGAGGGTCTCGAGGTAGGCCGGGAAGACGGTGTCGTAGTCGAGGACCTCGTCGGTGTTCGCTGCGGTGGCCGGTGCGATCTGCTTGCCGGACACCTCGTCGCGGCCGCCGTTGATCGAGTACAGCAGCGCCTTGACAGCGTTGACGCGGGCTCCGAAGAACTGCATCTGCTTGCCGACGCGCATCGGCGAGACGCAGCATGCGATCGCGGCGTCGTCACCCATCTCGTTGCGGATGAGGTCGTCGGACTCGTACTGGATGGCCGACGTGTCGATCGAGACCTGGGCGCAGAAGCGCTTGAAGCCCTCGGGCAGCTTGTCGCTCCACAGCACGGTCAGGTTCGGCTCGGGTGCGGGGCCCACGTTGTACAGGGTCTGCAGGAAGCGGAACGCGGTCTTGGTGACGAGCGGGCGACCGTCTTCACCGATGCCGGCGAGCGACTCGGTGACCCAGGTGGGGTCGCCGGCGAAGATGTCGTCGTACTCGGGGGTGCGGAGGAACCGGACGATGCGCAGCTTGATGACGAGGTCGTCGATGAGCTCCTGGGCGCCGGATTCGGTCAGGGTGCCGGCCTTGAGGTCGCGCTCGATGTAGGCGTCGAGGAAGGCCGCGTTGCGGCCGAACGACATTGCCGCACCGTTCTGCTCCTTGACCGCACCGAGGTACGCGAAGTACAGCCACTGAACGGCTTCCTTGGCGGTGGTGGCGGGCTTGGAGATGTCGGAGCCGTAGCTGGCTGCCATCTGCACGAGTTCCTTGAGGGCCCGGATCTGCTCCGAGTTCTCCTCGCGGGCACGGATGATGTCCTCGGTCGAGGGCTCCATGTCCAGCTCGGCGCGGTCGTTCTTCTTGCCGGCGATCAGCGCGTCGACACCGTAGAGGGCGACACGGCGGTAGTCACCGATGATGCGGCCGCGGCCGTAGGCATCCGGGAGTCCCGTGATCAGGTGGCTGCTGCGCGCACGACGCACACCGGGAGGGTAGACGTCGAAGACCGCGGTGTTGTGCGTCTTGCGGTAGTCGGTGAAGATCGTCTCGAGCTCGGGCGACACGGGGTAGCCATAGGTCTCGAGGGAGGTGGCGACCATGCGCCAGCCGCCGAACGGCATGATCGCACGCTTGAGCGGCGCATCCGTCTGGAGTCCGACGATGACCTCGTTGGCCTCGTCGATGTAGCCGGGCTTGTGCGCGGTGATGGACGACGGGGTCGTCGCGTCGATGTCGTAGACACCCTTTTCGCGCTCGACCGGGAACATCGCGGACAGTTTTGCCCAGATGCCGGTGGTGCGCTCGGTGGCGCCGGCGAGGAAGCTCGCGTCGCCGAGGTACGGCGTGTAGTTGCGCTGGATGAAGTCGCGCAGGTTGATCGAGTCCTGCCACGGGCCGCTGACGAATTCGGCGGCGCCGGTTTCTGCAAGACCCTGCTGGTCGCTTCGGATGCCATCTGTGACGGTCATATGGTGTGCTCTCCTTGTAGGATCGAGGCTTTCCCGCTGACTGGGTGTTTATCCCACCGTGCGGGCCATGAGAGCAGGACCACGAGGTACCAGCTAGTGCCACGGTGCCGGTGATTCGCCCTCTACTGGGAACACTACCCTCCGAGTGGGGCCCGAAACCGGGACCTTGGTCCCGTATTCACCTCCAGTTGGGGGGTGTCAGCCCGGGGTTATCGAGCGCAGTTCGAACTCCCGCACCGGCCGGGCAGTGCTGGCCGCACAGGTGCTGAGCAGCGGCGCCGACAGGCTCTCGGTGAGCTTCACCGCGAGCCGTTCATCGCCGTGGATGAAGCTCACGGTGTGCACTCCCCCCGATTCCGTCCAGGAGCTGTAGTCGAAGGCGTCGATGCGGTCGTCACCCCGGTTCGCCCGCGCGAACGCGGCAGCCGCTTGCACCACATTGGGCAGCGAGCTGCGGCCCCGGAACCAGCGCGGTTCGATACGACCGTCGAGGTAGGCGTCGACGAGGTCCGCGGCTTCGGCGGCGGTCACCCGGCCGTAGTACAACCCGTGCGGGAACAGGATCAGGGTGGCCGCGAACCTGTCTCCGCCCAGGTGCGAGCATTCCCAGGTGGCGGCCGGGTAGGCCTGGGCGAGGGCGGTGACCACCGGCCGCCCCTTCACGGCGCAGCACTGGTCGTGCCGGGCATGGGTGCACACGCAGATGAGCGGCTCGGTCGACGGCGCGCCGGTCGCACCGTCCAACGGCACCTGCAACAGATCGGCGGGATCGGTCACCACCCCCCAGTGCACCCGTTCGTGTCCGACCCTGGCGTCAACGGCCGCCCACCGCCATTCGGTCTGGGCGCGGCGCTGGTGCGCGGTGCGGCCGGTTCGACGAATGGCGAGCGGGCGGATGCCCGCGGATTCGATGCGGGTCACCAGAGCCCGGGCGAGTGCGGGGTCCAGCGGCGACTGCAGGAACGCGTGCGCGCCCCAGGCCCCGTCGATCTCGACGAGGAACCAGCGTTCGCCATAGCCGGCCGTACCCGGGAGCGGATCGCCGCGCTCCAGCGACCGATCGCTGCACGGCAGCCAGCCCGGGGCGGAGGGGAGGCTCATCGCACCACCAGGACACCCTCGCGCACCAGGCGCCGGGCCACCACGAGGGAGGACGCCGCATCCAGTCCGGCCAGGCCGCCGGCCTGCAGGGGGTGTCCGGTGAGGATCTGGGCCAGGGCGTCGGCGGCCTCCGCCGGGAGCGTCACGGTCTTGTCCGGCAGCACGAGAGAGACGTCACCGGGGTTCGGGCCCGCCCGGAACCGGGCGCCGAGTCCCCGCCGCAGGCTCACGGTGGTGGCCTCGTGCAGTGCGGTGGCGGCCGCCGTGGTCGCCAAGGGGCCGATCGGCTCGGCCCGGGTGGACGCCCGCAGGCGCCCGGCCAGTCGCCGGGACACCGCCTCGGCCGGGGCCGCATCCGCGCCCGTGAACCGGCTGAAGTCGTCGACGGTGTCGGCCAGCAGGGCGCCGACGGTCGCCGCATCCGTGAGGTCGACACCCAGGGGAAGGGCGGCGCGCAGGCTCTCGGCGGCCGCAGCGTGCGCGACGGCCTCGCGCAGCACATCGTGGCGGGTGAGGGCGGCGACGCCGATGGTGAGGTGGATCGAGGTGCCGCCCAGCGCCGTCGCCGAGTGGATCCACCCTCGGGGCAGGTAGAGCACGTCGTTCGGCCTGAAGACCTCGTCGATGGCCGGCTCGTCCTCGGCCCGTCGCTCCACCGCACGGCGATGGTCGGTCCACGGCTGGTCGCGGAGTGGGCGCGGGTGCACCGGAGGATGGATGCGCCAGCGCTTCTCCCCCGCAATCTGGAGCACAAACACATCGTGCACGTCGTAGTGCGGGTCAAAGCCGCGCTCCGCGGCCGGGGTGACGTAGGCGTTCACCTGGACGGGGTGCCCGAGGTCTCTCGTGAGCTGCCGGGTGAATTCGGCCAGCGGCGGCCAGGTGCGATGCAGCCCCTGGAGCACCAGGGTGGCTCCGTCGGTGAACTCGTCGAGCACCTTGTCGGCGCTCACCTGGTCGGCGATCTCAGCGCCCAGGCCGCCCGGTGCGGTGTACCGGCCGGGGTCGAGCACGGTGCCCTGCCGCGCCATGCGCACAAACGGGGTGCGCAGACCACGGTGGGTGACCAGCTCGTCGACGGCGTCTGCGGTGAAGAGGTCATCGAACCTGCCCCGCAGGGCGGCCGCGCGGGTGAAGAGCGGCCGACGGTCCCAGTAGTCCGTGGCGAAGGCCTCCGGCGTGACCTCGAGCAAGCGCATGAGCGCGGGACGATCGCTCGCCCCGCGCCCTTCGCTCGTCATCAGGCGGTTCCGTCGGCGCCGCCGTCGTGACCTTCGGGGTTGGCGCCGCCGTCTGCAACGCCCTCGCTCGAGGCGGAGCCGTCAGCGCCACCGTCGTGGCCTGCCGGGTTGGCGCCGCCGTCCGCGGTGCCCTCTCCGGCGTCCGCGGTTCCGTCGGCACCGCCGTCGTGGCCCGCCGAATTGGCGCCGCCATCGGCCGTACCTTCGTTCGCATCCGCGCCGGATGTGGTGATGTCGTCGTCATTGATGCCCACTGCATACCTCCGTAGCCGTAACCGGGCGCCGGCTGACGCCCAAGGCGATAGTACGTCGCGGGCCGCCCCGATGGCAGGGCCAGCAACAAATCACCGTCGGTTGAGCCCGTCGAGCCTGGTGACCCAGAATCCGGACTCGGGCGCCCTCATGCCGCGGCTACTCGTCTTGCCGGCGGTATTTGGGGTCGTGGGCGCGGTGTTGGGGTGGTTTTCGCCAGGTGTCGGTGGGGTCGATCCAGTGTGGGGCTTTGACTTCGGGCATGCCCAGGACCATGCGGATGTGCCACCCGGAGGTGTCGATGTTGTGGTGGTGGCGCCAGCACAGCAGTACCCCGTTCGAGACGTTGGTGGGGCCGCCGTGCTGCCACGGTGTCACGTGGTGGACTTCGGTCCATTGCGGTGGGCAGGTGCAGCCGGGGATGATGCAGCCGCCGTCTCGGGCGGTGATCGCCCTGCGTTGCAGCGGCGTGAAGCAGCGGACTGTGTCGCCGAGGGCGAGGACGGCGCCGGTGCCGCCGAAGAGGATCGGCCGGAAGCCGCCGTTGTCGACCATCTGGTTGATCGTCTTCATCGGGATCGGCCCCTCGACGCCGTCGATCCAACCGACCCCGACCCCGTTGATCAGGTCGGTTGCGTTCACGTGCACCATCACCGTCGGCGGCATCCCGCCCATGGTCGGGGTGCGAGGGTCTTGGGCGACCTGGACCAGGATGCCGCGGAGAATATCGGCGCGTTTCTGACCACCGTCGCGTTCGTCGAGGATCTCGCCGGGCACGAGTTCGCCGGCCTCGATACGCTGCTGCTCCTCCGCGGACGGGAACGCGGGAGCGCTGCGCGCGGACAGGAACGTGTCGAACAGGTTCTGCATGATGCCCTTGAGCTCCGGGGTCACCCCGCCGCGCAGCGGGTGCAACCCCTGGGCGAGCTTGCCGAACGAGAACGTGGATTTGGCCTCGAGGATCTCCGCAGTGGGCGCGGCCCCGTCCGGGTTCAACACCGCCTGCCACGTCGCCGCCATCTCCCGGATCCGGTCCGCCGGGAAAGTGAACCCCGCCGACGCACCCAGACGCCGGACCGGCCCCGTGCAGACTTGTCCGGCGCCGGCGCCGGCGCCGGCATCATCGGCATCGGTGGCGGTGGCGATGTCGCCGGGTCCGGGGGTGCGGCCGAACACGGACCCGGTCGCGGACTCCACCAGCTCGGCCTCACCACCGTCCACCAGCAACTGGTCGGCATCGAAGCGGCCGTGCACCTTGTAGTCGGCCAGGCCCTTCACAATGTTCTCCGCCGCATCAAGACCGATCTCCCCGGCGCTCAGTGCCGCGGCCACGAACGGGAACTCGGGCTCGAGGACCATGCCGCCCAGCATCCGCGGGGCGACCTTCTCACCCAGGGCCACGCGCCGTTTCATCTCCGGCACCGACGTGCCGGTCAGCCCGATCAGCAGATCATTCTGGTGCGACGCCCCCAACCGCCAGGCCAACGACTCCGTGCCCAGCCCGCTGCGGGACCGGTAACCCACCACGGTCGCCGTGGCCACCCGGGCGGCATCCACCGGCCGGCCGGTCCGCTCGACCATCTGCGTCAACGCGACCACCTCCGGGTCACTCAACGCGTTCACATCAATGGAATCCATCACCGCCATCACCGTCCGCGCCGCATCATCCAACGCCTGGAGCTTCTGACCGAACGCACCAGTATGCGCGCGCTGCACCCCTGGCAGCTCGGCCGGATCCCGCCACTCAGGCCGCGGCTTAGACGGACCCCGACCGGACCGACCGGGACGGGACGAGCCCGTCGCGGGGCCGGCCGCAGGGCCGGCTGCAGCGGCGGCCTTCATGTCGGTGGTGCCGCTCAGACTGTCGGCATCCGGGCCGGTGAAGGGATCCGGACCGACCAGACCGGTGTTCCAGTCGTGCAGGTTCGGACCGGTGGGAGTCATTCCCGTCGGTGCGGTGGAGCCACTATCCAGCTCGTCGTCCATACCCCCATTCTCTCACGAATCGCACCTATATGCGAGGAAATGTCAGCAAGTTCCGGAACGGATATCGAAAACATTTCCTAACTGCAGAGGATGGCTCGCGGGGTCTCGACAAGCTCGCCCGCCGGGACGGGCGCGTTGTCGAGGACGGGTTGCGGGTTCGAATTCGGCATGGTCACCACGAAATCGACAGGCACGACAAGCGGGGATAGAACACTCTCGCGCCCGACCAGCGCTCGGACCTCGCGCGCGGGCCGACGCCCTAGAGCTTCTTGCCGGGGTTGAGGATCGAGTGCGGGTCGAAGGCCGCCTTCACCCGCAACTGCAGGTCGCGCAGCACCGGGCCGAGCTCGTCATCGAGGTGTGCCCGCTTGAGCACACCAATTCCGTGCTCCCCCGACGCCGACCCGTCGAGCGAGATCGCCAGGTCGATCACCCTGGCGAACGCCGCGTGCGCCTTGTCGATCTCACCGGGCACCTCGGGGTCGTAGCCGATCACCGGGTGCAGGTTGCCGTCGCCCACGTGGCCGCCGGTGCTGATGGGCACGTCGAGTTCCCGGGAGATCTCGGCCAGACCCTGCAGCAGGGCGCCGAGCTGGGAGCGTGGCACCGTGATGTCCTCGTTCAGGCAGCCGCCACGCACGGCCTGCACGGCCGGGTGCAGCAGACGCCGCGCGCTCATCAGCCGCTCGAGCGACTCGGCATCGTGTGCGATGGTGACCACGCCGGCTCCGGCGGTTCGCAGCACCTCGGCGTAGACCTCGACGTCGTCGTGGGCCTGGCCGATCTGGTCCGACTGCACAAGCAGCAGCGCGCCGGCCCCGGCCGGCAGAGTGGAGGCCGGATCGAACGCGTTGATCGCGGCGATGCAGGCACCGTCGAGGAATTCGACAACGCTCGGCCGGCGGTCCCCGGCAACGATCGTATTGGCGGCCGCCAGCGCATCCGCGGTGTTGGCGAAGGTCGCCGCCACGCCGGAGGGGCTCCCGGGTTTGGGCAACAAGCCCACGGTGATCTCGGTGATGATGCCCAGGGTTCCTTCTGAGCCCACCAGCAACGCGGTGAGGTTGTAACCGGCGACGCCCTTGATGGTGCGCTGCCCGGTGCGCACGATCGACCCGTCGGCGAGCACCACCGTGAGTTGGCGCACGAAGTTGCCGGTGACGCCGTACTTGACAGAGAGCATCCCGCCGGCGTTGGTGGCCACGTTGCCGCCGATGGTCGAGGCTCGCCACGAGCCGGGATCCGGCGGGTAGAACAGGTCAACGGCCTCGGCCGCGCGGGCCAGCGCGATGGTGCGCACGCCGGCCTGCACCGTGGCGGTCTGGTTTGCGGCATCGACGGCCAGGATCTTCTTGAGCCGGGTGGTGCTCAGCACGATGGCGCCGTCGATGGCGTTCGCCCCGCCGGCCAGCCCGGTGCGAGCTCCCTGCGGCACGATCGGGATGCGGTGGGCGGCTGCGATGGTGACGACCGCGGCGACCTCTTCGGTGCTGGCCGGAAAGACCACGGCCAGCGGCTCACCGCTGAAGGTTCCTTCGGACTGGTCCCGACGGTTGCTCTCGGTGCTGGGACCCGTCACGATCTGCGCGGCGGAGAGCACGGCGGAGAGCTCGGTGACAACTGTGGACGCGACGTGGGTCTCGGTCATGAATACCTCTGCTGGAATCGCACCGTCGACCGGTGCCTCATCGACGCGCTCACTCGTCAGACCGCGCCCGGGGCCACAATTCTATGCAGGTGATTTCACCGTGACCCGCGCTTTGGCAAGGCCGGCCCGGTAATTCTGGGCGTCCATACCGCTTTGCATATCTCACCCTCGCCGCGGGCGCTAGGGGCCTTGTGCGGGCATTGTGACCCGGGGAACCGTGTTCCGTCACACCCCGAGTTCCGCGCGCAGCGCCCAGGCATTCCGCACCGCGTTGCCGTCGCCATCGTTGTTGAAGTAGGCGAACACCTCCCGGCCCTGGGCCGACCACTCGCGAATGCGGCCTGCCCACCACCGCAAGTCGGCATCGGAATACGACCCCGCGTAGAGGGAGTCATGCGCAGGGCCGTGCAGCCGGAGATAGACGAAGGGCGCGGTCGCGCGCAGCACACAGGGCAGCCCCGCCCCGCTCATCACGCAATAGGCGGCTCCGTGCCGCTCCAGCAGGGCGAAGACCTCGTCGTCGAGCCAGCTCTCGTGCCGGAACTCCACCGCCACCGGGATCCAGCACGGAAGGGAGCCGAGGAAGTAGTCCAGGCGTGCGTCGTCGCGGGTCTGGCCTGGGCCCAGTTGCACCAGGAGAACGCCGCGCCGGTCGCCCAGCTCGTGCCAGCCCGCGCCGATCCGCTCTGCCCAGACCTCCGGCGCATAGAGCTTTTTCGCGTGGGTCAGGCCCCGGGGAGCCTTCACCGACATCTGAAAGCCCGGGGGCAACCGTCGGTGCCAGCCCGCGAACACCGTCGCGCGGGGCCACCGGTAGAAGCTCGCATTGAGTTCGACAGTGTCGAAGGCCGCCACGTAGTACGCCAACCGCTTCGCTGCGGGCAGGCCGATGGGATAGAGCACGTTCTCCCAGTGGTCGTAGCTCCAGCCCGAGGTACCGATGTGAATCATCGGTCCGGTCATAACACCGGGTCTGTAGTATTTCAAGTCACGGTCCGGCGACATGACCGGCACGTCTACGCAGCGGGGGGTGGCACGGATTTCAGGGGATGTTCGACACACGTCTCGCCCACGCCTGCCACCGGCGCGCTGGGCGACGGGCCACCGCGCCCGGATGATCGTGGCCGCGATCACCCTCGTACTGGTTGTGGCTGTCGTCCTGGTCGTACGGGCGGTTTCCCTGGCGACGGCCCAGAGCGAATACGATGCCGCCGCTGCCGCCTTCCAGAGCGATCAGGCCGCGGCCGTGCGAACCGTCACCGATGGCGAGACCGCGCTCGACGATGCCATCGCCACCCTGGCCGCGAGCGAGGGCAAGGTCTTCACCGAGCAACCCAGACTCGAGCTGGCTGACGCCATCGATACCGCAACCACGCGCCTGAGCGCGGCCGCCCAGAAGCTCACGACAGCGGAGAGCACCGCTGCGTCGTCGGCCGCCTCGACCACCCTCTTCGAGATGGGCGTCGGGGTGCGCGATGACGCCCGCACCCTCTCCGCGTTCGACTTCGGTGCCGCAAACGGCGTCGACGGCGTCGCCGAGGACCTCGCCGTGCCGATGGCGGCCGTCAACGCCGCCATGGCCGAGTGGCAGGCCGAGCAAGAGCGGATCCTGCGCGAGAGGTACACCAACAATGTGCACGCCACGGGCTGGACGCCGGAGCTCGACCAGTGCATCGGCTCCGTGGACGTGACCGCGCACTACCAGGACGTTCCCACCATCGCCGAGCACTGGTCGTGCGGCGGCAAGGACTTTCCGGACGACGCCGGCACCGTGATCACCCTCACCGGGGTGCACGCCGGAACCTACCGGGTGGACGGCATCGTGGTCATGCTCAACGCCGACCGGGACAGCACCGCTGACATCCCGCGGGGCTACGACCTGCTCTACCAGACCTGCCAGAACGGGCAATCCTCGACCATGTCGTTCACGGCCCTGACCAAGATCGTCTAGGCCGAACAGGTATCGGTCGGGCTCAGCTGCCCTGTGGAAGCAGGTCGGTGGCGACCATGTCGATGCTGCGTTCCCAGAGCGCCGTCGCGAGGCCGGCATCCGTCGCCTGATGGTTCGTGGAGTGCACCTTGCGCTTCTCGTAGTACTCGCCCGACTGCCAGTCGACGCCGGCGGCCGTGCTCGCCAGCCAGACCAGGGTGTCCGCGCCCTTCTCCGGCGTGATGAGCATGCGCTTGAGTGCGGTCTGGTAGACCAGCCGCATGATGCTTGTGGAGTCGGTGGAGAAGCTCGTGGCGACCACACCCGGGTGGAACGCCGCCGTGACCAGACCGCGCGAATTGTAGCGCCGGTGCAGTTCGCGGGTGAAGAGGATGTTGGCGAGCTTCGCATCGCCGTAAGCGTTGTTGGGCGAGTACTTGCGGTCGTTCTCGAGGTCGTCGAGGTCGATTCGACCGAACCGGTTGGCGGTGCTCGACGTGTTGATCACCGACGCCCGGCTGGAGAGCAGGCGATCCATCAACAGGGTGGTCAGCAGGAACGGCGCCAGGTGGTTCACCTGGAAGGTCTTCTCGTGGCCGTCGACGGTGATCTCGCGGTTGCCCATGATGCCGCCGGCGTTGTTGGCGAGCACATCGATGCGCGGATAGCGCTGCAGGAGTTCGGCGGCCAGGGTGCGCACCTCGGCGAGCCGGCCGAAGTCGGCGATGAAGTGGTCTGCACCGAGCTCGGCGGCGATGGCCTCGGTCTTCTGCGGCGAGCGCCCGACAATCACGATGCGCTCACCGGTCGCTGCCAAGGCTCGGGCGGCTGCCGCACCGATGCCGTCGCTGGCACCGGTGATCACAATGGTTCGGTCGGTCATCTGGTGCTCTTCCGCTCATTTCGGGGCGAGGCATCGTCGACTCACAGTGCCTGAACTCTACTGCGGGCGGCCGGGACGCCGTCAAACGAGCCGCAGCCGAACCGCCGCCGAACCCTGTTGAGGTTATTGATGCATTTATCAGTCCGGTTTCTCGGTACGATGAAGGAATGCAGTTTTCGGCACGTTCCCACCCGGCCGGCTCCTCGGCCGTGGACCGCGCGTACACCCACGTGGCCGAGGCGATCATCTCCGGCGAGCTCGCGGCGAGCGCCCTGATCACCGAGGGTGATGTCGCTGCCTCCCTCGGACTCAGCCGCACCCCGGTCCGGGAGGCCTTTCTCGCACTGGAGTCGGCCGGCCTGCTGCGGCTCTTCCCCAAGAAGGGCGCCATCGTCACCGCGGCCGACGACACCGAGACCGCCGAGCTCCTGCAGGTGCGCATCCTGCTCGAGACCAAGGCCGTGCAGGTCCTCGGCGAGCGCCCCAGCCAGATCGACGCCGTCGAGGCCGAGTTGACTGCCCTGATCCAGACACAAACGGATGCCGCCGCCGCCGGCGACCTCCTGGCCTACGCCCGCGCCGATCACCGCTTCCACGCGCGGATCGTCGACGAGACCCACAACAGTGTCATCGACGGGATCTACGCCCGCCTCGGCCCCCGGCTCGAACGCCTGGTGCACAGGGTGGCCGCCCGTGACCCCGACAGCATCGACAGGCTCATCGCGGAACACCGCCTCCTGGCCGAGCACCTACGGGCAGGCGACACCGTCGCTTACGACCAGGCGCTGCGGGCCCACCTGGAATCCGGGCACCGCCTGCCCCGGATGCTCTAGCAACCAGAAAGAACCATGACCAGCCGCCGCACTCCCCGCTCTACTCCCCCGTGGCACCTCGCCGCACCCGCCCTGTTCGTCATGGCTTGGGGCGGAAACCACTTCACCCCGCTCCTGCACATGTACGAGACCCTCGGCAATTACTCCACGGTGACCGCCGATCTGTTCCTCGGCTTCTACGTCGTCGGCCTGGTTCCCGGTCTCCTGCTGGCCGGGGCTCTCTCCGACCGCCACGGACGCAAGCCCCTCATGGTCGCCGGGGTCCTCGCAGGCATCACCGCGAGCATCCTGCTGGGGCTCGGGTTCTCCAGCGAGGTCGTCATCTGCCTGGGCCGGTTCCTCGCCGGCCTGAGCGTGGGCGTGGCAATGTCGGTCGGCACCGCGTGGATCAAGGAACTCTCGAGCGCCCCGTTCGACCTCGTGGCCCGACCGACCGCCGGCGCCCGGCGTCCCGCGCTCACCCTGACCGTCGGCTTCGGCCTGGGCGCCGGGGTGTCCGGCCTCCTGGCACAGTGGGGCCCGATGCCAACGCTGCTCCCCTACGTCGTGCACATCGTGCTGAGCCTGCTGATCCTGCCCCGCCTGCTGCGCACCCCGGAGACCGTGCCGCACAGCCGGGCACACGGGTCGCTGTGGCTCGACCTGCAGGTGCCGTTGGCCGGCCACCGCCGCTTCCTGCGGGTGGTGCTGCCGACGGCGCCGTGGGTGTTCGGCGCCGCCGGCATCGCCTACGCCATGATGCCCAAGCTCGTGGAGTCGCAGCTCGGCGAGCTCAACCTGGCCTTCGCCACCCTCCTGACCGTAGTCACCCTGGGCACCGGAGCCCTGGTGCAGCCTCAGGTCTCCAGGCTCAACTCGATCACCAACGGCCGGGCTCTCCTGGTAGGCATGGGCCTCATGCTCACGGGCATCCTCAGTGCCGTGGGAACAGCAGTCACCCTCTCCCCGCTACTGGCGCTGATCACGGGCATCGTGCTGGGCGCGGCCTACGGCATCACGGTCGTCGCCGGCCTCGTCGAGATCCAGCGGATCTCCACCGCCACCGACCTGGCCGGCATCACCGGCGTCTACTACAGCCTCACCTACCTGGGCTTCCTGCTCCCGGTGGCCTTCGCCAGCCTGACCGAGTTCGCGAACTACCCGACCATGCTCTCGCTGCTAGCCGCCGCGTGCGCCGGCTGCCTGGCGCTGACCGCGGTGGGACTGCGCCGCGCGTAAGCGGTGAGCGCCGGCTTCAGGATGCTGTCAGGGCGTCGGGCGCGCGGTCGTGCCTCGCTTGTCCTTCGCCTCACGCAGGAACACCAGCGGAAGCAGGAGAGTCGCCACGGCCGTGATCAGCCAGACCACCAGCGCGGCCAGGATCCAGGTCTGCCAGCCCTCGATGGTGAGGCCGCCCGGGAACAGCGAGGCGATCCACAGCGCGACGAACGTCGACAGCAGGCCGATGCCGCCCAGGAACGCCGGCGCTCCCCGCGCGACGACCTTGGCCAAGAATGGCGAGAGCACGCTCTGGGTCACCGCGAAGACGACCACCGCGGTCACGAATCCGCTCGGGGTGACGGTGAGGTCAGGCAGCACCAGCGACGCCACCCACAGGCCCAGGGCCGCCGAAAGCAGAAAGACCAGCGCGCGCAGCAGGATGCGAATCATGCCGCGATGGTAGCGCCGCCACGGGTCCGCGTCATCCCCGGCCGCCCTGTGGCTGCTCTACCTGCTGTGGGAGGCTCCGCACCGCGAAACGGCCGGCCCGTCGGGGCCGGCCGTCACACTGCGGTGAGAGTCTCGGTCAGCGAGGTCCGCCGGCAGCGCCGCCGCCCATGGTGCCCGTCGCGGCCTCGCCGGCCGTGACGGTGGTCATGTTCGTCGCCGACGCGTAATCACCGTCGGCATAAACGCCCGGGGCGATTTCGCCGGACGCCGTGCCTCCCACGTAGACGCTGTAGGTCTCGCCCGCGACCAGTTCGTCGGAGGAGAACACCACGGACTGGAAGTCCTTGGCCGACTCGTAGGCCATCACCACGTCGCCGGCGCTGTCCACGAGCTGCACGACGGTGCCGGCAGCCGGCGTCGAGTCGAGGGCGATGGCCACGAAGGTCTGCTCTGACCCGGCTTCCGGCGACACCGCCATTCCTGCACTGCCCGCGGCCAGCAGGGTGCCGCCGGTGACGGTGAAGCTACCGTTCACGTCGAGTGCCCCGTTGCCGTTGTCGGTCGGCCCGTTCACGACGAGGATGCCGTCGCTCATGGTCGCGGACCCGTTGGAGTCGAACCCGTCTCCGCCGGCGTCGATCGTGGTGGTGCCGCCGGTGATAGTGATCGTCTCCCCGCCGTCGGCGTCCATACCGCCACCGCCGCCGCCCTGTGCCTCGGTGCCGGTCCCAGCACCGGTCTCGGTGCCGCTGGACGCGTTGATGCCATCGTCGCTGGCGGTGATCGAGACCGTGCCGCCGCCGATGCTGATGGCGGTGCTCTCCAGGCCCTCATCCGAGGTCGTGATGGTGGTGTCACCGCCGATGACGTCCAGCGCCGTGTCTGCGTGCACACCGTCGTCACCGGCCGCGAGTCTCACCGTTCCGGAGGCGATCCGCACGGTGCCGTCCGAGTGCAGCGCGTCGTCCGCCGCGTCGACGGTGAGGGTGCCGCCGTCGACGACAGTGACCACCCCAGACTTGACGCCCTTCGCCGACGCGTCCTCCGACACCGCGGTGGTGTGGCCGCCGCCGGATTCGACCGTGACGGTGGCCCCGGCGAACACCACATCGGTGAACGCCTGCAGGCCGTCGCCGCCGGCGATCACCTCGACGGCGCCGCCGATGAGAGCGAGGTAGCCGCGGCTGTCGTCCTCGTCATTGTCGGACTTGAGGCCATCGCCGCCGGCGGTCACCCTGACGGTGCCACCGTCAACCACCAGATAGTCCTTGCCCCGGATGCCGTCGTCCACCGCCGTCACAGTGACGGTGCCCGAGCTGATGATCAGGCCATCCGTGCTCGTGATGCCGTCGTTGCCGTTGCCGGTCACCTCGAGCGACCCACTGCCCGTGATCGTGAGATCGGCCGCGCTGTAAAGCGCCGCGTTCGCGTCGGTGTCCTCGGCGTAGGAGTCGGTGTCGGCCAGGGTATTGGCAGACCCGTCGGAGAGAACGATGATCGCTTCGTCGGCCTCGGTCACCACGAGTGCTGCCCCGGTGGAGTTGCTGACCTCGACGCCGTTGAGGATCAGGCGCACGGTGCCCTCGCCCGAGGAGGCGACGACGATCTGACCGTCCTCCAGGGTGCCGCTCAGTTCGTAGGTGCCGGCCGCGGTGATGGTGACCGTGCTGCCGGCGACGGTCACGGCACCGCCTTCTGCCGACACGCTGTCGCCGGCCAGGGTGATCTGCACCACGTCGGCGGCGTCCCACTCGTCGTCGTCGGCGTCGGCGTGGGTCGCCTGGTTGGCGGCCAGCACTTCGGCGGCCGTGGTGGACTCGTCGATCGCGACCGCGGCGGTGCCGGCGGACGTGGTTCCCGTCGAGTCCGTGGTCGCGGTGACGGCCGTACAGCCGGTCAGCAGTGCCGCGGTGACGAGGAACGGCAGCACCCGGTGGGCGGTCCGGGGAGAGGGGGTCTGGGGAGATTTCTTCATGGGGTACTCACAATCGGTGGGGTCGAACAGGATCAAGGAGTGCGGGGCCGGCTAGCGGAAGTACCGGCGAAGCACCGGCGCCCATTTGTTGTCGGGCAGGTCACTGCGGAGGGCGGCCAAGCCGGTGCCGTACTTCGAGATGGTGGCCGGGCGATGGCCGTGGGCCCAGAGAATCCGGTCAACGGCGGATGCCCGGGAGCCGGACTTGGTCTCTACTATCGACAGCCCCGGCCGGTCAAGCCGGAGCTGCGGGGTGCTCCCCCGGCGAACCGTCGACCACGACAGTCCGGTGTCGATGGTGGCGCGACTGCTGGATTCCGGGAGGAACAGGGTCGTCCGTCGATACCTGGTCGTGAGGGTCGGCACGAGGTCCTGCCCCTCGGCGCCGGTGATGTCGGCCTCGTCGAGCACGGTGTCGGTGTACCGGCGCCCCTCGGTGGTGAGCGTTGCCCTGTCGCCGATCGGATACGGCAGGCGGTCCTTGACCGTCACGCCCCGGCCGCCGCGGGTCTTCACCTCGAGGTAGCTCTGGGCCGAGTCGACGTACGTGCGGGTGCGGATCTTGAAGCGGCGCCGGCGCGGATGCGCCGCCATCAGGAAGCTGGTGAGATCGGGGGTGTCGAAGTACACCGACTCGTAGGCGCTGGAGCGCACCCCGTCGATGTCGAGCACCCGCACACCGGGGTCCAGGTCGACCAGGACCGCGTCCAGCTCCGAGCGGGGCACCACGTACTTGCGGTCGATGCGGGTGAGCAGACCGGCCCGGTCGGTGAGCTCGGCCAGGCCGATGGTGCCCAGGCCCGCGAGCGGCACGTCCAGCACCACGCCGGTCGGCACGGCACTCATCGGCACGGCACTCATCGGCTCGTCTCCTGCAGAACCGGAGCCGGCGTGGCAGTCGGGGCACGCCCCGCACCCACCTGGTACCGCACGTCGACGAGGGTGGTGTCGTTCACGAGGTCGAGACTGCGTACGTGCACCCCGTGCACCCGGGCACCGAGCAGCCCCTCGAGGTGAGCGATGAGAGCGGACTCCTCGGCGAACGCGGCATCCAGCACCACGCTCTGCTGCCGGTAGCTGCGGAACAGGCGCGGGTTGTCGCCGACGTAGACCACGGCGAGGATCAGGGTCATCAGCACCACGGTGAGCACCGTCGGTTCGGCGCTGAGGCCGGCGAGCAGGCCCAGGGCCAGCGCCGCGAAGTAGTAGGCCACCTCGTGCTGCTCGATCTCGCTCGAGCGCAGGCGGATGATCGACAGCACGCCGAACAGGCCGAGGCCGAGGCCGACGCCGACGGTGCTGGAAGCGAGCACCTGGGCCACGGCCAGCACGCCGACATTGACCACGAGGTACGCGACAACGAGGTCCCGGCGCCGGTGACGCGGAAAATACAGCCCGAACGTGAGCAGGCTGATGAAGAGCAGATCGATCAGGATGATCGTGGCCTGCAGCATGGTGTCCTCCAAATGAACAATCGGTAACGCAACGTTGTCCATCTAGCCGGACACCCCTATGAGTCGGCTATGCGGCGGTTATGAGCCGCAGTTGAGTCGGCCTGCCGGGTCGGTGATCACCCGAAGCGTCATTCGCACCGGAGGCAACCCGATCTCGCATTGTCAGACCCCGAGGAGTAAACTTCGAACATATGTTCTAACTGTTGAGGTGATGTGCCATGAGTCTGATTAACGAAACCGTCGCGGTCTGGGTATCGCCGGAGGGTTCTCCGGTTCGCCTGGTCTGGCGTGCCCGCCGGTTCAGGGTGACCGACACCCCCACGCCGTTGACGGCGTCGGTGTCGCTGCCCGACGAGCTGCTGTACTTCCTCACCCATCCGCCCAAACCGGTGGCCGCCTGGCGCTGCCAGGGCACCGCCGAGGACGGCACCTCGCTCGTCTTCGACATCCAGCACGACGACGGCGGCGGCCGCTGGCAGCTGCTGCGTGCCTATGACTGAGGGTCCGGTCCGGTTTGACGGTCCATTCCGCAGGCCGGATTGCGGCGCTAGGCTCCCACCGACAAGGGAGGCGCCGTGAGCGACAACAACAGCGAAAACCCGGACCCAGGACCCAAGCCGAGCCTGACCGACAGCCGGTGGGAGGCGCGGATCACCTTCCTGCGCAGCCGGGCGGCGGTGGCTCGTGCCGAGGTGTCCGCGATCGAGGCCATGCATCGCGATCCCGACGTTCTCGAGGACCTACTGGCCAACGCCTCCCCGGACGAGGTGGCGATGGCCGAGGCCGTCGAACACCGGATCAGCGAGCGTGTGATCGCGGCCCGGCAGGTCGCCGACGCCGCAGAGGCCGACTACGAACGTGCCGTGCTCGACGGTGCGGATCTGCGTGGCAACGAGGACCTGGACTAGGTTCGCCGCCTGGCCTCGTCAGCCTGGCTTCGTCACCCTGGCGGGTTGGGGCCATTCGCCGGCCGCCCCCGCCGTCTCGGCCTCCTTGATGCGGTGCACGGTCTTGAGGAATGAATCCGGGTTGAGCGAGATCGAGTCGATACCCTCGCCCACCAGGAACTCGGCGAAATCGGGGTAGTTGCTCGGTCCCTGCCCGCAGATACCGATCTTGATGCCGGCCGCGTGAGCCTTGTCTATGGCCTCGCTGATCATCCGCAGCACCGCCTCATTGCGTTCATCGAAGAGCGCCGCCAGGTCGCCGGAGTCCCGGTCGACACCGAGCACCAGCTGGGTGAGGTCGTTGGAGCCGATCGAGAAGCCGTCGAACCTGGTGGCGAACTGCTCGGCCAGAATGACGTTCGCCGGGATCTCGCACATCATGTACACCTGCAGCCCGTTCTCGCCGCGCACCAGGTCGTTCTCCGCCATCACCGCGAGCACCCTGTCGGCTTCGGTGGTGGTGCGGCAGAACGGCACCATCACGATCACATTGCTGAAGCCGATCCGCTCGCGCACGCGCTTGAGCGCCCGGCACTCCAGCGCGAAACCCTCGGCGTACTTGGCGTCGTAGTACCTTGATGCGCCGCGGAAGCCCAGCATGGGGTTCTCCTCCGCCTGCTCGAAGACGTCGCCGCCGATGAGGTGCGCGTACTCGTTCGACTTGAAGTCGCTCAGCCGCACGATCACCGGGTGCGGGTAGTACGGCGCTCCCAGCTTCGCGATACCCAGAGCCAGGGTGTTCACGAAGTACTCGCCGAGGTCGGCGTAACCGCGGGTGAGCTCGGTGATCTGGCGGAGCACGGCCGAGTCGGTGACCCGCTCCGGATGCACCAGCGCCATCGGGTGGATCTTGATGAGGTTGTTGATGATGAATTCCATCCGCGCCAGCCCCACACCGGCGGTGGGCAGTCTCCACCATTCGAAGGCCGCCGCCGGGCTGGCGATGTTCACCATCACCTGGGTGCGGGTGATCGGCACGGCGCCCAGGTCGATCTGTTCGGTCTCAGAGGCCAGGATGCCGGCGTAGACAAATCCTTCGTCGCCCTCGGCGCAGGAGATGGTGATGGGCGAATCCTCGGTGAGTACCTCGGTGGCATTGCGGGTGCCGACCACCGCGGGCACGCCGAGTTCGCGGCTGACGATGGCGGCGTGGCTGGTGGGGCCGCCGTGATCGGTGACGATGCCGGCCGCCCTGGTCATGATCGGCACCCAGTCCGGGTCGGTCATCTCGGTGACAAGGATGGCGCCGTCGCGGAAGTTCTCGATGTCGGCGGGGTCCCGGATGACGCAGGCCGTACCCGACGCGATGCTGTCGCCGATGGCCACGCCGGAGACCAGGAGCGGTCCGGTCTCGGTGAGGCGGCTGACCGAGAACCGGGTCAGGCTCTTCTGCGAGTGCACGGTCTCCGGCCGAGCCTGCACCAGGAACAGCTCACTCGTGAGGCCGTCCTTGGCCCATTCCATGTCCATCGCCCGGCCGTAGTGGTCTTCGACGATGGTCGCCCACCTCCCGAGCTGCACGATCTCGGTGTTGCTGAGCACAAACGCCCGGCGTTCCCGCTCCGGGGTGTCGATGACCCGGGTGCGTGCGCTGCCGCCCTCCGCGTAGGTCATCTTGCGGTCCTTCCGGCCCAGGGTCTTCTCGATGATGGGCTCGTAGTCTTCTTCGTCCAGCAGTGCCTTGAAGACCAGGTACTTGTCGGGGTCGACGGCGCCCTGCACCACCGTTTCGCCCAGGCCCCACGCCGCGCTGATCACGGCGGCGCCGGGAAAACCGGTGTCGGTGTCGATGGAGAACATCACGCCGGAGCCGGCGAGGTCGCTGCGCACCATCCGCTGCACCCCGATCGACAGGGCCACGTCGAGATGGTCGAACTTCTTCACCTCGCGGTAGCTGATGGCCCGGTCGGTGAACAGCGACGCGTAGCAGCGGCGGCAGGCGTCGAGCAGGTCGCGTTCGCCGCTCACGTTCAGGAAGGTCTCCTGCTGGCCCGCGAAGCTGGCGTCGGGCAGGTCCTCGGCGGTGGCGCTGCTGCGCACGGCGACGGGCAGGTTGGGCACCTCGGCGTCCTTGGACAGGGTGCGGTAGTACACCCGGATGTCCTCAGCGATGGCCGCTGGGAACTCGCCGGCCAGGAAGGCCTCGCGCAGGTTCTGGCCGGTTTCGCGGAGTGACGCAGCGCCGGAGTGGTAGCGGTCCAGCTGCTCACGGATCACCGGTTCCAGGCCGTTGGCCTCGATGAACGCGCGGTAGGCATCCGCGGTGGTGGCGAAGCCGTTGGGTACTCGCACGCCGCGCGCCGAGAGCGAGCGCACCATCTCTCCCAGGGAGGCGTTCTTGCCGCCGACCTGCGGGATGTCCGTCAGGCCGATGGAATTGAACCAGACCACTTCGCGACCACGCATGATTCCTCCTGGCATTGGTGCAGCGCCGCACTCCCCAGCCGCAACTTACTGCTCTGCGGCGGATGCGGCTAGAGTGCCGCGGCCTGCGGGGCCGGGCTCAGCGGCACGTACCGGCGACGGCGATCTGCTCGTCGGTGGGGCGGCCGTAGGCCTCGATGCCCGACCCAGGTTCGTCGAAGCCCTGGCTGATCGACCAGGCCGTGGCCCAGGCCTCCTGATCCTGGCTGAAGGCGGAGCCCGAGAAGAGCGGCCAGCAGTTCTCCCGGTAGACCTGGGTGTGCCCCACCTCGTGGGCGACGACCGCGTGGGCGTCCGAGCCCTCGTACCAGACATTCTCGATCGTGTAGTTGAGGCTGATGATCGACCAGCCGCCATCGGAATCGTAGGTCTCTGCGGTGCCGGAGAGCCAGTCCGCGCCGAGACCGGATACCTCGGGTGCCCAGATGAACTCCAGGGCGATGCCGTTGCTGAGCGAGCGGGCGTACGCTTCGATCTCCCGCCGCACCGCCCAGGCCGGATCGTGGGCCTCGGCCTGGTGGATGGCCTCCGAGGAACGCACCTGCGCCTCGGCATCCGTCATCGAGGTCAGGAACACGGCGTCCCTGGCGCTCGACATGGCGGGATCCCGCGCGTATTCGATCAGCCGGATGAGCGGAACCTGCACCGAACGATTCGAGAGTCGGTTGTCGACGATCGTCTGCTCGGCCCGGGTCGCCGCCGCGGTGAAATATGCCGCCTCCGCCGCATCGAGGTCGTCCCGGCCGGTCGTCGCCGCCTGAGCCGACGCGCGAAGCCGGTCTTCGGCACTCTGTGATTGACCGGTCAGGCCCTCGATGCGCTCGGCCTCGGCCATGGCCTGCCAGGGCAGGCTGTGGTCGTTGTCGCTGACGGGCTCGTCGTTTGCCGGGGGTCTGATCGCTTCGGCGGTGTCGGATGCCTCGAGGACGGGTTCGAGCTCGGCCAGGATCTCGCGAAGCGCGTCGGCTTCGGGGAGTGCGTCGGCGGCGAAGGCGGGAGTGGCGGCCACAGCGCGGATTCGCTCGGCGAGCCAGACCAGGTTGCGTGACCTGGCGTCGGAGGCGTTCCTGGCGTCGGTCTCCTCGCCGACTTGGGCGGTGAGCGCAGAGGTTGCCGTCTCGTAGCGGTCCTGAGCGGCTGCGCCCCAACCCCAGAATCCGCCACCGCCCACGGCCACGGCGAGCAGCACGGCCAGCGTCGTCAGGATGGTGCGGCGCGTTCTGGGATGGGGCGTGGGGGCGGACGACGGTTCGACGGCGGGCGCCGCGAGCGTCGGGTCCTGCGTCACGGCTCCCCCTCACGTCGGGATCAGCGTAGCGCCCCCGCCCCCGTGCCCAGCGATACACCGGAGCAAACATCGATTATCGTCAGAGAATGACCGCAACGCTGCCTCAGGTGTCCCTGCGTCCTTTCCTCGACACCGATTCCGCGCAGGTGCTCGCGCTCAACAGCGCCGCCGTGCCCGCCGTCAACGACCTCGACGCCGACGCCCTGGCGGCGCTGATCATTGCGAGCCACAGCGCGATCGTCGTCGTGGCGGATGCCGAGCCGGACACTGTGCTCGGCTTCGCGATTCTGTTCGCGGCCGGCGCCGACTATGCCAGTGAGAATTACCGATTTTTCTCCGGCCGCGCCCGCACCTTCCTCTACGTGGACCGCATCGTCGTGACGGCCGGCCATCGCGGCAGGGGCCTCGGCGCCAGGCTCTACGCGGCGGTCTTCGACACCGCGCGTGCCCTGCCCGCCGATGTGGTGTTCTGCGAGGTCAACCTACGGCCGGCCAATCCCGAGTCGCTGGCCTTTCACGGCCGGCTGGGCTTCACCGAGATCGGGCAACAGGCCACCAAAAACGACACCGTGGTCGTGTCGCTGCTGAGCGCAGCCGTTCCGAAGGTTCGTTCGGCGTCTGGGCGGTAGCGGGTCCGGCTACGCTGAACCACATGAAGCACGCCAGCGCCGGCACCGGCATCGACCTCACCCCGGCCATCGACGGCTGGGTGGGCGCGCAGCGCTGGTTTGCCGGCAAGGCGCACAGCCCGGTGCTGCGCAGCATCGGCCAGTGGGCGCTGCCGGCCGACGAGGCGGGGGTGCGCATCGCCTGCCACCTGGTGCTCGACACGGCCAGCAGGTTCTCCACGCTCTACCAACTGCCGCTGACCGAGCGCACGGCGCCGTTGCCTGAGTCGTCGGCTCTCATCGCCCAGACGGTGGGTCGTGACGGGCTCCCCCGCTACGTGTACGACGCCCCGCACGATCCCGTCTACGCCGCGGCGCTGCTCGGGTTCATCACCTCGGCCGCGTCGCCATCGTCCGACGACCCGGACGGTGTCACCGCGCGGGGTGAGCTGCTGCGGGCGGGAGTGGGGCCCGCTGACTCGACCCCGTACAGCGTCACGGCCAGCCGGGTCATCAGCGGCGAACAGTCGAACACCTCGATCATCCTCGACGTCGCCGACGAGACCGGCCGGCCCGGTCGCCCGGTGATCTGCAAGGTGTTCAGGGTGGTCGCAGCCGGGTCGAACCCGGATGTCTCGGTGCAGTCGGCCCTGGCCGGCGCCGGATCCAGGTTTGTTCCCGAGCCGATCGGAGCCGTGTCGGGCGAGTGGACGAACCCGCTCTCTGCCGCCCGGCACAGCGGTCACCTCGTGTTCGCTCAGGAGTTCCTGCCCGGGGTCGACGACGCCTGGCGGGTCGCCCTGGCTGCTGCCGCGGCCGGTGACGACTTCAGCATCCCCGCCCACGCCCTCGGAGTCGCGACCGCCGCGGTACACCGGGACCTCGACAGGGTGTTCCCCACCGTGGCGTCCACCCCGGATGTGATCAACCAGTTGTGCCTGACCATGCGGGAACGGTACCGTCTGGCCGCCCGCGAGGTACCGGAGCTGGCCGCGCACCGCGAGGCCATCGAGGCCGTATTCGCCAGGGCGAAGGCGGCGCCGTGGCCGCGGCTGCAGCGCATCCACGGCGACTACCACCTCGGCCAGGTGCTTGATGTGCCCGGGCGCGGTTGGGTGTTGATCGACTTCGAGGGCGAACCTCTGCGCCCGCTCGCCGAACGCTCGCTGCCGGACATCCCGCTGCGCGATGTGGCCGGCATGCTCCGCTCGTTCGACTACGTGGGCGCGACCATCGCCATGCGGGACCCCGCTGCAGCGCCCGCCGCGATCGAGTGGGCGATGACCGCCCGGGCGGCCTTCCTGCTGGGCTACCACGCCGGGGACGTCGACTACCAGGCCGGGACCGCCCATGCCGGGCAGGAGGCCCTGTTGGCCGCGTTCGAACTCGACAAGGCCGTCTACGAGAGCATCTACGAAATCCGCAACCGGCCCACCTGGTTGCCGATTCCGCTGCGTGCGGTGCGGCGCCTCGCCCAGGAGGCCAACGCCGCCGCCAACAGCCCGGGCTGACCTCCCGCGAGTTTCCCCGCTAGGACCGCTTTTTCAGCTCGGGGAACTGGTCGTCGCGCCACTCATCGGCCAGGCGCACGTTCGCTGCCGCGGCCTCGGTCTCCCGCGCCCGCAGCTCCACCCGGCGGATCTTGCCCGAGTTGGTCTTGGGCAGCTCGAAGAACTCCACCCGGCGCACCCGCATGTACGGCGGCAGGCCGTTGCGGGCGTGCCGCAGCACCGCCAGGGCCGTCTCGGCATCCGGCGCCCAGCCCGCCGCAAGGGCCACATAGGCCTTGGCGATGTTCAGCCGGGTGTCGTCGGGGGCGGGCACGACGGCGGCCTCCATCACGGCAGGGTGCTCGATCAGCACGCTCTCCACCTCGAACGGCGAGACCTTGTAGTCGGAGGACTTGAAAATGTCGTCGGTGCGACCGATGAAGGTGAGGTAGCCGTTCTCGTCGCGGATGGCGACGTCGCCGGTGTGGAAGTACCCGTCGCGCAGCACCTCGGCGCTCCGCCGGGTGTCGCCGTGGTAGCCGGACATCAGGTTCGCCGCGGGCGTGCTGAGGTCCAGGCAGATCTCGCCCTCCTCGGTGAGTGCCCCGGTGACCGGGTCGACGAGCACCACGGCAACACCGGGCAGCGGCAGCCCCATCGAACCGGCCTTGAGGACCGAGCCGGGCACGTTGCCCACGATCGCGGTGGTCTCGGTCTGGCCGTAGCCATCGCGGATGGTCAGACCCCAGGCGCGCTGAATCTGGTTGATGACCTCGGGGTTGAGCGGTTCACCCGCCGAGAGGATCTCGCGCAGACTCGCCGGCTTGGCGCCGACATCCGCCTGGATCAGCATGCGCCACACCGTCGGCGGCGCGCAGAAGGTGCTGACGGCGGCGCGGTGCAGCTGGTGGGCCAGCGCGGCGGGGTTGAATCGCGAGTAGTTGTAGATGAACACCGTGGCCTCGGCGATCCACGGCGAGAAGAAGCAGCTCCAGGCGTGTTTGCCCCAGCCCGGTGAGCTGATGGCCAGGTGTACGTCATCGGGGCGGAGGCCCAGCCAGTACATCGTGGTGAGGTGCCCGACCGGGTACGAGGTCTGGCTGTGCACCACCATCTTGGGCTTGCTCGTGGTGCCGGAGGTGAAGTAGATCAGCGACGGGTCGGTGGAGGACACCGCGACGTCGACCTTGTCGGCTTCGGCGCGGTGCGACTCGGCGTAGTCGGTCCAGCCCGCTGCCGGCTCACCGACGCAGATACGTGAGTACTCCCCGGGCACGTCGGCGAACTTGGCGGTGTCCTGGGTGTTGGCGATCACGTGCTGCACGCCGGCGCGCAGCACCCTGTCGGCCAGGTCGTGGCTGCCGAGCACCGTGGAGGTGGGCAGGATGACCGCGCCGACCTTCAGGATGGCGAGCATGGTCTCCCACAGCTCCACCTGGTTGCCGAGCATGAGCATGACGTGGTCGCCCCGGGTGACGCCGTGCTGCACGAGCCAGGTGGCGACCTGGTCGGAGCGGGTGACCATCGCGTCGAAGCTGACCTTCAGTTCGCGGCCGTCTTCCTCGACGATCCACAGGGCGGTCTTGTGGTTGCCGGTGGCGATCACGTCGAACCAGTCGGTGGCCCAGTTGAAGCTGTCGCCCACGTCCGGCCAGACGAAGGCGGCGGCGGCGCCCTGGTGGTCGGCCCGCAGCTCGAGGAGCTGGTCGCGGGCGCGGCGGAAGTTGGTCGTACTCGGGCGCTCAGTCATGGTTCCATCTTCCTCACCCTGGATGCCTCCACGGGCATGGACACCCATCTGGCTGGGAATATGTGCACGAAGGGGTGTTCGGTCAGGCCGAAGCGGGCCAGACTGCGGGCATGGCAGTCGCAACAGCCGTCTCCCCCATGCTCGCCAGGGCCGTCGACACGGTTCCCGAACCGGACAGTGTGCCCGGCGGGTTGAGCTACGAGCCCAAGTGGGACGGCTTCCGCAGCATCGTCACCTTCGACGGCACCAGCAGCACGATCGCCAGCCGCGGATCCAAGATGCTCACCCGGTACTTCCCCGAACTCACCTACGCGTTCGAAGACCTGCTGCCGGAGCCCTGCGTCCTCGACGGCGAGATCGTGCTGCGCACCGGGGACCCGGGCAGCGAACACCTCTCCTGGGAGCAGCTGTCGCAGCGCATCCACCCGGCGGCCAGCCGGGTGCGCCGGCTCGCCGACGAGACCCCGGCCACCTTCGTCGCCTTCGACCTGCTCTCTCGCAATGGTCACAGCCTGCTCGACACCCCGTTCGTCGACCGCCGGGCGGCCCTCGAAGACCTGATCGGCGACCTCGGCGACCCCATCCACCTCACCCGAACCACGCGGGATGTCGCCCTGGCCCGAAGGTGGCTGATCGAGTTCGAGGGCGCGGGCCTTGACGGCATCGTCGCCAAGCCGCTCGCGGCCGTGTACGCGCCGGGCAAGCGGTCGATGTTCAAGGTGAAACACCACCGCTCGGCCGATGTCGTGCTGTTGGGCTACCGCACGCACGTGAGCGGCAGCGGTGTGGGATCGCTGCTGCTCGGCCTCTACGGCGACGACGGTGAACTGCACAGCGTCGGCGGCGCATCCGCGTTCAGCGATGCCTGGCGGCTGCGGCTGATCGACGAGTTGGAACCGCTGGTGCTCCGCGACGAGGAGGGCGCCGTGGTCACCGGGGAGACCGAGCGCAACCGGTTCTCGGCGAACAAGGACACCTCCTTCGTGCGGTTGCAGCCCAGCCGGGTGCTCGAGGTGCGGTACGACCACATGGAGGGCGAGAGGTTTCGGCACACCGTGCAGTTCGAGCGGTGGCGCCCGGACCGGGACGCCCGGTCCTGCACCTTCGACCAGCTGGAACGGCCGATCGACTACGACCTCGGCGACGTGCTGGACTGACCGGCAGGATGACCGGGTGTGACGTCTGGCGCACCCCCGACCAAAGGAGAGCCCCGTGAGCACGGTGGTCATGTACAGCTCGGTGTCGGTGGACGGCTTCATCGCGGACGAGAACGACCAGCCCGGACCGCTGTTCGACTGGCTGTCCGGCGGTGACGTCCCAGTGGACGAGAGCGGCGCGGTGACGGTGTCGCAGACGTCCTACGACTACATCCGGCCCTACTGGGACCAGATCGGGGTGACGATCGTCGGCCGTCACGTCTTCGACATCACGGACGGCTGGGACGGGATACCTCCGGGCGGGGTCGACCACGTGGTCGTGGTGACGCACCGGCCGAAGCCAGAGGGCTGGGATGCCGAGGCGCCGTTTCACTTCGTCGACGGGGTGGAGGCGGCAGTGGCCATGGCGCGGGAGCTCGCGGGTGACCGCATCGTCGAGGTCGCCGCCGGCGATGTCGGTGGCCAGGTGCTCGCCGCGGGCCTGGTCGACGAGGTGCGCATGGACGTCGTCCCCGTCGTGTTCGGGTCCGGCAAGCGCTACTTCGGGTCGGTGCACGCACAGCATCTGTTGGAGGATCCGGACGTGGTGATTCAGGGCACCCGGGTGCTCCACCTGCGCTTTCGGATGCGCCGCTGACCGATCACCGACACCGCGGGGTCACGATCGTTCGGTGGCTAGTCCTTGCGGCCGGCGATGAAGTAGGCGATCGGGCCGGCGTAGTTGATCGAGATCACGGCGGCCCAGACACCCTTGGGTCCGTTGACCTTCTTTGCCGGCCGGTGCGCCAGGTCGCTCCAGGCGAGTCCGGCCAGAACCAGCTGCACGAGACCGCCGGCGATGACGCCGGATTTCTGGCCCCCGGTCATCTCGCTCCACTTCCGTGATGCCATGGTTTTCTCCCATCGTTGCCGCGCAGGCACCGGAACTGGCGGAGCGCGTTAGTCGCATCATGCCACCGGCGCACCGCTCGCGCGACGCGCCGGGACATTGAGCTGTCAGTGCCGCTTATGCTGGTGTTCCCCTCTCGCGCGCGTAGACGCGGGCGCCCGCGTAAGAAAGCCACCATGATCGCCGATATCGACACTCTTCCCCCGCTCGTGTTCGGTGAACCGAGCGAGTTCCGCGAACTGATGGTGGCCCTGGTCATGACCGGGGCGAAGACCGGCTCCTCCAACCTGCGGGTCGCCTACGAGATGACCGATGAGGCGCTGCCCACCGTGGGCTCGCTCTACGCCCTGGTCGACTCCGCCAACACGCGCGTCGCCGTGCTCGAGATCCTCGAGGTGGTGGAGACCACGGTTCGTGAGGTCACCCTCGAGCAGGCGCAGCACGAAGCGCCGACGCTCGAGCACTGGCGCACCGTGCACCGCGACTACTGGGAGACCCTGGTTCCCGCCGTCCGCAAGCACCTCGGCGAGCCCGACTGGCAGCTGACGGATGATGAACCCGTGATCAGCAAGGTGTTCAGGGTCGTTTAGCTCGTCGGGGCTGGAAATGCGCGCGGTCCTGGGGCATCATCAGCCGGCGCGACGGGAAGCGGCGATGATGCCGGCCACTACGAGCAGGAGCCCAATGCCCACGACAGCCGTGAGAAGCCAGGTGACCAGGTCGAACCCACCCGGCACCAGCTCACGGGCCGCCATGAACGCCGCGAGCGCGAGCATCAGGGAGCCCCAGAGGATGGTCGCGAAGAGCGGTCGTTGTCTGGGCAGCCGGTCAGGCGTCGGGGAGGAAGTCTCTGCCGTCGGTGAGGTCTTCAGCGGCGTGGTTTCGGTGGGGCTGTTCGGGTCGGTCATGGTGTTCTCCTACGAGCTCAGTGCCGGCTAGCGCAGTGCCGGTTGGTTGATGGTGACCTGGCCGAAGAGCGTCCAGACCCGGACTGTCGTGACGCCGGTGCCGCGGCCCTCGGCCACGACGCGGGAGTCGTGGAACAGCACGCCGCCCCTGTCGAGGTCGTCCATTCCCGTGTAATCCACGCCGCCGGCGAGGCTGCTGGCCTCGACGGCCACGGTGCGGTTGTCGGGCAGCAGCAGCTCAACGTCGCCGAACGCGATCCAGACGTCGACGGTGTGGTCGGCGCCGGCCGGCGCGGTGTCGACATCCGTCAGATCGATCACGGGTGCGCCGGCGAACATCGCGAAGCCGTTGGGGCTGCTGGTGCTGTACTGCCAGGTGGGATCGCCGACGGGGACCACATCGGTTCCCACCGGGATGACGGCGGTCCAGGCCATGGCGCCGGCCAGGACGATGCTGAAGAAGTTCAGCCAGCCGCCCTCCTTGCCCCGTACTCCGGCGACGACGATGCCCAGGGCGATCACGGCGAGCGCGGCGGAGGCACCCACCAGGAAGGCGCTGTTCGACCAGGCCCCGTCGGCAACGAAGGATGCCGCGACGGCTCCCGCGCTGAGGGCGAGACCGGCGACGACGGAGATGAAGCCGGCGCCGAGGTGCTTGCGGCGCTGGATCGCCCGGTAGCTGTGCGGGTCGAAGGTGGACGCCGGGGCAGACTGGCCGGGGTCCGTCCCGTAAGGGGCGGCGGACCCGTAGGGCGCAGATCCGTGCGGCGCTGATCCGGCCGCGCTGGTTTTGCCCGTCAGGTCGTCCCAGAGTGACGGGCCGGCGGCGGGCGGCTCCGGCACCGGCGGAATCGGCGGGATGAAGGTCGCGGTGGGGGTCGGCTGGGACGCACCAGCTGACTCGGACTGAGCGGTCGGCTGAGCCGCGCTCGGCTGCGCCGCTGTGCTGGGCTGGTACCCCCCGGCGGTCTTGCCCCCAGCCGGCTGGTTACGCGGCGACGGCACTCGCTTGGCGATGTAGATCACCAGCACGATGATGCCCGCGGTGAGCCCGATGGCCCAGCTGGTGCGCAGCAGCACCTCCAGCCAGCCGGGCATCCCCCAGACCTCCGGCGGTCCCTGCCACCAGATTCCCTGCATCCACGGGACGAAGGTGAGAAACAACAGCACACCGACGGCGATCATGGCAGGTTCGAAGATCTGCCGGGCGGCTTGCTCCACCAGGCTGCGACCGGACTCATCGGGCATCAACGCCCAGCCCACCGCGTACAGGAAGAAGATCGGGCCACCGAGGATGGCGACCACGACGGCGATGCCGCGCACGATCAACGGGTCGAGACCGGTACGTGCCGCGACGGCCCCGCAGACGCCGGCCAGCCAACGATCCTGTCCACGCACGAAGCCGAGGCCACGCACCCAGTCGAAGAACGCGGCGCCGCCAGGGGCCTGGGGCGGCCGGGTGGCGCTTGGAGCGCCGTACGGGGTCGGCGGCGGGTTGTAGGACGGTGTCTCGGTCATGACTCCATCTTGCTGCCGTGCGGCGCGGCCGACCATGGGGGAAGACCCTGATTGCACCCTGACGAAGCGGTTCGGGGTGCGAGCGAGCAGCCCATGGGTGCTTGGATGGTGCTGTGACCGACCTGCGTCCCACCGACACCCGTTTCACCGGGCACCTCGTGCGGCCACGCCTGCGCATCGTGGCCGGCGTGTGCGCGGGGTTCGCCCGGCACTCCGGCCTGCCCGTCACCTTTGTACGCACCGTGACCTTCGTACTGGCCCTCTGCGGCGGCGCCGGGGTGCTGCTTTACGGCTGGCTGTGGGCCACGACCCCCGACGAATCGGCGGATGGCGCGGCCGGCAGTGCCCCGCACCGGGACCCCCTGCCCAAGGCCGCGCTCACCGGCTCCACCGTGACCCTGCCCGATGCCCGCACCCCGCCGGGCGCCCCGTCCGCCGGTGCGACGTCGGGTCCGGCCGTAGCAACGGCAGGGCCGGAGGCGGATGCCGGCACCGCGGAGCCCCGTCGCGCGCCGGTCACCGAGATCCTGCTGGGGCTCGCGCTGGTCGGTACGGCCGGCGCGTTGATCGCCAACCGGCTCGGCGCCGACCTGCCGCTGGACGCCATCATCCCCGCGATCGTGGCACTGGCGGGCGCCGGGCTGGCCTGGCGCCAGTTCGCCGAGCTGCGCAGCGGCGCCGGTCCCCGCAGCTCCGGCATGCTGGTGCGAGCCCTCGGGGCGCTGGTCCTGGTGGCGCTGGGCATCCTGCTGTTCTTCGTCACCAGCGAGAACCCCAACGTCTGGACCGTCGTCGTGGCGGCCATGTCGGTGCTCGTCGGGGTCGCCGTGGTCGTGGCCCCCTGGGCGGTGCGGCTCACCCGCGACCTCTCCGACGAGCGGGCGGCACGCGAGAGGGAGGCCGGCCGGGCCGAGATGGCCGCGCACCTGCACGATTCGGTGCTGCAGACCCTTGCTCTCATCCAGCAGAAGGCGGGCCCGCACTCGGATGCCGCCAGGCTCGCCCGCGCCCAGGAACGCGATCTGCGGGACTGGCTGTTCACCGGGGCCGCGAACGGTCCGGTCGACCTGGCCGCGGAGCTGCGCGGTATCGCGACCACCGTCGAACGCGACTATGCGGTACACGTGGACGTCGTCGCGGTCGGCTCCGTCGACCGGGAGGTGCCCGAGGCCCTGCTCGCGGCCGCACGCGAAGCAATCCTCAACGCCGCAAGGCACGCCGGCGGCAGTGTGTCGGTGTACGTGGAGTCGTCGCCGACCGCCATCGAGGTCAGCGTCACCGACCGCGGGCCGGGCTTCACGATCGGTGACATCCCAGCCGACCGCATGGGTGTGCGCGAGTCGATCCTGGCCCGCATGCAGCGGGCCGGCGGCGCCGCCTCGGTAAGCCCAGGCCCGAGTGGTACCGGCACCGAGATCCGGCTCTCCCTCCCCCTCGACATCCAGGAAGACACCCCATGAATGACCTCACCGTCGTGATCGTTGACGACCACTCGATCTTCCGGTCCGGGCTGCGCTCGGAGCTGGACCCGGCGCTGCGGGTGCTCGGCGAGGCGGCGACGGTCGACGAGGCCATCGCGGTGGTCGTCGCCACCCAGCCGCGGGTGGTGCTGCTCGACGTGCACCTGCCCGGTGGCACCGGCGGTGGCGGCGCCGAAGTGATCCGGGCCGCCGCGCCGCTGGCTCCGTCGACGCTGTTCCTGGCCCTGAGCGTGTCGGATGCGGCCGACGACGTCGTCACGGTCATCCGTGCCGGTGCCCGCGGATACATCACCAAGAGCGCGTCAGGGACCGAGGTATCGGAAGCCGCCCGCCGGGTGGCCGGCGGGGACGCCGTCTTCTCGCCGCGCCTGGCCGGTTTTGTGCTGGATGCCTTCGGCGCGGTCGCCGGCGAGACCGCGGCGACCACCGACGAGCTCGACAGGCTTTCGGCCAGAGAGCAAGAGGTGATGCGGCTGATCGCCCGCGGTTACGCCTACAAGGAGGTCGCCAGTGCGCTCTTCATCTCCCCCAAGACCGTGGAGACCCACGTGTCAGCGGTGCTCCGCAAGCTGCAGCTCTCCAGCCGGCACGAGCTCACGGCGTGGGCCACGGCGCGCAAACTGCTCTAATGGGTTAGGCCGTGCCGAACCGCTCCACGAAGGCCTTCATGATGGTGGCCGGCTCGGTCACCGTCGAGGCATCGATGGCGGCGATGACCTCGTCATAGGCATCCGGCTCGAAGTAGCCGTTGTCGTGGTAGACCCGCAGCCTGGTGAGGATGCCGGCCTGGGTGAGTTCCGGGTGGAACTGGGTGGCATAGACGTTCCGGCCGATCCTGAACGCCTGAACCGGGCAGTCCTCCCCCGTGGCCAGCAGCTCCGCACCGGTCGGCAGCACCGTGCAGGCCTCCTTGTGGCCGACGAAGGCTTCGAAGGTCGGGGTGATCCGGCCGAAGAGCTGGTCGGCGCTGCCCTCGGGCGTGAGGCTCACCACGATGGGGCCGGCCACCTCCGACCAGGTGTCGTCGACGACGCCGTCGAGGTAGCTGGTGAGCAGGCCGATGCCGTAGCAGGCGCCGAGGAATGGGAAGTCCTGGGCGACCACGTCGTCGAGCAGGCCGGCGAGTTCACCTTCGACGCGGTGCTGCACCGCCGACTTGGTCTCGTCGGCGTCGCTCGCGTTGAACGGGCTGCCGCCCACGATCACGCCGGAGTAGTCGGCGAGGGTGATCGGCGGCATCGGGGCGGCCTCGAGGCGTACCCTGTGCAGCTGCTCGGGCAGCAGGCCGCCGGCGGCCAGGAAGCCGGCGTACTCGTCGTCGGCGGCTTCATCCTCGGAACGGGTCGCCAGCAGCAGAAAGGGCTTCACCGCCCCATGCTACCGAGTCTGGCGGCCAGGGCACCGGATGTGACTCCCGTCTTCTGGCATCGCCCTGTAGATTTGAGTCGATGAACACTCGAGCCGAGACCAGCCCGATCGCCACCCCGTACGAAGACCTGTTGCGTTTGGTTCTGGAAACCGGCGCCACCAAGGCCGACCGCACCGGCACCGGCACGCTGAGCGTGTTCGGCGCCCAGCTGCGCTTCGACCTCAGCCAGGGCTTCCCGCTGATCACCACCAAGCGGGTGCACTTCCCGTCGCTGGCCTACGAGCTGCTCTGGTTCCTGCGCGGTGAGAGCAATGTGGGCTGGCTCAAGGAGCACGGCGTGCGCATCTGGAACGAGTGGGCCGACGAGCAGGGTGAACTCGGCCCGGTCTACGGCGTGCAGTGGCGCTCCTGGCCCACCCCGGCCGGCGGCCACATCGATCAGATCGCCCAGGTCATCGAGACCCTCAAGACCGACCCGGACTCCCGTCGGATCATCGTCTCGGCCTGGAACGTCGCCGACATCCCCGAGATGGCCCTGGCACCGTGCCACGCCCTGTTCCAGTTTTATGTGGCCGACGGCAAGCTCTCCTGCCAGCTCTACCAGCGCAGCGCCGACCTGTTCCTCGGCGTGCCGTTCAACATCGCCAGCTACGCGCTGCTCACCCACCTCGTCGCCGCGCAGACCGGCCTCGAGGTCGGCGACTTCATCTGGACCGGCGGCGACTGCCACATCTACTCCAACCACCTCGAACAGGTCACCGAGCAGCTGCGCCGCGCCCCGTTCCCGGCGCCCCGGCTGAAGATCACCACCGAGCGCGACAGCATCTTCGACTACGAGTTCGAGGACCTCGAGGTCGTCGATTATGTGCACCACCCCGCGATCAAGGCTCCAGTTGCCGTCTGAGGACGCCCGGATCGGGTTGATCTGGGCGCAGGCGGTCAACGGGGTCATCGGCGACGCCGGCAGCATCCCCTGGCGACTGCCCGAGGACCTCATCCGGTTCAAGGAGCTCACCCTCGGCGGCGCCGTGATCATGGGCCGCCGCACCTGGGACTCGCTGCCGGAACGGTTCCGCCCGCTGGCCGGGCGCGACAACATCGTCGTCACCCGCCAGGAGGACTGGGTCGCCGAGGGCGCCACCGTGCTGCACTCCCTGACGGCCGCGCTGGACTGGGCCGCCCAGGAGTCCGCTGCCGCCCGCCAGCGCGTCTGGATCATCGGTGGCGGCGAGATCTATCGCCAGGCCATGCCGCTGGCCGATCATCTCGAGGTCACCGAGGTCGACGCCGAACCCGTCGGAGACACCCTGGCTCCGGTGATCGACGCCGCGTTCACGCAGACCGCCGTCACAGAATGGCAGACCTCCCGCACAGACCTCCGCTACCGCTTCGTGAGCTACCATCGCGAACCCGCCTAGCCACCAACACACGCCCGGTGAGTTGCCAGTTGGCGCCCCCTGGATGGGCTCGTAGGGGCCGGAACTGGCAACTCGCAACGGTGTCCACAGTGAGTTGGCAGATGACGCCCTCTCGATGCGCTCGAAGAGGCCGCAACTGGCAACTCGGGAACGTGCGCTTAGCGGTCGGCCGGCGCCAGCTGACGCGCCCGACGCTGCAGGGCCGGCTGAATCCGGAACTGTCCGGTGAGCGCGAGCACCGCGATGACAACGGCCATCACGATCCAGGCCACCCAGCCCAGAGGGCCGAGCGCCACAGGGTCGGCGGAGGTGCCGTCAACGGCCACCAGGAACAGGAAGCCCGCGGCGGCATTGAATGCGCCGTGCGCGAAGACCGCCGGCCACACCGAGCCGGTGCGGAGCCGCAGCCAGCCGATCAGGACGCCATAGAACATGCAGCCCCCGATCATGAGGGCGACGCCGAGCAGGTTGGGCTGGGCGAAGTTGTAGCCGAGCAGGATCACCGGGCTGTGCCAGAACCCCCAGACCGCCCCGCTGATCAGCAAGGCCGGCCAGGTGCCCAACGGGCGCAGGGACGGCAGCAGCCAGCCGCGCCAGCCGATCTCTTCGCCCAGCGCGAAGAGACCGTTGAAGATCGCGGCCACCGGGAGCGTCAGCAATTGCAGGAGCACGATGACCCCAACCGGAACCGAGGACGGTGCGGCCGCCCCGGTGGGATCGGCGTCCTGCAGCACCTGCGCGAAGCCGGAGAAGGTCACAAGGTCAAGCTGCGCGAGCCCGAGCGCCGCGGCGAGGAACACGCCCGTGATCACCAGCAGGGCACTGCCGAGAAGGCCGAACACGGTCATCCAGAGGGTGCGTTTGAGCGGGCGCAACGGCCACAGGCCGAGGTACTCCGGGATGGATCGGGGGCGGGGGCGCTGCACCACGAGCACCACAAAGAGCGCGGCGATGCCGGGGGTGAACATCATGACCGGCAGCAGGAGTGCGGCGAGCGGGTTGGCCAGTCCGCTGCCGTCCAGCCAGAGTGGGAGGGCCACCAGCCAGGCGAGGCCGCACGCCAGAATCACGAACACCGCCACCGCGGTCCACGGCACCCGATCCGGAAACGGCACCGCCGCCGCGGTGGTCGAGGGTTGTGGATCGCTGAGGGTTGGTGTGCTCATGGCTGCAACGCTAGTCAGCAACCGACCGGCCGACATCCGTCGCGCGGCGGAGATGCCGGGAGCCGCGCTACGGGTCGTGCCGGGCCCGGCTGGGTTGCACCCGCGGGGGTTCGCCGGGCATCTTGGGATAGTCCGGCGGGAAGGGCAGCTCGCCCAGCCCGGCGGCCAGGTCGCGTTCCCACCACTCAAGCAATACGTCGATACGGCCCGGCTTCTCGTGCATCTGCGCCCAGGGATCGCCGGTGCTCTGCAGGCGCTTCGGCACGGTCAGGATGGTGTGCGCCTTGGGGTCGGTGCGCCCCAGTTCGTCCCAGGTGATCGGGCACGACACCGGCGCATGGGCGAGCGCCCGCGGGCTGTAGGCACCGGCCATGGTGCGGTCCCGGTTCGCCTGGTTGAAGTCCACGAAGATGCGGGCCCCGCGCTCTTCCTTCCACCAGTTCGTGGTGACAGTCGTCGGCATCCGCCGTTCGACCTCGCGTGCGGCCGCGATCACCGCATGCCGCACCACCTGGAACTCGCGGTTCGGCTCGATGGGCGCGAAGACGTGCAGGCCGCGATTGCCGGAGGTCTTGACGAACGCGGTGAGGCCCGCCTCGGCGAGCACGGCACGCAGCTCGATGGCCACCGGGATGGCGTCGTCGAAGTCGGTGCCTGGCTGCGGGTCGAGGTCGATGCGCAGCTGGTCGGGGTTGTCGGTGTCCTCTGCCCGCGATGGCCACGGGTGAAAGACCACGGTATTCATCTGCACCGCCCAGACGGCACCGGCCGGTTCGTCGATCACGAGCTGCGGATGGGTGCGCCCGCTCGGATAGACCACCGGCACCGCCCGCACGAACTCGGGGGCGCCCTTGGGCGGGTTCTTCGAGAAAAACTGTTCACCGTCGATGCCGGCCGGAAACCGTTGCAGCGACACCGGGCGGTCGCCGTTGGCCGCGACGAAGGGCTCCCCCACCGCCACGAGGTACTCGGCCAGGTCGAGCTTGGTGATGCCGACCTCCGGCCAGAGCACCCGGCTCGGGCTGGAGATGCGCATGACTCTTTCGCCGTGTGGCCCTTGGACAACAAGCTCCGTCGCTTCACTCGCCATGCGCCCAACCTAACCCGGATCTCCCCCGCGAACCGTGAGTTAAGCCCCAGAAATTCGCGGCAAAGTCATACGGTCGTAGCAACGCTCTGATTCAAGGAGTGTTGGATGGTCAAGCTTTTTCCGGCGGGAACGCGGACGAGGTTCGTGGATTTGGTCTGCTCTGGGGG